>NZ_JBLXGZ010000013.1:0-90867 GCF_048260245.1 Kordiimonas sp. | reverse complement strand
GAGGTAAAGTGGATTGCCGCAACAGACCCGCCCCTGGACGGTCAGCGATAATCGCAAGCTGGTCGTCGCCCGATGCCGGAAGGATTCGTCACCCGACGGCTTGACCGGCGGACACGTGCCAGACACGGCCGCAAAGCTGATCCATGGATACGCTGATCAAGTCGGCGTATGACGAGGTAAAGTGGATTGCCAAAACAGAGCCGCCCCTGGACGGTCAGCGATAATCGCAAGCTGGTCGTCGCCCGATGCAGGAAGGATTCGTCACCCGACGGCTTGACCGGCGGGTCCATGCCGGATACAGGCGCAAAGCTGATCCATGGATACGCCGATCAAGTCAGCGTATGACGATGATTGAGGGATCAAGTCGGCGCATGGCGCACCCACTCAGCCCCGGCTTTTTTTTATCACCAGTGCGATGGAGCTTTCAGCGGCGAGGTTGCTTTCGTCCACCTGGTACCGGGCGTCAGGCTTTTGGGATTTGGCCAGCGAAAGGCACTGGATCGCCATATAAATCAGGCCGTCTGCATCGCCTTCGAGCCATACCTCACTATCGCGTGAACCTTTCATGATCTTGATTGAGGGATCAAAACCCGGTTCTTCCTCGCGCTCCTTGTAAATGCTGCGCAACTGCGCCAAAACGTCTTCCATCACTCTGTCCTTTTATCCATCTGTCAAAACAACCCTGCCCTTGGTGTCCCGGCGCCAATGCGCCTGACCCGGCGTGATTTTGATACCGCCAACAAAGCGAGGACCGGGCATATACGCAACCCAGTCTTCTTCCGTCATCAATATATGCTCGCCAAGCTCAGTCAGCCGCAAAACCCTGTCTGGCCAGCTTTCTGCATCTTTAACCACCTGTGCTGCACCGCCTTCAACCAATCGCCCAAGCTCATGCCAGTACATCATATCACCCAGATACGGCAGTGGTTCATAACGCAACATCAACTGGCCAAACATGGCGCCAGCCTTGGTGTCGTGCTTTTCCGCCAAAATGCGCAGGCTCAGGGTCTCCGTCAGGCTAAGGCCATGACGGGTTGAAGGCAATTCATCCAGGTGGCGGTTAAGTGCTTCGCGCATGGTGGGCACTGCGGGCGTGCCCGCCTTCACCAGCGCCAAAAGCGCTTCCGGGCCATCGGCGGTTAATGCCTGCCAGACCTCGGACCCCAATGCCTTCTGCTCCTTGCCCACGGCCGTCCGGCCTTGCCACACGCTGGCAAGGTCATCAGGCCCAAGCTGGCCAAGCCCGGTAAAGCGCGGCAACACAGGATAGTCATGCACACAGACAAGCTCAACCGGAGGCATATTCTGCTGAGCATTTATATGCCTGAGAATGTAGGCGAGAATAAGTTGGTCAAAATGGTCATGCTCGAACCAGAGCACAATATTGTCATACTCTCCGGCCCGTGACAGCGCCCCATAGCTTGCCTGCTGCCGCGCTATCACGTCCTCAAGCGGCAGATGATAAGCAGCGGCGATGAACCGCGCCCGCTCGTCCCTGAACGCTTCACCCGGCAGGTCATGCACCGGACCTTGGCAGAAAGGGTCTGAAAAATTGAGAAAATCACCTTCAAAACCGGCATCTCTGAGGCAAACCTCAATGTCGTTGCCGCATCTGATATGTAGGGTGTTGTTAAGATCGAGCGCCAAAGTGGCGTGCCCCCAAAAGCTTGTGTGTATACGCCTGCAGGGTGCCTGAAACGCGGCACGACCTCAAGGCATATCGGTTTGATTTTCAACAAAAAAAAAGAGGCGGTGGGAGGAACCGCCCCTTTTGAGTGTGGGAAGAGGAGAGGTTGAGAAGCGCCTTAGCGATTCTCTGCTATTTTGTAGACAACAGGCAGAACCAACTCGCCAGGCTCCTGCCCCGCAGGCAGGTTTGGCAGCTTGCCAAGGCGGCCAGTAACCCGCAACGCCTCAGCATCCAGTGCCTCATGACCCGACGACTGTGCGATTTGCTGTCCCGCAACGGTACCGTCAGCGCGAACGGTAAGACGAACCGTCACCCGGCCCTCGACGCCCTGATCGACAAGCGACGCTGGGTATGAAACATTGCTGGCAACGCGGCGGCGCACATTGTCACGCCAAGCTGTCAGGGCATCTTTCTTCGCCCGCCCTTCGACCTTGACCTTGTCCGCGAGACGGAAACTCAGCGGCAGCACAAAACTGCGCTTATCCGCCCCATCTTCCAACGCTGGCAACCGGCGCAGGTCACGCATCATGCGACGTGCGGCATTATCAAGCAGGTTTGAACCGGAAGATTGAACCACGTCATAACGGGTGACGGTTCCATCGCTGTTCATATCAACCCGCACCTTGACCGTACCTTCGATACCCATTTTGGCCGCACGGCCTGGGTAGTGGCTGACTTTCGCAAACTCTGAGCGAATTTCCTCGCTCCAAGCCTTTTCGCCGGTAGCCGGGTCCCCTGCCACTACCGGGAAAGCAACCGCCGAAATGACGAGTGGCATAACGGCTGACCTGAGAAGGTTGGACTTCAACATTTGGAAGGACAATGTCGGGAAAAACAATGCTGGGAAGGACATTTCAATTGCTCCTGAAACATAAACGCCGAAACACAAATTCTGGCGCATCTTGTTGCGCCATCACTATATGGCTCAGGTCTGTTTCAGGAATATCGCAGCCATGTGAAATAAACATTATCACGGCAGATCTGCTATGCGAAAAACGCATATCACACTACTTGAAAAAATGCACAAACATTGCGCAAATCATTCACAGATCTGGCTCAAAACGACCGTTTTGTTGCACACATCCTGCACAGGTTTTTGAAATATTATTTCAGGGGAGAGAGTGGCTGGGGCGGGAGGATTCGAACCTCCGCATGTCGATACCAAAAACCGATGCCTTACCGCTTGGCGACGCCCCAACTGGGTTGTGGCGCGGTTTTAATCAAACTGCCCCGACCTGTAAAGACCTTTTTTTGCGCTTTGTGGGAATTTTCCCCATATGCCGCGCCAGCGGTGCCACCCCGGGTGCCTAACGGGCAATCTCATCAGCCATAAACCACCATTCTGGCTTGTCTTTTTTTCCCTGAGCCAGCGCAGCCTCAGCAGCGGCCCTATCGCTGAAAAGCGCAAAACAGGTTGCACCGCTACCGGACATTCGCACCAGTTTCACACCCGGAATGGCGATCAGATAATCGAGCACCCGCTGGATATCTGCACATGCGCCAATAGCCGCTGCCTGTAACGAGTTTTTGGTTTGCTGAATGACGTTACATAATGATTGCCAAGGCTTGGCTGCCCCGGCCCCTGACGTATCAAACGGTGTGTTCGCCAAGCGGTAGGCCGCAAAAACAGCTGGAGTGGAAAGGGTTTTACCCGGGTTCACCAACAGCACACCTGCGGTAAAGCCAAGCTCAACCGGGGTCAGGTGCTCCCCTACCCCCTCGACATAAAGCGGGCTTCTGTGCAGGCAGGCAGGAACATCGGCCCCCAATCGCAAGGCGACATCTTCAAGCCGGTCGTTGGACCACCCAAGTTGCCAGAACTCGTTAAGCCCCAGCAAGGTCGCGGCGGCATCGGCTGACCCGCCGCCGATACCCGCAGCAACCGGGAGGTTCTTCTCCAGCGTGATGCTCACCGCGGGGTCTATACCAGCCGCAGCCGCCAGAACCCGCGCAGCCTTAACGACCAGATTATCCTCCCCGCCGTCCAGCCCGGCAGAGAATTGCCCACACTGCGAAAACACAAGGCCATCAGCAGCGCCAATGGTAATGACATCCCCGGCCCGGGTAAAAACAAACAGGCTTTCCAGCAAGTGAAAACCGTCATCCCGCCGGCCTGTGATATGCAGAAACAGGTTGATTTTGGCCGGTGCCGTTATACGTAAACCCTGGTTTTTGTCAGGCCCGCTCACGATAAGTCTGGCAGGCCCTGCTCAAGCTTTTGCAAAAGCTCGGGCCGTTCCGTGGCGTTCGGATTGTTGTCCAGCGCATGTCGCCACTGAAAGCGCGCCTCAATCTTGCGCCCCACCTGCCAATACGCATCTCCCAGATGATGATTGATGGTAGGGTCGTTGGGTTCGAGTTTGACGGCCTTCTCAAGCTGCGTGACTGCTTCAGCATATTCACCGGTCAGATAATGGACCCAACCAAGGCTATCAATTACAAAGCCGTCATCCGGCATTTTCTCCACAGCCTGCCGGATCATATCCTTGGCCCGATCGACATTTTGGCCACGGTCAATCCAGCTATAGCCAAGATAGTTGAGCACACTGGCTTCGCCGGGGTTCAGGCGCAGCGCAGTAATAAGGTCTGCCTCTGCCCTGTTCCAATCACCCAGACGTTCATAACAAACCCCTCGCGCAAAATAAACGAACCAGTCCCGGGCGTGCGGCTTCTGAATTTGGTCAATCACCTGCCCATAACGCACTGCCGCTTCGTCAAACAGTTCCTTTTCGCGCAACATGTCCGCCAGCGTCACAAGCAATGTATGATTTGTCGGGTCGTCGCGCAGGCCCGCACGCACCATAGCTTCTGCCGCGGCTACATCACCGGCCGTGCGCAAGGCACCGATACGTTTGATCTCAGCCAGTTCCCTGAGAGGGCTCATTTGCGGCACAGTGGCATAGGCACGGGCTGCCGCACCCGGTACATTAAGTTTCTCCAGCAGGTCACCCAGCATTATATATGTCTCGGCGACTTCCGGCATGAGATAGGACGCAAGCCGCAAATACACAACCCCCGCCTGCAGGGATTGCCCTTGGGCAAACTCTGTACCAAGACCGTAAAAAACCGCTCCTGCTGCCCCACGCGGATTTGAGGTATCCTGCGTTGGTTCATAGCCTGCGGTGACCCGCATACCCTCGCGCATGAGAAAGGCATTTTCGTTAAAGCGCTTGGTTTGTTCGCCCAGAAAGGCCCGTGCATCAACGGTATGGCCGGTTCGGTAGAGCATATAGGCATAAGCAATCATGGGCTGAAAGGAACTGGGCCTTTCCGCATTGGCGAGTTTCAGGAACGCCGTTTTTGCGCCGGCAAAGTCGCCCAGATGATCGAGAATATAAGCCCGGTGTTCCTCTCCGATACCGCTCAGCCGCGGGTCCGCCAACAGCGGCTCAAGCGCCGTCATCGCCTGGTCGCGGGCTCCTTCGGCGGCATAACTCCATGCCTCGAGGATCGGCGCGATCAAAAAGCCAAAGCCTGTATCCTTGCCCAGTGCCAATCGGGTACGCACCGCCTGCCAGTCCTGCCGCTTATATGCCTCCAGCACGTAGATTATGCGAATAAGGTCGTCGTCCGGCGCGTCTTCGCGCTTCAGCATGTCTGTCGCCACACGAGCGGCGTCATCCGTGCGCCCCGCATACAGCAGTTGGAAAAACGCCCGGTCCGCCACAAACTGGCTATCCGGGTCTGAGTTCAGGGCATCCAGATAATAACTGGCCGCTTTGGCATAATTGTCATCATGGTGTGCAAGGGTCGCAGCAACAAAAGGACCGTAAAAACTGGCCCCTTGGTCATGCTCCTCAAACTCACTGTACAAAGGGCCGCTAACAGGCGCTGTTGCCTGCCGCTTTGGCGCTTCCGCCACGCAGGCAGCCAGCGCCAAAGCCATAAGAATAGATGTAATAGGCTTCATTTTTGCCCTTTGCTTAACGCGCTACATATTCGGGTAGTTCGGGCCTCCGCCGCCCTCGGGCACCACCCAATTGATATTTTGTGTGATATCCTTGATATCACAGGTTTTACAGTGAACACAGTTCTGCGCGTTGATCTGCAGCTTTTTATTGCCGCTAACGCCTTCAATAAACTCATAGACACCAGCCGGGCAGTACCGCTGCTCTGGCCCTGCATATTCCTTGAGGTTAATCTCAACCGGCACTGTCGGGTCCTTGAGCGTCAGGTGGATCGGCTGGTCTTCCTCATGGTTGGTATTAGAAAGGAAAACCGACGAAAGTTTGTCAAAGGTAAGCTTGCCGTCAGGCTTTGGATAACTGATCGGCTTGGCGTTTGCCGCCTTTTTTGTCGCTTCGTTATCTTTGTGGCCATGTTTAAAGGTCCACGGCACGAGGAAACCAAGGCCGATATTGTTAAGCCACATGTCAAGCCCGGCATACAGCGTACCGAGGGTAACGCCGAATTTTGACAAGGCCGGACGCACGTTGCGAACGCGGTGCAGGTCTTTGTATATCCAGCTGTTCTTGAACGCTTCCTGATAGGATGTAAGCTCAACCTCACCTGCCGAACCTGCCGCCACCGCGTCAAACGCCGCTTCAGCCGCCAGCATGCCGGACTTCATGGCATTATGGCTACCCTTAATGCGCGGTACGTTCACGAAACCTGCCGCACAGCCAATAAGCGCCCCGCCAGGGAAACTCAGCTTCGGCACAGACTGCAGCCCACCTTCGTTGATCGCGCGCGCCCCATATGCCACACGACGCCCGCCTTCAAGAATTTCCTTCACTGCCGGGTGGTTCTTGAAGCGCTGCATCTCGTCAAATGGGGAGAGATACGGGTTCTGATAATCAAGCGTGACAACAAACCCGATTGCGATCTGATTGTTTTCCTGATGATAGATGAACCCGCCGCCTGCGTCTTCTGTCAACGGCCAGCCTTGACTGTGGATTACACGGCCCGGCTTATGCTTGGCGGGGTCTATATCCCAAAGTTCCTTGATGCCAATGCCATATGTCTGGTGTTCACTATCGGCACGCAGGTCAAATTTCTGTTCCAGCCCTTTGGTCAGCGAACCGCGGCAGCCTTCTGCAAACAAGGTATATTTGGCGTGCAGTTCCATACCGGGCTCATAACTTGGCTTGTGGCTACCATCGCGCGCCACACCCATATCACCGGTTGCCACCCCTTTGACACGGCCATCTTCATGGTACAGAACCTCAGCGCCGGCAAAACCGGGGTAAATCTCTACCCCCATAGCTTCTGCCTGTTCCGCCAGCCATCGCGTCAGGCTGCCAAGCGACAAAGTATACATGCCGTCATTTGACAAAAGCGGCGGCAGCATAAAGTGCGGAAACTCGGTCTTGCCGGTTTCTGACAAAATCCAGTGATGGTTTTCCGTCACCGGCGTGCTCATTGGTGCGCCTTTTTCCTGCCAGTCCGGGATCAGCTCATTGAGCGCGATCGGGTCAACCACAGCGCCCGACAGAATATGGGCGCCGACCTCAGAGCCCTTCTCGATCACGCAGACCATGAGTTCCTGCTCTTTTTCCTGAGCCAGTTGCATCAGCCTGATCGCGGCCGACAAGCCAGCGGGGCCACCGCCCACGATCACAACATCAAATTCCATGGATTCGCGTTCCATGCGCTGCTCCTTCAAACTTCCCTATTCCGTTTCCCCCGTACGGCTTATGCCGCCATGCGGGGTGTGTCGGAAACTGGACCACATGCACCAGATTTCAAGTGTTTATGCCTGTCTGCGCGCAAAACGTCAAACGGTTGCGGGGCTTTATTTTCATGCCAGAAGGCCACACGCCAGCATGCCGCGACGTCATCCCACCGCACAAAAGCCATCAA
Source organism: Kordiimonas sp. (assembly GCF_048260245.1). GTDB lineage: Bacteria > Pseudomonadota > Alphaproteobacteria > Sphingomonadales > Kordiimonadaceae > Kordiimonas. The sequence goes on along the minus strand of NZ_JBLXGZ010000013.1, from coordinate 83,375 downwards.
AAATTCAATGCAATTTTAAGCCTTTGCCTTGTATAGTGACACCGCAACCTTGATTCAAACGGACGCTATGCAACAGACCCCAATGGAACACACAGATCCCGCCACCTTACTTGCCTGGCATATCGCCATGGGTGCAGACGAAGCTATTGCAGGCGAGTGTGTCGACCGGTTTACCGCGCCTGCCACCACCTTGCAGCCAATTGCAGCACCCGCACAAAGCCAAAACGCCCACGCCGCCACACCGCAACCGAAACCCGGCGGACCACGGCGTGTTGAAGCAAAGCCCGTGCAAGCCATCAGCGGCGCCGGTCAGGCCGCAGCTGAAAGTGCGGCTGCTAGTTGCAACACGCTCGATGACCTTGAAGCCGCTTTGAAAGCATTCGATGGCGGGCTTCTCAAACGCTCCGCCAAAAATACCGTTTTTGCGGATGGTACGCGCGGAGCGGCGTTAATGGTCGTCGGCGAAGCACCGGGCGCTGACGAGGACCGCATGGGCAAACCCTTTGTTGGCGCCTCGGGCCAATTGCTTGACCATATGTTAGCAGCGGCCGGGATGGGCCGGGACAAGGATGTTTATATTTCCAATGTCGTGCCATGGCGGCCCTTGGGCAATCGCACGCCGGACCAAGCCGTTATTACCATGTGCCTGCCGTTTATCAGAAGGCATATTGAGCTTGCTGAGCCGAAGGTGGTGCTGATGCTAGGCGGAGTCTCGGCCAAGGCCCTGCTGGGCACCGAGGACGGCATCACCCGCCTTCGGGGGCGCTGGAAGGAACTAGACCTTAACGGTCAGAAAATTGCCGCATTGCCCGCCTATCACCCGGCGTATCTCCTGCGCCAACCGCACCTCAAGGGGCTGGCATGGCGCGACCTGCTTGCAGTGAAAAGGAAGCTTCAGTCGTTATGAGTGTCAGAATTGTCCTGATCAGTATCTGTTTCCTGTTGCTCGCCGCAAGCCCGGCCAGCCGCGCCGTGCCTGTGGAGATACCAACGGTTTTGAGCAGCGAAGACATCAACCGCTACCGCCGCATCTTTGAACTGCAGGAACAGGCAAAGTGGAATCAGGCTGACAAGATGATCGCCCGGCTTGAGAACCCTGTGCTGATGGGTCATGTCTGGTTCCAACGCTACATGCATCCAACTGGCTACCGCAGCAAATATTCCGAGCTTGCCGGCTGGCTGAAGGCATACGCTGACCACCCCAACGCATGGCGTGTTTATAGCCTAGCGCGGCGGAGGCAGGGCAATGCACACGCGCCACGACGGCCAAGCGAAACCCGCTACCCCGGTGTGACAGGCCAGGCAGCAGACCCCAAGCCGCCGCTTCCCAGCCGCACCCGCGACGAACGCAGTTCCGTCACCACCTTCATGGCCAATGTACGCCGCTCCGTACGCAAGGGTGAACCGGAACGCGCGGAAAAACGCTATTGGGCGATGGTGGAACGCGACCTTCTGGTGCCCTACGAGGAGGCCGAAGCGCTGGAACGTATCGCTGCCAGCTATTATTATAAGTCCAATGATTTCAAAGCGCGGGTACTGTCAACTCGGGCTGCGGAGCTCGCGCGCGAGATCGTACCGGAAGTTGACTGGATCGCCGGGCTGTCCAACTGGCGCACCGGCGACTATGCCACAGCGTACAAACACTTCACCTATCTCGCCAACTCCGAACGGGCCGGCAGTTGGCTGCTATCGGCCGGGCAGTTCTGGGCAGGCCGCACGGCCTACCGCGTTGGCGATGTCAGCCGGGGTGCCGAACACCTCAGGGCTGCCAGCACCTATGTGGAAACCTTTTATGGTCTTATCGCCGCCCGCCAGCTTGGCATAAAACCCGAAATCGACTGGTCAGTGCCCGAGTTGCGGCCCAGCGCGCTCAAGCGGCTGCTGGACCACCCAGCCACTCACCGCGCCATTGCGCTCACTGAAATTGGCCGCGACGATATTGCCGATGAGGAACTTCGCCTGTTGTGGGGCCGCGAAGGCACCACCGTACAGGAAGATCTGCTGGCGCTGGGTGCGCGGCTTAATCTGCCCAATATCCAGATCCGGCTTGGCCGTGTTGGCGGCACCGGAAAACCAGCCTCAACCGCCGTAAGATACCCTCTGCCAGATTGGGCACCCGCCGGCGGCTTCAGTGTCGACCGGGCGCTTATCTTTGCCATGGTGCGTAAGGAAAGTGACTTTCGCATTCGGGCCAAAAGCCGCGTGGGCGCCGGCGGATTGATGCAGGTAATGCCCGCAACCGCCAGCTACATCAGCAAGAACCGCAAGCTGTTGAAGCGCAACCGCAACCGCCTGTTTGAGCCTGAGTTCAACATGGCGCTGGGCCAGCAATATATCGAATATCTGCTGGATATGGACTATGTTGAAGGCAACCTATTTATGGCGCTGGCGGCCTATAACGGTGGTCCCGGCAGCCTGATGGGCTGGCACAAGGAAGTTATCTACGGCGAAGACCCACTGTTGTTCATCGAATCCATCGGTTTTTATGAGACCCGCAACTATATTGAACGCGTGATGGCCAATTTATGGCTATACCGCATGCGGCTGGGACAGGAAACGCCAAGCCTTGACGCTATTGCCTCAGGTGCGTGGCCCACGCTTGAACTTCTGGATACCGAAGACACCGCACTTGCGCACCAGCGCGCGCTGACACGCATCTACACAGGGGCCACGGATAGTGCCGATGATTGATGAAAGCCGCCCGTTCATTGCTGCCCGTATTGCTGTGATGACCATTTCAGACACCCGCACGCTTGAGGACGACCGCTCTGGCGACACGCTCGCTGCGCGGGTTAATGACGCGGGGCATATATTGGCTGACCGCGTGATTGTGCGGGACGACCGCGACGCCATTACCTCGCAGCTTTATATGTGGCTGGATGACAAGGACGTTGACGTGATCATCTCCACCGGCGGCACCGGCATTACCGGGCGCGACATCACGCCGGAGTGTTTTGAAGCGCTTTACACCAAAGCAATTCCCGGCTTCGGTGAGCTGTTCCGTATGCTTTCCTATGAGACCATCGGCACCAGCACGATCCAGAGCCGCGCCACCGCCGGCATTGCGGGCACCACGCTCATGTTTGCCCTGCCCGGCTCCACAGGCGCGGTGAAAGACGGCTGGGACAAAATCCTCAAAACCCAGCTAGACAATCGCTATCGCCCCTGCAATTTCATTGAACTGATGCCGCGTTTTGGCGAAAAATAGGCTCCAACCTACGTTAGAAATGCAGACCAACTCGGCTTCGCGCTTGACAATTTCTGCATCCAGATCAAGAATCCGGAAAATACGCGCAACGACACCAACCTTCGTCTCCGCTAGCACCGCAAGCACATGCGCACTTAACAGCTTGGTATCCCCACGCCTCTTCTGTTGTGACGCTAATACCTGGATGACGGCTTCGCCTGATGCAGATGCTCGAAAAAGGGTTGTCCGAGGTGTGATATCTTCGCCGATATTATCCATTTGTGGCGCCTCAACTCCGACCTTTCTTAACGCTTGGCTATACTGAGCTTCTATTGACCGTTTCAGGCACATCGTATCAACATCGAACTTTGCAAGCACCTTTTTTGCAGTCCCATCCGGCAACTCCAGCGCAGCCAACAGAAAGTGCTCCGCGCCCGGCTTTTCCTGATGATCCTCAAAGGCGTACCGCTCCGCAGACTCACAAAGCAGTTTAATTGTTTTCATATCGTCCAGGCGTCTTCTGATCCTTTTAAACATCACTTCCTCGTATCGTTGTTTATATAGGGCGACAGACGCTTGTGGGCTGCTTGTCTGGACACCCCCAGGGCTTCAGCCACATCAGCCCAAGACCAACCCTCCCCAATCGCTCGACTCACGGTCTGACGTTCGAGTTTGTCTGCGTAGCGCCGCAGCGCCACGACTGCTGCGAAGGCTTCTTCCGGATCTGCAGGGTCTATGGCAGTGGTTATATCTTTCATGGCGTCAACATAAGTTGACGAGCATAAAATGTCAACCTATGTTGACACGCTTTCGCCCCTCATAAATATTTGGGCTTCCCTCTGGATAGCTCGTCGCCTAGTCTGGCGCCACACAAATACCCTGGGGAGAGGATGTGACCGAGTTTAAACGCGCCTGTATCGCGGCCTTCGCTGCCATGGCTATCACTGCGCCATCGTTGGCAGCCGATGAAGACGCCCGCAGCGGTTTTGTGCAGACGCTGGCCGATGCCATCAACGCCCTTGGTGACTTTGTCTTCGCGCAAGTCGACATCTTCGGCCTGCAGGTGGAATGGATCGTAGCTTTTCTCGCGCTGCCGATGATCCTGCTAACGTTTTACTTCGGCTTTGTGAACATCACCAGCTTCAGGCGTGCCTGGCATATTCTGCGCGGTGATTTCCATGACCCCGCCGCCGACGGTGAAGTTACCCAGTTCCAGGCGCTGTCCACCGCGCTTTCGGGCACAGTCGGCCTTGGCAATATCGCGGGTGTGGCGGTTGCCATCAGCACCGGGGGGCCGGGCGCCACATTCTGGATGATCCTGATCGGCTTTTGCGCCATGTCTCTCAAGTTTGCCGAATGCACGCTTGGGGTCAAGTATCGCGACGTACGGGCAGATGGCACGGTCGCAGGCGGGCCGATGTATTACCTCGAACGCGGGCTTCAGCGCCGCGGCTGGGGAAAAGCAGGAAAAATCCTGGCGTGGACATACGCCTTGCTGGCGCTCCCCACCCTGATGCAGGTGGCCCAAGTAAACCAGTCGTTTGAGGCGGTATCCGTAGTCACCGGGCTGGATAGCGAGCCAGCACGGTGGGGTTTCGGCATCTTTATCGCCATTATCACAGCCATTGTCATCATTGGCGGCCTGCGCTCAATCGCCAGTGTCACATCCCGGCTTGTGCCCGCTATGGCCGGCATCTACATCACCGGCGCCCTTGTCATCATCGGCGGGCATATAACCGAGGTGCCCGCGGCTTTTGCTACTATCGTCAGTTCGGCCTTCAGCCTTGAGGCAGGAATGGGCGGTCTCATCGGCACCATGATCATAGCAATGCAACGCGCGGTTTATTCGACAGAGGCTGGGCTTGGCTCCGCGACAATGGCCCACGCTGCGGCGCAGACCAAGGAGCCGGTGTCCGAGGGCATGGTCGCGCTTATGGAACCCTTCATCGATACGGTTGTTGTATCCACGATGACTGCATTGGTGATTGTGATCACCGGCGTATATCTTGATGGGGCGGGTGCAGCGGGCGTCTCGCTGACCTCTGCCGCTTTTGGCAGTGTTATCAGTTGGTTCCCCTGGGTGCTGGCGGTGGCCGCCTTCCTGTTCGGCTATTCCACCATTATCAGTTGGGCCTACTATTCGGGCAAAATCTGGGAGTTCATTTTCAATGGCAGCAAACGCTCGATGACCTTGTTCAAGGTGATTTTCTGCACTGCTCTTATCCCCGGTGCCGTGCTGTCTGTGTCAGAGGTCTATACATTGATCGACAGTATGTTTTTCCTGATGGCCATCCCCAATGTAATCGGTATTTATCTGATGGCACCGGAACTGAAAGCCGACCTCAAGAGCTATCTCTCTCGTTTGCGCGCAGGCCAGATCGGCCGCAACACCCCTCGATAACCCGGAGAAAAAATGCGATATCTCATTGCGATAATTATATTTTTCAGCACCAGTATTGTCTCCCATGCCGGCGAAAATGATAAGGGGTCTGTGTCGAACGTCCTCGATAAATTTCACGCTGCTGCGGCAACAGCGGACTGGGACACCTATTTTGCCCTATTCAGCAAGGAGGCCATATTTCTGGGGACCGATGCTGCCGAACGTTGGGACATCCCGACCTTCAAATCATACGCAGAGCCCTCTGATGGATGGGTTTACACCATGCGTGAGCGCCATATCAACCTGACACCGGACGGTAACAGCGCATGGTTTGATGAACTGCTCACCAGCCAGAAATACGGCACCAGCAGGGGAACCGGCGTGCTGATTCGCACAAAAACAGGCTGGAAAATTTCCCAATACCACCTCACATTCCCCATACCGAACGACCTCGCGGCGGGAATCACGCAACAGATTCAGGTATTTGAGCAGCAGCAAAATATGGGCCAGAAATAGGTCAGTTTTCATGTCTTGAAAGCCCCGCCCAATCCCCGCATGATTATGTCGATTGAGTTCCATCGTCATGATTGGAAGAGGAGGCGCCCGTGCCCGTTTCCGGTGTTTTGGAGCAGTTGCTTAACTACTGGCAAAGCCTGCCACGCAACCAGGGCGCGCACATCCCCGCACGCAGAAACCTGAATATTGCTGAACTGCACGAACTGTTACCCCGCATTTCGCTGTTGAAGCGCGTAAACAGATTTGACGTTCAGGTCTCAATGTTCGGCACAAGTGCGCCCGCGCTTTGGCATAACCCTGTCGCCGGCTTCAACGCCTTCGACCTCACCAGCCCAGACCTCTATGAAAACACCGCCAAACTGTATGATGCCGTTCTTGAACAACCAAGTGGGGCGCATTTAGTCGAGAAAGTTTATCGACACAAGGGACGCGACGCCGATATAGCATCGCTATACCTGCCCCTCGCCGACCAAAACGGCTCGCCCATATACATCATCGGATGTTCGGTGTACCGAAAGCGGCCAACTTACGGCCGTATAAACGACAGACTAGTACCCGACCACCAAAAGGTTACCAGTATTGAATTCCTTGACCTCGGTTACGGCAAACCGGAAGTGAAGTTTGAAAAACCGCATCGCCGTCCAAGGCCAGAGCCGGACCTGCGCTGGTGGGACCGTTTCATGCCTAGTAAACCCCGCCCCGGCAAGGGAACATGGATAGACGCCTGATATCAGCGAATTACATGGCGTATTTTCGAGCTACTCGCAGTTAGACCCTGTGGTCTAACCCATTTTTTCTACCATTTTGAACAGAGTGTTCGGGAAAAAGCGCTTCACCCAGAGCGCCTTCATTTCAGAGCCTTCGCCGACCGGGATTTCCTTTTTGCCTTTTTCAATGCCTCGCATGATCACCTTGGCACATTTACCGACGTCCATGCCTCCCGCGATATTTTTATCGACCTTGCCAAATTCGCTGCCGTCGCCCTTGAGCGCGTGGGTCGCAATATTGGTGCGGATAAAGCCCGGCGTTATGGTTGTCACCTTGATTCCCTCTGAGGCGACTTCCGCCCTCAGGGCATCGAAGAAACCCATCATCGCATGTTTGGCGGCGCAGTACCCCGTGCGTTGACGCACACCGATCTTGCCCGCAACGGACGCCGTGACCACCATATGGCCACTGCCCTGATCCTGCATTACCGGCAGCACCGCCTTGGTAAGCGCTATCTGGCCAAATACGTCCACCTCAAAAAGTCGCCTGTATGTCGCCATATCAGTGTCAACACATAGGGAGCGCTGCGAAATGCCTGCATTATTGACCAGCATGTCAATGCGCCCCCTGAAGCCTTGCGCAGCCTTGGTGGCGGCGGCGATCTGGGCCTCGTCAGTCACGTCAAGCGGCAGCACAAGAACATCATCTGCCCCCGCCCCCTGCTTTCCGCATGCCGCCTTCACGCGCTCCAGCTCTTCGAGCCGGCGGGCCGACAGCACCAGCGACGCGCCCGCCGCAGCAAATTCATAAGCAAGTGCCTCACCAATTCCCGACGATGCACCAGTAATCCAGATTGTTTTACCCTTGAACACCCGATCCTCCCTGCATTGAGTATACGAATGATTTAGAGTAGACAGGTTCAAGTTCAACAGGCCCCCTCGCAATAGCGCCAAGCCACCCATTCTTTGTCCACCGTTCAAGGTCTCATTAATGTATTTTCAGACACCGACACTAATATCTCTGACTGCGGCAGCATGGCGAGCTTTCCGCCAGCGGCCTGAGTTATTTTTCCTGCTCGCGACTTTGTCAGCAATTCTGTCAACATTTCTGTATATGCCTGCGGCAGACGTTCTTTCAGGCCTTATCGTGATACTGGAGCAAGACGCACCGACAGAGCAAATGACAGAAGAGTTGTCCGCCGCAGTCAGTGAAGGGCTACCAACCCTGCTAATTGGCCACCTTCTTGTCACGGCAGTTACAATATTCCTGGCCGTATTGTGGGCGCGGGCTTGTGCGCCGGGCAACCTTACGCCATCGGAAGGCGGCATACGCGCCTATCTGCGGCGCGGTTTCCGCAGCTTCCTGCACATGGTTGCGGCCAATGGCCTGACTGTCCTGTTGGGCCTAGTTGGCCTCCCGCTATTGGCAGCGCTTACAACCGGCATCGGCGGCATTGGCAACGCCGTGATGATGACTGCCATCGTATTGATGATATGGGCGGCACTTGCTCTCACTTCGGTTGCCCACCTTGCTATCGCAGCAGAAGCCCGCGACCGCAAGGAAACACTCCTGAGCGCATGGCGACGGGGCCGGTTTTTCCTGATGCCGATGACGGCATCGCTCGCGGCTCTCTTTCTGCTGGCCTTTGTGGCAGACCTCATCTTGATGGCCATATTTGCCGCAGTTACACCCCCCAGCATGTTCGATACGCTATCAGCTGTAGTTTCAGGCGTGATACTTTTTGGTACAAGTGCCCTCCACATCGCCGCGCTCTACATCGTGCCCGATTTCAGGGATTTGCGGCCGAGATAAGCCCGGCGCGACGTTAATCGTTCCAGCGAAAATCCGCCGGCCGCTTTTCCAGAAAGGCACGCACGCCTTCGACAGCATCCTGTCCTTCATGGGCCGCGCGAAACATTTCGGCCGTGGCATCATCATCATCGCACTGGCCGTCCAGTACATTTTGAACCAAAATCTTGATGCCGCGCACACTATATTGCGAAACCGCCGCGATCTGGTGCGAAAGCGCACTGACTTTTATATCCAACTCCTCCGGTGCGCACAGCTCATCAATTAACCCGATGGCAAGCGCCTCTTCCACGTCGAGCACGCGCCCGGTGAACAGCATACTCTTGGCTTTGGACGGGCCCACAAGGTCCATCAATTGTTTGGTATCGTTCAACGGGTAGACCAAACCCAGCTTTGCCGGTGTAATACCAAAACGTGCCCCGTGCGCCGCGATGCGCATATCGCAATGAAGAGCTATGCCACAACCGCCGCCCATACATGCGCCCGTGATCCGGGCTATGGTCGGCTTTTTTGCGCGCGCGAGGGAGCGTTGCGCCTCGCGGATAGCAACACGATTACTCTCTTGCCGTTTTTTATCCCGCGCGATCGCTTCCAGTTCGGCGATGTCGGCGCCTGCGCAAAAAGCAGCGTCAGAAGAAGAGCGCACCACAATGACCCGAACCGCGCCATCATTGTCCAACGCTTGAACAGCTTGAGGCAGATCACGCCACATCGCTTCAGACATCGCATTACGTTTCGCTGGCCGGTTCAACACCACAGAGCCGACAGGTCCACCTGCCTCAATATAAATGGCGCGGCTGGTATCCTCAAAATCCGTCATGAAATATCCTTAAAACAATGCAACGTCGTTAGAACAGACTTGGCTGGGTTTCTTCGTCGGGCGCACCAAGGCACTCAGGCCCATTGTTGCGCACGTTATTAACCCGCGCGCTCACGGGGCGCCAATGAAAGGCTGTCTCCGGCATAAAGTCAAAGCTACCGAGAAACCCCCTTGGCAACGGGTCGTGCGGCGTAAGCCAAGCTTCATAGTCGCGCGGCTTCACCACCAGTGGTCTCCTGTGATGAAGGCTGGACATAGGGCCTTCGGTGGAGGCGGTCAGTATCGCCATGGTTTCAAGCCAGAAATCACCGCCGGCCCCATGCCACACCGACCAGATGCCGGCAAATGCCATAGGTTCGTCGCTCACGGGGCGAATATAAAACGGCTGTTTACGGCCTGCGACGGTTTTCCACTCATACCAACCTGAGAACGGAACAAGGCAGCGCTGTCGTTTGATACTGGACCTAAACGAGGGCTTTTGCTCTACCGTCTCGATACGGGCATTGATGAGTGGCTTGTCCCCCGGCTCTTTCTTCCATTCAGGAATCAGTCCCCATTCGACCGCGGCCAGTTCGCGGTGGCCTTTATCGTGCTGCCGCACGATGAGCACAGGTTGTGTTGGGGCCACGTTGAAATTGGGTGGCACCGGTGCCCCCGCACGGACGCCAAACCAACGCTCGATGGCGTCATTTGGCGTCGTCAAAATATAGCGGCCGCACATAAGTTCCTTGCCTCCGGGCTTGTCGGGCCGCAAAGTGGCCCCTCATTCATGCACAGAAGAAATAGCAAGCCCCTGATGGACGCAAGAGAAAATCCCACCCGCCCGATTGTCGGTGTCGGCACGGTCATCATGAAAGATGGCATGCTGCTGCTTATCCGGCGCGGCAAAGCACCAAAACTGGGTAGCTGGAGCCTACCCGGCGGCGCGCAAGAATTGGGGGAAACCGTCGCCCAGACAGCCAAGCGCGAGGCACAGGAGGAAACAGGGCTGGAGGTTGAGCTGCTGGGTCTTATCGATATTGTCGACCTTATCGAAGAGCAAGATCACAGCATCAGGTATCACTATACACTAATCGACTATCTCGCCATTCCCATTGGCGGTACGCTAAAAGCGGGGTCCGACGCCAGTGACGCTCGCTTCTTTACCCTTGAAGAGGCGCGTGCGCTTCCGCTATGGAGTGAAACCCGGCGTATTATCGAGTTGGCCGCGACGACAATAGCTGCAAGCGAAAGGCAAAAAGATGACTGAAGACAAACCGGCCGCACGCAGCCTATGGGGCATGTTGATCCTGATCTTTGGGCTTATGGCCTATGCCTTTGTTGTCGCTGGAATCGGCAGCATGTTGAATGAGGTATCGTTGTGGATACAGACCCCCTATTATCTGGTTACCGGTATCCTGTGGATATTTCCCGCACGAAAAATCCTTGAGTGGATGGGCCGCGGTAAACGCTGATTTCAGCCTTTCCTCTTTTTGAGATGATATGTCAGTGCAAGGTCAATACATGACCGGACCGCCTGTTCCGGCAGCGGTTCATCTGATGCAAAAATGATGGCACGCCTGCCATCATAGCGTAAAATGCCGCCAAAAAGGTCTTTGAAGTCTTCAACCAACGTGGTGCCACAGTGCACATATAGCGCAGCTTCTCCCTGCTTCACCCCAAGGCGAAGGGTCGTTCCGCTGCCGCTCTCTGCAGTGACATAGGCAGGCTGGCCCCATTTCAGAGTCTCGGTCACGGGACCAATACGGTCATTTTCAGCCGCCACCTCAAAGATCAAACGACGAAGCAACTGCAACTGTGCTCGCTCGGCCGACTGGAAGGCGGCAAACGCCGCCTCCACATTTTTATCCGTCACCACATATTCCATGCCAGGCATTGAATATCAGCCTATGTGTTGGGGAAACTGTAATCCTTGAAGGTTTCCCGCAGCGTTTTTTTGGAAATTTTACCCGTTGCTGTATGGGGCAGATCTTTCACCAAAGCCAGATCATCCGGCAGCCACCATTTGGCAACCTTGTCTGCCAGGAAAGCGTTCATTTCTTCATGGGTTACGCTTTGGCCCTCTTCCGGCACAACGACCAACAGCGGTCGCTCATCCCACTTTGGATGGAAAATTCCGATCACAGCAGCTTCTGCCACCTTGGGATGGGCCACGGCAGCGTTTTCAAGGTCGATGGAGCTGATCCACTCCCCGCCAGACTTAATGACATCCTTCGCGCGGTCGGTAATCTGCATGTAGCCGTATTCGTCAATGCAAGCCACGTCCCCCGTGTCAAACCAGTTGCCATCCTCAAGGATATTGCCCGCCTCATGCCGGTAGTAGCTTTCTACCACCCATGGGCCGCGGACCATCAGACGACCTGATGTCTTGCCGTCACGTGGCAGCTCCTTGCCTTCATCATCGTGAATGGCCATTTCCACGCCAAGCACTGAACGGCCCTGCTTGCACTGGATATCCAGCTTCTCCTCCGCAGAAAGACCCTGGATTGCGGCGTTTTCGCTACCCAGCGACCCCAGGGGGCTGGTTTCTGTCATGCCCCAAGCATGGTTGACCCGCACACCATAGTCACGCTGAAACGCATCAATCATGCTGCGCGGCGCCGCAGAACCACCGATCGTAACAGTGGTAAGCTTGGCCATATCCTTGCCCGTCGCCTGCAGGTATTTCAGCATACCCAGCCACACTGTCGGCACAGCCGCTGTCACGGTAATACCTTCCTTCACAATCAGGTCATGCAGGGTTTCCGGATCATGATGCGGGCCATTCAGGACAAGCTTGGCCCCTGAACCCGCTGCGGCAAACGGAATACCCCAAGCGTTAGCGTGGAACATAGGCACCACCGGCAGGATGACGGAGGTAGATGTGATACCCAGTGTATCTCCGGCAAGCGCAAGCAATGTATGGAGGAAATTTGACCTGTGGGAATACAGGACCCCCTTTGGGTGACCCGTCGTTCCGGATGTGTAACAAAGTCCGCAAGCAGTATTCTCATCAAATTCCGGCCAACTGAAATTTCCGTCCTCCGCGTCAACCAGTTCCTCGTATGACAAAGCACCCTTGAGCGTAGTTTCCGGCATATAGTCGCGGCCAACCAGAATCACGAAGTGCTCTACCGTCGTCAGATGCTCCGCAATCGCTTCAATGAGCGGTACAAAGGTGACATCAAGCATCAGCACTTTGTCTTCGGCATGGTTCATGATGTAGACGAGTTGCTCGGGAAACAGCCGAGGGTTGACGGTATGCGTCACCGCCCCCATCCCTGAGGCGCCAAACCATATTTCCATGTGACGATGACTGTTCCAGGCAAGCGTGGCCACCCTGTCACCAAACTCTACGCCCAGGCGCTGAAGTGCTTGGGCGCATTTTTTGGCTCGGCTCTCGCTTTCGGCATAAGTATATCGAAACTGTCCGCCCTCCGGCAGCATGGAGACGATCTCCCGCTTCGGATGGTTAATCGCCGCATGCTCAATGAATTTCGAAACCAGCAGAGGCCAGTCCTGCATTTGTCCTAACACGTATTACTCCCCATAAAATACACGAGGCCAGTCTTCCCTAAGCGGCCCGGTTCCAGCGTTTCCTTGACTATAGGTCCGCAGGACAGCTTTTCAATTCATTTGCCAAGGAAAAACGCACTAATCGTCCGAACAAATTGTAACGTTTTTCAGCTGGTGTGGATCAATCGTATCCGCCTGAAAGGCGCGGGTCGAACATTTGCCGGCACTGACTGCCGTAATCAACCATACCCAGCCCCCTTCAACCGACCGGGAGCAATCAATCTCGGATGGCTCCGCCCGACCATTCGGATGGCTGTGCCAAACCCCCACCACCGCAGGCCCTCCGGCGCGGGCAGCTTTCTGCACACGAAGATAAACAGCAGAATCAACCTCGAAGGCAATGCACTTATCCTCACTCGTCACGTTGGCACTCACCGCGACTGCCCTAATGTCTATGTGGCTGGGCCCATGGTTGCCCAGCAACAGGGCACAGGCCTCCTCTGGGTGCCGGCCAGCAGCCGTAAGTTCCAGTTCTTCAACAATGCCCGGCGCAATGGTGAGGTTAGTCATTGGGCGTTCACGGCACCGAAACCACGGTTTGTTGGCCGCTGACACGATCAAGCAGGACAATTAGATCACCGCCGCTGCGATCCCGAAAGTGAAAGATCAACTCGGCCGGGGTTCCGGTTACGGACAAAAGCTCCGTCCCCGCCGGACGCGCTACACTGAAATCACCTTCAGTAAATGCGTCCGAACCTTCCACCCCAGATTCTTCATCTGATGCTACAGGGCTCTCAGCGGCGGGCTCATCAGCCGACAAAAAACTTTCAGCCGCTCGGTTAGCGATCGCATATACCACAAAGGCAAAGAGCGCGATCAAGACAAGGCCCAGCACCAATACAAGCATTTTAAGCCCACGGTGCTGGTTTGCCACAGACTGTAATTCTTCCGTCACCTGCTCCATACCACCAAGGACTTCGCCATCCTGATTATGAGAAGAGTGAATCTCGGACGTGACTTTTTTGTCTTCCGCCATCATAAGATGTCTCCATGAGCGACATGTTTCAAATTACCGTTGATACCGGACAAGCGGGCTTCCGTCTTGATAAACTTCTGGCAACCGCACTGCCAGATTTTTCACGTTCCCGCCTGCAGGCGTTGATCAAGGAAGGACAGGTCACACTTTCCACCCCACCGGCTATAATAAGAAGCCCATCCCGCACGGTCAAATCAGGAGAGGTGTTTAGCGTAAATATTCCGATGCCGGAAGAGGCCTTGCCATCCGCGCAGAACATCCCTCTCGATGTAATTTTTGAGGATCAGCATCTGATCGTGGTCAATAAACCGGCCGGCATGGTGGTACACCCGGCGCCAGGTAGCCCGGATGGCACCCTTGTCAATGCACTCCTGCATCACTGCGCCGGTAGCCTGAGCGGCATAGGTGGCGTCAAACGCCCCGGTATCGTGCATCGTATTGACAAAGAAACCAGCGGCTTACTGATTATGGCCAAGCATGACAAGGCGCATCATGGCCTTGCTGATCAGTTTGCAGACCATTCGATCGAACGCCTCTATAGCGCGGTTTGCAAAGGCCACCCGGTGCCGCCCGCCGCACGCATTGAAGGCAATATAGCACGCCACCCCGTCGACCGAAAACGCATGGCCGTGACAAAAAACGGCGGCAAGTGGGCTGCCACTCATTACCGAACCATTAAGCATTACCAACAGGCAGGAACACCGCTCGCCAGTTTGATTGAGTGTCAACTGGAAACTGGCCGCACTCATCAGGTCCGTGTGCATATGGCAAATATCGGGCACCCCCTGGTGGGCGATCCGGTTTATGGCCGCGCGGGAAAAATTTCAGGTAAAATCAAAGGGCCAGCACGTGATGTGCTCACGGGTTTCAAGCGTCAGGCACTTCATGCCCGTGTGCTTGGATTTTTACACCCTGTTACCGGCGAGCGGTTTAAATTCGAAAGCGAATTACCATATGACATGAAGGAGATGCTGGGTGTGCTTGACCGCTATGCGGTTTAGTACGCGTGGCATTTCCGTGCGTTTGACACCGCGTATTTTTCTGCGGTATTATATCATTGCGATACAATATAGAAACCGGCTCAAAGCCCGGCGCGAGGATTAAATCATGAGTACTCTCAGCAATCTACCAACTTTGTCGCCGGAAGGCAGCCTTAGCCAATACCTGCAAGATATCCGAAAATTTCCGATGCTTGAGGCTAACGAGGAATATATGCTGGCTAAAGCATGGGCAGAGCACAAGGACCGGAAAGCCGCTCATAAACTGGTGACAAGTCACCTTCGTCTCGTGGCAAAAATTGCAATGGGTTACCGAGGTTACGGCCTACCGGTTGCAGACCTTATTGCAGAAGGCAACGTAGGGATGATGCAAGCCGTAAAACGCTTTGATGCCGAAAAAGGCTTTCGTCTCGCCACCTACGCCATGTGGTGGATCCGAGCCGCCATTCAGGAATACATCCTGCGTAGCTGGTCGCTGGTAAAAATAGGCACAACGGCTGCACAGAAGAAGCTGTTTTTCAACCTGCGTCGGCTTAAGGGTCAGATTGAAGCAATTGAAGAAGGCGACCTTCGCCCTGAGAACGTCACAAAAATCGCGGAAAAGCTGGACGTATCGGAAACCGATGTCGTGAATATGAACCGTCGGATGTCCGCGATGGATCATTCGCTAAACGCTCCCCTACGCGCGGATGCGGAAGGTGAATGGCAAGATTGGCTCGTCGATGATGCGCCAGATCAGGAAACCCTCGTCGCGGAAAAAGAAGAACACACCAACCGCCTGTCACTCCTTCAGGACGCCATGCAGGACCTGAACGATCGTGAGCGGCACATCCTGACTGAACGGCGCTTGTCGGAGCCGCCCAAGACTCTCGAAGAGCTGAGCCAGGAATATAACGTCAGCCGGGAACGTGTGCGTCAAATCGAAGTGCGTGCGTTTGAAAAAGTTCAAAAAGCAATGAAACAGGCGGCGGCGAATATGGCGCGACACTAAAAGAATATAAAGGCGTTGCGTGGCCGCAGCTTAACTTCGGCCGCCTCGCCTTCCCTGAGCCCATCCAGGCTCCTCGCCCTCACCATCAGGGTCTCCTAACACCTCTGGCCCCCATAATTCGAGCAGGGCCTGCTTTTGCTGCGCGAGCTGTTTGAGCTTATCCTGCGCCATAGCCTGAAGCACCTGAGCCGCAATCATAGGGCCAACATATATCAGCGCATAGCCAATCGCAGCCGACCCAAACATCGCGACCAGATTAATCGGATCGCTGATAATCATAGAAAAGTCGCGTGGGCGGCTCCATACCTGCATTGCGAAAGGGATAATGCCCGCGATGTTGGAGAAACCCACACACTGCAGCTTTTCCGATTTATGCACACCTTTACCGGTAACACCCAGAACAATTGTCGGCGCCAACCCGACTATGAACAATACAGAGACCTTCCAACTAAAGAGCGAAACAGCAACAAGACCGAGAAACAACAACGGCAGAAAACCGCTCATTTCGCGTTTCGGGCGACGCCGGCGCATTTTCATGGGCACTTTTGCCATTTCAGCCTCCCGGGAAGAAAGTTAAAAACCCAACCATTACCATGGCACCAAAGGCGACTACTCGACTACCTCGAAGCCCCTTGGCTCTGGCGGATGTATCGGTGGGCTGGATTTTTCGGCTAAAGCGCGCTTTTTCTTTATCAAGCTTGATGATAGCCGCGCGTGCCTGAGAAAACTCGCGCATATCTTCAGCCTGCAGGCGGGTCATATTCACCTCCGTAGTAAGCTTGGAGATGTCACCGCCTTTTTTCACTTTTTCCAACAATTGTTGTACGCGCTCCCTGCGCTTCCGGTTTCTCAGGCTCTTGACTGCGGGCTGAAGACCATCAACCAGCTTCTCCGTCAGGTGGGGCAGCGACTCCAGTTTGAAATGCTGCTGCAAGTTGCCAAAGAACTCTGCCGCGAGGCTGTTGAAGCGTGCCGTATCGTTCTGCGCCGCCGCCAACTTATTGAACTCTCGCTCCAAATCCGTACCATGCGCAGCACAAAAAGCGGCTACATGACGGTCCAGCAAGATATTTTTTCCGCCACCTACTCCCGCCAATCTATCGAGCGCTCGCATCATCTGTTTTATTGAGCCGATCCAGACATTACTGAACCGCTGGCTTACGCACGGTAGAATCGGGTTCAGCCCATATAGGACACGTTCCATCCCGCGACCCAGCTGCTTACTGCCAGCTAGAGCGATATAAGGCCGTATTTCGCGCGCCTGCTTGAGAAACCCAGGGTTTCTCTCCCCGCATATTTCGCCCAATGCATTCAGGAAACGCTCATCCAAAATCTCAAGTATGACACCCAGCAGGTCTCTGTCATCGCGCGCAAATGCATCGGCGACCATCGAGGGCAAGCCGTCAAGCATAAGAGAGTATCCCTTATAAGCAACGGGACCCGTCGGGTGCATAAACATGCAGACCCGCGTAACCATCTTATAATCATCGGGGCGGATACCGCCAAGGCCGGTTGCCGGCGCAACCTTCAATACACTTTCCAGCCGTTCATTCAGGATTTCATCTCGGAAAGACAGCTGTACCCAAGCGGGAAAGTCTAAGCTTTTCAGAAAGTTAGCTGCCTCCCTAGGGTCCCGAGCAAATGCATCTGCCAGAAGGCGACGGTCAACATAGGCCACACCCCGGAAATTCGTCGGCCTGTTCATAGACCATGCCCGCATGCTGGTGCGTTTCGGTTTACCTACCCCTTCGAACCAGTCAAGAACATCTTCAGCTGCCCAGCGCTCTTCAATCTCGTCGGCCATCAGGCCCCGTACAAGAGTGCCCAAGGCACCAGGAATATCACGGCCGCCGCCAAGAGCCCAAAATGAGCCTTGGTTCACCCGCGCCATCAACATACTGTCTCGGTCACGGCCACGCCACAACTGCTCGCCAAAATAGAGGCTTTGGAGTGCTGCCCCCAATTGATAAAAATCGCAGCTAGCGTCACCGTTTCCCCGCGCGGTGTCATGCGCAAGCGCTACCTCAAGAGTTTCAAGTGCAAACGGCACCTTGTAACCGGGAGGAGCGCTGTAACATTCACCCAGACAAACTTCCTCGCTATCGTCCGAGACAAAAAACATGTTTGTGGCCAACAGGCTTCTGTGCGTAAAGCCACGTTTGTGAAGGGCGGCAACTGCCTTTAGTGCTGATAAAACAACACTTTGCCGCAGACGATTTGTATTAACCCTTGGGTTCACCCGGCCGTCTGGCCCAAAAAGGGCACCACCAGATGGCCGTTCAAAAATTGTCACCAGTCGCTGACGACGCCCGCCCTGCTCTACAGTCATAAGACCGCGGTCAACCGGGTTCACGATATTGGAAATTGGGCGCGCCTTTAGGCTGCGGTATATGTCATTACGCATCGGCACGGTAGGAATGTGCACAAGCGCATAAACGTCCTTACCTGGACGTTCTTTATCTACGGCTTTAAAAGCGTCTCCGCCAAACGTCGTAAACTCTGTGAGCGGTGCCGAAAAATCTACGGCATACCGCTCCCCAAAGGCACTTTGCCCATTCGGAACTGGTGCGATATCGCCGCTCAAATAACATCCCCTCAGTGCACGTTTCAGGGCTTGACCTGATTTCAGTCAGACAAGCACTCAATATTCATGCCATGGCAATACTATGCGTTTAGTTAACAAATGTGAATCATTCTGGAAAAATTAGCAACCTGAAACAAAACCTGCCGCCTACCCGAAGAGCTGACGGCACAGTTATGATAATCAGATACTGAGAAAACCTGTTCCCGGAGATCAGTCCAGGAATGGATCCCGAACAAGAATGGTGTCGTTACGTTCCGGGCTGGTGGACAGCAGCGCCACCGGCACACCGATCAATTCCTCAACACGCTTTACATATTTGACCGCTGTTGCAGGCAGATCAGCCCAACTGCGGGCACCAAAAGTGCTTTCCTGCCACCCCTCAAGCGTTTCGTATACAGGTTCAACTGCGGCTTGATCTTCCATGCCGTAAGGCAGGTAATCAACCACTTCGCCATTATGCTTATAGCCCACACAAACCTTGATCTCCTCAAGGCCGTCCAGCACGTCAAGCTTGGTGAGCGCAATACCGTCAACACCGCCGATTGTCAGGCTTTGGCGAACTAGAACGGCGTCGAACCAACCACAGCGACGAGACCGGCCCGTCACCGTACCAAATTCGTGCCCACGTTCGCCAAGGCGTTTGCCAATCTCGTCGTTCAGCTCTGTCGGGAAAGGCCCTGAGCCAACCCGCGTGGTGTAAGCTTTGGTAATGCCCAGCACATAATCAAGCGCACGGGCACCAAGGCCTGAGCCACCGGCTGCCTGCCCTGCGATCGTGTTCGACGATGTGACAAACGGGTATGTGCCATGGTCGACATCCAGAAGCGTGCCCTGCGCGCCCTCAAACAGAATACGCTTGCCCGCTTTTGTTGCATCATCCAGCGTGCGCCAGACATTGGTCATATAGGGCAGAATCTGTGGTGCCAGTTCCATCAATTGATCCGCGACTTCCTTGGCGCTGAATTCCTCGTGGCCAAGGCCTCGGCGTACCGCATTGTGGTGTGTGAGCGCCACGTCCAGCCGTGCTTCTATCATCTCGCGGGATTGCAGATCGCATACACGCAGTGCACGACGGCCAACCTTGTCTTCATAGGCCGGGCCAATACCGCGCCGCGTGGTGCCTATCTTCACGCCTGTGGTGGCGTCCTCACGGATCGCATCAAGCTCGCGGTGATACGGCATAATGAGGGTTGCGTTCGCGGCAATCTGGAACGAGTCCGGGCTAATTTGAACGCCCTGACCGCGCAGTTTTTCCATCTCGGACAGCAACGCCCACGGATCAACGACGACGCCGTTGCCGATAACACTGATTTTGCCGCCACGCACGATGCCTGAAGGCAACAGGGACAGCTTGTAGACAGTGCCGTCAACCACAAGCGTATGGCCAGCGTTGTGGCCACCCTGGAAACGCACGACAACGTCTGCGCGCTCAGACAGCCAATCAACGATTTTGCCTTTGCCCTCGTCGCCCCACTGCGAGCCAACAACAACAACGTTGCCCATGCGAAATCCCCTTCCTGGAACCTGTAAAAAACGAGCTTTTAAACGGCCTTGATCTGATCATCAAGGAAGATATGACTACAGCCTAGGCGGGCCGCTTCTTCAACCGCATCGGCATCACGGGAAAGCGCCTGAAGTGTACGCCCTCCTTCAGCGCGCAGTCTCACACCCACGCTACTATCAACCCCATGAGGCAAATAGATTTTTTCAAGCACGCCCGCTTCAGGCAATGCCTTCAGCAGTGTGTCAAGGTAAACAGAAAAGCCCGTGGCTTCTTCTGTACGCCCATCCGGGTGAGTTACCAGATACCGGCCGCCCCGGCCCAGTTCGCCCTCGCCGCCCTTGGAAAAAAACGCGAATCCAATACCGGATTTATATTCAAAGCCGTGGCTTTCACAGGGATCGATCGTGACAGAAAGCTTGGGGAACCGTTCACAAACCATATTAAGCAGACGGCCAAGGCGCGCTATGAGTTTGCCCGGCGCACCTTTAAGCTCAAGCCCCCGCAGGATCTCAACCGCCCGTTCACCCGGCCCGGCTGCATTCAAAAGTGTTTCAAATTCGGTACGTGTATTTCCGCTAAGTGCAACGAGCGCACCAATATCCTTTGCATCGAGGGCAGCGAATACCATATCACGTACGTCACCAGTTAGTTTGTGGCTATCGCACATCTGTGCCACAAGCGGCGCAACCGTTAGGTCAAGCGACACATCAACAAGCCCAACGGCTTCAAGCGCTTCAACCGCCAGCACGATCACCTCAAGTTCGGCCTCAAGGCTTGTGGCCCCCACGAGTTCGACACCTGCCTGCACAAATTGGCGGTCGGGGCGCATCTGGCTACCCTTGGTACGCAATACATTGCCGCTATAGGCTAACCTGAGCGGCCGGGGTGCATCAGCAAGCCGTGTCGCGGCAAGCCGGGCCATCTGTATCGTCATGTCAGCCCGAATTGCCATCATGCGCTGGGTGTCCGGGTCCATCAGTCGGAACAATTGTTTTGCCCGCGTGGCACCCGGCCCCACCAGCAAACTGTCTTCATATTCCACCAGTGGCGGCGCCACCCGGTCATATCCATGAGAAAGGAAGCTATCCACGAGGCCACGCACCAGCATGTCCTCCTGCTCGGCCACGGGGCTGAGCTGGTCACGAAATCCTTCCGGCAACAAAGCCTGGCGGGCATAGGTTGAGCCCGCCATCTGTTGTCTGGGACCGTTCATGGGTCCGCTCCCTTTCTCTGTTATTTACATCAAACCTTATTTGTCTGCCCGAAAGGACAGCCGTTTTGCCTGACGTACATGGGCGAGAGCGGACACTTGGTCAAGTACAATATCCTTCAGCGGCACATCAACCGCGACAAGCGCTACCGCTTCCTCGCCTTCAATACGGCGACCCAGGGCAAATGTTGCGATATTGACCCCGTTATACCCAAGAAGCGACCCCAAGGCACCAATAAAGCCCGGTTTGTCGTCGTTAACGACATACAGCATATTTGGTGCCAGTTCCGCCTCAAGCCTGACCCCGTTCACTTCCACGATCCGCGGCATACGGTCGGCAAATAGTGTGCCGGATACCGTGCGTGTGCGCTTCTCGGTTTCCACTGTCAGCTTGATGCCGGTATGATAGTCGCCTTCGCGGTCATGTTTGACCTCGGTCACCTGAACACCGCGTTCTTTTGCTATCACCGGTGCATTGACCATGTTCACGCTATCCATGAGCGGCGAAAGCAGGCCTTCCAGCACCACAGCCGTCAGCGGCTTGGTGTTGAGGCCCGCTACGTGGCCTTCATATTCGATGACGATACGCTTTAGGCCGTGTTCGGTAAGCTGGCCAGCAAAACCACCAATCTCTTCCGCCAGCTTCATGTAAGGCTGCAGTTTCGGTGCGTCCTCAGCGCTGACAGATGGCATATTAAGCGCGTTAGTGACAGCGCCCGTCAGCAGATAGTCGGACATCTGCTCAGCCACCTGAAGTGCCACATTCACCTGTGCTTCGGTGGTTGAAGCCCCAAGATGCGGGGTACAAATCACATTGTCATGACCAAAGAGCGGGTTTTCTGTCGCCGGCTCAACTTCAAATACATCAAGCGCTGCACCGGCTACCTTACCGCTTTTCAGCGCCTCAAGAAGTGCCGCCTCATCAACAAGACCGCCCCGGGCGCAGTTAACGATACGCACACCGTCTTTCATCTTCTTGAAGGCTTCCTTACCCACGATACCACGGGTTTGGTCCGTGAGCGGAGTGTGGAGGGTCAGCACATCAGCGCGAGCGAACACGTCATCCAGTTCAGCTTTCGTCACGCCAAGTTCTGCTGCACGCTCCGGCGCAAGAAAGGGATCAAAAGCGACCACTTTCATTTTGAGGCCAAGCGCACGCTCTGCCACCACAGAGCCGATGTTGCCGCAACCAATCAAACCAAGCGTTTTGCCGGTCAGTTCTACACCCATGAATTTGGATTTTTCCCACTTGCCGGCGTGCGTGGACGCATTGGCCTGCGGTATCTGTCGTGCAAGCGCCATCATCATGGCAATAGCGTGTTCAGCCGTCGTGATGGAATTCCCAAACGGTGTGTTCATGACCACCACACCGGCATTGGTCGCAGCAGGCACATCGACATTATCCACACCGATACCGGCGCGGCCGATAACCTTCAGATTTTTCGCCGCTTCCAGAACTTTTGGCGTTACCTTGGTGGACGATCTTATCGCAAGGCCATCATAGTCGCCGATAATCTTCAGCAACTGTTCCTTGTCGAGACCCGGTTTATAGTCAACTTCAACACCAGCCTCTTTGAACGTTTTCTCCGCAAGCGGGCTCATTTTATCGGAAATCAACACCTTAGGCATGATCATTCCTTCTCTATTTTTAAAATATGGCGTTTGGCGGGGCCACGCGGGTTCAAACCGGGCCCCTGCCCTCTAATCTATTGTGCCTGAGCGGCCTTCACCGTCGCATAGGCCCAGCCGAGCCATGCCGTCAGTGCCTCCAAATCCTCGGCATCAACTGTCGCCCCGGCCCAAATTCTAAGGCCAGGGGGCGCATCGCGGTAAGCACCGATGTCATAGGCGACGCCTTCTTCATCCAGAAGGGCAGCCAGCTTTTTAGCCACCGCAGCCTGTCCGTCTACGTCAAGCTTGCCAAACCATGGATCAACAATTTTAAGGCATACACTGGTGTTGGACCGTGTGGCCGGGTCGGAGGCCAAAAAGTCCACCCAGTCGGTTTTTGCCACCCAGTCGGCCAGTACTTTAAGGTTGGCTTCCGACTTCGCGATCAAACCCTTGAGCCCACCGATACCTTCCGCCCATTCAAGCGCGTCGATATAATCTTCGACACACAGCATGGAAGGCGTGTTGATGGTTTCACCGGCGAAGATGCCTTCAATCAGTTTGCCACCTTTGGTCAGGCGGAAGATTTTTGGCAACGGCCATGCAGGTGTGTAGCTTTCGAGCCGTTCAACCGCCCTTGGGCTGAGGATAAGCATACCGTGTGCAGCTTCACCGCCCAGCACCTTCTGCCAGCTGTATGTAACAACATCCAGTTTATCAAACGGCAGGTCCATCGCGAACGCGGCAGAGGTGGCGTCACAAATGGTCAGGCCCTTTCGGTCATCCGCGATCCAATCTGCTGCGGGTACTTTTACGCCAGACGTCGTGCCGTTCCATGTGAAAACCACATCATGATCGGGATCAACCGCGTCAAGGTCTGGCAGTTCGCCATAAGGAGCATCAAAAATGCGGACTTTCTCCAGCTTGAGCTGCTTGGCTACGTCGGTTACCCAACCTGCGCCAAAACTTTCCCATGCCAGCATGTCCACGGGACGCGCCCCGAGCATGGACCACAAGGCCATCTCGACCGCACCTGTATCAGACGCCGGTACAATGCCAATGCGGTAATCATCTGGCACACCAAGAATTTCACGGGTTTTGTCGATCGCGTATTTAAGCTTGGCTTTGCCAGGCTTCGCGCGGTGAGAACGGCCAAGAGCAGCGTTCTGAAGTGCGTCCACCGTCCAACCGGGGCGCTTTGCACACGGGCCCGAGCTAAACTCCGGGCGCCGAGGCGCAGTAGTAGGCTTTGTCATGTCTCTATCCTTCCAGATAGCAAGCGCCTCGTTGGGGAGGCGTGTCCCAAAAATGAGTGCCGACCTCACAGACGACAGCTTCCCAGTTGGGGGAAGTACCGGGGACGGAAATTATAGGAAGCGCGGATAGAGTCAATGAAAGATTTATATCGGACGAGAGAAGTTTTTATAACGGCCTTGCGTCACAAAATGCACCCGCGAAGGGGAAAGGATGTATCCACGTATAACCGCCATAAGCCTGTTCAACATAGCGAGTTTCCCATGCGTACCAAAGTATCCGCCGCCCTTCTCCTCACTGCTGCAATGCTTCTGGCGTCTTGCGCGAGCAGCCGCTCGGACAAGCAACAACGGCACCCCCAAATAGACAAAGACATGGACCCGGCTCGTATGGAGGCAATAGTCAGCCAGTACATCGACCGATGGGATTATAACAACGACGGCGCGGCAACCTGTGAGGACATCAACGTTTCCCGCAGCAGACTTTTCAGGTTGCTGGACGAAGACAAGAATGCGGTGCTTACATCAGGCGAGTATCGACACGCCAAATTTGAAGATAAATCCTTCTTGTTTTTCTATTTCATTCGAATTGACTCAAATGGTGACGGAGCCGTCTCGCTTGACGAAGTCATCGCTGTTCCACATAGCCAGTTTATGGCGGTGGACAAAAACGCGGATTGCAGCATTTCACCGCAAGAAGCCATGGCCTCGATGCGGGACAGCCGAGCAAGGGACCACCAAAGCGGTGGCCGTGGCAGACCAGAAGGCCGAGAAGGCAAACGTCCACGATGAAGCATAAGGACAAGCTCGCATTACCGAGCCTGCTTGTTTTCCTCTGCTTCCTTCATAGCGTCCCGAGCGTCAAACGCTTCATCCCAAAAACTAACGGAGAGCCTGTCTATGGAACGTGTCTGGGCGTTCATCAACATGACAAGGCCAAGACCAAGCTTCTTGGAATAGGATATAAAAGCCCGGTACCCTCGCACAGCGCCCGAGTGCAAAATCACCTCATCCTCTGAAAAGGAATATATTCGCCAACCGAGTCCATAATGGGCATCTGAAATATGGCGACGCCATGCACGGCGGTTAAGCTCACGTGTCGTCCTGACCTCCTTTGAAGTCACGGTTTCCAGCAATTCAGGCGAAATGACGCTGGAGCGATATCCCATCTGGGCGATCAGCCATTTTGCCATATCTTCTATGCTGGCGTTTACACCAGCGGCAGGCGAGACGCGGTAATAGTTGGGTTCAACCAATACACGGGTCCAACCATTCCGGCGGGTGAAGACATGAGGCTCCGCCCTGTTCGCCGTAGACAGGAAAGATTCCAATCCAACAGACGAGTGATCCATATCAAGGGGTTCGAGAAGGCGCTTACTCACCAATCCGCGATACGTTTCCCCGGTCGTTTGCTCCATCACCGGCTGTACAAGGCTAAAGAGAATATTCTGATACCCATAACAATCGCCCGGCTTGCACATCGCCGCGATCTGATCAAAGCGCGGGATTATTTTCTCAAGCCCCCAATCGTCTTCCAGCATATTGTCATAAGCATTGGGCGTCACGCCTGCACTATGGCTAAGCAAATGCCGGATTTTGATGCCGCTGGCATGTCCGGCGTCTTTAAACTTGAGGTTCGGCACATAGCCCACAATACGGGCATCGAGGCTAAATTTCCCTTCCAAGGCCAACATTGCAGCCAGCTCGGCAGCAAAAGTCTTCGACACCGACGCCAGACGAAAAACAGTCGCGCTATTGACAGGAAGGTCGGCGTCTACCGCACGTGTGCCCATCGTCTTCAGCGCAACAACACGGCCATCCTTTACAATTGCATAAGCTGCACCCGGGACTTTGTTCTTACTGAATTCCTCAGTAAACTCTTTATCAAACGCCTGCACAACAGCATCGTTCGCCCCCGTTGAACCAGCGGAGAAAAGCGAGAAAATCAAAACGGAAAATAAGATACGCATAACTTTAGAACGCTGTGGCCCTTTATAAATCGTTGGAAAGAAAGCGGTTGATCAATCTTGCTACAAGTTCCGGTTTCTCAGCATGCAGCCAATGACCGGTTCCTTCAACCGTTCGCACTGTAGCCTTTGGAAACAATGCCAAAATTGCCTCCCTATGCTCGGGCTTGATATAATCCGACAAGCTACCGCGCAAAAAAAGTGTTGGGATATCAACGGCTAAACCTGTATTCTCTGCACTGATCTCGCTATATCCGCCGATGATCGCATCAAGGCCAATACGCCAATGGCCTTTGCCATTATTGCCGCGGCGCCAGTTGGTCAGGAGGAAACTGAGTACATCAGGCTCATTGACAAAGTCTGCCAGTATAGCCTCTGCATCAGTACGGCTGACGGCATCACTTTCAGCCACTGTGCGCAAGCCTTGCAAAATGTCACTATGATGATTGCCATAAGACACTGGTGCAATATCGCCTACCACCAGCCGAGAAATCCTGTCGGGTGCGTCAAGCGCCAGCTGCATGGCTGTCTTGCCACCCATAGAGTGGCCAAAAACATGGCACTTCCCTATGTCCAGCTTGTCAAGTATGAGCTTTACGTCTGCCGCCATGGCAGTATAGCTCATTCCCTCCACGTGCGGGCTGCGGCCGTGATTACGAAGGTCAAGGCTGATCACCTTGTAATCAGCCTCAAGATTGCGGGCAATCGCACCCAGATTATCGGCGGAACCAAACAATCCGTGCAGCAGTAAAAGCGGTGGCCCTTCCCCACGTTCCCGAACGAATAGATCCATCAGCCTCGCTCCATGTGAACACGAGCATGACCGAGGGGCCCATGCCCGGCCCCAAATCCTGGCGCAGCCTTGATCGCACGGTGTACAAAGTCGTGGCTGTGCTCCAGCGCTTCCTCTAGAGACTTCCCGCAGGAAAGATATGCTGCCATGGCACTCGCCAGCGTGCAACCTGTGCCATGAGTGTGCAGCGTATCGATGCGGCTGCTTGTAACGATACACTCCCCTTTCAGGTTCACGAGTATATCACTGACATCGGGCCCCACCAGATGGCCACCTTTGACAAGCACAGCCTCCACGCCCGTATCCAGCAGGTCGTAGGCCGCAGCTTTCATCGCATCAAGCCCGGTAATTTTACGCCCGGTCAATGCCTCGGCTTCCGGAATGTTTGGTGTCACGAGGCTAGCATGCGCGATCAATGTTCTAAGCGCATCCACACCATCGTCGCTTAGCAATTTCGCACCCGATGTAGACATCATTACAGGATCAACGACCAAATCACCGCCAAACGCCACGTCATCAATCACAGCCAACACAGTTTCGATCACCGCCGCGTCATGCAGCATGCCGGTTTTGATGACATCTGCACCAATATCGCTGAGCACTGCCCGCATCTGGGCAGCAACCACCCCGGCGGGAACTGTCTCGATACCGCTAACGCCTCGCGTATTTTGCACAGTAACCGCCGTGATCGCAGTTGCCGCATATTGCCCAAGCATCGTAACAGTTTTAATATCTGCCTGAATGCCGGCACCTCCCGAGCTATCAGAACCTGCGACGATCAGGACACGGCCCATGTCTGGCTCCCTCGTCATCGTCCCGCCGCCTCGATTTCGCTGCAGATCGTGTCAACCAGACCGGTGATTTTGCCTTCGTCATCGCCTTCGGCCATCACTCGGATAACCGGCTCGGTTCCCGATTTACGTATAACAAGTCGACCTGATCCGTCCAAAGCACGCTCCGCAGAACGAATACTGGATTTTACTTTTTCATTGTTCAACGGCTCGCCGCCGCCAAAGCGGACATTTTTGAGAAGCTGTGGCACCGGCTCAAACTGACGGCAAACAGCAGATGCTGTCTGTCCTGACTGTTGGATTTCCGTCAAGACCTGCAAGGCAGCTATAAGGCCATCCCCGGTTGTCGAGAAATCACTCAAGACAATATGCCCTGACTGCTCACCTCCGATATTGAAGCCCGTTTTGCGCATGCGCTCAACCACATAACGGTCCCCAACCTTTGTACGTTCAAGCTTAAGCCCATCGCTGACAAGCAACCGTTCCAGACCCAAATTCGACATAACCGTGCTAACAAGCCCACCACCCTTTAGCATACCGCGTTTATGCCAATTGCGCGTTACCAGCGCCATGATCTGATCGCCGTCAACAATGGTACCATGCTCATCACAAAGGATCAGCCGATCTGCGTCACCGTCAAGCGCGATGCCAATATCGGCACCTTCTTCGACAACCCGCGCACACATGGTCTCAGGGTGAGTTGATCCGCATGCCTCGTTGATATTGAATCCATTTGGCGACACCCCGATCGCGATCACCTCAGCTCCCAGTTCCCACAACACAGTTGGGGCCACCTTGTATGCTGCGCCATGTGCGCAATCGAGCACAATCTTCAGTCCATCAAACGTCAGTCCGTTTGGCACTGTTGCTTTCGCGAACTCAACATATCTGCCGCTCGCGTCTTCCAGGCGTGTCGCCCGTCCCAAATCATCCGACGTCACCAGAGCGGCCTGCATGCCACTGTCGACGAGGCCTTCAATTTCCAGTTCCTTCTCATCGGAAAGCTTGAATCCGTCTGGACCGAAAAACTTGATGCCATTGTCATAGTGCGGATTGTGGCTGGCGGAAATCATCACGCCAAGATCCGCGCGCAGGGATTTAACCAGCATGGCTATCGCCGGCGTAGGCATCGGCCCCACCATGATCACGTCCATACCTGCCGCCACAAAACCTGACGCCAAGGCTGGTTCATACATATAACCTGAACGCCGGGTATCCTTTCCAATGACCACACGGTGCACATGGTCACCGCGGATAAATGATTTACCCGCAGCCAGACCGACCCGCATAGCAATATCAGGGGTCATGAACCCTTCGTTGACGCGCCCGCGCATGCCGTCGGTGCCAAAATATTTACGGCTCATATTGCTTCCCCAGAATCAACCTAATAAATTACGTTAAATTGTAACGAGTTCAGAACGCCCCGTCCATAATTGCTGCATCATGAAACGCCTGGTGCAACTTCAACGCTTGCAATGTCTCGGCCACATCATGGACCCTGACGATGTGCGCGCCCAGTTCTGCACATTTAACAGCGGCGGCGACTGATCCGCTGACCCGTTTTTCCGCCTGTTCCTCACCTGTTACAGCACCAATAAAACGTTTCCGCGAAACACCTAGCAGCAACGGACACCCAAGCGTGAGAAACAAGGGCAGGCCATTGATCAATGACAGATTATCCTGCACTACACGCTTACCAAAACCGATTCCCGGGTCCAAAATAAGACGTGCCCGAGATATACCAGCCGCCTCGCACTCGGCCACCCGCTGCGCGAGGTAATCATACACATCATAAAGCACATGGGCGTATGACGGGCGATCCTGCATTGTCTCTGGTGTTCCTTGTGCGTGCATCAGTACAACAGGAGCATCACACGAGGCCACAAACGGCACGCTATCCCCATCATAAGTAAGTGCTGAAACGTCATTGATGATGTGGGCACCGCTATTCAGGGCTTTTTTCATAACAAACGAGTGGCGCGTATCAATTGATAGCGGCACTCCATCACCTCGCAGTGCCTCGATCACGGGCACGACCCGGTCTGCTTCCTCGCCTTCCCACACCGGCGTCGCTCCCGGTCGGGTGCTTTCTCCGCCAATATCAATAATATCGGCACCCTCGGCAACCATCTGCCGCGCACGTATAATTGCCGCAGCAACATCAAGAAACTTGCCCCCGTCGGAGAAACTGTCCGGGGTAACATTCAGCACGCCCATGATACGCGGTCGCGAAAAGGAAAGAGGCAGGTCACGCCCGGGTAAGGCTATGCCCTGAACCGGCATCGATAGGGCCTGCAATTGCTGTTGCAACTGCAACCGCAGTGGCTGAGGAAATTCCTGAATATTTCTCTCCACCTCAGAGGCAGGAATAGTTGACTGCGCAACAATTCCATCATCATTGCGCACCACGATTTTTGCAGCCAAAAACCGCCTTCCGGGCACCCCGATTGGCAACCCAAGAATGCCGCCAGAAACGGAACCGACGGGCACAAGATATGCTCTTGCCCCGTCGGTAAGGTTCTCTAGAAGGTCGTTTGTCACCAACGCCTAGCCTTCTGGCTGAGGTTCACCATGGTCAATCCCTGAAGTCGGCACAGCACTTGGTGCGGCAGGCGGCACATTTGGTGTATTGCCCGGTTTCTTGGGTGTCACGCGAATTGGCTCACCCTTTAGAAGGGCCTTAATCTCATCACCAGAAAGCGTCTCATACTCAAGCAGAGCTCCGGCAAGCGTATGCAGGTCGTCAATGTTATCCTGAAGAATATTTTTCGCCCGGTCATTTGCGCCTTCGACAAAAGCCTTCACTTCTTGGTCAATCATCCGCGATGTGTCTTCTGACACATTTTGCTGACGCGATACCGAGTGCCCAAGGAAGACCTCTTCCTCATTGGCCGCATACTGAAGCGGACCAAGTTTGTCGGACATACCCCAACGAGTTACCATATTGCGCGCAAGGTTCGTCGCATACTGAATATCCGATGACGCACCCGACGTGACCTTCTCATGGCCGAAAATGATTTCCTCAGCCACACGACCACCCATCGCAATGGCGAGGTTGTCGTGCATTTTCTCTCGGCTTTGCGAGTATTCATCCCGCTCCGGCAGACGCATCACCATGCCAAGGGCACGGCCACGCGGAATGATTGTCGCCTTGTGGATAGGGTCAGACGACTTGCAATGCAGCGACACAAGGGCGTGACCGCCTTCGTGATATGCTGTCAGTTTCTTCTCGTCTTCCGTCATCACCATCGAGCGACGCTCAGAGCCCATCATCACCTTGTCTTTTGCCGCTTCAAACTCAGACATCGCCACGATCTTTTTGCCACGACGGGCTGCCAGAAGCGCTGCCTCGTTCACAAGGTTCATCAGGTCAGCACCAGAGAAACCCGGCGTACCCCGTGCAATGGTGTTTATATCCACATCCGGGGCCAAAGGTACTTTCTTGACGTGAACGCCAAGGATTTTCTCCCGGCCGTTAATGTCCGGATTAGGCACGACTACCTGACGGTCGAAACGGCCCGGGCGCAGGAGCGCTGGGTCAAGAACATCTGGACGGTTGGTTGCTGCGAGAATAATAATACCCTCATTGGCCTCGAAGCCGTCCATCTCCACCAGCAACTGGTTGAGTGTTTGTTCACGCTCATCATTGCCACCGCCAAGACCTGCACCACGGTGACGGCCGACGGCATCAATCTCATCAATGAAGATGATGCAGGGAGCGTTTTTCTTCGCCTGTTCAAACATATCGCGAACGCGGCTTGCGCCCACGCCGACAAACATCTCAACAAAGTCTGAACCCGAGATGGTAAAGAACGGCACATTGGCTTCACCCGCGATTGCGCGCGCTAACAATGTCTTACCTGTACCAGGAGGGCCAACAAGAAGCGCTCCTTTAGGGATCTTGCCGCCAAGACGCTGGAATTTTTGAGGGTCTTTGAGAAAATCCACGATTTCCTCGAGTTCTTCCTTGGCTTCTTCAATACCGGCAACGTCGTCAAATGTCACACGGCCCTGCTTTTCCGTCAGCAGACGCGCACGGCTTTTGCCGAAGCCCATCGCGCCACCGCCACCAGAACGGCCCTGCATCTGACGCATGAAGAATATCCAGACACCAATGAGCAACAGAAACGGCAACCAAGAGATGAGTGCACCCATCAGGAAACCTTCATCCTGTTTCTTCACCTGATAAGTGACGTTGTGTTCTTTCAGCGTACGGGTCAGTTCATCGTCATATATAGGTGCGACAACATGGAAACTCTCTCCGGTAGTGAAAACACCGCTGAGGTCTTGCCCTTGTTTCTCGACACGGGCAACTTTGTTCTTTTCAACCTCTTCAATGAATTGGCTGTACGGGAGTTCGGGCGTTTTGCTCGCACCACCCTGGAACATATTGAAAAGCGCCACAAGCAACAGGATGATCAACACCCACACAAGCGCATTCCGCATAAATCCGTTCACTTTTTTGCCTTTCTCAGGTTATCTCCCTAGCGGGTTGTAACCATATTATATGCACTATCCCCTTGGCATGCTTCCCCAAGAGATAAGCTCAAGCGCCGCCCATGCAAGAGGTCAATCGCTTCCAGCCCTATTTTTCGACCGAATAAGCGGTTTCCGCGACAGGTGCAACGTGACATCCTTGAGATCACTATATCCCATCAATGGAAGTGCCCGCAATTGTTGTGCGTCAAAAATACCTGGCTGCACCAGCCGAGCAATATGTGGAACAGATATTCCACGAAGATCAGGCCATTTTGTGACCGCCTGTTTCCAGCCGTCATCACCAAGAACCCCGATTTCAAGGCCCCTAGTATCACCAATGGCCGAAATTTCAAACCGGTTATCCCAATCGCTTCCATCCTGAACATTTGAACGCTCAACACAACTTGACAATTCGCGGCAGATAATTACCCCCTCCGCATCAGGCTTGAAAACGGTTCCAGACAACGTTGCGCCGGCAAAGGCGTCATCCCGCATAGCGTCCAGAAGACGCTCAAGCTTCTCCATCCGGGGCGTATAGTCTGCGCCTGCGAACTGCCGGCAAATGGCTGCCAACCCTCTTAGGACAACATCCTCGGGCGCGGCCGCAAGTGAGGCATAGGAGAGAAAACAGTAAGCTGGCTCTCGTTCCATCACCGACACGCACAACCACTGCCGTTCATAGAACTCCAGCGCTTCACGAGACCGCCGCATCCGCCGTGCTGTTGCTGCCAACCTTTCGACCGAATACCCATCCAGCGGTGGAGATTGCAGAAATTGCCGCACTTTGACCCGCTCGAAGCTACTGTTGAGGTTGCTTGGGTCCTCGACCCATTCCACGCCTGCATTCAGCAGATAGTTGCGAAGCAATGCTTTCGATATCGCGAGCAGAGGCCTCACAAGTGCTATGTCCTCATAGCCCGGCACCTCTGAAATTTCCGGCATGGCGGCAAGGCCATAGACACCACTTCCACGGCCCAACCGCAGCAGAAGGGTTTCAGCCTGATCTTCCTGGTGGTGAGCCGTCAAAAGATAAGATACTTCATTCTCTCGGCACCAGTCCGCCATAAGTCGGTACCGCGCAACCCGTGCTTCGGCCTGTAAATTAGCATTCGGCTTATCGCCGTGCCAGCGCAAGGTCTCGTGACGAAACCCAGCCCTCATCGAAAGTCCAGCGACGTATTCTGCTTCGTGTGAAGATTCTGCTCGCAACCCATGGTCCACTGTCAAGGCGGTCATCAACGGGCAGTCTTTGAGCAGAAGAGCTAACGCCAGACTATCCGGGCCGCCTGACACTGCAACTGCAAGCGGCCCATCAAGAGAAACACCAAGAGCCTGAAGGCGACCCCCAAGCTCTTGTGTCAGGTATGCGGCGATATCGGCCATGTCAATCAGTCGGCGCAACCAGCCGTCTTGGCTGTACGCTGTGCGCGCGCCTTCAGACGTTCGCTGGCTTTGTCCTCGCTACGGCGAAACTCAGACAGAGCATTGCAAGCGTCCTGCGCACTATCCAATGCAATCAGGACGTCTGCAAGATCAAGCAGGGCGTCGGGCCGCTTGTCATGGTTGGGGTGTTCTTCGATCAGCGCGAGCAACTGTTGCGCAGCCTGCGGCATACGTCCCTGCAAGAGATGAATACGCCCAAGCCAGAATTTTGCGTTACCGACCCGTTCATCATCAGGGTTTGCCTTGAGAAACATATCCATCGCTTTGAAGCCGTTTTCCAGATCATTCTTCTGAATGAAATTAAAAGCATAACGATACTGCATAGCAGGATCACCGTCCGGCAATGAGACAAATACCGCCGCATCGTCCGGTACGGACGCGCCGGGGTCCTTGGGAGGAACCGTTCCACCGGATGGTGTGTTGATCTGCGCTTTCATTTCCGCCTGAGCCTGAGCCGTCTCCCGCGCCTGAAGCTGCATTTCTTTCCGGATCAACTCCAAAGCCTCATCCTGCTTGCGTTGCCTGTACTCAAGCTCTTCGAGGCGGCCGTTCATCGCACGGACCTGACGTTCAAGCGTGCCAAATTTGGCGACCAGATCACTCAGTAGTTGAGCATCACCAGCCTGAGGTGCGACACCAGTGACAACTCCACTACCGCCTTGACTATTTCGCAGCCGGTTCTCAAGCGCGACCATCTCCCGCTCAAGACGTTCTACCTTGAGGGCGATTTCTGCACGGCTTTGTGCGCTTGCAGGCGCAGCAAGCAGAAACACCATAAACACAAGAGCCGATAATGCTTTTGTCATCTGTCACACTCCTTCCCTGTTGGTATAATACCGACAAGGTCTACTCTGAAAATCCGCTAAAAAAAGGGCCCCGTCCCGAAATCCCGGGAACGGGGCCACCTGTCCATAATGCGCCGTCAGTATTTACTGAACGACCAAAACCCCGCGACGGTTCTGGCTCCAGGTGCTTTCACCATTGCCAACTACAGCCGGACGTTCCTTACCATAGGAAATTGTCTTCAGACGCGATGCTGGAACACCGCGTGCAATAAGGTAGTTTTTAACTGCTGTCGCGCGACGCTCGCCAAGGGCGAGGTTGTATTCACGGGTACCGCGCTCATCACAGTGACCTTCAACCGCCACGTCAACCCGCGGAAAGTTCTTCAGCCACTCAGCTTGCTTTGCGAGTGTACCACGCGCCTGCGCCGAAAGTTCCGAGCTGTCATACGCAAAGAATATCCTGTCACCGGCATAGTTCATCAGATTGGCTTGCGTCGGAGCCGAACCCATTTTCTGAGCTTCGAGTTCCTCAGCGGTCATCGATGGCGTCGTCGGACGATCAGGCCGGCCGGAAGCGCCGGAGTCCTCAACCTCAGTTGCGGGCGTTGATTTTTCTTCAACAACTTTATCGTTGTTTGAACACGCTGCCAGCATCAGTGCGACAGCAGAAACTATGGCAATATTTTTGCCCAGGCGCTTGGACGTCATTTTCGCTCCCTCCAACGGAATGGGGTTCCCCCGGCTTACATATATAACGCGCCGCCCGTCTCGTGAAATATCTCGAAACTGACAACGTTTGTTCGCGGCAACTATAGAACGCGAATTTCCGATGATCAAGCAATCAAAATAAGGCAAATGTTTGTTATGTCGTGAATTTTTCGTGAATAGGGGCCTGAAACCGGCGTATTTAAAATTTTAGCCAAAGACTGACAATTGTACC
This sequence comes from Kordiimonas sp., assembly GCF_048260245.1. Classification (GTDB taxonomy): domain Bacteria; phylum Pseudomonadota; class Alphaproteobacteria; order Sphingomonadales; family Kordiimonadaceae; genus Kordiimonas. The sequence continues at coordinate 48,075 of NZ_JBLXGZ010000013.1, read as the reverse complement.
CACTGCAAAAAGCCCGATGAGCGCTGCGGAGAAATGGTTAATGAGAACCAGAAATTTATCGTTAACCTTGTCACGCAAATATCGCCCGAAACCGGTCAGGCCTGCCCACCAGAGACACGACCCGAGAAAGACCCCGCTAACAAGGGCAATGGCGTCAGCGTGGGCATGTCCACTTCCTCGCCCAAGGTCGCCAATACCAGCGAGCGCGTAAAGGCCCAAGAAGCCCAAAAAAACGCCGGGGTTGGTTAAGGTCAGAATCAGAGAGCCAACCATGCCACGCTTTACGCCGCCCTCCTGGGGCGTCTGGTCTATATGAGGGTGACTACGCCAGATGTGGACGGCGAAAGCAAACATGATAAGTGCACCAATAACGCGAAGCTCCGTATCATAGCTGTGGATCACGGAGACGAAAGCCTTCAGGCCCAGTGCGGCCAGGCCCGCATAAAATGCGTCACCCATGGCCGCACCAATGCCGATCATGAAACCGTCCCGAGCGCGACCAAAAAGGCTTCGCCTGAGGCATATGATATTTACGGGACCAATAGGCGCCGACAAGGCAAACCCGAAAGCCAGCCCCCAAAATACATATGCAATCTCATTAATCACTATATGTTCAGCCCCATGGCTTAGTCAGCCTTGTCCTGAATAGCGACAAAGCGCCACGAAAGCGTTTCCCCCGCATGGAACGGTGCGATGTGCAACCCTGGAGCTTCAAGTACATCCGGCACGACTGTGTCTTCACGTTCTAGCACCACATAACGCTTATTAAGAGGCAAGCCGTAAAAATTCGGTCCATTTTCGGAGGCAAAGGCCTCCAGATGCTCAAGCGCGCCCTCTTCCTCAAAGGTCTTGGCGTAACTCTCAAGCGCGTATGGTGCGTTGAATATGCCCGCGCAGCCACATGCGGTTTCCTTGCGTTCCACGGTATGAGGTGCGGAATCAGTGCCAAGGAAAAATTTGTTCGAGCCGGACGTTGCTGCGGCGCGCAGCGCAAGCCGGTGCTGCTCACGCTTGATAACCGGCAGGCAATAGAAGTGCGGCTTTATACCACCCACCAGCATTGCATTTCGGTTGTGCACAAGGTGTTGCGGCGTAATGGTAGCCCCCACATTTGGTCCGCAAGCCTCAACGAACGCGGTAGCCTCGGCCGTTGTGATATGCTCAAAAACAATCTTCAGCTCAGGGAAATCGGCTACCACCTGCGCCATGGTGCGCTCGATAAACACAGCTTCCCGGTCGAAAATGTCTACATCATGGTCTGTCACCTCACCGTGTACCAGAAACGGCATGCCGATACGCTGCATCACTTCCAGCACCGGATAGACATTTTTGATATCACTCACCCCATGTGCCGAATTGGTGGTCGCGTTCGCCGGGTACAGCTTGCAAGCGGTGAACACACCTGATTTGAAACCGCTCTCCACCTCAGCAGCTTCAATCGAATCTGTCAGGTAACATGTCATCAGCGGCGTGAAATCCAAGCCCTTGGGCACAGCTTTCAGGATTCGGCCCCGGTACGCCTCACCTGCTGCAACAGTTGTTATCGGCGGCGTCAGGTTTGGCATGACAATCGCCCGCGCGAACTGCCGGGCAGTATAGCCCACAACAGCGTCCAGCATTGCACCGTCACGCAGGTGCACATGCCAATCATCAGGCTGTCGGATCACAAGACGGTTAGGGCTCGCGGCTTTAGGTGTCATTTGGTCAACTCTGTTTCTGGCCTATAAATCTTATGTCCGCAGTTGTAACGGGCTTGGGGCGCGCTTACAACTTGAAAGCCTTCGGTTTATGGTTATCTGTGGGCCATGGAAAACATGTTTTTAAGGAAGTTTTATGACTGATCAGGCTCTAAAGCTCGACACCCGTGCCGTTCTGCGACTCTCCGGCCACGATGCGTGCAATTTTCTGCAAGGGCTTGTGACCAATGACGTGACTAAAGTAGCGGCAGGCCAAGCCGTCTACGCAGCCCTCCTCACGCCGCAGGGCAAATTTCTTTATGATATGATTATCATGGCAGAGGGCGAAGACCTGTTGCTTGATGTGGAAGCTGCGCGCAAGGACGAGCTGTTGCGCCGCTTGATGATGTACAAGCTGCGGGCCGATGTAACAATCACCGACGAGACCAGCCTGTCAGTCTGGGCGGTGTGGGGCAGAACTGACACCGCAAGTGGGCAGGCCCCTGACCCGCGTGACGCGGCACTTGGCACAAGGTTGATCTCGGACAAAAAGCCAGATGCAGAAGACCTCACTACCGAAGACTATGAGGCGAAACGGTTGCGCCTTGGGGTGCCGGACAGCAGTCGCGATATGGCTGTGGAAAAATACTTCTGGCTGGAAACGGATGCCGAACGACTGAACGGAGTATCTTTTACCAAGGGTTGCTTCATTGGGCAGGAACTCACTGCGCGCATGAAACACCGCACCGCGCTCAAGAAAAAACTGGTAGCGGTCACGGCCAAGAAAGGAACGCTTCGCACGGGCCAGTCTCTCACAACGGATGAGGGCAAAACCGCCGGAGAAATCCGCACGACGGATGGCACCCATGCTATTGCCTATTTCCGGCTTGAATTTGCTGACGCTTCCCTTAATGCTGACGGGGTGCCTGTTCAGCTGGCATAACCGGGGGACATTATGACCAAATCTAAAAAACAACGTGAAAAAGAAGCAAACGCTGAGCATGAACGTAACAACCTGTTCACGCTTGGCATTATTGTAGCGGGTGTCCTGATCACCGTACTGGTGCTCGCCAGCTAGACTTTTGGTAACACCTTCTGCGGATGGAAGCCTCCAGCGTGCCCCATGAACGGCGGAAGGATGTTATAGCCAAGCAGCGTTTGCATTTCTTCCGGCATTGTTGCGACAGTTTCCTGAGGAATAGACAGATAAAAGTTTTCCTGTGTCCGCGCCCACGATGCGCAATATTGCGGAAAAAGACCTAGCCGGGAGCCATTTGACCTATTGCCCCCTGCTCGGTGCCACAGGTTACCCAGGAATATCAGCACTGACCCGCGCGGCATCTCCGCTTTAACGATTTCTGCGTTCGCAGGTGAATGCCAACCATCAGCCTGCCCCGGTTCATGCCGCGTGAAAGCGTCGTCCAGGGTCAGCACCCCCTCCGGAGTCTCCTCCTCCGCCCACTTGTGACTATAGGGGATTAACTCCGTCGCGCCATTTTCTGCGGTAAAATCATCCATCGCCCATATAGCGCCAACAGAGAACGCAGGCCGCGGTCGCGGAATGGGGTAAAAGCCGTCATCCACGTGGAAAGCCTGGGGCTGTTCGCCCGGCAATACGTTGGCAGCGAGAGCGGCGGTGATCAGGCAGTCGTCCCACAAAAGCGGGCGGATGATCTTCAGCACATCAGGGTTGGAGAAAAACGGCCACAGGGCCGGGCCTAATTTCGGCAAGGAATAGATGCGCTGGGTCTTAAACCCCTCAAACTGATTCCGCCCAGTGCGCTGGGAGGTAAAGATCGGGTCTAGTATTTCGCGCGCCGCCTGAATGGTCTCATCCGGCAGCAGGTTTTCGATGATGAAATAACCGCGATCCTTGATCGTCTCGATAATATCCTGATGATCCATGCTTGCCTCCCCTACTCACGTGAGAATAGGGCACCGAACACAAAAGAAAAGCCCCGCACGTGCGGGGCTTTGATCTCTAGCCCTTGAGGGCTGCTTGCGCTGCCGCCAGCCGCGCAATTGGCACGCGGTAAGGCGAGCAGGATACATAATCAAGCCCCGTGCGGTGGCAGAACTCAACGCTTGCAGGGTCTCCGCCGTGTTCACCACAGATACCAAGCTTGAGATCAGGTTTGGTCGAACGGCCACGCTCAGCACCCATCTTCACAAGTTCACCCACACCTTCCTGATCGATGGAAACAAACGGGTCCTGCGCGAAGATGTCCTGCTTAACATATTGGTCAAGGAAGCGACCCGCATCATCACGGCTGATGCCGATGGTGGTTTGCGTCAGATCATTGGTGCCAAAGCTGAAAAAGTCAGCCGCGACTGCGATACGGTCCGCGCAGATTGCAGCGCGCGGCAGCTCAATCATTGTACCCACCAGATATTCAACCCGGTGACCGGTTTCCGTGAATACTTCTTCCGCAACTGTTTCCACGTACGCGCGCAGGGTCTCAAGCTCCTTACGGGTGGCAACCAGTGGGATCATGATCTCCGGCACAACAGTGTCACCAGTTTTTTGTTCGACAGTGATCGCCGCTTCAAATATCGCCCTAGCCTGCATCTCGTATATTTCAGGGTAAGTAATACCAAGTCGGCAGCCCCGGTGACCCAACATCGGATTAAATTCGTGCAACTCAGCAGCGCGGCGTTTCAGATGCTCGACATCGGCACCAATTGATTTGGCGACATCTTCAAACTCGTCTTCCTCGCGCGGCAGAAACTCGTGCAGCGGTGGGTCTAGCAGGCGAATAGTCACAGGTAGGCCACGCATGATTTTGAAAATCTCCTCAAAATCGCTACGTTGCATCGGCAAAAGCTTGGCAAGTGCCGATTTCCGGCCTTCAAGGTCATCCGCCAGAATCATCTCGCGCACAGCGACAATACGCTCACCCTCGAAGAACATATGCTCCGTGCGGCAAAGTCCGATGCCTTCCGCGCCAAATTCACGGGCAGTTTGAGTATCATGCGGCGTATCGGCGTTGGTGCGCACCTTCAGCTTGCGGTAGGTATCAGCCCACTTCATCAGTGTGGCAAAATCGCCCGCGAGTTCAGGCTGCAATGTTTTCACCTCGCCCACCATCACTTCACCGGATGCCCCGTCAATCGTAATCGTGTCACCCGCCTTCACTTCACGGCCCGTTGCAGACATGACGCCATTTTTGGCATCAATCCGCAGTTGACCGGCACCGGACACACAAGGACGGCCCATGCCACGCGCCACGACAGCAGCGTGGCTGGTCATGCCACCACGCGCGGTCAGGATACCCTTGGCAGCGTGCATACCGTGGATGTCCTCCGGGCTGGTCTCAACCCGGCACAGGATCACGGCTTTGCCTTCCTTGGCCATTTCTTCGGCAGTGTCTGCATCAAACACCACGATACCTGATGCAGCACCCGGGGATGCGGGCAATCCGCGCGTAAAAATGTCACGCGGCGCATCGGGATCGAGTGTCGGGTGCAAAAGCTGGTCCAAAGCCCCAGGCTCAACACGCAGCACCGCAGTTTTCTCGTCAATCAGCCCCTCTGCTGCCATGTCAACGGCAATTTTGAGTGCAGCTTTAGCTGTGCGTTTGCCCGAGCGGGTTTGCAGCATCCAGAGCTTTCCATGCTGAACGGTAAACTCAATGTCCTGCATGTCACAGTAATGACGCTCAAGCTTGTCAAACACATCGGCAAGTTGGCCAAACACTGCAGGCATGCTCTCTTCCATCGAAGGCGCTGTTGCACCAGCTTCCTCGCGCGCCATTTTAGTCAGATACTGCGGTGTGCGGATACCCGCCACCACGTCTTCGCCTTGCGCGTCAATGAGGTATTCGCCGTAATATTCCTTGTCGCCCGTTGAAGGGTTCCGCGTAAACGCCACGCCGGTTGCCGACGTCTCACCCATATTGCCGAATACCATTGCCTGTACGTTAACGGCCGTTCCCCAGTCTTCCGGGATATTATTCAGCTTACGGTAAACCTTCGCGCGCTCAATGTGCCAACTGGAAAATACAGCGCCGATCGCACCCCATAGCTGCTCTTTCACGTCCTGGGGGAACGGATAGCCCAGCTCTTCCTGCGCCTTCGCTTTAAAGCCCTCGGCGATTTGGCGCCAGTCTTCAGCGTCAAGCTCGGTGTCAAGGTCGACACCTTTTTCTTCCTTGTGCAGCTCAATCAGTTCCTCGAAGTGATAGTGGTCAACACCCAGTACCACGTCGGAATACATCTGGATAAAACGGCGGTAGCTGTCCCATGCAAAACGCGCGTTATCGCTTTGCTTGGCCAAGGCTTCAACCGTCTTGTCGTTCAGGCCAAGATTGAGGACCGTGTCCATCATGCCGGGCATTGAGACCCGCGCGCCGGAGCGCACCGATACAAGCAAGGGGTTCTCTTCGTCGCCAAATCTGGCCCCAACACTTTTTTCAATCGCCGCTACCGCTTGGTTAACTTCGCTTTCCAGCGTATCGGGGTAAGTACGGCCATTGGCGTAATAATAGGTGCAGACTTCGGTGGTAATGGTCAGTCCCGGTGGTACCGGCAGGCCTAGAGAGGCCATTTCTGCCAAGTTTGCGCCCTTGCCACCAAGGAGGTTTTTCATGTCGGCGCGGCCTTCAGCAGCACCGTCTCCAAATCTGTATACCCATTTGCTCATATCAAGCAGTCCTTTACCGCGCCGCCCGTGTCCCCTTGAGACAGCACTGAGTTAGGTCTTAAAAAACCGGGCCCGTATATTGCTTTTGTAGCCCGACACGTTAAATAGTCAGCCTTCAATAAGGCTAAAGTCGGCCACGGTATTGACCGCAGCCCGAATGGAAGCGAGAAGCGCAAGGCGATTAGCCCTGAGCGCCATATCGTCGGCATTAACTGTTACTTTCTCGAAAAAGGCATCAATGGGTGCACGCAGGGAAGACAGAGCAGCCATCGCCTTTTCAAAATCCTCCACCTGCAGTGCAGCTTCCGCATTCTCGGCAGCAGCCTCAAGAGCCTGAGCCAGTGCCTTTTCTTCCACGTCTGCCAGCACGCTGGCGTCTATGTTCTGATCATATGCACGGTCGTCCTTCTTCTCCTCGATACGGAGAATATTGGCCGCACGCTTGTAACCTGCAAGCAGGTTGCTGCCGTCTTCCGTATCTAGGAAAGCCGAAAGCGCAGAGACCCGTGCCAGTACGCGTACAAGATCATCATCACCCTTCACGAACACCGCATCAATGAGGTCATGGCGCATGCCGACATCACGCTGCTGTACCTTCAGGCGATCCGCGAAAAAAGGCAGGAGATGGTCTTCAATTGTCGCCGTCACGTGATGCAGAATGGCCTCTTGCCGGGCATCTTCAGCCACATCGGCAACCATGAGACCAAGATAGGGCTTGAGAGGCTTTGCAGCCATAATCAGCGTACCTGCGAGTTCAAGCCGGATATTATTTTCGGTAATCAGGCGAATGATGCCGAGCGCTGCACGGCGCAGAGCAAACGGATCTTTGGAGCCTGTCGGTCGTTTGTCGATGGCGAAGAATCCCATAAGAGTATCGAGCTTTTCCGCCAGCGCAACAGCCACCGACACCGGCGCCGTTGGACAATCATCATTAGGCCCCGCTGGTGCATAATGATCCCGGATTGCATCGGCGACTGCGTCACTTTCGCCCTGCTCTTTTGCGTAGTAACGGCCCATCACTCCCTGAACTTCCGGGAATTCAAACACCATGCCTGAGACAAGATCGGCTTTCGCCAGCTCAGCCGCACGCTCCGCCTCATCAGCATCACAACCTGGAATAAACTGCGCAAGGTAGCGTGCCAGCGCCTTCATCCGGGCTACCCGATCGGACACGCGGCCAAGCTCAATATGAAATACAATGTCAGCAAGCGCAGGCAGGTTATCCTCAAGCTTATGCTTAAGGTCCTGTTCCCAGAAAAATTTTGCGTCCGACAAACGGGCCGAGAGAACACGTTCGTTACCAGCGGCAACCATAGCACCGCCGTCAGACGGTTCAATATTAGACACTGTAATGAAATATGGTGCTAGCTTCCCGGTCTTTTTATCCCGCGTGACGAAGTATTTCTGATCCTTCTTCATGGTCAGGATCAACACCTCTTCAGGCACAGCCATGAAGGCCGGGTCAAACGAGCCCATCAGTGGCACCGGCCACTCAACCAAGCCCGCCACTTCCGCAAGCAGGCCCTTATCTTCGACCCACTCAACGCCCTTTTGAGACGCCAATTCCCGCGCGCGGTCCGCGATCAGTTTCATGCGCTGAACGGGCGATAGCATAACCTTATGCGCTTCAAGCTTGTTCCGGTAATCCTCAAAGCTCGAGACTTCAAAACTATCAGACGCCAGAAAGCGATGCCCCTTGGTGGAGTTGCCCACCTTAAAGCCATCTAGTTCAAGATCAACAATCCTATCCCCTAAAATACAAAGAATGCTCTGCAGCGGGCGAACCCAGCGAAGGCTGCCCACCCCCCAGCGTTGAGACTTCGGCCACGGGAAGTTACGAATGGTTTGTTCAAGGACCTCAGCAACAACTTCCGCCGTCGGGCGGCCCTTTTTTTCAATGACAGCAAAAAGGAATTTGCCTTTGGCTTCTTCGCGTTCTTCACATTGGTGGCGCGCAACCCTGGCGCCGCGCAAGAACCCCTCAATGGCCTTTTCAGGCGCATCAACGCGTGGGCCGCGACGTTCCTCCCGCACATCGGGAGTAGCCTCAGGCAAACCAGAAAGCGCGAACACAAGGCGGCGCGGCGTGGAGAAGGTTTGAGCCAACTCGCCTTCAAGCCCAGCATCCCCCAGCCCCTTCAGCATCATGGCTTGCAGGTCTTCGGACGCTTTTTTCTGCATGCCTGCCGGAATTTCTTCAGAGAAAAGTTCAATGAGAAGATCAGCCATGACTTATTCCTCCCACCCGTTTTTCTTAATCCAGGCGCTACAGCATCCTTTGGCAAGGTCACGTACCCGGCCGATATAAGCCTGACGTTCCGTTACCGAAATAACTCCGCGCGCATCCAGCAGGTTAAAAGTGTGGCTCGCTTTGATGCATTGCTCATACGCCGGGAGCGGCAGTTCTGCCTCCAGAAGGCTAGCACATTCATCCTGCGCCTTTTTGAAATCGTCAAATAGTTTATCAGTATTCGCAATTTCAAAATTGTAAGCAGATTGCTCACGTTCATTTTCAAGGTAAACGTCGCCGTATGTGGCGCCAGCACCATTGAAGTCGAGGTCATACACATTGTCCACGCCCTGGACAAACATGGCGAGACGTTCCAGCCCGTAGGTCAGTTCACCAGCGACAGGCCGACAGTCATAGCCGCCGACTTGCTGAAAATAGGTGTACTGGCTAACTTCCATGCCGTCACACCAGACTTCCCAGCCCAGCCCCCAAGCGCCAAGCGTCGGGCTTTCCCAGTCGTCTTCCACGAAGCGGATATCATGTAACTTACTATCAATGCCAATTGCTTTGAGGCTACCAAGGTAGAGTTCCTGCATTTCGGCCGGGCTTGGTTTCAGGATTACCTGAAACTGGTAATAGTGCTGAAGTCGGTTCGGGTTTTCACCATACCGGCCGTCCGTTGGGCGGCGACAGGGCTGTACATAGGCAGCCTTCCAGTGGTCAGGACCCAGTGCGCGCAAAGTGGTCGCAGGGTGAAACGTGCCCGCGCCCATTTCCATGTCATACGGCTGCAAAATCACGCAACCCTGATCTGCCCAGTAATTCTGGAGGGCCAGAATGATTTTCTGGAACGGCATCGCGCCGCTTTTGGAGGATGACATTATTGTTGACCAACTCTTAAAAAGGCGAATCTGATACTCTGAAATATTGCGCTGCAACCTAACCGCCGGACCCTTGGCGGTCAAGCAAGAGAATACTGGTTAGGCCGTTAGAACAATTGGTACACCTTTGGTAACAACAAAGGTGTGTTCAAACTGAGCGCCAAATCCTCCGTTGGCAAGCCTCAAGGTCCACCCGTCCGCGTCTTCAACGTATGTACGACTGCAGGTAGCCAGAAATGGTTCTATCGTCATAACCTGACCTTCTTTCAGTTTTTGACGATCTCTGGGATGATAAAGGTTCGGCACAGTCGGTTCTTCATGTATCCAACCACCAACACCGTGACCATTCAGCCCTTCAATAATATTAAAACCATACTTCCGTGCCTCTTTTTCCACAGTGCGTCCCACCACATTGAGTGGCTGCCCGGCACGCGCGGCGAACATAGCCTTGCGCTGTGCCGCCTTGGTTGCTTCCAGAAGCTGCAAGAGCTCTGGCGCCACCTTGCCCACAGGAAAGCTGGCACCAGTGTCACCGAAGAAGCCGTCCTTCTCGGCAGAGACATCTATGTTAACAAGGTCTCCGTCCACGAGCGGTACATCGTCAGGTATACCGTGAGCAATCGCGGAACCAACTGAAATGCATGTATAGCCGGGGAAGTCATAAGCAAGCATTGGGGCGGATTTCGCACCGCGTTCCTCAAGCATTTTGCCCCCCATCAGGTCCAGCTCACGCGGCGTAACACCCGGCCTAACAGCAGCCCCCATTGCGCGCAACACATCGCGGCATATCGCGCCGATTTCTTTCAGCTTTTCAAGCTCATCCGGCCCGTCGACTGTCATAATTCACCTTTTTCACGAATGCGCTCATGGTGCTGAATAACTTCCCGGATCACAAACTGCAGGAACTTCTCACTAAATTCAGGATCCAGATTGGCTAACTTGGCCAGTTCACGCAGGCGTTCAATTTGTGCTTTCTCCCGGCTTGGGTCAGCAGGAGGCAGGTCATGCTCTTTTTTATAAAAACCCACCGCTTTGGTGATCTTGAAACGTTCCGCCAGCATAAACACCAGTGACGCATCAATATTATCAATGCTCTCGCGGTAAGCGGTTAGCTGAGCCTCGTGATTAGGAGCATCTGCCACATAGTCCTCCATAATAGCTATAGACCAAACCGGTCCCAGAAAAGCCGTTCTTCAATCGCAGACAGAAGCCCGCCCGGCAGATCAGCCACCTTGCCTGAGGCATACTCTTCCATCCCATGCCTCAGGCCAAGTAGCGCACCAAAACGAGGCTTCTTTTCATCGACAAGACGCGTTCGCACCTTGGCGCCGAACCGGTCGCGAAGCACCCCCCGCATGTCACCAACACCGTCAACCAGCCCCTGCTTGACGGCATCGGTGCCCGTGAACACGTCTCCCGAAAAAATATGCGCCCGCAACCCTTTGAGACGCTTGCCCCGACGCTCCCGCACCAGAGCCTTGAAATGCTCGTGAATATCGGCCTGGATAGCTTTCAGCCGTTCCACATCCTCTGCTTTCTCTTCAGAGAAAGCGTCAAGCATCGCCTTGCTTTCACCTGCAGTATACAGTCGGCGTTCGATACCCAGCTTTTTAATTGCTTCAGTAAAACCGAACCCGCTTGAGACAACGCCAATACTGCCGACGATCGAGCTTTCATTAGCAAAAATCTCATCGCCCGCAAGCGCAAGCATATAACCGCCCGATGCCGCAACGTCTTCAGCGAAAGCCAATACAGGTACGTGCTTTTCGCGCGCCAGATCGCGGATACGCTTGGTGATCAGCGCTGACTGTACCGGTGAGCCACCCGGTGAATTGACCTGCAAGGCAACAGCGGCCAGCCCCGGAATAGAAAAAGCACGTTCAAGCTGCGGCGCGACGGAAGCCAAATTCAGGCCCGAGCGGAAACGCTTACCGGGAGCAATGACACCATAAAGCCGCACCACTGCCACAACCGGTGGCGGGTCGCCAAATACAGCACACCGAACCGCGTGCAAAGTTTTTGATATTGTCCGTCGCATATATGCCGCTTTATTATTGATCCGCTTTCAATAACGGCTTTACCGCGCCTGCGCAAAGCCTTTCAGGTCAAGCGCAGCACCGTCGCGCAAAATTGCCTCTGCTTCGTGGGTGTATCGCGCCACCTCGCCATGCAGCGCCAACCCGGGCAAAATTGAAGCTGTACCATGCACGCCCTTTCTGCCCTGAATGATCACCCGCTTGGCCGGCACACCTTCACGCGGCCACAAAGGCATGATTTTCAATTCTCCCACACGGCGGTATAGGTGTGCGATTACCTCGTCAACCCTGTCCGCTCTGTAGATGATTGATACCGTCCCCCGGTTTCTGACCTTATATATGCAAAACCGCACCCAATCCTTCAACGCGGCACTCGAGTCCATATGAGCCAGCCCCTTGTTGGCAACCGGAGGCCGGATAGCTTTGCCATCTGCCAGATACGGCGGGTTCACCATCACATGATCATACTCAGCCTCAAGACCGGAAAGGTCCGTAATACACCCCTTTGCCACCGTGACCTGCTTACCCAGATTATTGTAGGCTATATTCCGCTCAGCGTATCTAAGCATATCATCCTGAATATCTATGCCGTACACCATCGCGCCGGGGACCCGCTTGGCAAGACAGAGTGCTGCACCGGCCGACCCCACCCCACCTTCGATAATGCGGTCCCCGGGCTTCGCGGGCACCGAGGCCGCCAGCATGACCGTATCCATAGACACCCGGTAGCCGTCACGCGGCTGGATGAGCTTAATACTCCCCCCTAAAAAGTCATCAATACTCACCGCCTCGTCCGGCGCGGACGCCAGCGACTGCGGATTGGTATTCAGGGCTGTCTGTTCGGTCATCTAGGCCTGCCTGCGTAGCGGAGTTGCACACATGTTTACCATTTATTCATATTTATGACGCGATTGTACGTGGATTTTTCCTGCGGTCAAATAACGCAGGCAACTGCTCAGCTTGCCTTCTCTCCGCCTGAACGGTATTATGCGGAATAAAAATAACTCTACGAACAGCAACAGGGTCACCATGTCATCGAATGTCGTTTCAATAAGCGAGCGCCGCAACGCAGACGCTGCAACCAATCCGATTAAAACGCTACAGACACTTGTCTCTGACGACATGGGTCTGGTGAATGAGTTGATTCTCGATCGCATGCAAAGTCCAGTGGCCCTGATCCCGGAGCTTGCCGGCCACCTTATTTCATCTGGCGGTAAACGCCTCCGCCCGATGCTCACATTGGCATCGGCACAATTGCTGGGTTACCAAGGCAAGCGCCACATTGGCCTCGCCACGGCAGTTGAGTTCATTCACACCGCTACTCTGTTGCACGATGATGTCGTGGACGAAAGCAACATGCGGCGCGGCAAAAAGACCGCGAATCTTATTTGGGGCAACCAACCGACGGTCCTTGTCGGTGATTTCCTTTTCAGCCGCGCATTTGAATTGATGGTAGAAAGCGATTCTCTTCGCGTGTTGAAAATTCTCTCCAGCACCTCGGCCATCATCACTGAAGGTGAAGTGCTGCAGTTGACCACAGCAAATGACCTGACAACACCGGAAGAAAAATACCTTGAAGTCATCACAGCCAAAACTGCTGTGCTGTTTGCAGCCGCATGCGAGGTAGCAGGTGTGGTTTCGGAACAGGGCCGGAAGGTAGAGGAAGCGCTTGATGCGTACGGCAAATATCTGGGCATCGCATTCCAGCTTGTCGATGACGCACTAGATTATTCCGCGAAGCAGGCCACCTTGGGTAAGGAAATTGGTGACGATTTTCGGGAAGGGAAAGTTACATTGCCCGTTATCCTCGCCTACCGCCGCGGCACCGAAAGCGAGAGAAAATTTTGGAAACGCACTGTGGAGCGCCGCCGGCAGGAAGATGGGGACCTTGAAGAGGCCATCCAGATAATGACGCAGCACGGCACCTTGAATGCGACGGTTGAACGCGCCAGACATTATGGCGCCATGGCGAAAGATGCTTTGGCTATTTTCGGCGATAGCCCGGCCAAAACAGCACTAAGCGATATCGTCGACTTTTGTATAGAGCGCGCTTACTAAGGGCTCTTGCCTTCGCGCATCATACGCAACGGCGAATAATATCAGTCAGACAGCAGCGCAAGAGCCACCCGGCGCCTGACGTCCGGCAGCACATCTTTTGCAAACCATGTGTTTTTCCTGAACCATCTATTATTGCGAGGACTTGGGTGAGGCAACAATATCACCTCTCCTGTACCGCTGGACTCTGAGCCGACAACCTCCGTCAGCGTTTTATGTCGAAGCGATGGCAGGTGCCAGTTCCTCGCATATGTGCCGATCACAAGGGTCAATTCAATGTTCCTAGCATATGACAGTAGCCTCGCCCGCCATGCAGGGGCGCACTCGGGTCTGGGCGGAAGATCCCCAGATTTGCATGTACCCGGATAACAAAACCCCATGGGCAAGATGGCAATATACTCTGGGTCATAGAAGGTACTTCGATCAACTCCCATCCAATCCCGCAATCGCTCACCGCTTGCGTCACTGAAGGGAATACCGCTGTCATGAACTTTCCGTCCCGGCGCTTGCCCTGCCACCAATACCCGCGCCTTTTCCGAGAACTGAAGTACCGGGCGCGGCCCCAGGGGCAATACATCCGCGCAAATGGTGCACGCTCTGACCTCAGCCAATAATGCCTGCTCGTCAACCTTCATCTGAACACTACGCACCCTTTGTATATTAGTATTGCAGTGCTTCTGGCGCAACGACTTGATACCAGCACAGAAACGCCAGGACGCGCCTATTCTCGCAGTCCTCAAATACGCCCCACGGGCCCCGACAGAACAAAACAGCCTCAACATTAGCTCATCGGTTAATTAGCCCCGACTTTACCGGCAATCTCTCACATGTAATAGTCGGAGTTGCTTAATAACAGGACAAAAAACCTTGCGCCGCTTGCTGATTTTTTCATTTTCGCTGATTGCATTCTCGGCACACGCCGCTGAGAGCGAACGGGCGATAACAGTCTTTGCCGCATCCAGCTTGACCAACGTCCTACCTGACCTGACCCGTGCATGGGCTGAGAAAATAAACAGCCCCTTGCCCCGCCTGTCATTTGGCCCCAGCGCAATAATGGCCCGTCAGGTGATTGCTGGAGCGCCGGCAGATATTATAATATCTGCACATCCTGACTGGATCACTTTTCTCAAAGAGCAGCAACAGCTGACAGGCAAGGCCGTGATTGTTGCAGAGAACAGATTGATTCTGGTGCAGCCAGGCAGTGGATTGATGGTGAATATACCGTTGACCAGGGAGTTACTTATAAAAACCATCGGCCGCGGACGTCTCGCCATCGCAGATCCCTCGATTGCGCCTGCCGGTGTCTATGCGCGTAGTTATCTGAGGCACCTGCAACTATGGGAGAGATTCCAGCACCGGATCGCCATGGGTTCAAGCGTGCGACAAACCCTTCTCCTTGTGGAACGCGGCGGCATGACCGGGTTTGTATATGCCACCGATGCCCGGCTCAGCAGCAGCGTGGATATCGTCGGTGTTGTTCCCACGGATAAGGCACCACAAATCCTCTACGCCGCAGGACGTACAAAAAGGAAGGGGGCGGATGCAGACAAGTTATACGCATTCCTGACGTCTGACGTAGCGGCTGCTATCTGGCGGCGGCATGGATTTTTTAACCCGACCCAAAGTGAAACACTCAATACTGTATCAAAACAGAACATCGCCGTATCCAATTGATACACCGGCACGCCGCCACACCCATAAACTATTGATATTTAATGATTTATTACTTGGCATATTGATTGCTAACCATAAAGCGTACCCGGCGCTCCGGCTGCCACCTGATCCCGGGTCTCCAAGTTTAAGGATCGCATCCAGCTGCCACTGATTGTGATCCGAGGAATCGAAGCCCGACTGCACCTCAATGCCCCACCTCAATCCGCTGGTGTTGTCGGGCTTCGACCCATTTTCCTTTTCTCTTCACATAATTCGGTTTAGGCCTTAAGCAATGCATCTTCTATCGTTGCAAGAGGAATCTCATGGGCCCCGAGTTTATCCAGGATTACAGAGCCCCGTACGGTGACGCAGAAAAACTAAGCCCTCTCGTCACCCGGGTACTTTGCAATAACCCCAGCCCATTCACCTATACGGGAACAGGCACATATCTTGTTGGACGCAAGCAACTTGCCGTTATCGATCCCGGTCCAGATATGCAGGCGCACGGTGAGGCTATTCTTAAAGCAACCGGTAATCGCAAGGTAACCCACATCCTTGTAACCCATACCCATATTGACCACTCGCCGTTGGCGGCATGGCTCTCCGACCATACGGGCGCGCCCATTCTTGCATTTGGAAAGCACGGCGCCGGGCGCAAGGGCGGACTTGCCGGCGAGGATGTAGAAGCTGGAGCTGATTGGGATTTCAATTATGACGAGTTGCTACGGGACGGCGAAAGCGTAAAAGGGGACGGGTGGACGCTCCGGGCCCATCATACGCCCGGCCACACCGCTAACCACCTCTGCTTTATGCTTGAGGAAGAGAGAGCACTTTTTGTTGGCGATCATGTCATGGGATGGGCGACCACAGTCATCGCTCCACCGGACGGTGACATGCGGGACTATCTGGCCAGCTTGAAAAAGGTGATCAATCTTGAACCCGACCGCCTTTATCCCACACACGGCCCCTTTATCGACAGCCCTAAATCATTCGTTCGGGGTATTATAACACACCGGCGCATGCGAGAGGGGCAGATACTAAAACACCTTGAAGCAGGACCCATGAATATCGATATGATGGTCGAGCGGATGTACAAGAGCATTGATAAACGCCTATATCCTGCTGCTGCCCGCTCTGTGCTCGGGCATCTCATTGCTCTTGTGGACGAAAAGCGGGTGAAGTGTGTCGGGAAGGCGAATTTATACGCACAGTATGAACTTGAGCAATAGCGCAGAAATCCTTGATTGCCTTTAAGGCGTAGGGTCGGTATTTATGCCGCAACATGACGTTATCGAGTAGCGCGCAGGAGATAAGAATGAACCTAGTATCGCACCCCGCTGTGGACCCCACCCTCGACTTGGTGGCGGAAATAAAGCGCCTGCGCGAAGAAAAAAACGCAGTTATACTGGCGCACTATTATCAAGCTGGCGAAATTCAGGATATTGCAGATTTTGTCGGCGATAGCTTGGACCTTTCCCGCAAAGCTGCAGAAACTGATGCGGATATGATCGTCTTTTGCGGTGTCCGGTTTATGGCTGAAGTCGCCAAGATTTTAAGCCCTGGAAAAAAGGTCGTCTTGCCAGACCTTGCTGCGGGTTGCAGCTTGGAAGACAGTTGCCCGCCCGATGAATTCGAAAAATTCGTCAAGGCCAATCCAGATCATATGGTTCTCAGCTACATTAATTGTTCGGCCGCGGTTAAAGCTCTCACAGACATAATTGTTACCAGTTCAAACGCCGAGCATATCGTTCGCCAGATTCCGGAAGATCAGAAAATCATCTTCGCACCAGACCGTCATCTTGGCGGTTTCCTTTCACGCAAACTGGGGCGTGACATGTTATTGTGGCAGGGCACCTGCATTGTGCATGAGTTGTTCAGCGAAAAAGAACTCGTAAAGCTTAAGGCCCGGCACCCCGATGCGCCGGTCGCCGCACATCCAGAATGCCCCGACAATATTGTCCAGCACGCGGATCACGTTGGTTCCACCAGTTCTATACTCAAATTCGCCACCGAATCTGATGCGGATACGATAATCGTCGCGACTGAACCCGGCATTATCCACCAGATGGAAAAAGCTGCTCCTCACAAAACTTTCATTGGCGCGCCCGGTGCGGACGGCAACTGCAGTTGCAACACCTGCCCCTTCATGGCGCTGAACACGATGGAAAAGCTCTATCTTTGCCTGCGCAATGAGGGGCCAGAAATTGAACTGGACGAAGAGATTCGTCTCGCTGCGGAAACGCCTCTCAGAAAAATGTTGGAAATGAGCCCCGGCGCGCTACCCGCGACGGACGTCTCCGCCATCGCCACATAAAAGCCAATCGGACGGGAAAATCCTGATGAGTCCCTTTCCCCTGACGGAACAAGAAATTGATGCCTTTATCGACATGGCGTTTGCTGAGGATATTGGCCCCGGTGACGTTACCTGTAGCACGGTAATTCCCGCTGATGCCAGCCTGACTGCGACCATGAACGCTCGTGAGGCTACTGTTGTGGCTGGCTTGCCGCTCGTAGCACCGATCTTTCGCCGCCTTGACCCAGCCTGCACAGTCACTGCCCATACCACGGACGGGGAATGGCTGCAGCCCGGTGATAAATTGATTACTATTGAAGGCAAGGCGCGAGCCTTGTTAAGCGCCGAACGCACAGCACTTAACATCGTGCAACATCTTTCAGGCATAGCAACCTTAACCCGGCAATATGTCGACATGATCGACGGCACGGACGCTAGATTGCTAGACACCCGGAAGACCATACCTGGGCTTAGGAAGCTCGGCAAATATGCCACTGGCATGGGCGGCGCAAAAAACCATCGCATGGGCCTGTTTGATGCCGTGATGATCAAAGATAATCATATTGCCGTCGCCGGTTCCATCAGTAAAGCTGTCCGGAGTGCGAAGGCCGCTGGCAGGACAGACATTCAGGTGGAATGTGATACTCTGGAACAGGTCCATGAGGCGCTGCAAGCTGGGGCCCACAGCCTTTTGTTGGATAACATGCCGCCGGCTGTGCTGCGTTCTGCGCTTGATATCGTGAACAGCGCCATACCGTGCGAAGCGTCTGGAGGTGTTAACCTCGACACCATTCTGGCCATTGCTGAAACCGGGGTAGATTATATATCCGTGGGCCGACTTACACAGTCAGCCCCTGCCGTAGATATCGGACTGGATTATAGTGCCTAAAAGCTAAACCAAAGGTCACTGCCCCAGGATATAGCGCCTGAGCCTCTCGATTCTCTGCTGATCTGCCGCATTTGCTGTTTTACTGAATTCGGTACGGAATACATGGTCTCTTGGCACATTTTCCCCAACGTCCGAAAGTATTTTCCTGTAACTACTGTCTTCGCCGTCCCGTAAAATATCTTCATAGCAAAAACTACTGGCTGTTCTGGCTTCCAGTTGTTCTGCATAAATTGCCTCCCACGCAGCCTGCTGAGCGAGATAATTCAGTATTTGATAATCTTGGACGTTGCGCCACTTCTCCGCTCGCTCAGGCGTGGGTTTGACATGAGAGGTCCAAACATCGGTAGCGATCGCTTTGGCATAGGAATAGACTTGGGCCAGCTTGTCGCGCCGGTAAATATAATAAACTTTGTCCACACCTATCAGATCAAGCAGGTCAACCCCATTGTCTTTGGCCGTTGCATACTGATGCACATGAATGTTTACACCAAAGATGCCGTTGGAACTTGCGGTACGAAGAATGACGTCCCGTGTATACTGCTCAAATGCTAGTCGTTTTATGCCTTTAGCCTTGGCATAGGCTTTAATGTAACGCAGATTGAACCACTCCATCGGGTTACCGAGCACCCCCGTTTTGTGCAACTTGTCACAAAACATTGTTGAACCACATCTCGGCGTAGAGATCACCGCATATTTTGCTTTAAGCTTTTCCGGCGGCAGAGCTGGGGAAGCAGCCATTTTCGCGACCTTCAAATTTAACCAGTCGGTCGTCTCGCTTATCGAGGCCTCTGTTTTTTCGCTATTGGAATCATGCTCGGCGCACACGTGCCACTCCCGGTTTTATTCAGCTCTCACAATATTCACGCCGCTTATATCAATCATTTAGGCAACAGGTGTCCAGCAGACAATTGTGTTTTTTCCCAGAGCAAGCCGATGTCGATGAGAGGTGGGACGTCTGGTTCGATTTCGCAACTTCACACGAACATATCCGCTGCACGAGACTCAGTCGCTGAGGCCACCTGAAACCATGTCAGCAGGACAGGAATGCTGAAGAACCGCGCCGTGTCGCGCCCGAATAGCCGGCAGTTCCTCAGCCAACCTGAGCCATGAATGTTCATGCAATGCGTTTTTCCAGACACAAGACAGCGCCACACAAAAGTTTGAATTCTCACGCGCGGCTTCCAGCAATACCCCAAGAACATCGTCGCTATGAAAATTAATCAGGTCTTCCAGCGGACCTGACCCCAGGAATGACAAGGCCCGATTGTTATCAGCCTCGATCATATTGACGATAACCCAAATTACGCGAAAGGCGAGCTTGGCGTCCTCCCGGCACAGTCGCCACATGGTTTCAACTGCCCGAAACTCCTGCGCATTGATTGCCCCTTTATTCATGAAGTAGGAAAGGTAGTTTTTCGCGAGTTCCTGTATCTCACGTTCTGTCATAAGCGCCCCCTGCCACGTAAAATCGTGACGCCCCAATTGCTTACTTGCGCCGATGTGTGTGCATCACTTGGCGGCAATGTGCAATTTACGCTCTTAATTTACCTAAAACTTTAACGTCCCTGATACTCGGATAGGTATTGGCCCATTTTGGATTCCAGCCGGGCAATCCGTTTGTCATCTGTGGGATGGGTAGAAAGGAAGGCGGGCTGTCCACCGCCGCCGTCCTTCATGGCCTTCATTTTCTTCCATAGGCGAACAGCGGCACGGGGGTCATAGCCAGCGCGCGCCATATAGACCGTGCCCACATCATCAGCCTCCAGTTCCATTGCGCGGCTATGTGGCAGTTGCACAAAGCCTTGCGCCGCAAGTGCACCAAGGGTTACGGCCATTTGCGCCATTTCGCCGTTCTCTGTTGTTGCTCCTACCGCAGCGCCTACACCCACGATCGCAAGATTCTGCACCTGCGCCCGGCTCATTTGTTCGGCACCGTGCCGCAAAATCGCATGGGCAATTTCATGGCCGATCACCGCGGCAAGTTCTTCATCGGTGTCGAAACTGTCAACCATCTTCTGGTAAACCGCTATCTTGCCACCAGGCAACGCCCACGCGTTCAGTACATCTTCGTCGATCACAACGAATTCCCAAGCCATGTCAGGGTTATCTGATATAGCCGCTATGCGTTTGCCGATACGCTGAACCCGCCGCGCGTCCGCAGAATTGGTTTCCACATCGGCAGTCTTTTTAACCTCATTCATGGCTTCAAGACCAAGGGCTGCGTCCTGACTGGGCGGAATCGTAATGAATTGGGATCGACCGGTGACCTCGTTTGTGGTCACGCAGGCTGTCAATGTCATTGCGGCAAAAAAAGCTATTAAGTGGCGTAGGCGCATCGTCATGTCCCTATTCTTGTCAACCGAGATACCCAGCATAGCAAACATGGTGGCAACCGAAAGGCGAAACTACACAAAGAAAAACCGGCCTCCGCAAAGAGGCCGGTTTTCTGAATTTTGGAAGACCGAAGCTTAAGGCTTAATAATCGCCTTTTGGCTCCAGAACCTGCTTACCACGATACATGCCTGTCTTCAGGTCAATGTGGTGACGCAGCTTGAATTCGCCTGTGTGCGAGTCTTCTTGATAGTTTACGGCCTTCAGGGCATCGTGCGAACGACGCATACCACGGCGAGAGCCAGTTACTTTTCTCTTAGGTACTGCCATTTTTCTAACCTTTTCGCTCGCCGGGGTCCGCCATAAGCGCCTCCGGGCAACACTACAGGGCCCGCAAACACGCGAACCCCCTGATTCGAGGCGCGAACCATAAGGGGAGGCCTCTTAAATTGCAAGGAAAACTGTCACACATGTGTGCAGCTGTCCGGTTGGGCGCACAGATAATTGATTCCTCGCGGCTTTTCAAGCAGACATTTCATAAAAGCGCTCTATCTTCCGCAGACATGTAGAACCTATGAACAACAGATGAGCGAACACAAGGGGCCTTCATGACACGTATACTATTCTATCTTGAAGACTACAGCCACGATATCTGGCGCGAGGCGCTGCTAAAGATTGACCCCACGGTCGAGTTCAGGAGCTATCCCGATTGGGGCAGCCCAGACGATGGTCCTGCCTATGCCTTTGTTTGGGAGCCAAAACCTCGCCTGCTGGCACAGTATCACAATATCAAGGCCATCTTCTCTCTCGGAGCCGGTGTAGACCACCTTACCCGGGACCCAGCGCTGCCGAAAGACGTACCAATCATTCGCATGGGGGACGACGGCCTGAAGGAAGGCATGGCCGAGTTCGTGACCATGAGCGTCCTGATGCATCATCGCGGCATGCCAGCCCTGCTTGCCAAGCAGAGGCAAAAAGACTGGGGACGTTTCTTCGCCCGCGCTGCCAGAGACGTCCGTGTGGGAATTCTTGGCTTCGGCGCGTTAGGTCAGGTATCGGCTGCAACACTATTGCCCTTCGGGTATGATGTTGCCGCATGGTCGCGCACAGAGAAGCTGCCCCGCAACGGCATAAGCCTATATCATGGCACCGGCAGTCTTGATGCCTTCCTCGCTCGCACCGACATACTTGTTGGTCTGTTACCCAGTACCAGCGAAACATCCGGACTGATGAACTCCGATCGCCTCGCTCGCCTGCCCAGGGGAGCCAGCATCATCAATGCGGGTCGTGGAAGCCTTGTCGTACTGGATGACCTGGTCGAACTTTTGCACAGTGGCCACCTGGGCGCCGCTTCCCTTGATGTTTTTCCCGAAGAACCTTTGCCGATGGATCATGCGCTTTGGGGGCTAGACAATGTGATCATCACACCCCATATCGCAGCGATAACGCGCCCAGACACCGCGGCTGAATATGTCCTGCGGAATATAAAAAAACTCGAGCGCGGCGAGACAGCGGAAAACCAGTTGGATATGAAGCGCGGCTACTGACTTTGCTTTTCGCGTCCTCAATCCCTATATAAGCGTCAAGAGGCACTTGGGGCCCGAAGTATAACAAGGACACGATCACCATATGGCATACATTCAAGTTGTCGCCGGAATAGTATTATTAGTTGTTGCCGGCGACTTTCTGGTTCGTGGGTCAGTTTCGCTCGCTCTGCGCGCCGGGCTTTCAAAACTTGTTATTGGTTTGACTATTGTCGCCTTCGGCACATCTGCGCCTGAGATGCTTGTCGGCATTGATGCCGTTTTGAAGGGAGCCCCGACCCTTGCGTTGGGGAATGTGGTCGGGTCCAATATCGCGAATGCACTTCTTGTGGTTGGTGTTCCTGCGCTACTGGCTCCCGTTGCATGCTGCGCGCCGAAAGTCGGCCGCAACCTCGCAATGATGCTAATAGCCAGTGTGCTTTTTATAGCCCTTGCGTATGACGGCCAATTTGCCTGGCAGGAAGGGTTGATCCTCTTGACCGGCCTTACTTGCTTTCTTGCCTATTCCGCGACAGCCCGGAAAGCATGTCCCGCCGAGACAGCCGCACAAATGGTTGAAATGGAAGAGCTCGACCGTAAGCCGGACGGCTACGGCATCGCCCTCCTCTGCCTTGCGGGCGGCATTATCGGCCTGGCGCTTGGCGCCGACCTGCTTGTTATCGGGTCAGTTGAAATTGCGCGCGAGTTTGGCATCTCCGAAGCTGTTATAGGACTGACCCTCGTCGCCCTCGGTACGAGCCTGCCAGAGTTAGTCGCTTGTGTGATGGCCGCCGTGCGCGGGCACAGCGAGGTTGCTATTGGCAATGTCATCGGATCCAACATATTTAACCTGTTGGCTATCATGGGCGTCGCGCCACTCTTCGGTGCCATTCCGGTTCCTGATAGCTTCCTCCGGGTTGACCTTTGGGTGATGCTTGGCTCTTCCCTCCTGTTGATACCCTTCGTTAAGATCAGGAAGCAGGTTGGCCGCGTGGGCGGAGCTGCGATGGTTGCACTGTACCTTGGCTATATGATCTATCTGGCGAATTCAGCGGAAAGTGCTGCTGTCATGGGGCTGCCGCTGTGACCCAAGCACAAAAAGCTGTGCTTGTAACCGGCGCGGCGCGCCGTATCGGCAGGGCCATTGCAACGGACCTAGCGGCGCAGGGGTGGCTGGTTGCCATCCATTATCATGGCTCCTCAGCGGAGGCTGAGCTTGTGATAGAGGAGATCGAAGCGTTCGACGGAAAAGCTTTAGCCTTCCAGGCGGATCTGTCCTGTCCGGAGGAAACTCAAGCCCTTATTCCGGCAATCTCCAAGGCGATCAATAGCCCTCTCACTGCCCTGATCAATAACGCATCGGTTTTTGAGGATGACAGGGTAGAAAATTTCAGTGCCACGCGGTGGCAACATCATATGAATGTGAACCTACTGGCACCAGCGTTGCTGACCCGGCAATTTTCGGCCCAACTGCCCGATGGCACCAAGGGGTCAATCATCAACATGATTGATCAGCGCGTCCTGAAATTGAATCCGCAGTATTTTTCCTACACCACGTCAAAGGCTGCGCTCCAGACGGTAACACGGACGACGGCTCAAGCTCTCGCACCCCGTATCAGGGTCAACGCGATCGGACCCGGCCCAACTCTTGCTAACCATATGCAGGATAACGATATGTTCTCTCAGGAAGCGGCATCTGTCCCCATGGGATACGGTCCAAGTCTCGCGGAAATATGTGCTGCCGTGCGTTTTCTGCTTGAGAGTCCGTCGCTCACCGGGCAAATGATTGCCTTGGACGGAGGCCAGCATCTTGCCTGGCGCACCGCTGATATTCTGGAGGACTAAGGCATGTCATACGATGACGCGACACCAAAATCGAACATTCTGCATATGCCCTATGCCGATGCCACGCGTTCTGTACGCCATGTGTTTGTAAGAGACTATGAAACCGTCGCAAAGATCGGCGTGTGGGACCATGAAAAAGATACGCGCCAAAAAATTCGCATCAGCGTAGACCTGTCAGTGCTCGAAGGCGGTGACCATCACGATGATCAACTCGCAAAGGTTGTCTGTTACAACGACGTTGTGATCGGCATTCAAAAAATTCTTGCCGAAGGTCACATTAATCTCGTCGAAACGCTGGCGGAAAGAATCGCTCAAATGACACTTGAAGATATTCGTGTTGTTGGAACACGGGTTAAAGTAGAAAAGCTCGAGGCAATACGGGAAGCTGCAAGTGTAGGCGTTGAGATAGAACGCCACCGACGCACTTAACCGACTAGTAACAATTGGCTTTTTACTGCTTTCCACCATGATATCGGTGCGCAAGTTGTGCACATCGAATCAACGCCTGCCATAACGGGTTTCTTTGGACAAGACAGCAAAGTACGACCTTAAAAAAATATCGCCTTGACTGTGCGTGACCTCATATAAATCAATGACTTAGGTTTATTGCATAAAAATTGGGCAATCCGTAAAAAACCTAGTGTTACAGCGATGTTGCAATCACAACTCCGAACTTTCCCACAAGGTTATCCACAGGATTCGTGGAAATCTTTTTCCCGAATCAAAAGTTAAAATTCGTCCATTGATTCTACTGTCCCAATCCGGCACAAGTTGAATGGAACCAGAAGAGGAATTTGGCTGTGACCGAAGCGTCACTTGATACCGGCATCGACATTATCAAAGCGCATGTGAAGACCGCCCCAACTGCCCCGGGTGTCTATCGCATGCTCAGCAAGCACGGTGATGTACTCTATGTCGGTAAAGCCAAGAGTATCAAAAAGCGCATCGTCGCCTACACCCAACCTAAACGATTACCCAATCGGCTGTTGCGTATGGTGTCCGCCACAGCGTCAATGGTGTTTGTTACCACACGCACCGAAGCGGAAGCCTTGCTTCTGGAAGCATCGCTCATCAAACGCTTCCGACCCGCCTACAATGTTCTGCTGAAAGATGACAAATCCTTTCCCTATATCATGTTGCGGGAAGACCATGACTGGGCACAAATCAGCAAGCACCGTGGGGCGCGTCGTCATAAAGGTCAGTATTATGGGCCATTCGCCAGTGTTTCTGCCGTAAATCGCACCCTGAACACCTTGCAGAAAATTTTCCAGCTTCGCTCCTGCTCGGACAGTACACTGGAAACCCGCACTCGTGCATGCCTTCTGTATCAGATCAAGCGCTGTTCCGGCCCCTGTGTAGGGCATGTGTCAAAGTCGGACTATACAGATATGGTCAGTGAAGCACGCGCGTTCCTCGAAGGCCGCACTTCCAGTATTCAGAAAAAACTGGCCGGGGCCATGCAAACCGCCAGCGACGAACTGGAGTTTGAAGTAGCCGCAGTATTTCGTGACCGCCTCAATGCCCTTACCCACATCCAAAGTCACCAGAGCATGGTCAATGCGATGGTTGATGAGGCCGATGTAATCGCTGCAGCCGAAGTGGGGGGACAGGTCGGAGTACAAGTCTTCTTCTTTCGCGCCGGACAAAACTGGGGCCACCGGGCGTATTTTCCCAAGCACGACAAAACGGACAGCCTCGACGAGGTTTTAGGTGCGTTTCTGAGCCAGTTTTATGACAATAAGCCTGCACCCAAATTGGTATTGCTGTCCCACGGCGTACCCGAGCAGCCTTTGCTCTCTGATGCCTTGTCTGAGCGCATGGGCCGCAAGGTCTCGATTGCAGTACCGGAACGCGGCAAAAAGGCCGATGTGGTCAAAGAAGCAGCACGTAACGCCAAGGAAGCCATTGAGCGTCGCCTGGCAGAAAGCGCGAGCCAGACCAAGCTGCTGCAAGGGCTGGCAGAAGTCTTTCATCTTGCTGAACCACCAAAACGCATCGAGGTATATGATAACAGTCACATTCAGGGGTCAAACGCAGTTGGGGGCATGGTCGTTGCCGGACCTGAAGGTTTCGTCAAAAATGCCTACCGTAAATTCAATATCAAGTCTGAAGAGCTTACCCCAGGCGATGACTTTGGCATGATGAAAGAGGTGCTGGAACGCCGTTTCAAACGCCTGATCAAGGAAGATGCAGACAGGGAACGTGGCCATTGGCCTGATCTGTTGCTGATTGATGGAGGTAAAGGCCAGCTTTCGAGCGTAATGGAGATCATGCGCGACCTGGGCGTTTCCGACGTAAAGGTCGTCGGAATATCAAAAGGACCTGATCGCCATGCCGGCCGCGAGCAATTTCACATCACAGGCCATGACAGCTTCACCCTGCCACTGACGGACCCTGTGCTCTATTATTTACAGAGACTGCGAGATGAAGCGCACCGATTTGCCATCGGCACTCACCGCAGCAAACGCTCAAGCGACATTAAGAAGTCCCCTCTTGACGGGGTGGATGGCATCGGCCCTAAACGCAAGAAAGCACTACTGCACCACTTCGGATCAGCCAAAGCGGTCGCCGACGCCGACGTACGGGACCTGGCGGACGTAGACGGAATTTCAAGTGCGATGGCCAAACACATTTATGACCATTTCCGCAGTTAAGCTTATTGCAAGTGTTCCGGAGTGATTGACGCCCCCGGCAATTGCGCTATGGTGGCGGCACAAGCTCGACGAGGGTTCTATTATGTGGACAATACCAAATATTCTGACCTTATCCCGGATTCTTGTAATCCCGGTACTGGTGGCGTCTTTCTTTCTGGAGCAGCCGCTTGGAAGCCACATCGCGTTCATTACATTCGCCCTGGCCGGCATTACAGACTTTTTTGACGGATACCTCGCTCGTGTAACAAGCTCTGTTTCCAAGATCGGCGTATTTCTCGACCCTATCGCTGACAAACTCATGGTAGCCGCAGTAATTATCATGGTGGTCCATGCTCAGTGGGTCTCCGGTGTGCATGTGGTTGCGGCTGTGATCATCATGTGCCGTGAGCTTCTCGTGTCCGGCCTAAGAGAATTTCTCGCCGGAGCCCAGGTCAGTGTGCCGGTGACGGTACTGGCCAAATGGAAAACAACTGTTCAGATGCTTGCCTTGGGAATGCTTGTATGGTCCCGGGGCGCCGTGGAGTTTGGCCTACCGGCACAAGAGCTTGGGATTGCCGCTCTCTGGATCGCCGCAGTACTGACCCTCTACACAGGCTATGACTATCTGCGCGCTGGCCTGAAACACATGGTATGACCATGGTTCATCTACTCTATTTCTCTTGGGTACGCGAGCGTGTCGGTAAATCTGAGGAGATGCGCGACCTGCCTTCTGACGTTGCGACGGTCGCCGGACTTATCGATTACCTCAAGTCACAAGGGGACCAATATGCCGCAGCGCTGGAAGATATTCAGCACATCCGCGTCGCTGTGAACCAGACCCATTCCAGTGCAGAACATCCCGTTACTGATGGCGATGAAGTGGCCTTTTTCCCTCCGGTAACCGGAGGATAAACATGCCTGCTGTTTCAGTTCAAACAGAAGATTTTGACATCTCACAGGAAATTGCTGCTCTGAAACGGGGATGCCACGATGTAGGGGCGGTTGTGACATTTACCGGCACTGTGCGTGACATGGATGGCTGCCTCAAGGCGATGACGCTTGAGCATTATCCCGGCATGACGGAAAAGCAGTTGAAGGCTATCGTGGGTGAGGCGAATATGCGTTGGCCACTTCAGGCATGCCGCGTCATTCACCGCTATGGCAGGCTGGAGCCAGGTGAAAATATAGTACTGGTGGTTACAATGAGTGCCCATCGCCACGCCGCTTTTCAGGCGGCTGAATTTTTGATGGATTTCCTCAAGTCCCGCGCGCCATTCTGGAAAAATGAAGAGACCAAGACCGGGACCAAATGGGTCGATGCGAGAGAAAGCGACACGAAGGCGCTTGACCGTTGGCAACAGTGAAACTGTTGCCCCTCGTGAACTCTCGTTATATCTGAAAGAAACAGAGCGTGATCCGTCGCAAGGAACTTGCCATGAATGATGATCAGGTTATTACCCAACTCAGTGCGTTGGCCCAAACGACGCGTTTTGGGGTATTTAAATTACTAATGCGCCAAGGTGAACATGGCATGTCGGCGGGATCGATCGCTGAACAACTAAACGTTCCGCAGAACACACTTTCAACTCATCTGAATATTCTTTCCAATGCAGGGCTTGTTGTTTCCCGTCGCGAAGGGAGAAGCCTGATCTATTCTGTCGCAATCGAGCAAACGCGTAACTTCTTAAACTACCTGACCAATGACTGTTGCGAGGGACATCCCGAACTATGTGATCTATCAGTCGACGAACCAGGGTGCCGCTGAAACTTTCTCGTTCAGGCGCCACATAAAAAAGCCGGACACTCAAGCCCGGCTTTTAACGCTGAAACAGCCCAACTGTGGTTATATGTGACTAGTTCTGCTGGCGCTTAAGGAAGCTTGGTATTTCCAGCTGGTCTTTCCCCGGAGTCACGGAGGGACGTTCGTCCGGTGTCACTCCACCCAAGGTCGGTTCTTTTTTGCCAGAGTCGTTGGATGGTGTCTGCCTTGCCGTTGGCGCTTCCGCCTCTCCGCTTCGCAGGCCCGCCGTCATCAATTGAAACAGGCTACGTTTTTGCGGTTGCGCATCCGCCGCCTCTTCCTCGTGTGGGGCCTGAATTTCAGGCTTTTCCGGGGAACCGCTGGCGTAAGCAGCTTCCTGAAACGGGTTAGCTTCGCCCAACGAGGTCTGGTTTGCCTTAGGTGTCATCGGAGCATCAGCAATGAAACTGTCGCCGCCCTGCGCAGCAACTGCACGGGCTTCAAGGTCATCCTCGACCTTCGCGGCTGGAGACACTTCATCTACTTCATGGTCTGCCTGATGTATTTCCTCGGCGGTTACCTCTTCAGCTTCTGTGCTCTCAGTGATGTCCTCCTCAGGGTCCTCCAGCGCATTTTGCAAGGCAGCCATCGCAGACATCAAGTCATCAGCGTTGTCGGCGGGGGGAAGACTTTCGCCTTTCTCCAAACCTGTAACAGCCTCAACGCTCCCCATTTCTACTGCCGCAACTGGAACTTCAATTGCAGGCTCTTCACGCTGCTGTCTTTTCTCTGATACAGATGGCGTTTCAATCTTGTCACGCCGCGGCATTGGCATCTGTACGTTCCCCGTACCCCCTTCAATACCTGTCGCCACAACAGAGACCCGCAAGCGACCCTCCAGATCCTGATTAAAGGCCGAGCCAAAGACAATCAGGGCGTCGGGATCAACCTGATCACGGACCATATTCACTGCTTCATCAACCTCATACAGCGTCATATCCATGCCGCCGGTCACATTGATGATCACACCTTTCGCTCCCTTGAGCGACGCTTCTTCCAAAAGGGGATTCGATATGGCAGCAGCGGCGGCATCACGAGCCCGCGTTTCGCCTTCAGCCTCCCCTGTACCCATCATGGCCTTACCCATTTCGGACATAACAGTACGCACATCGGCAAAATCGAGGTTGATAAGACCCGGCATCACCATAAGATCCGTAATGCCCCGCACACCCGAATGCAGGACCTCATCTGCCATATTGAAGGCATCTGCAAAGGTTGTGCGCTCGTTCGCAACACGGAACAGGTTCTGGTTCGGAATGATAATCAGCGTATCAACATGGTTGGCCAGCTCTTGAATACCGGCATCCGCAATCTTCATGCGGCGGCCACCCTCAAACTGAAACGGCTTCGTGACCACACCAACTGTAAGAATGCCTTTTTCCCGTGCCCTGCGCGCGATAACAGGTGCTGCGCCGGTGCCCGTTCCGCCGCCCATACCTGCAGTAATGAAAGCCATATGGCAGCCGCTTAGGATACTGTCGATTGTATCCACAGCTTCTTCCGCTGCCGCCTCTCCAATTTTAGGCTGCGCGCCTGCACCCAATCCCTGGGTTATCTCTACGCCCAATTGAATACGATTGTCGGCCGCAGCATTCGCAAGTGCCTGCGCATCCGTATTCGCCACCACAAAATCGACACCCTGCAATTGAGCAGCGATCATATTGTTGACTGCGTTACAGCCCGCTCCGCCAACGCCAATTACCGAAATTTTCGGTGTCAACTCAGTCAGTTCCGTATTTCCAAAATCTATAGACATTGCCCAATACCTCCGTTTGATCTCTTTTATATCGCCCTTGGTGCCGATACCAGCGCCATGAATCCGCCCGTTAAAAGTTTTCCCTTACCCAGCGCGACAGACGGCTCAGCGCGTTTGCTGGGGGTGGGGTTCGTTTATTTTTACCCTTATTCTGAACAGCATCTTCCACCGGTCGCTTCGCGGCATATATCAGCAACCCTACCGCAGCCGCAAAGGTTGGCGCCTGCGCAGCCTGCGGAAGGCCATTAACCAGCTCCGGCTTACCAATCCGCACCTGCCTGCCCATGACGCGGGTTGCAAGGTCCCTTACACCCTCGGCCTGCGCCACACCGCCTGTCAGCACCACCCGGCGGCCTGCAACGCCTGCAAAGCCACATGCCTCAAATCGTTCCGTGATCGTCGTAAAGAGCAGTTCCAGTTCTTTCTGTATGACGCTCGTAAGCGCGCTCCGCGGCATGCGTAAAACCGCGTCTTCCTTTTCTTCGCCGAGCTGTGGGACCTCGATCTCTAGCCGCTCATCCAGCGAGTCCACCATTGCCGCCCCATTGAAGGTCTTCAGACGTTCCGCATGTTCGAATGGCGTCAAAAGCTTGCGGGCGACCTGTTCCGTAATCTGGCCTCCGCCGATGGGAAGAACCTCTGCATGAACGAGGGCCCCTTGCGCAAATATAGCAATGGAGGTGGTTCCCGCACCAATATCGATACAAGCGGCTCCCATCTTGGCCTCGTCCTCAACGAGAGTTGCCAGGCCTGCCGCAAATGGGGTCACCACGGCGCCTGCAACATTCAAGTGTGCGCGGCGGACACAGGCCTGCAAGTTCTGGAGCGGACCGGCAGAACATGTCACGACATGCAATGCGACACTGAGTTTCTTGCCATACATGCCAAGCGGTGCTTTCACACCAAAATTGCCATCGACCGCATAGGCCGCAGGAAACGCGTGCAACAACCCGTCTTCGGCAAAATCGACCTGCTCTTTCGCGAGAGTGATTGCCTTGTCCAGATCAGACTGGCTGACCGCATGTCCCGCGATGTCTACATTGACTTCAACGATACGGCTTTTGGGCTCTCCGCCGGAGAAGGTAAGATACACATCACTGACTGTCTCGCCCGCCATTTTCTCTGCCTGGTCAACAGAAGCACGGATAGCTTTTTCCGTCATCTCCATATCAACGATGGCACCGCCTGAGACACCGCCCTCGCAGGTACGGTTGCCAACACCCCGGACGCGGATCAGGCCGTCTGACTGAATTTCTGCGATGAGGCACGCCACTTTCGCCGACCCGACGTCAAGCGCCGCGACAAGTCCTTCGGGTGTGCCATTAACTGTTTTCATGTTATAAACTCGACACTTTCCTAAGTTGCCCAACCAGTTCCGTCCATCAGGCGATGGCCTTCAGGGGAAACCCTCAGAATCATTCGGTCTGGCAAGCGCATATCAATGACACTCACCTCACGCTCCAACAAGCGATACTCGGCCTGAAGATTGGCAAATTTTTGCCATGCCGCCGCTGCGTCATAAGCCGACGGGGCAGCTTCGGGCAACTTCAACCGTACGCCGTTATCAAAAACCAGATCCCAACGCCGCCCACCCACTCGGACCGCCGTCTTGACACGCCCGGCAATGACCGGGACGGCCTCAAGCAATGCATACAAACTTGCAGCCTCAACGTCTGCCCCGTGACCCACTACCATTAGCAAGTGCGAAAAATTACTGAGGCCGCGATTGGTGATAATGTGCCCGGTATCGTCTATCAAGCGGACCTGCCCGTCCTGTTGCCAAAGCGCAAATGGCTCGCGCTCCTGCAACTTAACCTTCAGCTTGCCAGGCAAAATACGTGTAACTTCCGCTTTTTGAACCCACGGCAGAAGCTCCAACTGCGCTCGAATGCGCTCGAGGTCAATAGACAGGAGCGGCACGCCCTTATCCACATCCAGAGCGGCGAGAACGTCGCTGCGATTAGTCCGCACAAGTCCAGCGAGTTCCAAGTCATCCAGCACAAAGCCAGCATCACGTGATCGCTCCACAAACCAAGCATCAACACTTGGCGCGAGCCATGTGCCATAGGCGATGCCGCTTGTAAGCAACGCAAGCGTAAGAACCAGGCCGCGCTTATGTCGAATAACACTCAGCATCAAACCGCTTCCACTTCCGGCTTACGGCCAATAATGGCAATTTCCCATTCAAGGAAAACACCCGTTCTATCTTTCACACGTTCGCGCACCGTTTCACCCAGTGTTTCGATATCAGTCGCTGTTGCAGCGCCATGATTTATGATGAAGTTGCAATGCTTTTCTGAGACCTCTGCATCGCCGACCCGCATACCGCGACAGCCAGCAGCATCAATCAGCTCCCAAGCCTTTTTCCCTGCCGGATTCTTGAAGGTACTACCGCCCGTGCGGGTGCCTATTGGCTGACTTTCCTGCCGTTCAGCAGATATCTCATTCATCCGTTTCCGGATCGCGGCTTCATCGTCGGTCTTGCCCTGAAAGGACGCGCGTAGAAAAATGAGGTCTCGACCAACTGCGGAGGACCGATAACCGAAGCCAAAATCGTCAGACCGCAATTCATGAACATGGCCATAACGATCCACTGCATGTGCGTGAATCAACACATCGCTGATTTCGCGGCCATAAGCGCCGGCGTTCATACGCAGAGCACCGCCAACCGTGCCCGGGACACCGACCATGAACTCGAGACCGCCAACGCCTGCCTTGGCCGCTTCGCGTGCCACATGAACATCCATGGCCCCTGCACCGGCCTTTATGACACCAGCTCTAACCTGTATATCTGAGAAGGCACGTCCAAGGCGGATAACTACACCTTCGACGCCACCATCACGAACGAGCAGATTCGAGCCAACGCCAATGACAGTCAGCGGAATATCGCTCGGCACATGGCGTAGGAACGAAACCAGATCATCCTCGTCTATGGGTTCAAAAAGCACATCCGCCGGCCCCCCTGTTTTGAACCAACTCAGTCGTGAAAGCGGCGCCTGTTCAACCAACCGCCCTCTGACATGCGGCAAACGGTCTATAAAAGCGTAATGTTTGGATGCCGTCATCATTGTTTGCTCTCCATGGCCTCCAGAGCGGCAGGCAGGTCGTTTGCCCACTTGCTGATTGAACCGGCTCCAAGACAGACCACAACGTCGCCCGGGCCAGCATGCCGGTAAACGGTCTCTGCGAGATCTGTTTCGCCGTAGATAGCGTCAACCTGGCGATGGCCATGATCCCTCAGCCCAGCCACCAAACCATCACGGTCCGCGCCCTCTATAGGAGTTTCTCCCGCCTCATAGACCGGCGCCACGATGACAGTGTCCGCATCATTAAAGCAGGTACAGAATTCTTCGAACAAGGTCTTTAGTCGGGTGTACCGGTGTGGCTGCACTACAGCAATGACGCGCTGGTCAAAACTGTCGCGAGCAGCCTTGAGAACGGCAGCAATCTCTACTGGATGGTGACCATAGTCATCAATAATCGTGATATCATTGACCACGCCAGTTTTGGTAAAACGCCGTTTTACACCACCAAAACTGGCAAACGCGGATTTGAGTGTTTCGTCGTCAACTTTCATCTCAAGGCCAACGGCGATAGCCGCAAGCGCGTTCTGCACATTGTGAGAGCCCGGCATCGGCAGGCTAACACCCTCGATAACATGGTCTTCACCAGCGACACGGGCGCGAACCGCCACATCAAAGGTGACCGTTCCCTGTCTTGAGATGATGTTTATCGCCCGGACATCTGCTTGCGCAGACATGCCGTATGTAATGAATTTCCGACCCTTCAGGTGGCGCATCAACCCCTGAACTTCCGGGTGGTCAACGCAAAGAATTGCTGCACCATAAAACGGAATACGATCCAGAAACGCTTTGAACGCCTCTTTTTCCGCCTCGAAGGTGCCATAGAAATCAAGGTGTTCAGCGTCCATATTGGTAACCACTGCGATGGTAGCTGGCAGCTTGACGAAGGTGCCGTCACTTTCATCGGCTTCCACCACCATCCAGTCACCCTCGCCAAGGCGGGCATTGGTGCCGTAGCTGTTGATAATACCGCCGTTAATCACAGTCGGATCAATGTTAGCCGCCTCAAGCACTGCGGCAACCATTGATGTCGTCGTCGTTTTGCCGTGCGTTCCCGCAACAGAAACACACCACTTGAGACGCATCAACTCCGCCAGCATTTCCGCCCGGCGCACCACAGGGATAAGTGCCTCCCGTGCCGCGAGGACTTCCGGGTTGTCAGCCTGTATTGCCGAGGATACCACCAACACCTGCGCGTTACCAAGGTTGTCGGCACGTTGGCCGATCTTGACATCGATACCCAGCCCTTGAAGACGAAGTACATTGGCGTTTTCGGTCATATCCGAACCCTGAACTTTATAGCCAAGGTTATGCATTACCTCTGCAATACCGGACATGCCGATGCCACCGATCCCCACAAAATGCACTGTACCAATATCAAATGGGATACCCTTCATCAGGCTTCGGCCTCCTCTAAAGCAACACTCTCAATGATCGCGGCAAGACGCTCAGCAGCGTCGAGACAAGCGATGCCACGCATTGCATCAGATGCATCGCGCAGCATGGACGGGTCAGTCAGCAGGAGTTGTAGTTTCTCCGAAAGCGTCTCTTGCGTAAAATTTTCTTCTTGCATAACCCAACCACCACCAGCGCGTTCGATCACACCCGCATTGGCGCTTTGGTGATCATCTGCGGCAATCGCCAACGGCACCATGATAGCAGGCCGCCCCATGGCGGAAAGTTCGGCTACGGTCGAGGCTCCTGACCGGCAAATCACCAGCTGGCAGCGTAACAAAAGCGCACCAACATCATCGAAATAGGACTGAACAGTATGCGCAATTCCCGACGCGGCATAGGCGGCTTTCACACGTTCGACGTCTTCGTCACGCGCCTGATGTGTGATCTCAATTCGGGACCGCAGATCCTCCGGCAGTGACGCCAATGCCGCAGGAACCACGTCTGAGAGGATGCGTGCTCCCTGACTGCCGCCGATCACCAGCAAGCGAATATCACCAAAGCCAAACGGCACCGAATAGGCAATATTCGACAACTTCGAGATGAGATGCCGGACGGGATTACCTGTTACTTCGGTATACGCTGCTTTCGGGACGCGCTGGCTATGCTCAAGTGACAACGCGAGAACCCGCGCATTCTCCGCCATTAATCGGTTTACACGACCCAGCACTGCATTTTGCTCATGCAGGACATAGGGCACTCCGAGGCTCCGGGCGGCCAAAACGACAGGGAGTGACGGATACCCGCCAAAACCCACAACGACCGCCGGGCGACGCTTATTGAACAGCGCACGCACCTGCAGCGTGCTTTTGATGACGGAGTATAGCGAACCCACCTTCGCAGCAAGGCCCCCGCCCATATGACTTGACGCCTTAAGCACATGGCGGTTCGCGTCCACCATGGCATTGCGAATAGCATCACCCCGGCTGTCGGTAATCAGCAGCACATCATGGTCATGCCCCGTCAGAACATCCGACACGGCTTCGGCGGGCATCATATGACCGCCGGTTCCACCAGCAGCCAGCACGATATGCAGCTTACTGCTCATTCAGCGGCCCTCCAACCCAAGGGATCAATGCCCGGATTGATAAAACGGTTCCGCCGTGTAAGAGCGAGGACCATTCCCATACCGATCGCAAGGGCAAGCATTGAGGAGCCGCCGTATGAAATGAACGGCAAGGTCATGCCTTTTGAAGGTAGCAAGGCCAAATTCACACCAACATTGATCAGCGTCTGCATGCCCAGTTGCATGATAAGGCCTGACGCTGCGAGCAGACGAAAGGGATTTTCTTCCTCCAGAAGGTGCGCAAGTCCGCGCACCACAAGGCCTGCGAATAAAATGAGCAACATTACGCATGCGATGGCTCCAAACTCTTCCCCGACCACGGCAAAGATATAATCGGTATGCGCATCGGGCAGGTGCAGCTTGACAGCACCCTCGCCTGGCCCCTTGCCAAGAAGCCCACCACTTTCAAAAGCCTGCATGGCTTTATCCATCTGGTAGGTATCCCCACTTTCCGGGTTGATAAAGCGGTCAATTCGACTTGCCACGTGCGGCAAAAGTGCATACCCAAGACCGAGCCCCAGAATCCCGACTACACCCGCCAGCATCAGCCACATAAGTGGCAGGCCCGCAAGAGCCATCTGTGCCATCCAAACAGCGCTGATCAGAATGGTTTGGCCAAAGTCAGGCTGCAACACCAGAAGCATCACGACCAAAAGGTAAAGACCAAACGAAACTCGCTTCGCGGGAATTTTTTCGTCGGTGAAATGAGACGAAAGAACCCAAGCCGTCGTCACTATGAAAAAAGGCTTCAAAAACTCGCTGGGCTGCAAGGTGAAGCTCCCAATTTGCAGCCACCGCGTCGCGCCCTTTATCTCAGGTCCTATCAATAAGGTCAGAGCCATCAGGCCCATCATAACCGGCAGGCCAAGTACGGCCATGCGCCGTACCATCGCCGTGGACATCATGGAAATACCCAGCACCGTTACCAGTGCTGCAGAAAGAAAAAATGCCTGCCGCTTGACAAAATGCAACACATCGAGACCAAGTCTTTCAGCGACCGCCGGGCTGGCGGTCAGCGTCAGCCAGATGCCAACCGTAATCAACACCAACACCAAAGCAAGCATCCAGCGGTCGACGGTCCACCACCAACGAGACAGGACCGAATTATCGCTTCTGGAAAAAGCAATCATGCCGCGTCCCCTTCAATCGATTCAACCAGTTTACGGAAAGCCGCACCGCGCACCTCGAAATCCGCAAATTGATCAAAGGCCGTACAGGCAGGGGAAAGCAGGATCACGTCCCCTTCAACCGCGTTGGCAAAAGCACGCTCCAGCGCCTGCGACAGATCACTACAGTCTGTAATGCCGACATGCGCGCCAACGTCGTGCGCAATCGCGTCCGCCGCTTCGCCAATCAAATACGCTTGTTTCACTCGCTCCATCAAGGGTGCGAGGGCCGAAAAATTCTTCTCCTTCGGACGCCCCCCTGCAATCCAGTGGATATCCTTGAACGCCCGCAGTGCCCGGGATGCGGCGTCCACATTTGTGGCTTTGCTATCATTTACGAATCGCACACCGCGGATAAAGCCTATGGTTTCTTGCCTATGTGCCAAGCCCGGGAAGTTGCCGAAAGCTTGTAAAATGCGTTCGCCCGTGAAACCAAGAAGTCGCCCCGCTGCATAGGCGGCTGCCATATTCTGCCAGTTATGACTGCCCAACAGCATCGGAGCATGTGCGCCAAGGTCGCCATAGGACACCGGGTCACCGTCGAGGCCGTCAAAAAGCTCTCCGTTCGAAATATAAATGCCGCCCACAACGGCCCTCTCAACAGAGATCGGCACCACACGGCCTTGCACCATCGGGATGAGCGCCGCACAATGATCATCATCCACACTGACAACAGCCGCACTTGAGTCCATCTGCATGTCAAATAGACGTTTTTTCGCTCGAACATATCCCGCCACGTCGCCATGACGGTCAAGGTGATCGGGCGTGACATTCAGCAGAATACCGATATCGGCACTGAAAGATTTCGTCAAATCCAGTTGGAAAGACGACATTTCAAGCACATACACGCCGCCCTCAACAAGAGGGTCCAGCGCCAAAATTCCGGTGCCAATATTACCACCAATCGCCACCGGCTTGCCACACTCGGCAACCATATGGCCAACAAGTGCTGTCGTCGTAGACTTGCCGTTGGTGCCCGTAATGGCAACCACCTTGTGGGAGGGCAGGTCCTGACGAGCCGCCTCAAACACATCAAAATCACTGATGATCTGCGTATTCGATGCGATACATTTTTTTACCAATGAGTGAGGCTCTGGATGCGTGAGCGGCACGCCCGGCGCCAGCATCACTGCGTCTAGGGTGTTGAAGTCCACATCATAAAGATTGTGAACGGCGTTCGCACTCACTGCCGAACGCCGTACTTCGCTATCGTCCCAGGCATACACGCCGGCGCCGGAGGCTTCGAGAGCTCGCACCGCCGCAACGCCGGTACGCGCAAGGCCGAACACGCCGATTTTTTTACCCCTATATGCCTGTGCCGTAATCAATGCAGCTTACCTCAACTTCAACGTGGCGAGGCCCACAAGCGCCAGTATCACCGCAATGATCCAGAAGCGGATCACAATCGTCGGTTCCGCCCAGCCCTTTTGTTCATAGTGATGATGCAACGGCGCCATGCGAAAAACGCGCTTGCCTGTCAGCTTGAAGGAGAGCACCTGTACGATCACCGAGATCGTCTCCAGCCAGAACAGGCCGCCAATGATCGCCAGCGCGACTTCATGTTTGGTTACAATAGCCATTGTGCCCAGAGCACCGCCCAAAGCCAGCGATCCGGTGTCGCCCATAAATACCATAGCCGGAGGTGCATTAAACCAGAGAAACCCAAGGCCTGCGCCAATTATCGCACCAGCGAGAACGGCAAGTTCACCCGCTCCGGCGACATAGGGTACGCCCAAATAGCCGCTATAGACGCTACTGCCAACGAGATAGGCGATAAAGCCAAATGCGCCGGCCGCTATAATCACCGGCACCGTTGCAAGTCCGTCCAGCCCATCGGTAAGGTTCACCGCATTGCCACACCAGACCACCACCAGCATCGCAAAGGGGATGTATAGAAAACCAAGATCAATCAACAAGTTTTTGGCGAAGGGTAACGCAAGTGTCGGGCTCTCGAGATCGGCAACAAGCCAAGCAGCCGCACCCGCTATCGCGAATTCAAGCAATAACCTGACCTTCCCCGACACCCCGTCGGATGTCCGTTTCGTGACCTTAAGATAATCATCAACGAAACCTATCGCACCAAAACCTAAGGTCACGGCCATCACCGCCCAGACATATGGGTTAGAAAGGTCTGCCCACAAGAAAGTTGAAACACCAAGCCCTAGCAAAATCATAAAACCACCCATCGTCGGAGTGCCCGCTTTGTTTATAATATGACTTTGTGGACCGTCTTCGCGAATTGGCTGGCCTTTTTTCTGCTTTGTCTTAAGCCAACGAATGATCATCGGACCAAAAATAAAGCAGATAACAAGTGCCGTCAGCACCGCACCGCCGGTACGGAACGTCAAATACCGAAACAGATTGAAAATGCTGTACTGGTCCGCAAGCGGAGCCAGAAGATTATAAAGCATGGCGCACTCCTAACATTCCGTCAGCGCTGTCATCGGCCATTTCCCGGTCAGCGATATCGAGCAATTCGCGGACAAGTGAAGCCAAACCTGCACTGTTGGCCCCTTTTACCATTATTGCATCGCCGTCGCGCAGTAATTCTGCAAGATTTCTGGCTGTAAACTTATCCAGCTCCCAATATTCGGTATTCACCCCGGCGCGGCGCCCCACTTTGGTCATGCAGGGGCCCAATGCGATCAGCTTGTCGACATTGAACCGCTCAAGATCCCGCGCCAGCTTCTGGTGAATTTCCTCGCTACGCTCACCCAGTTCCTTCATATCCGACAAGACCGCAATACGTCTCCCAACACCTTTGGTTGTTGCGAGCGAAAGGCGCCGGAGGGCTGCTGTCATGCTGAGCGGATTGGCGTTATAGCTGTCATCAATCAGCGTACAGCCTGCGCGGCCCATCTGTAAGGCATGGATACGTCCGCGACCCGGCTCCGCCTGCAACCGCGATAAAGCAAGGGCCGCATGTCCCAGGTCGCCGCCAACGGCTTTCACTGCTGCCAGAACCAGCAAGCTGTTGAGCACCCACTCTCGGCCAGGCTGGCCAACCTTGTAGGTAATTGTGGTCCCGGCGATATCCGCTGTCAGGCACGAGCAAGTGCCGTGCTCGGTCATGCGCAAAGGACGCACGTCGGCATTCCCCGTGACAGACACCGTCATATAATCTCGCCCGCAGGATTTGGCTTCAGCCCTCAAAGTCTCCGCCCAATCGTGGTCCATACCCAGGATGGCCAACCCATCAGGTTTTAAGCCGTCAAAAATCTCAGCTTTTGCCCGGGCAATATCCGACAGTTTTTCGAAGCCCGCCGCATGGGCGGCCCCAACAGCCGTAACTACTGCCACGTCGGGGGCAATCAAACGCGCCGAATGCGCTATCTCTCCGGGCATGTTCATGCCCAGCTCAAACACCCCAAAGCGGCTATGACGCGGCATTCTTGCCAACGAAAGAGGCACGCCAATATAGTTGTTGAAGCTCTTCATACTGGCGTGTGTAGCTTCCGTGCGTCCGAGCGCCTGGCGCAGCGCCTGAACCACACTGGTTTTCCCGGCGCTGCCCGTCACGCCCACGACGCGCGCGGGAGCGCGGTTGCGAGCGTGAGCAGCCATGCGCCTCAAAGCTTCCAGTGTATCATTAACATGCACAAGCCTGAGCGCAGACGCTTCAGCGACAGCAATATCTTCACTCACAAGCGCGGCCACTGCCCCACGAGAAAATGCGTCGGCCACGTAATCATGGCCATTGAGCTTCGCGCCATTCAGGGCAATGAACATATCGCCGGGCATGACCTCACGACTGTCAGTATGCACGCCGTCTGCATACCATGGCTGGGCGCCCACTCCCCCACAGGTCGCCAACAGCTCGGCTGATGTCCATAATGGTTCTTCAAAGTCCACCGCTCACCCCCTGTTTCGCTCGTTACAGCAGCCCAGTATTTCCCGAACGACTTCGACATCCGAAAAAGGCAACACGTGTCCGCCAGCAGTCTGGCCCTCTTCATGCCCTTTTCCGGCGACGATCAACATGTCGCCGGCCTTCAGCGCCGTCACAGCAGCCTCGATGGCGGTACGGCGGTCCCCTACATTCCGTGCAGACGGACATGCCTTCAGGATTTCCGCGCGAATTGCAGCAGGAGGTTCACTGCGCGGGTTGTCATCTGTCACATATACATGGTCAGCCAGATCAGATGCGATCTGACCCATTTGCGGGCGCTTGCCCGCATCCCGGTCGCCGCCGCAGCCAAACACGACATGCAGGCTGTTGGGGTTATGAGCTCGCGCGGCAGCCAAGACGGTTTTCAAACCATCAGGTGTATGGGCGTAATCGACAAACACGACACCGCCTGTATCTGTGGTGCCGATCAGTTCCATACGCCCAGACACGCCCCTGAGGAGCGCAAGCGCCTGAAAGACTGCAGCAGGCTGTCCACCTGTCGCAAGGACAAGGCCAGCTGCGGCAAGCGCGTTATGTGCCTGAAATTCCCCTACAAGCGGCAAGTCAATGTGGTAACGCGCACCCCCATATGCCACGTCAAGCATTTGGCCTCTCGGGGTAACTGACTGATCCAAAAGACGTAATACTGCACGCTCATGCCGACCCACGGTAATGAGGGAAAGACCACGTGCCCATGCGATATCTTCCAGAATACAGCCCCAGCGGTCATCCACATTAATTACAGCCGTGGCGTCCGGGCCCAGCAAGTCACCAAATAATCGCGCTTTGGCATAAAAATAGCCCTGCTCTGTTTTGTGATAATCCAGATGGTCGCGGGTCAAATTGGTGAAAGCTGCTGCCTGCAGGCGCATCCCGTCCAGACGGAACTGGTCAAGGCCATGGCTTGATGCCTCTACCGCCACATGGCCAATGCCGGCTGTTGCCAGTTTATGCAAAGCACTGTGCAAAATCATAGGATCAGGCGTTGTGAGCCCTCCCGGCTCCTGATAACTTTCTGACTTAACGCCAAGCGTCCCCACGCTCGCGGCCAGGCGCCCCGTAATCTGCCAAAGTTGGCGGGTAAAATCAGCAACGGATGTTTTTCCGTTAGTTCCGGTAACAGCCACCTGAATGGCTGGTTGCTGACCGCAGAAGCGCGCCGCCAACTGTGCGTAACGACGCCGGGGGTTCGCGTCTTCAATAAAAGGGACATCTGTTCCTGCCGGCCGCGCATTCTCGGTTGTCAGGATAGCCGAAGCACCGGCAGCTATGGCATCACCAATAAAATGGCGACCATCAAGCTTGCTTCCCGGCAGGGCGGCGAAGAGAACACCTTTTTTAACGGCACGACTATCAGCCGTCATGCCAGAGATCATAATATCCCCGGTGTCGGTCGTCCCGCCCAGAAGCTGTGCCAGTGCCACCGCCATTTAAGCCACGTTCGCCTTCCTAGTCTTTTTCAATCATCAATGCGACCCGTTGGTAAAGGCCATCATCTTCGCGCCGCGGTGCCACACCGAGAAGCGGTGCGGTGCGCAGCACCACATTTTTCACAACAGGAGCCGCAACCCAGCCCCCGCCACGGAAACCAAAGGTCTCTTTGGTGCCGCGAGGTTCATCCAACAGGGCAAAAACCACATACCGTGGATCATCCATTGGATACGCGCCGACAAACGAGGAAATCAGCGCGCGGGTGTCATAGCCGCCCGCTACAGCTTTCTCTGCTGTACCCGTCTTGCCACCGATCCGGTAGCCCACGGCGTCAGCGCGACCACCTGTACCTTTTTTTACCGTCAAGCGTAGAAGCTGACGAATTTTACGGCTGGTCGATTGTGAGATAACCTGTTTACCGGCTGGCCATTCCTGAGAATTCTCGATAAGCGTGGCGGTGTTAAGGCGACCACCGTTCACCATTGCAGAAATTCCGGATGCTAACTGCAACGGACTGACAGCAATGCCGTGCCCATAGGAAATTGTCATTGTGGAAATCTTGCGCCACGTATCCGGATAAAGAGGCGCCCCCACCTCTGGCAACTCAATCGTCGCAGGCTGCAACAGGCCGATCTGGCTGAGAAAAGCCTGCTGACGCTCAGTCCCGAGATCCAATGCCAATTGCGCTGTACCAATGTTCGACGAATAGGCGAAAATCTCCGGCAGGCTCATGTAGCGTGCCTTCGGGTGATCGTCCTGAATAGTAAACCGTGCGATACGCAAGGGTTTTGTCGCATCATATCCATCGTCAAGCGTCGCTACGCCACTATCCAGTGCCGCTGCAAAGGTGAACGTTTTGAAAGTAGACCCCAGCTCGTACACACCTTGAGTAACACGGTTGAAGCGCTCCTTGCCTCCTGCCCCATTGACACTGTTGGGGTCGAAGTCCGGCAATGAGACCATGGCAATGACCTCGCCGCTGTTGACATCCATAACAAGTCCGGCAGCGCCGCTCGCCTGATGGGCACTCATAGCCGCTTCAAGCTCGTCGGTCAGCGCATATTGCACCCGCGCATCAAGGGAAAGCCGAATTGGTTCGTTTGTCAGTGCCTTGTCGGACAGTCTGTCATTGAAATATCGCTCGACCCCACCGAGGCCGTTTCCATCGACATCAACAAAACCAAGCGCGTGAGCTGCAAGACGACCATGTGGGTAAACACGCTCTTCTTCACGCTGGAAATAGAAAGCCGGAATGCCAAGCGCATTAACCTGCCACTTTTCACGCGGGCTGAGTTTACGCTTAAGCCACACAAAACGGCGACTGGAGCTCAGCTTCTCCTCCACATCGGCCAACGACAGGTCCGAGAGAACAGAAACAAGCTGCACCGCCGCTTCATGAGGGTCTTTTATCTCCTGCGGATTGGCGTACAGCGAAGCGCTTTCAAGGTTGGTTGCCAGCACTTCGCCATTTCGGTCCCGAATATCGGCACGAGAGAAGACGACAGGTGGCACAACAATCTGGCGCGCTGCAACCTGAGTGTTTTCCGGTGTCGACAGGCCAAGCTCTATCGTGCGCACCATCATCACCACAAACGCCGCAAAAAATAGCAAGACCGCAACCATCAAGCGGTTGCGGGCTACTTCAAGTGCGCTCTTTTGCTGCCCCTGAAAGGAGAGCCCTGCAACTGACGACGCCGACTTCACAAGCTTGTCCCTCTCTCTTTTTCCGGCTTCTGGCCGACACCCTCACGCTCACTGGCTGGCAGTAGTACACCAGGGTCTTCCTCGGCTTCCACGCCGCGAGGCCGGAAAGGAATGCGTGTCGGTTCCTCCAGGATTTGCTCGGCGG
Organism: Kordiimonas sp.; assembly: GCF_048260245.1. Lineage (GTDB taxonomy): Bacteria > Pseudomonadota > Alphaproteobacteria > Sphingomonadales > Kordiimonadaceae > Kordiimonas. The sequence continues at coordinate 3,892 of NZ_JBLXGZ010000013.1, read as the reverse complement.
TGGGTGGCATCAACGCCAAAAAGCGGATCGACTTTTCCTGCAGGGACCGGGGCGTGGTAAGAAAAGCCCACTCAGCCTCCAGCACCCTGATAGCCTCCCGGTCTTCATGAATTATATTTGCCAGTGCCCTGACCTCATCTGCCTTTTCTTGAACGGCCAACTTCAGCTGCAATACCGCCGCACCCGCAAGAATTGCCGTGAAAGCCGCCAAGATAGTAAACAACCGCCTCATCAGCCCCTCCTCTTCCGGACAGACGACCAAGCCGGAGCGCCGGTCCGCACTGCCGCACGAAGCCGTGAGGAGCGAGACCGCGGGTTACGGTCCATCTCTTCATCACCGGGTTTCACAGCACCCTTGCTCTTCAATGAAAAGGATGCCTTCGGCCCAGCATCAATGGGCCCAGGCAGATGACGGCTACCGCCTGCTGCACGTCCTGCGCGTTCGGCCATAAAGTTCTTAACAATGCGGTCTTCAAGAGAATGAAAACTCACAACCACAAGACGCCCCTCAGGCTTCAGCATTGCTTCCGCACCCATCAGGCCGCGCCTCAGTTCGCCAAGCTCGTCGTTCACATGGATACGCAGCGCCTGAAAGGTGCGCGTTGCCGGGTGCACCGCACGCTGGCCTTTCTTCACCGGCGGACGACCAAGAATGCGCTCAATCAAACCGGATAGATCTTTGGTACGTTCAAACGGCTTATCTGCGCGGTCTTTCGCAATGGCGGCCGCAATACGACGTGATTTACGCTCTTCGCCATATTCATAAATGATGTTGGCAAGCCGCCCTTCCTCGTATGTATTCACGACATCTGCCGCACTCTCACCCGAACGAGCCATGCGCATATCAAGGGGTCCGTCCCCCTGGAATGAGAAGCCACGATCCGCCTCGTCGATCTGGAAGGAGGAAACGCCAATATCCAGCATGACACCGTCAACGGCGTCATGCCCGACACCGTGCAATAACGCCGCCATGTCGCCAAAACAGCCCTCCAGCATGACAAACCGCTCACCGAACTCTCGCTTGAGCGGCTCTGCGCGCTTGATGGCATCAGGATCACGGTCAATAGCAATCACCTGACAGTCGGCAGCCTCCAGCACCGCGCGGGTATAACCGCCCGCACCGAACGTCCCATCCACATAGACTTCGCCAGCCTTCGGCTCGAGCGCGGCGACAACCTCATCCAACAGGACCGGGATGTGCGCACCTGAATTTTGGGGCTCTTGAGACATACTCATGTCGCACCCCCACCGCCGAAAGGCGGCAGCTTGGGCGCAGCCTCCGCAGCGTGTGCCAACTGATCTTCACGATGGGCCGCATAAGCGTCCGCGCCCCAAATCTGGAACTTGCGGCCGAGACCTACAAAAGTTGCGTGACTGTCGATCGCGGCGAACTCTCGAAGCTCCCCCGGCAGCATGACGCGCCCTTCCGGATCAAAACCAAGCTGGCTGGCGCCGGCGAGAATGGCGGTAGCAACGGACATCTGGTCGGGGTTGAACGGTCCAAAATCGCCGTAAAGCCGGTCTGAAAGCTGCTCAAGAAAAGTTATGTCCGCGCCTTCAATGCACGGAAGGTTAAAGGGCCGGTAGACAACAATGCCGGGGAAGTGGCTGGAGGACACGGCAGTACGAAAGGAGGCCGGCACAGAGACCCGCCCCTTCTTGTCTACCTTGTTTGTGAATGTGGACAGGAAAAACGCCATTGCCCAACAGTCCCCCGAATTTGCTACCCGCCCTTGCCGCGAAACAAGGCGCGGTCATCCAGAACGTCTTCTGGACCTATTTGGGATACCATGGTTTTTCATGGGTGGTCAATGGGAGCTTATGGGAAAATATGCACCAGCATGGGTGAGGAAAAGTCACAGAGCTTCCATTATAAATAATATAAAACAATGGTTTAACATCGTTTGTTTTCTTTATGTTCTCAATATTTGGGCGAAATTTATATTCGGGAAAACTGCATTCTTATGGGAGCGCATGGGAGATACGAACAGCCAACATGCATCAAGGCCAGAACGGCCCTTACTGCACCGAACACCAGCAACGAAAGGAAAGACATTTATCCGCATGCCTGAAGGTACACCGGCTACTCCCGGCGTATGTGCATGACACGGATTCTAAAGGTTTGTGTGACGGCCGAACTCCGGTGGAGTTCGGCCCACGGGAACAGCCCAATGGTCTACAGCAGGAGGCGGAACTTGAGATTACCGCTTATGTATCTTTTCTTGTCGGCCCACCAAGATCAAGCCGACGGTGCGTCATCCACATCAACCGCCATAAGGTTCTGGTAAGGCGCTGTCTGTCTCAACGCCACCGTATTGGCGGGCGTATCGGCCAGATACACCGTTTCAGGCCCGCTTGTGAAGCTGTCATTGTGGATGGTATTCGGCCGGATTGTAAGCGCAGAACCATCTGCCGGCACCCTGAAAATGGTGAAGTGATAAGCGGGTACATAAGGCTGATGTTTATGAGCGTCTTCGATCAAGCGGCCCAGCAGTATTTTCGAAGAGGTTGCGGGCTGACCGTCCATCGCAGGCTGCGGCAGAAAAATATGAGGGAAAGGATGATGCTCCACGAACAAGCCCCCGCCACCAAAGGGCTGAAGGGCATAACCTGAAATATAGTCAGGCAGGCGGCCATCATATTGCATGCCATAGAGAATTTCATCAAACCCCATGAAGAATTTCTCGCGAGGCTTCAACAGCTTGCCACCATAATACGCAAGGGTCTCCTCATAGTGGGGGTGAGTGGTGTCAAGAACAGGAAACTGAAGCATCGGATCGTTGACAAGAAGCGAACCGGTGCCCCCAAATACGTTGGCTGAACCGCCAAGACCGGGGATGGCGCCACCATCCTTTACCGAAATCCATTTGGCATTGACACAGACCGCGCTACCTTCCCGCACCGAGGTATGGGTGTGATATTTCTCTTCCAGTTCATCGATCAGACTGCGACCAGCGCATTTTTCCTCCAAGACTTCGACACCAGCCCCCTCTCCCGGTGTCAGCCGTACCTTCTGACCCGGCTCAATGGCACCAAATATGCCCGATGTAGTCATCAAGGGCACACCTTCCCTGCCTGAGCGAAGGACCACGGCAGTGTTGAGGAATGTAAAGTGCTCCTTCAGAAAGGCATCGCTGACCTTGACGTTAACCGTCCGCCACCGGACCTGCCGCATCTGTTGTTCAATATTTCCCTGAATCTGGGCGCCCTGCGGCCTCAACTGGGTAATGGATGTCATGCTTTCCCCCCTACCTGAAAACGAGTGAACAATCTACCGTCGGTAGTATTTATATGTATATCAAACACCATGGCTTTTTGAAGAGAAATTATCCTCCGGCCCAAGCGGGGCCGGAGCTGTCACACCGACAACGTTTCGGCTCTGATACGGCGACGTGAATCCTTCTCAAGATCTTATCCTGCTCAAGCCACAAGCAAGCGGGTCAACTTATTGATATCCCCTGCCGGGAAATTCGTTACTATTCAGTGTGATATACCTACAATCGGGCGCTCGGGACCGCAGGAGGAATATGTGACCGGACTATTGATACTGGCCGTCATCACCATAATCGTAGCCACAGTGGCCAAACGCATGGCATCGACCATGGTCACGATTCCCATGGTTTTCATTGGTCTTGGGGTTGTGTTGTCCTACTCAGGCCTACTGCCAAAGGAGGGTGCACAGGAAGGCCTGCACTTTATTGCCGAGATCGCTCTCGTTATCCTGCTTTTCCTTGATGCCGCCAAAGTAAACCTTGGCGAACTGATACGCGAACGCAATATCCCATTACGCATGCTGCTGATTGGCCTACCACTCAGCGTTCTTTTGGGTACGCTGGCGGCTGGGGCTCTTTTGCCCGACTGGCCCATTTTTACTCTCGCCTTGGTCGCCGCC
>NZ_JBLXGZ010000012.1:0-91255 GCF_048260245.1 Kordiimonas sp. | reverse complement strand
TGTTAGGCGTGCCGCCAGCGTTCGTTCTGAGCCAGGATCAAACTCTCAAGTTGAACAAGAAACCTAATGGCTTCCGTAAAAACCACCGTTCTTCACACAACCAGAAAATCTTCCTCACGATGATCGCTCACCGTGCTCAAGAATTCACTGACACTACTTCTCTCGAAGTAGCCGGATACATAAGAGGCTTACAAAACCTCCGGAGTATCCTTGAGATCTAAACAATGGTCACCAGACCACCGTCCACATCTCCCTTCCATTCCACAATGTCAAAGAACAAAATCCTGCCCGACCGGAAATTCCAGTCACCTGATACTTTCGTCTGTCAGGCAGTGTGTCGGACCGGACATTTCGTCAGCGTGCGACAAGGTCGACCTGTATATGGTAACCGGAGCTACCATGTCAAGGCTGTTTTTCAACACCCTCTAGATCGTTGGGACGTTGCGGCATTCCTTACCAGACTGCGAACCCCGGGGGGTCCCGTCCGGCAGAGCAGCGCGCCCCGTCGGTGAAGCGGTTTCTAGGGGTATGGCCCCATTTACGCAAGCGCTTTTTTACCTCTTTTGCACTTTTTTTACAGCCCTTCGCGAAAAGGCGCAGAAACGCGGGCTTTCCAAGCTAAGGACAGTTTGCTAGAGCTTAAAGCAGAGCTTCTAAAGCGACAGGCATGTTGCCCTATATATATAAAGACTGTAGTTTGTTTTCAGCAGGTCCAATAAAGAGAATCAAGAAAGCTTCTTGTTACCGGACCAACGTGAATCAGAAGGGATATAGATGTTTCGACTGCGCGAGATTTTTGGCCGCTTCTCCACACTTCGGCTACCCAACGGCACAAGGGATCGCTTTGTTCGGCTTGGCAAGGCAAGCGAGTCGCCAGTTGGATTTGGGCTCATTGCCGCCTCAGGTATACTGCTTCTGGTTATCGCGCACCTGCTGACCGGCACAGATAAGTCTGCCCCCGGGAATACTGGTGACACCCCGACAACAGATATGGCCACCGAGGGTACCCTGTCTCAAGCAGGTAGCATGTCGGCCGAAGCGGAAGACATTACTGCGGTCGCACCAGCAGCCCCGATAGAACGGGCGTATAATCTCAAGCGTAACGAGACATTGATTGCCCTGCTGCTGCGCGCGGACATATCTGCCCCCACTGCTCACAAGATTGTCGCTGAACTGCGCGATGTGACAAACCTGCGCCGCCTGCAACGCGGGCAGGAGGTGCGAATCAAAATGTCAGCCGACGGGGAAGTCGCAAGCCTGCGCATGCGCGACAGTTTTGATGCAGAAGCCGTAGTAAACGCGACAGAAGGAGGTTTCACGGCTAGCCGCGAAACCATCTCCACCATTTCCCTGACCCGCCTCGTGGAAGGCGAGATAACTGACAGCTTGTATTTATCTGCACAGCGGGAGGGATTGCCCACCGCTGTGATTGTAGAGCTTATCCGCCTTATGAGTTTCGATGTCGACTTCGAGCGTGAAATCAGGACCGGAGACAAGTTTCAGGTCTATTTTGAACGTAAATATGCGCCTGACTTCGGCGATATGCAGGAAGGCCAGCTTTTGCAGGCACGGCTGACGATGCGGAAGCGTGACTTGGAGGCCAACTATTTTGTCGATGCCAACGGCGACGAGGATTATTTTGACGGTGAAGGCAAAAGCACCCGCAAGGCATTGATGAAAACACCACTGGATGTCACCGTCGTCACCTCAAGCTACGGGCGACGCAAACACCCGGTGCTTGGCTACACACGTATGCACAAGGGGGTGGACTTCCGTGCGCGCACTGGAACCCCCATCATGGCAGCAGGCGATGGTGTGGTGGAACGTGCAAGCCGGTATGGCTCCTATGGGAACTATATCCGCATCCGCCACAATGGCACCTATAAGACCGCGTACGCCCACCTGAGCCGCTACGGCAAGGGCATTAAGCAGGGCGCGCGCGTCAGGCAGGGTCAGATTATCGGGTATGCCGGCGCGACTGGCCGTGTCAGTGCAGCGCATCTGCACTACGAGGTCATGATGAACGGCAAGCAGACGAATCCACTCACGCTGGACCTGCCGACAGGGCGAGAACTTAAAGGACCTGATCTGGAAACATATGCCGCCGCACGCACGCGACTGATGGCTGACATTGCCCAGATCCAGATGCAGCGTTCACTGATACTGGCTGAAAGCAATGCAGAGGTTCACCAGGACAGCGCGGAGGATACCCCGAGAATACAGGGGACAGACCGTTAGCGGTCGACAGCCAGTAACGGCCGCGTTTGGCTCAACTGTTCATCTGCCGGTCATCTTCACCGGGTAAGGGTGTGCAACAAAAAAAACGCGGGCTGAATGATGCCTTTTACCTGTTATTCGACTTATAGATTCAAAGGATACAAAGAATGAAACTGGCGCACCTCAGCTTCGCGCTGACACTATCGGGAATGTCCACCATCGGCGCATTCGCCGAAGACGCACAAAATAACCTGCTGGCTTTTGAAGCCTGCGCAAGAATCGCCGAGAACACGGAACGGCTGTCTTGTTTTGATAAAGCGGCCTCGGTCTTTGATTTCAAACGGGCAAGTTCGCAGCTTCAACAGGCCGGTGATCTTAAGGCCGAGGCAGAAAGACTGAAAGCCGTTGCCGCCACAGAGCGCGCCGAAGCCAAGCGACTGCGAGCAGCTGCAGAAAAGGAGGCAAACCGCCTCCGCGCTGAAGCAGAGCGCGAAAAAGCCGAGAAAGAAGCCATCATCGCTGCGGAAGAGCAACGCCAGGCCGACCTGGCAGCGCTGGCGCTTGAAGAATTTGGTCAGCGCGGCGCAACGGATGGCGGTTTCAACACCATCCACAGCAGCGTTGTGGCGACCAAACGCTCCGCGATTGGCGACCTTTATATCAAGCTTGAAAACGGACACATCTGGCAACATGCGGATGGCTCCCGGCCCGGTAGAATCAGGTCCGGCATGGCGGTTAAAATTCAGGAAACCGAGATGGGAGGCCTGTTTATGACAGTTGAAGAAACCGGCAAGACGTTCCGCGTGAAACGCGTTAACTAAAAGCCACGGATAAATTGGGAAGAAGGCGCGGCTTGGAGCTGCGCCTTTTTTTTCAGCTTCACGCGCCAAGCCTCAAAACTGCGCAAAAAACGCTCGAATCTGTGCAGCTTTTGCGCAGCGGGCAGACAGCTAGCGGAACACCCCTCCCAACCGCATCTCGCGCGCCGTCAGACAATAGAAAATTAAACTATATTAATAAAATTATAAACTATTTAAATAATCTATAACTTTTTGGTGTGCTTCATTTAGCACAGTATCAGTATTTGCTGGTTATATAACTGTATAAAAAATGTAAAGACTTGTTTATTTCGGTCCATTTCTAGTTCGTCATTGTCTCCTCTTTAGGACCAACAGTTCTCACTGGGAGGAGAATATAATGAATATTTATAAGGGTAGGATCATTAAAGCAGGCCTTCTTGGCAGCACCGCATCGGTACTGGCAGCGATGGCCCTCACGACATCGGCTGCATATGCGCAAGATAGTCAGGATGCAGATGCCGAATTCGAAGAAGTGGTCGTCACAGGTTCCCGCATCCCGCGGAAAGACCTGATCGCCAACAGTCCCGTAAACGTAATTTCCAGCGAAGAAATTAATGCTGGTGCTTTCGTTGAAGTAGACCGCGTCCTTGACGGTTTACCGCAGACGGCGTCAAGCAACGGCCCAACAACAAACAACCCCGGCAATGGGCAAGCAAACGTCAACCTGCGCAATCTCGGGACGGCGCGGACACTCGTGCTCGTAAACGGCCGCCGCATGGTAGGCACTGCGACAAACGGCGTAGTTGACCTCAACAACATACCGCCAGCACTAATCAAACAGGTCGAGGTCGTAACCGGTGGTGCATCTGCCGTTTACGGCTCGGACGCTATGGCAGGGGTTGTGAATTTCATCCTCAAGGATGATTTCGAGGGTGTTCAGGTGAACGGCCAATACGGCTTGAGCCAGGAAGGCGATTCGGAGCGCTACAACGCCGACTTTACCCTTGGCGGAAACTTCGCCGACGGCCGGGGTAACGTGGTCATTTATGGCAACTACCTGAAACGAGAACAGACACTTGCCGGTGACCGGGATTTCGCAGCAGTACAGCTTGACGAATTTACCGACGACAACGGCGACCCGATCTTCCTGCCGGGTGGTAGTTCATCCATTCCGCAAGGGCGTTTCAGCGGCTCCGGCGGCTTTAACTACCTCGTGGATGCCAATGGCAGCCCAGTGGCTTACGACGGCTCACAGCATGCCTATAACTTCGCCCCGGTGAACAACCTGCAACTACCGCTGGAACGCCACTCCATCGCCGGCCTTGGTAACTATCAGGTTACCGACAGCATCAACCTGTTTGCAGAAGTGATGTACACCAACAACCTGATCGAGCGTCAGCTTGCTGCAACCCCGTTTTCTGAGTCGAACGTCGATATTGACCTGAACAACCCTTATATGTCCAACGACCTGCGCAACCTGTTTGCGACGCGTGATGATGATGGCGACGGCATAGTCCAGCTGTCGATCGCCCGCCGCATGCTCGAAGCTGGTCCGCGCCTGAGCGAGGACAATCATAAAATGTTCCGCTATGTCGTCGGCCTTAACGGCGAACTTGGTAACGGGATGAACTGGGAATTCTTTTATAATTACGGCAAATCGGAAACCTCCCAGCGCCAGGACGGTAATATCGTCATTTCTCGGTTCCGGGCAGGCCTTATGGTTGATCCAAACGATCCTACCCAGTGCCTCAATCCGGCGAATGGTTGCGTAGTCCTCAACCCGTTCGGTGAGGGCAGCATGACCGAGGAAATGATCGATTATGTCAAGATCGCTGCGACCAACCTGACCTCTGTAACCCAGCAGCAGGTCGGCGCCACAATCGCTGGCAGTCTTGTCGAATTGCCAGGTGGTGACCTCGGCTTTGCTGCCGGTGTTGAATACCGCAAGGAATCGGCAAACACCCAGCCAGATACCTTCCTTGCAACAGGTGATATCGACGGCTTCAATGCGGGCCAGCCTACAAGCGGCAGCTATGACGTAAAAGAGATATACCTCGAAACCGTTGTACCTATTCTGTCAGGCGTCGCTGGCGCTCAATACCTCGGTATTGAAGCTGGTATCCGCTTCTCTGACTATTCAACAGCAGGCGGTGTCACAAGCTACAAGATCGGTGGTGAATGGCGTCCGATCGACGACATCAAGGTTCGCGGTCTTTACCAACACGCGGTGCGTGCACCAAACGTGCAGGAACTCTTCCTCGGGGCATCCAATAGCTTCCCGGGCGCTACAGACTTCTGTAACGATGATGCTAACCGCACAGCGGCAGAGCGTGACTTCTGTGTCTTGCTTGGCGTACCAGAAGGCCAGATCGATGGCTTCCAGCAAAACGATGCACAAATCGAGTCACTGCTGGGCGGCAACCCTGACCTCTATGAAGAAACCTCCACGACGTGGTCCGTTGGCGCTGTTGTCACACCAGAAGCAATTCCTGGCCTGACCATCACGGCTGACTACTACAGCATTGTCGTTGATGACGCGATTGCTGCACTCGGCGGCGGTTTGCAAGGTACGATGGACGCCTGTAACCAGGTTCTGGACCTAAATGACAGATACTGTCAGGCGCTGTCATCCCGTCGCAGCGATGGGCAACTCGAAAAAGTGCCACTGCTCAACGAAAACATTGCCCGCTTTACGGCAAAAGGTGTCGACTTCTCCGCAGCTTATAACTTCGACGCAGTCGGCGGGAACTTCGACATCAAAGTGTTGGGCACTCGTTTCCTTGAATCCATCACACAGGGCAGCCCATTTGTTGAGGCCAACGATTGTGTCGGATTGATTGGTGTTCGCACCATCTGTGGTCGCGCCAACCCGAAATGGTCGTTTACCACACGGCTGACCTACTCCATCGAGGACTTTTCGGCATCGATCCGTCACCGCTATATCGACAGTGTGATGGATGAACGGGTCGCCTTTGGTACCCGTGCCGCTGAAGATACCGTGGTGCCGGTTATCCCGTCGGTGAACTATTTCGACCTTGGCCTGCGCTACAAGCTGAACGAAAACATCTCGCTGTTCACCAATGTTGACAATATGTTCAACAAAAAAGCGCCTGTTTTCGGTCGGGGCGTCGCCGGTCAGCTTAACACCGACGCCGGCACCTATGATGTGGTTGGTCGTCGCTTCACATTTGGCTTCCGCGCCAATTTCTAAAGACGCCAGTCTTTTAAAATAATTACACGTCGGGCTTCAGGCCCGGCGTACTGCCTTCGGGAGGCAACCGGAGCACGAGTTTAAATGCACGATGCAATAAATACCAACATGACTGGTTTAACTGCCCGAGCCAGCTCAGGCGATCCGGCAGCCATGCTTGAGCTTGGCCAGATAAACGACAGCGCGGGGAATCCATCAGAAGCGCTTTCATGGGTACGAAAGGCAGCGGATACAGGCTGGCAGCCTGCCATGCTGCAAATGGCTGTCTGGGCAATAGCCGGACGGCACGTGCAAAAAGATGAAAGCGGTGGGGCCCAGATCATTATTGCGATCGCAAAGACGGGGCATTCAGTGGCTGGCCGACTGGCAGTTAACCTTTACGCGTCAGGGACCGGAGTAGAGCAGAGCTGGAACAAGGCTACCGGTTGGTTGTGCCGCCTGGCTAAGGCAGGTGATGCAAACGCGCTGATGCAGCTTGCCGTTATGCTGCGCCCCCACCCACGACTGGCTTCACTCCGTCACACACTTTTGTTTTCTGCGGCGCAGAGTGACCAGCCCTGTGCAAAGTACCTCCTGGGCGCCGCTCTTCTATCGGAACAGCGCCCGGACGATCACGCCGCCGGGCTCGGATGGATAGCGGCAGCAGCCAACGACGGATACAGGCTGGCACAAACCCGGCTCGAGCAATTTGCAGGCGAGACAATGCGGCGCGCCCGACCGCCGGTTCTGGCCCCTAAGGTCCCGTGGTGGGATATGAAGCGGCTGATCATATTGCCGCATGAAGGGCCGCTGTCTAAAAAGCGCTCAGTGAGCCAATCGCCTTCAGTTTACGTGCAGCGTGGTTTTCTATCATGTCTGCTCTGTGACTATATGATCGGGGCGGGATCGCCGCATCTGACTGCAGCGACCGTGCATGATGCCCAAGCGGGCGAGATAGTAGACGGCACGCGCACCAACAGCTTTGCCAACTTCCGGCTGCTTGAGGCTGACCTAGTTACCCTGTCCGTCAGCGCACGAATGATGCGCGCTATGGGCCAACCAATTGACCACGGGGATCCTCTGTCTTTTTTACAGTATGAAACAGGGCAATCCTACGCGCCGCATTACGATTTCTTCGACCCAACGTTCCCTGCGCATCGTCCCCATCTCCAAGACGGCGGTCAACGAATACAAACTGGGCTTCTATATCTGAACGACGACTATCAAGCCGGCGCGACCTGCTTCCACCATACGGACTTTCGTTTCAATGGGGAACGCGGTAGTTTTCTACAGTTCACCAACGTAGACGATGCGGGTGAAGGAGACATGGCCAGCCTGCATTCGGGCGAACCGCCCACGGCAGGAACCAAGTGGATCTTGTCCAAATGGGCGCGTGAGGCACACCGGCCACTATAGGCCGCCATCTCTTGCCACTCCACCCTTGGTTTATAGCGCTAAAAGTTAGGGATACCGCCAAAAAGCGGTAGTTTAACCCCTAAATAATCTATCGTTTATATCTGTGGCGCAAATAACACACCCTTCGTTTAATACATTAGCTCAACCATGCTGAACGTTAAACTTTTGTGTCGCTTAGGGACAGAATCTGGCTAGACCTTGTGGGCGGTTAAAATTTTCCGCGAATTCCGAGTGCTTGGAAAGCAATAATAGAGAAGAGGAAACGCAGAGTGTCTAAGGAACTCAAGAAACTGCGTCGTTCTGCCCTGATGGGCAGCGCCGCCACACTCCTCGCCAGCTTCGCGCTGGGCGCAGGTGTAACCGGTGTATCCGCACAAGATGCAGATGCTGAAGAATTTGACCTGGAAGAGGTCGTGGTCACCGGTTCCCGTATCGTACGTAAAGATTTCACCAGTGCTAGCCCGATCTCCGTGACTTCGAGCGCCGACATTCAACTGTCGGGCTTCACACGGGTTGAGGACATGATGAACAGCTTGCCGCAGATTGAAGCCGCGCAAACAGCTTACATCGCCAACGGTGCTACCGGTACTGCAACACTTGACCTTCGTGGTATGGGCTCACAGCGTACGCTCGTGCTCGTAAACGGTCGTCGCCTGCAGCCTGGCGGCCTGTCACAAGCGCCTGACATCAACCAAATTCCTGCGTCTCTCGTTGAGCGTGCGGAAGTAATCACCGGTGGTGCTTCGGCGACGTATGGTGCTGACGCTGTTGCTGGTGTTGTTAACTTCGTGATGAAAGATGATTTCGAAGGTATCGAAATCAGCGCTGGCATCTCCGGTTATCAGCACAACAACAACAACGACTACATCCAGGGTCTGATGGACGCCAAGAACTTCGAATACCCAGAGGGTTCGAACGGCATCGACGGCGTTGCGTACAACGTTGACCTGACCATGGGTGGCGAATTTGCCGACGGCAATGGTCACGCGACAGTTTATGCTACATGGCGTAAAGTTGAAGAATTCCTGCAAGCTGGTCGTGACTATTCGTCATGTGCCCTGAGCGGCTCAGGCACGTCTTGTGGTGGTTCTGGTAACGCTGTTGTGCCAAACTTCTACCTTGGTGCGCCAGACGATATGGATTTCGCCAACCGCTGGACGCTTGATTCGAACAGCAACTTTGTTGACGGTGCTTCGAACGTATATAACTACGCTCCGGTTAACCACTTCATGCGTCCTGATGAGCGCTGGACATTTGGTGCGTTCATTGATTACGAAATCAACGAACACGCTCGTCCATATATGGAAGTAAGCTTCATGCGTGACCGTACCGATGCTCAGATTGCTGAGTCCGGTACCTTCTTCGCCGAGCAGTACGACCTGCCATACGAATCTGGTCTTCTGAATGACGCTCAACGTCAGTGGCTTACCGACCAGTACGGCATCGGCCCAGGCGAGCAATTCGGCGTATACATCGGTAAGCGTAACGTTGAGGGTGGCCCTCGTGCGAACCTCATCAGCCACAACGCTTTCCGCATCGTAACCGGTGTTGAAGGTGCCATCACGGACAGCTGGTCCTACGATGCGTCCTTCCAGTATGGTTCGACCACGTTCGTATCCAACTACGTAAACGATTTCTTCGCGCCGAACATCCGTGAGGCTCTTGAAAACGAAGAATATGATGTATTCCAATACCAAGGCGTTACCGCTGACCAGGCTGGTGGCCTGACCGGCGTTGCTGTCCTCGAAGGTATTACGAAAGAATACATCGCAAACGCATACGTAACGGGCGACCTCGGTCTGACCGTTCCTAGCGCAGAAGACAGCATTCAGGCAGTGATCGGTGTTGAATACCGCAAGGAAGTATTCGAATCCAACTCTGATACCGTATTCTCCGAAGGTCAGCTCCTCGGCCAGGGTGGCGCAACGCCATCGGTTTCGGGTTCTTACAATGTGAAAGAAATCTTCGGCGAGTTGATCATTCCATTGCCAGCAACTTTCGAACTCGAGCTTGGTGGTCGTTACTCTGACTACAACACCTCAGGCAGCACCGAGACTTACAAAGTTGCAATGTCCTGGAACCCAATCGACGAAATCAAATTCGTTGGTAGCTACAACCGCGCTGTTCGTGCTGCAAACGTAAACGAGCTGTTCTCACCACAAAGTCGTGGTCTGTGGGGCGGTGTTGACCCATGTGCTGGTGCTAACCCTGAGCTGACTGCTGCTCAGTGTGCTAACACGGGTGTGACTGCTGATCAGTATGGAAGCATCACACTTAGCCCGGCCAGCCAGTACAACGCACTGTATGGTGGTAACCCAACCATCGAGCCTGAGAAAGCTGACTCTTGGACATTTGGTGTAATCGCCAACCCAACTGCTGGCCTGCAACTGCGTGTTGACTTCTGGGACATCCAGCTTGAAGACGCGATTGCCATCATCGATCCAGAAATCGCTGTTCGCCAGTGTGGTCTCACCGGTGCAACCGAGTTCTGTAGCCTGATCAACCGTGGTAACGGTGGCAGCCTGTGGCTTGGTAACGCTGGTTACGTTGTAGGCACGAACATCAACACCGGTGGTCAGCACCTTCAAGGTATTGACGTTGCAGCTGACTACACCACGGACGTTGGCGTAGGTACTGTGTCGGCTAAAGTCTCGGGCACTTACATGCTCAAGAAAGAAACCGATCCAGTTGGCGGTCTTGAGAACGACGAATATGATTGCGTAGACGATTATACATCAAACGGCTGTTTCGCTCAGCCAGTATGGCGTCACACAATGACCGTTAACTTCACACCAGACAGCTTCTGGAGCGTGTCCGCCAAGTGGCGTTACTTCGGTAGCGTAGGCGGCCTCGGTGATGGTTCGATTGACGATCATATCGCAGCTCAGTCCTACTTCGACCTGAAAGCTTCGTTTGACGTAAACGAGCATGTTGGCTTCCTCGTTGGTGTGAACAACATCTTCGACAAAGAGCCTCCGCTCGTAGGTGGTAACTTCTCCACCAACGCCAATACGTTCGCTGGTTACTACGACACACTGGGTCGTTACCTGCACGCAAACGTACAGGTTGCCTTCTAATACAGTCGGCACAATCTTTTTGGAAAGGCGGGCCTCGGCCCGCCTTTTTTAATCTTTTGTTCGCTTTTTTAACGTCCTAAGCTAGGACCAAGAATTACGGTCGGCAGATGCCCGCCACAATACGGGGATGAAACATGGACGCGCTTCAGCTTATTCGCCAAGGCCTGCAATTGCTCGCCGACCAAAAACCGGAAAAGGCTGAAGAGATCAGCGCTGCCCTGCTGACGCAACAATCGCACCTGCCGCCAGTTAACTATTTTGCCTGCGAGGTCGCACTTTATCAGGGACGTTTCACCGAAGCACACAGACACATAGGTCGGGCCATTGAACTTGACGGCGCCGCCCCCGCCCTGCACCTCAAAAAGGCCCAGGTTGAATTGATGCTGCGTCAAGGCGTACTGGCGCAGGAAAGTGCAAAAATCGCAGCGGCCCTAAAACCGGAAGACGCAGGCATTCAGTTTCAGGCAGCGCAGATATTCTCCCAAGCTGATAATCCGCAGGGCGCTGAAAGCTATTTTTCAAAGGCAAAATCCTTGGGCGCCGAGAGTCCAAAATTTTTGTTTGAGCTGGCCAAAAACCGTTATTATTGCGGTGACATGGATGAGGCCGAAGAGGCCATATCACGCTTCCTTGCACACACACCGACCCATGGCGAGGCGCTAATGTTACGCGCCAAGCTCAAAAAACAAACGCCCGAGGCAAACCACACTACCGCGCTGCAAGCTGTACTGGATCAGAAGCTCGTCTGGAAAGACGAGGTGGGTGCTGCCTATGCGCTTGCCAAAGAGCAAGAGGACATGGGCGAGTATAATGCCGCCTTTGCAGCGCTGAAGCGCGGCGCCGACATGCAGCGTGCTCACCTGCGCTACGATGTGCGCACTGAGGTGCAAAATATGGAGGATATCACTAAAACCTTCACCCGCGCTGTCTTTGACAAAATACCTGACGGCAGCAGCACCGACGGGCCGGTCTTTATCGTCGGCATGCCACGTACTGGCACCACGCTTGTTGAACGTATCCTCGGCAACCACGCAGACATTACCGCCGGCGGAGAGCTCAATGATTTTTCCATGGCAATGCGTGCCGTCATCAATGCACATATTGCACAAAACCCCGACAAGAACCTCAACCCGCTGAGTGCCGCGCTGGAAGCGAACTATACTCGCATGGGAGAGATCTACCTTCAAAACGTGCGCGGCATGATCGGCGACATAGGACGCTTTACAGACAAACTGCCCTTCAATTTTCTCTATTGTGGGCTAATCAAAAAAGCTCTCCCCAACGCCAAGATCATCCATTTGGTGCGCAACCCGATGGATACATGTTTTGCCGTTTACAAGACGCTGTTTAACCAAGCTTATTTCTTCTCGTACAACCTATCTGACCTAGCCGAATATTATACCGCCTACCACAAACTGATGGCGCACTGGTCTGCGCTGATGCCGGGCGAAATTCTCGACGTTTCCTATGAGAAAATGGTCACTTCACCCGAAGTTGAAGGGAAACGTGTCGCTGAGTTTTGCGGGCTCGATTGGGTGGAGGACATGGCCGCCGTTGAAAAGTCGTCAGCAGCCTCCTCGACTGCAAGCGCCGCACAAATACGCGAGCCCATTTATACAAGTTCGGTCGAAAACTGGCGCAACTATGAGAAGCACCTAAGCCCCTTGCACGACAAATTGATGGCCGCAGGCCTGATTGATTGATGACCAAGATGATTCATGGCTAACACCGACGACCATACCGCACGCGAACGATACGCTCGCGCCGTTCAGTTGGCGCAGGCCGGAGAGCGGGAAAATGCCATCACACTGTTTGAGGATTTGGTCGGCAGCGACGCGCCGCAAGTGCAAGTACTCAGCGCCCTCATTCGGCTAAACCTCGACGAACGCAAGTTTGTCACTGCCGCCGATCATATGATGGTTCTGGCATCTAAGGTACCAGGGCCCGCACAGTTGCTGGCAGACGCCGCGGACATATACGGTCGTGCTGAAGTCTATGACAAAGCCGATGCCGCCTATGAGGCCTTGCACAAAGCCCTTCCTGGCTATGCTACGGGGTATTTCAACCATGGCTTCATGCTGCGCAGCGCGCATCGGTTTGAAGATGCACTGGCCGTATATGACCGCGCCCTGGCACTGGGAATTGATAGCCCGGAAGAAGTCTGGCTCAACAAGGCGGCCATCCTGAGCGACCACCTGAGACGAGATAGCGATGCTGAACAATGCCTGAGGAAAGCGCTGACGATTAACCCGGCCTATGTATCTGCACTTCTCAATTATGCCAACCTGCATGAAGAGCGCTCAAACCGCGACGCTGCGGTAACGCTGTACCGCCGGGCAGCGGAAGTTGATCCCGGAAACACGACAGCCCTCGCACGGCTGATTAATCTCAGCGGCACAGCCGACGCAGAACACAGCTTGCTCAAAAATGCAGCCAAACTGGCGGAAGCGCAAAATACACCGCCTTCCGAGGCCTCCAATCTGCATTTTGCGCTGGGTAGGTCTTATGATGCGCGGGGTGAATTTGAAACCGCATTCAAGCATTACGCCGAGGGCAATCACCTAGCATCGCATCATGCCCCCCTTTATGACAGGAAGCGAAGCGAAGCATTCTTTGCCGCCATATGCGATACGTTCTCAGCAGACTGGTTTGCGGGGTTGCCCCCTGTGTCGATGGAGTCTCCAGTATTTATTTGCGGCATGTTTCGCTCTGGGTCCACTCTGACAGAGCAGATAATTGCTGCACATCCAAATGCAATGCCCGGCGGCGAGCTTGAGTATTTTGTCTCGCTGGCAGCACGTGACGTTGCGCCCTTCCCCTCGGGGATCCAACGGAAGACCATGGCAGACTTCCAGAATATGGCCCAAGACTATCTCAAGCTGTTGCATGAACGATTCGGGGACCACGCTCTGATCACAGATAAAAGGCCTGACAACTTCCTCTATTTAGGTTTGATCAAATCCCTGTTCCCGAAGGCACGCTTTATTCACACAACCCGTCATGCGCTGGATAACTGTCTCTCTGTATATTTTCTACAACTCGCGGACAGTATGGCCTATGCCCGTGACCTTCTTGACACAGGGCATTATTACGTGCAGCAGCAAAAGTTGATGGACCATTGGAATACCCTGTTCCCAGGCGATATTTTCGAAATGAACTACGATTCGTTCATCGAAAATCCACGCCAGCGCGCGACGGCGCTTCTGGAGTTTCTCGGCCTCCCCTGGCATGAGGACTGCCTGGAATTTCACAAGCTACGAAATACAGTCAAAACAGAAAGCTACTGGCAAGTACGTGAACCGCTTTACACGCGTTCTGTTGGCCGCCACAGAAACTACAAAAATCACCTTGCGCCGCTTCAGCAGTATTTAGAACAACATAGCTTGATTTAGCCCTTCGGCACCACATCGAAGGCAACAGTCATACGCGGCTCTTCCGAGGAAAAAGGAATGGTGCCGTGCCACATATAAGACGGAAACAATACGAGCCGTCCCACCTTTGGCTTTACTATGCGAGCAGGTGCTAAATCCAACCCCATTTCCGCCGTTGGCACGCCAAACTGAATATGCCCCTCCTGGCCCGTTCCTTCGCTGACCTGAGTAGGCAAGGATATGTAAAGCGCAGAACTAAGCCAGCCCTCTGGATGAATGTGATTAGTATGATAACCTTGGCTTTTTAAACGTACGGACCACGCGCCAATAAAATCGAAATCGCCACCACGCCGTCGCCATAGTGGATGATCGGGATCATCAGGAAATTTGGCAATAACGGTGGCTACGGCTTTTCTTATTTGCGCCTGCAGCTGTTTTATCACCGGGTTCTTGAGCCGGAACAGAAAGCCGTTAGTCTGAGTTCCACCACGCAAAGTCTGATCCAGAGGATGGGATTGCATGCGGTGCAACGCGCTCAACTCCTGTCGGGCCTCATCAAAAAAAGCGTTCGGGCTTGAGTAACCTGCCGGCGCCTCAATATCGACCGGGTTGACCATCCGGTCAAAATCAAACAGCCAGTTCGCGCGCTCATCACCCATCAGTTGCCAGGCGGTCCCGCGGAAAGTCCAAGCCTTCTGATCTGCTGGGTCACGCGCCAGCACCTCAGCACAAAGCTTCTCGGCTTTTTCAAATTCGCCTACCTTCATCAGGAGTGCCGCATAGTTCAGCTTGGGTACAGCGCCGTCAGGGTCAAGTTGCAATAACTGCTCGAACACTGCTGCCGCTTCTTCTGTCCTGCCTGTACGCACCAGCGCAATTGCCTCCGCGAGGCTCAGACGCGGCGCGCGAATATCAAAGCGATAAGCTTCAGATAAACCTTTCAGGATATCTTCAAACCGGCCTTCATGGCTGAGCAGATCAAAATACGCACCCCAAAGCGCCACGTTGTTGGGTTGGGTCGGAATCGCTTTCTTGAGCGCCTCAAGATGATCCTCACCCGGCAGCGCTTCCCAGCGAAACTTCGCTCTCGCATAATGCAGCGTCGCGTTATCGGGCATCACCTGAATGGCGTCATCAAGGACGGCAACCGCGCGCTCTAGCTTTCTATTTTCATAATAGGCTTCAGCTAGATTTTGATATAAGCCGGGGTCTCGATGCCCCAGTCTCCTGGCTTCCTCAAAAGCCTCTGCCGCAGCCTCGAATTCCACACCCTTACGTAACAATTCTCCAAGCAAGCTCCAAAGCCTGGCGTCACCTGAAAAATGTTTCAGGGCGGCCCGCACTTCCCTGCATGCCGCAGCCATGTCCCCGGCATGTTCATAAATGCTTGCGAGCAACTCCGCACTTTGGGACGATCTCTTTGTCAACTCGGCATATCTTGTTGCCGCAACAAGGGCGTCCTTGTGAGCGCCTGTTTTGGAAAGCGCCAGCGCCAGGTTATGCCAGGCGGTCGTAAACCCCGGTTCCAGCTCCAACGCAGCCTTATAGCTTGCTATCGCTTCAGTCGGCCGATCAAGCGAAGCCAGCATGTTCGCTAAATTGCTGTGTACAGGCGCTTGCGCTGGTGCGGATTTCAGGCTGGCCCGGAAAGATTGCTCTGCGCGGGCATAATCCCCCCGCTGTTTGGCCGCCATTGCCCTAAGATGCAAGACATCGGCGTGGTGAGGATGTGCAACCTCCAACTGTTCTAGCATGCGTTCCGCCGCACTGATCGCGCCCCTTTGCAGCAGCGTCACCACCTCTTGTATTTTTGGCGAAAGATTTGCGGTCATTCTGCCAAGCCCTCCAAAAACATTTCGCCGGTTTTAGCCCAGAAGGCATTCAGCGTCCAGCATGGTCGCGGCATTCATTTTGTCTCGGCTGTATTGTAGAAGAGCATTTTCTGGCGCTTTGATACAAATTCGCTGGCATTATCGATAGCATTGCGAAGCGCGAAGTCACCGATGGGCTTCACGAGACAGTGCACGAGGCTGTTTCCAACTTCAACAACCGTATCCTTCGCACCCTCACGGGGTTCGACCAGAAGAACTGCCGCAAGATCGATTTTCTGGTCCATGGCATACTTAATAAGATCAACTCCCATACCACCGCGAACGCGCTCATCGACGACCAGAACGTCCACACGGTCTGTCTGAAGAACAGCGAGAGCGTCACCATAGGTCTCAAGCAACCGAAAACTATATAGCCCGCGCAGGGTTTGGGCAGACCGTGCAAATTCATTTGCGTCCGCAACACCCAGGACATTTGCGGCAGATGCCTTCCGTGCGGCATACGCAGCGTCACCGCCAATAGCGACTTTTTTGCGCGCGACCTTGCTGCCATTTACTGTGACATCAGCCCCCATTGCGTCCAGCATGGCCCAACTCGACCTGCTGATGACATCAAACTTGACCTCCGCAGCAGCTGACAGATAATCCTGTGCGATGATCCGCTCCACGAGATCCGAACCATGAACCAGCTTGTCCAGTTCGTCATGCTTGACAAAGGTCGCTGCCATGCCCACCAAGACGGTACGATTGCCAATACTATCGCGAGCAGGCAGTAAAAGCCATTCAACGTCTTTATGCCTATGCCCAAACCAGAAACGGGAGTATCGATGAAGGCCAACATGCTGGTCGAAGCACACAGAAGCACTTTCGATCTGCAACGCTTTGAACTTGTCGGAATAAAAGAAAGTCATCGACTGACCGAGGATATCTGCCCCCAAGGCTTCCAGTAGGCGTTCACCACAGTAATCATAAAAAATGTCGCCCGCTTCGCGGACGATTACGACACCTCTGTCACTGAATTCCAGCGTGGGTTCGCTGAAAAAATCCCCTACGTCAGGCAGCACCCCTGAAGATAGGCGAGATTGCCAGAACTCGAACAGCCGTTGACAATGCTTGTGTCGCATAAGCAGCCTTTTTGCGGTCGACCCCGACACTCTGGGGGCAGTCCTGACTTGTGTCAATTCAGAACAAGAAGATAAATTCCTTTTATAAAGTAAGGGGCTACGCCCTGCAGGTGCAACCCCTTTATCTGTTTATCTCGCTGGTGACCTGTTAGTCGGGCCGGGGCACCATAGTGAGTTGCCCATTCTCAACGCCTACATCAACGGTATCGCCGGGTTTCACATCACCGCGCAGGATTTTGTCGGCAAGCGGATCCTGCAGGTATTTCTGCACCGTGCGCTTCAGTGGGCGGGCACCATACACAGGGTCATAACCCGTATTACCGAGCCAGAGGCGTGCATCCTCAGACAGATCAAGTGTGATCTTGCGGTCGATCAGCAATTTCTGAAGCCGCGCAACCTGTATGTCGACGATCCCTGCCATATGAGTACGCGCCAAGCGGTGAAACAGGATAATCTCGTCCAGCCGGTTGATAAACTCGGGCCGGAACGAGCTTTTCACCACATCCATCACTTCGTTGCGCACCTTTTCAACCGGGTCATCTTCGCCAAGCTCGGCAATCAGATGCGAACCAAGGTTCGATGTCAGAATGATCATGGTATTAGTGAAGTCCACCGTGCGGCCCTGTCCGTCTGTCAGCCGCCCGTCATCCAACACCTGCAACAGCACGTTAAAGACATCCGGATGCGCCTTTTCAACTTCGTCAAACAACACAACCTGATAGGGGCGTCTGCGCACCGCTTCCGTCAGCACGCCACCTTCCTCATAGCCGACATATCCAGGAGGTGCACCAATAAGCCGGGCGACGGAGTGTTTCTCCATGAATTCCGACATATCAATACGCACCAGCGCCGTATCATCGTTAAAGAGGAAAGCCGCCAAGGCCTTCGTAAGTTCGGTCTTGCCTACGCCCGTAGGGCCGAGGAACAGGAAACTGCCAAGCGGCCGGTTAGGGTCCTGCAGGCCCGCACGCGCGCGCCGTACGGAAGCCGACACCGCTTCAAGCGCCTCAGCTTGACCGATAACACGTTTGCCCAGTTCGTCTTCCATACGCAGAAGCTTGTCACGCTCGCCTTCCAGCATTTTCTCAACCGGCACGCCGGTCCAGCGCGCAACGACACCCGCAATATCCTGATCGGTCACTTCTTCGCGCAGGAGCCCTTCACCGCCCTCGTTCGCCGCATTTTCAAGCCGTTGCTCAAGCTGTGGGATTTCGCCATGCTGCAATTGTCCCGCGCGCTCATAGTCGCCGCGGCGCTGAGCCTGCTCTAGCTCAATACGGGCGTGGTCCAGCTTTTCCTTAAGCTGCTTTTCGCCAGCTATCTTGTCTTTCTCAGATTGCCAGCGGGCGGTCAGCTCTGCCGAGCGTTGCTCAAGGTCTGCCAATTCCTTCTCAAGATCTTTGAGCCGTGCTTTAGCCCCTTCGTCCTTTTCCTTTTTCATGGCTTCACGCTCGATCTTGAGCTGAATGATCTTACGGTCGAGCTCATCGATCTCCTCGGGCTTAGACTCCGTTTCCATGCGAAGGCGCGAGGCGGCCTCATCCATGAGGTCGATAGCTTTGTCAGGTAAAAAACGGTCGGTGATATACCGGTTGGAGAGTGTCGCAGCCGCCACTAGGGCGCCATCGGTTATGCGCACACCATGGTGCAATTCATACTTCTCTTTCAGGCCCCGCAGGATCGAAATAGTATCCTCGACCGTTGGTTCCTGTACCAGCACCGGCTGGAACCGGCGTTCAAGGGCTGCATCTTTCTCGATATATTTTTTATATTCGTTGAGAGTCGTAGCACCAATGCAGTGCAATTCACCGCGTGCAAGCGCAGGCTTCAGGAGGTTAGAAGCGTCCATGGCGCCATCGGTTTTACCAGCGCCAACAAGTGTGTGCATTTCATCGATGAACAGGACAATGTCACCCTCCCCATGAACGACTTCCTGCAACACGCCCTTGAGGCGTTCCTCAAACTCACCGCGGTATTTGGCACCCGCAATCAGCGCGCCCATATCAAGCGCCATTATCTTCTTGTTCTTCAGGCTGTCAGGTACGTCACCGTTAGCGATCCGCAGGGCAAGGCCCTCAGCAATCGCGGTTTTCCCCACACCAGGTTCACCGATCAGAACCGGATTGTTTTTTGTCCGGCGCGACAGCACCTGAATGGTGCGGCGTATTTCCTCATCACGCCCGATAACAGGGTCAAGTTTACCGGCACGGGCCTTTTCCGTGAGATCCTGTGCGAACCGCTTGAGCGCATCATACGCATCCTCCGCTGAGGCTGTATCAGCAGTACGGCCCTTACGGATGTCATTGATTGCCTTGTTGAGGCCATCAGCAGTAATCCCAGCCTTCGCCAACAGCTTGCCGCCTTCACATTTCGCTGTCAGCAGAAATGCAAGCAGCAGACGCTCTGCGGTGACATATTTATCACTGGCCTTACTCGCAACCTCTTCCGCTTTGGCAAACAGTTGCGCGGTCAGAGGATCAAGGTGCAGTTGCCCCGCGCCTGCCCCTTCCACCTTGGGCAGCTTGCCAAGAATTTCCTCAACGCCCTCGCGCACCTGCGTTGGGCGCCCGCCGGCTGCGCGAATAAGATTCGCCGCCAAGCCTTCCGGGTCATCAAGCAAAACCTTCAGGATATGTTCGGGTGTGAAGCGCTGGTGTCCCTCGCGAAGCGCGAGGCCCTGGGCACTTTGGATAAATCCGCGCGTGCGGTCAGTATAATTTTCAATATTCATGTGTCATAAACCCCATGATTGTTGGTCACCCTTCGTTTGAAGCGGTTACCTGATTTAAATGTACTCAGCCGAGCGCCTCCTCAGGAGCACACTCTACAGGATTAATGTGGTGATGCTGTGCCGCTGCGGCAAGTACCGAACATAAAAAAGGCCGCCTCAAAGGCAGCCTTTTTCTAGGGCAAATTGTCACGCCTGCTAGCTTAAGCAGCAGCGTTATCCTCCGGCGACGTGGTCTCCGACGGTTTCTCGTCGCTCCCCTCTTCCACCTTTTTTACACGCGGTGCACGCTTGCGCGGTGTCGCGGGTGCAGCACGCCGGCGTTTTGGCTTTTCTGCAGCAGCCTCAACACCTGCAGCGGGAGCCACTGTACCATCAAGGTCCAGTTCAGGGTGCACTTCAACCGGCTGCTCAGCTTCCGCCGGGTCCACGGCCTGTGGTTCCGCATCGCGAGGGCGACGACCACCACGGCCTCTGCGTGGTTGTTGACGGCCTTCGCCATCCTCAGTGCGCTCGGTACGTTCTGAACTTTCCTGCCCTGCAGGATCGTTATCCCGCGCATTACCGTTGCCATTGTTACGACCTCGGTTGCGACCACGACGATTATTATCGTTGCGATTATCTTGACGACTGGCCTCCTGACCGCTGTCACGACTAGCATTGCGACCGCTATCAATCTCATTGCCGTCATCGTCATATTCGACTTGCGGGCTTGGACCACGAACATCATTGAGAACACGTTGATAGTGATCTGCAAATTGAAGATAATATTCGGACATCACACGGTCACCGGCTTGCATCGCCTCCCGTGCCTGATTTTTATATTTTTCCAAAAGCTGCTTAGGGTTACCGCGAACCTTAGGTTCATTGCGAGAATTACCGGGGCCGCCTGGCTTCCCTCCGCCTTTTCGAGACGGTGAGCGACCGCGCTGTTTGTTGCGCGCGTTTTGTACTTGTTTCATGCGAAATCAATACCAACAGTGATCAGAAATCATGGTTAAAGACAGGCACCGCCTGCCGTGCTTCCGACATCGAAATTCGACCTTTTTCGGAAATAGTCCCGCGAAACTGGCCTTCGCCTCAGTTATCTTCATCGGGGAACTTGGCTCACCCTAGCGGGCTTTTGCGCCTATTCCAAGACCAAATCATCGCAAAGTTAACTTTTTTTGCCGGACACGACGCGGGGGACACCCGCAAGATCGTCGCGCGCACGAATATCATTGAAGCCGGCAGCGTCAAATAATACCGCGACGGCCTCAGCCTGCCCGATGCCGACCTCAACAGCAAGGAGGCCACCTGCCGCAAGGTAAGCAGGTGCTTTTCGCGTAATCAGCCTGTAAGGATCAAGCCCGTCCACCCCGCCTTCAAGTGCAGATGTCGGTTCAAAATCCCGCACATCCGTCATTAGGTCTGCGATGTCAGATGCAGGTATGTAAGGTGGATTTGAAACAATGGCGTCGAAACCGTTTGCGGGCGGGTCAATATTGTCGAACCAATTACTGACAGCAAAACTCGCGCGTTTTCCCAAACCCAGCTTGTGAGCATTCCCCAACGCCAGACTGACAGCACCGTGGTTAATGTCTACACCCACCCCTAACGCGTCCTGCATCTCACTGAGCAGGCTAAGAAGAATGCAGCCCGTCCCGGTGCCAAGGTCGAGTAATGTAGCGCCGGGCGCACCCTTAAAAGCCGCTAACGTCACTTCCACCAGCGTTTCCGTGTCAGCGCGCGGGATGAGGGTATCTTGGCTTACCGCGAATTCCAGCCCCCAGAATTCCTGCCTCCCGGTAATATAGGCAACTGGCTCTCCGCCCAATCTCCGGGCCTGCAAACTAGAGAGGAGATTAAGCTGTGGTACCGTCAGCATATAACCCCGATCCGTATAGACTTTGAGCTGCGGCCATCCAAGAGCATGAGAAAGCAGTATTTCGGCATCAAGACGGGCGCATGGATTGCCTGACGCCTCGAACGCAGCCTGCATCTGCGCAAGCCGCGCAAAAGCAGTAACTGGGCTGTCGGTCAAAAGCCCGCTTCCATAGCCGAAAGTTTAGCCGACTGATCTTCAGAGATCAGGGCACCAATCACCTCCGACAGCCCTTCGCCCGCCAAAACCTGATCAAGCTTGTGAAGCGTCAGGCCAATCCGGTGGTCTGTGACCCGTCCTTGCGGGAAATTATAGGTGCGTATACGTTCCGAGCGGTCGCCAGAACCTACTTGGGCTTTACGGTCAGTCGCGCGTTCGCTGGCGGCCTTCTCACGTTCAAGATCATAAAGCCGTGCCCGCAGAATTTTCATCGCCTTGTCCCGGTTTTTATGCTGCGACTTCTCCGCCTGCACTACCATGATACCAGTAGCCAAATGTGTGATGCGCACAGCACTATCCGTCGTGTTTACATGCTGCCCACCCGAACCTGATGCACGCATCGTGTCAATCCGGATATCTTCCGGCTTGATATCAATATCCACTTCTTCGGCTTCTGGTAGCACGGCCACGGTCGCCGCACTGGTATGGATACGCCCGCCTGATTCTGTTACCGGCACACGCTGCACCCGGTGTACGCCAGATTCGAACTTCAGCTTGGCAAAAACACCCTTGCCGGACACATTCGCCATCACTTCCTTGAAGCCGCCGACCTCTGCCGGGGAGGCTGAGATCATTTCCATCTTCCAGCCCTGCCCCTCAGCATATTTTTCGTACATGCGGTATAGATCACCGGCAAAAAGTGCGGCCTCATCGCCGCCTGTACCGGCACGGATTTCAAGAATGGCGGAACGTTCATCTGCCGCATCTTTCGGCAGCAGCTTGACGGACAAGGCATGCTCCATATCCGGCAGGCGTTCCTTGAGCTCGTATAGCTCATCCTGTGCCAGCTCGCGCATCTCCGCATCATCGCCGGAAGCGGCCATTTCCTTGAGGTCTTCCAATTCGCCCCGCGCAGCCTTCAGCTCGTTCACTGCTTCCACAACGGGCCCGAGGTCCGCGTACTCGCGGCTCAGTTTGACAAATTCTTCATTCGAGAATTCGTCAGGTGTCCCCAGTGCGTGACCAAGATAATCATAGCGGTCAAGCAATTGCTGCAGGCGTTCCTCGGATACCGTTGCCATACCTTTACTCCACCACTGCTGCGCTTAGAGCGTCAAATGTCACTTGATCCTGCGTGCCCCGATCAAGGTCTTTGACAACAATCATTCCCGCCTCTAGCTCGTTGTCACCCAGAATCATTGCAAAGCGCGCATTTGCCTTGCTGGCGCGGGTCAGGCGCTTTTTCAGGTTACCGCTGCGGTCAGCAATCACGGTATAACCTTCACTGCGCAGATCTTCGGCCAAAGCAAAAGCTTTCAGCGTGGCTGCGTCGCCCATCGGCAGCATGAAGATCGGCCGAACCACCTCTGGCTCTATACTTGAAAGCATAGCAAGACGCTCAATACCGCCCGCCCAGCCAACACCAGCCACCTTCGGCCCGCCAAGCTTCTCAATGAGGCCGTCGTAGCGCCCTCCCGCAAGTACTGTACCCTGCGCTCCCAGTTCCGTCGTGATGAACTCAAACGCAGTGTGGGTGTAATAATCCAACCCCCGTACCAGTCGCTCATCGTGTTCAAACGGCACCCCCGCAGCGTCAAGGCCAGCCTTGACGACATCAAAAAACGCACGAGAGGCGTCGTTCAGATGCTCAGACATGAGCGGCGCATTTGCCACCAAAGCCTTGTCGCCATCGTCCTTGCTGTCGAGAATACGGAGCGGGTTGGTATCCAACCGGCGCACACTGTCTTCCGAGAGCTTATTCTTTTGCCCACTGAAATACGCCACAAGCGCATCTCGGTATGCATTGCGGCTTTCCGCGTCTCCCAACGTATTGAGATGCAGTATAACTTTGTCCCCAAGACCAAGTGCCGAAAGAAGGCGCCAAGCCATTGCGATCATGTCAACGTCAAATTCGGGCGTGTCCGGGCCAAGAAGCTCAGCATTGATCTGGTGGAACTGACGGTAGCGTCCTTTCTGCGGGCGCTCATAGCGGAACACCGGACCATGGCTCATCAGGCGGCATGGCAAATTCTGCTGCATACCGTTTGAGATAAACGCGCGGCAGACACCGGCCGTAAACTCGGGGCGCAAGGTCACTTCTTCGCCGCCACGGTCCTCGAATGTGTACATTTCTTTCGAGACAACATCGGAGGCTTCGCCAAGCGGGCGTTTGAACACTTCGGTAAATTCAAAAATCGGGGTGGCGAGGTCTTCGAACCCATATGAGCCTGCGACACGGCGAAACATCTCCACCACCGCATTTATGCGAAGAGCTTCATCACCATAGATATCGCGCGTGCCCCGCGCTGGTTGCAGTTTGGACACGGGAAATTCCTTTTATTTCAGCTAATGGGCGTTGGTGTTGCCGGCAGATTCAAGTTCAGCTGCTTTTTGTTCCACAAGCGTAACAATATGGTCGACAAGCTTGTCATCGGTAATTTTGTGGTCTGTCACGCCGGAAAGATAAACCATATGATTGCCCTGCCCACCACCTGTCAGGCCGATATCTGTCTCGCGCGCTTCACCTGGACCATTGACTACACAGCCAATGATTGACAGGCTCAGGGGCGTATGGATATGGGACAGCCGTTCCTCCAGAACCTCAACGGTCTTGATCACCGGGAAGGCCTGCCGTGCGCACGATGGGCATGAGACAATGCGTACACCACGGTGACGCAGACCAAGAGACTTGAGCATCTCAAAACCGGCCTTCACTTCCTCGACCGGGTCTGCCGAGAGCGAGACCCGCAATGTGTCGCCAATTCCCGCCCATAGAAGTGAACCAATACCGATGGATGACTTTACGGTGCCGCCGCGCAGGCTGCCTGCTTCGGTAATGCCAAGATGCAACGGATAGTCACACGCATCAGCCAAGCCCTGATAGGCAGCAACGCCAAGAAACAAATCTGACGCTTTCACGCTGATCTTAAAGTTGAAAAAATCGTTATCTTCAAGAATACGCGCATGTTCAAGCGCACTTTCAACCAGTGCCTCAGGGCACGGTTCCGCGTATTTTTCCAGCAGATGTTTTTCCAGCGATCCGGCGTTCACACCGATGCGCATCGAACATCCGTTTGCCTTTGCTGCCCTTACGACTTCACGCACCCGTTCGGCCGAGCCGATATTGCCCGGATTGATCCGCAGGCATGCCGCGCCGGCATCCGCGGCCTCAAGCGCACGCTTATAGTGAAAATGAATATCCGCAACGACGGGCACACCGGCTTCACGGCAAATCTCGGGCATCGCCTTTGTTGATGCCTCGTCGGGGCAGGAAACCCTGACAATATCGGCACCAGCTTCCTTGGCAGCATGGATTTGCTTGATGGTAGCAGCGGGGTCAGACGTCAGTGTGTTGGTCATTGTCTGCACCGAAATAGGTGCATCTCCACCCACGGGCACATTGCCCACCATGATCTGGCGGGATTTCCGTCTGACTATATCTCTCCAGGGGCGAATGCTCATCGCGTGCCTACACCTTTAACACCATCATTGCTTTGGTGGCGTTATACATGATGAAGCGCCTCGCCAAAAGCAAGCATTTTCAGGATTCTGTGCAGTTTACGCTTTTTAGCGCGAGCCTGTGACACTCCGTGAAGTCTGGGAGACGTCAGAGAGCAACTTTTCACCGTCCAGTGACAAACCTTCAATCACTTGACCACGTTCCCCTAACGAACTGATCTGTCGCTTGCCAACAGTAAGCTTTACGCCGCCCGCGTTACTGGTGGAGAGGAGAACGGCGCCTTCCAATAGTGGACGGTAACTCTGGCCTTCACGCAGTATTCCGGACCAGACTTCCGTGCCATCCTTTTTGGCGAGGCGTATCCAGGCATCTTCTTCGGCAGATAACAGTATATCTGTGCGGCCTTCGCCTTCATCAGTAGTTGCCATCGCATTTGCCGCTGGCAGGAATAA
Source organism: Kordiimonas sp. (assembly GCF_048260245.1). Lineage (GTDB taxonomy): Bacteria > Pseudomonadota > Alphaproteobacteria > Sphingomonadales > Kordiimonadaceae > Kordiimonas. The sequence continues at coordinate 65,568 of NZ_JBLXGZ010000012.1, read as the reverse complement.
GGAATGGGGCAACTGCGGAACACTCGCCATCCGGCTTGCTTCCTCGCGAGCCGGGTCGGCATCTAGAATGCCATCATCCGACAGGCGTGTTACCTGCACATCCCCTACCTTCTCCGGCAGAACATGCGCAGTATCCATCCCGCCTTCTTCCAGCAGGGCCTGAACTGCCATCAACTGTGCGGTGTCCGTCGCAGGGTCGACGAGTTCACTATCTGTAAAAAACGTGAAAGGTGCCGCAGCATTGCCCATAAACGCCCACACAAGCGCAGCACCAGCAACACCGCCCAGCGGCGACAACCAGCCGGGCAATCGACGAGCGGGCTTCGCGCTTCTTTTCGCGGCAACAGACTGTACTCCAACCATCAGCGGCACAGACTTGATGCCCAGCTCGTCTTTGAAAGCGCGGACAATATTTTCGGCATCTAAGGACAGCGCCTTGGCATAGGATCTGACAAAACCGATAGTGAATGTATTGCCCGGCAATGCCTCATGGCAGCCAGTCTCAATGGCGTTGAGGTAACTTGCCCGCACACAGATATCTTTTGCAACCGTGTCCATATCCAACTTTTGGACAATGCGTGCTTCTTTTAACAGTTCCCCAACCGTTTTTTTCTCGTTCGTCATTATTATAACCGTCCCCTGCTGCTTTAATTCAAGTAGCCCCTACCCGTTAAGCAGCTAGTTTTAGTGTAGCCTCGTATCCGCTTGAATGATTCCAGCGGCCCTCGCAAACACAACAATTCAGGCTGTTTTATCGCCCCTCATCATACGACAGCCTGTGGTTGCGGCCCGAGTGTGAATTTGTCACGGTGTTATAAGACCACGTTCTAGTCAAAAAACATTTAACAGCTTGTGTCAAATAGAAACAAATTTTAATGGGTTTTTTTTGGACTTAACGGCAAAACGATACATCAGAAGCATAATTCACGCTTTAATGTCGTGGTCCCGGGCAAAATGCACCAGCGAGTCGCGAATCGAATGTTCAGCAGATTGCAGATTTGAAAACACGAATTCCCTCAGCGCCTTCAGGTTGACTGACCTGATCATCCGCTTTACCGGCCCTATAGACGTTGGCGAGATAGACAACCGGCGCAGCCCAAGTGCCACAAGCGCCATCGCCTCAATCGGCTTGCCCCCCATTTCACCGCACAGCGTCACCGGAACACCCGCATCATCACATGCCTTGAAAACCGATCGCAGAAAGGAAAGCACCGGAGGCGCCAGAAGGTCATACCTGTTGGCCAGTCTCGGATTAGAGCGATCACAGGCAAAGAAAAACTGCATCAGATCATTAGTTCCGATAGACAGGAAATCAACTTCTTGCACCAGTAAGTCCAGTTGCCATGCAAGGGATGGCACCTCAAGCATACAGCCTACCTTGACGTCCTTCGGCGGCTTCTTGTCATATTTGTGCAATCTTGCGATTTCCTTGTTCAGGATCGCTTTGCAACGACGGAGTTCCGCCACCTCCGCAATCATGGGGAACATGACATGGAGGGTCTTGCCAGCCGCAGCATACAACAACGCCCTGAGTTGGTAGCGCAAGAGCGCCGGTCGGTCGAGTGCAATACGAATTGCGCGCCAGCCCATGGCAGGGTTCTCTTCCTCGTCACGCGGCAGAAAAGGTACCTGCTTGTCACCACCAATATCCAGCGTACGGAAAACAACCGGCCGGTCGCCCGCTGCGTCCATCGCGGCAGAATAGACTTTGGTCTGTTCCTCGACTTTCGGCAGCGCGGGAGCGACCATAAACTGAAATTCTGTGCGGAAAAGGCCGATACCTTCTGCGCCGGTATTGTCCAGACTTGGCAGATCAACCAACAGGCCAGCGTTCATCAGTAAGGTGACTTTTTCACCGTCCAATGTCTCGGCTGGCAATTCTCGCTCGGCTGCATATTCAGCAAGCAATTGCTCTTGAAGTCTGAGTGTTTCTTTATAACTCTCAAGTACGTCTTCAGCGGGACGCACATAAATATGCTCTGCGGCGCTATCCACAACAACAGGTTCGCCAGCTTCCACATGGCTCAGGAGCCCGGTAACCCGCCCCAGCATTGGGATACCCATGGCACGGGCGATAATAGTCACGTGCGAAGTGGTAGACCCCTCTTCCAGCACAATGGCTTTAAGATACTGCCGGTCATAATCCATGAGCTCAGCTGGCCCCAACGTGCGGGCCACCAGCACGGCGTCTTCCGTTAACTCTGCTCTGTATTTGCTCTTGTCGCCTTGAATAATGCGAATAAGCCGGACCGCTAGATCATCAAAGTCCGCAATCCGCTCCCGCAGGTAGGGATCGCGAATCTTATACATCCGCATGCGATTTTCCTGTTGCACGCGGTCAACTGCCGCCTCGGCCGTCAAGCCTGAGGACACAGCATCCCTCATTTTCTCCTGCCAGCCACGGTCATAGGCAAACATGCGGTAGGTCTCGAGAACCTCGCGGTGTTCTCCTCCGTGCGCAAGATCGGGATGCTCGATCATTTCTTCAAGCTGCAGACGCATTTCGGCAATGGCATCCTCAAGGCGTTTGCGCTCGGTCTCCATATCCTCTGCAACGGTGCGTGTAATTTGCACCTGCGGCTGATGAAACACAGCAATGCCTGCACCAACACCCGCAGCTAATGCAAGCCCGTCAAGGGTAATCGGCTCCCCCGTCGAACCGCTATCTTCGGTGAGTTCCTGTTTGTCGACCAATTCTCCAGACGCAACCAGCTCCGCGATCACCATCGATATGGTCTGCAGTGCTTCAACTTCCTCGGGCTTGTATCGCCTGGGTGTTACGTTCTGAACAACCAACACGCCAACCACACGGCCAGTGCGCAAGATCGGCACACCGAGAAAGCTGTGGTAAATATCCTCCCCGGTTTCCGGGCGGTAGGAGAAACGAGGGTGTTGTGGTGCTTCGGAGAGGTTGAGCGGCAGGCCACGCTCCGCCACCAGACCAACAAGACCTTCGCCAACGCTCATGCGGGTCAGGTGCACGGCCTCCTCTTTCAGACCCTCTGTTGCAAAGAGCTCAAGGATTCCACCCGCCCGTGCCAGATAGATCGAACAAACCTCCGCAACCATGTTTTGAGCGATGACCCTGACAACGCGGTCAAGCCGGTCCTGTGGCTGGCCACTGCCAGCCATCACACTGTGCAGCCGCCTTAAAAGCAGTCTAGGCTGACTGACATGGTCAGGCAAAGTATCCCCCTTTTTCGTCGCTCACATGCGCCGCAGTACAGCGCAGCGCCTGCACCTCTTGAGCACAAGGCTCAGTCAACAAGATACGCGCTGGCTTGGGCAACAAGCTCTTCAATAATCGCCGCAGTTGGTTCGATCTTTTTGACCATACCAACACTTTGCCCGGCCATAACAGAGCCTGTTTCGACATCTCCGTCAATCACTGCGCGCCGCAGCGCGCCACCCCAGAAGTGCTCGATCTGCATCTGCCCTTCTTCCTGAGTGACCTCACCATCATGAAACCGGCCTACAACCGCACGCTGAGTTTCCATGAATTTTTCCGTACCTTCATTTTTAAGAGCTCGCACAGGGATAACCGGAAAACGGGCGTCCACCTGAACACTGGCGATCGCATCCCGCGCGCTGGCACGAATGAAGGCTTTTTTAAATTTCTCGTGGGCGACACATTCTTCCGCCACCACAAAACGGGTCCCTAGCTGGGCGCCGGATGCACCCATCTCAAGGTAACTGGTAATGGCTTCGCCACGACCAATGCCGCCGGCGACAAAGACAGGGACGTCAGTAATGACCGGGAGAATCTCTTGCGCCAGCACGCTTGTGGACACAGGGCCAATATGACCACCTGCTTCCATGCCTTCAATAATGATGGCATCAACGCCAGAGCGCACGAGTTTTTTAGCAAGCGTGGCTGTCGGCGCAAAACACATCAGCTTTGCGTTGAAACCCTTGATCTTGGCAATTGCATTTCCTGATGGCAGCCCACCGGCGAGCACAACATGGCTCACCCCTTTCGCACCACACACATCAATCAACGCATCAAGCGCCGGATGTAAAGTGATCAGGTTGACGCCAAAAGGCTTGTCAGTCAGCGCCCGGGTCGCGTCAATTTCTGCGGCCAGCAACTCAGGGGTCATCCCTCCACAGGCGATAACACCAAAACCACCTGCGTTCGAAATAGCAGAGACAAGGTTGCGCTCTGACACCCACGTCATGGCGCCACCAAGGATAGCGTATTTACTGCCGAGAAAATCTGTGCCGCGTTTCCACAGCGCGTCGAGCCGCTCCAAACCTTCGTCCGCCATTGCTATCCCTTCAACTATCGTTACGCATTCACTGCTGCGTCGAGACCATATGCACTATGAAGGGCACGTACTGCAAGCTCGGTGTACTCAGCATCAATGATAACGCTGACTTTAATTTCCGAAGTCGAGATAACCTGAATATTGATACCTTTGTCCGCCAGGGTATCAAACATTTTGGAGGCAACGCCTGCGTGGCTGCGCATGCCCACGCCTACGACAGACACCTTTACCACGTTGCCATTGTAGACAAGATCCCGAAAATTCAGCTCTTGCTTCTTGGACTCAAGCACCTTGACTGCCCGCGCCAAATCGTCTTCAGGCACCGTGAAGGTGACATCTGTTGACGTGCCGTTCTCGGACGCACTTTGCACGATCATATCAACGTTGATATTGGCCGCCGCCAGCGGGGCAAACAGGTGAGACACCTGACCCGGGCGGTCTTCAAGACCCACAACGGTTACTTTTGCTTCTGCGCGGGAATATGCAATTCCGCTGACTACTTCCTGTTCCACGATTTCGTCCTCACCAACAACGAGCGTTCCGGGTTTATCCTCAAAGGAAGACAGTACCTGCGTGCGCACGCCATACTTCATGGCGAGTGCGACGGAACGTGTTTGCAATACTTTGGCCCCAAGCGATGCCATTTCAAGCATCTCTTCATATGTAATTTTATCCAGCTTGCGCGCCCGCGGCACAATACGGGGGTCGGTGGTGTAAACACCATCAACATCGGTATATATGTCACACCGGTCCGCCTTGATCGCCGCCGCCAGCGCGACAGCAGACGTATCAGACCCGCCACGCCCCAGTGTCGTAATACGGCCATCATCTGCGATGCCCTGAAAACCGGCGACAACCGCGACACGACCACCTGAAAGGCAGTCCTCAAGGGTCTTGGTATCGATTTCCTCGATGCGGGCGGCACCGTGCACATCATTGGTGCGTATGGGCACCTGCCAGCCCAGGAAGGATCTTGCGGGCACACCCAGATCTTGAAGGCATATCGACAACAGGCCGACGGTAATTTGTTCCCCTGCGGCAACCACGGTATCATATTCCCGCGCATCATGCAGCGGCGCGGCGGCGCGGCAAAACTCCACGAGCTGGTTTGTAGTGCCCGACATCGCGGACAATACCACCACCACCTCATGGCCGTCAGCCACGGCCTTGGCAACCCGGTTAGCCACGTTGCGGATACGGTCGACATCGCCGACCGACGTACCGCCAAACTTTTTAACTATGCGTGCCATTTGGTATTTCGGCCCTCGCTTGAGTAAGAAGGTCTGTCAGTTTGACGCAAGCGCCTTGACCCGAAAGCCATCAGCGTGCGTATTGAAGTGCAGCGCGTAATTGTTTAAAGGCTGGCCAGCGCTCGCGCAAGCGCTCAAAATGGCCAAAAGGTTCGAAAAGCTTACGGGAAACAAAAGATATGCTGAATGACGGCAATAAAATGGCCGAAGGCGCAACGGTGAACGAAGACGAGGTAGCCTTCTTTGCCCGCATTGCCGACAGCTGGTGGGACCCCAAAGGTCCGTTCAAGCCACTTCATATCCTCAATCCAACGCGGCTTGGTTATATCCGGCAGGAAGTGGAAGCCCACTTTGGCCTTGCAAGCGACCTCATCAAGCCTTTTGAAGGCTATCGCCTGCTGGACATTGGTTGCGGTGGCGGATTAATCACGGAACCCATGGCCCGGCTTGGTGCCGATGTGGTCGCCGTTGATGCCGCCGAAAAGAACATCAAGACCGCTAGTCTGCATGCGGAACAAAACGGCCTGAAAGTCGACTTCCGTAACACCACCGCCGAAGCGCTTGCAGAGGCAGGGGAGCAGTTTGACATCATCGTCAATATGGAAGTGGTGGAACATGTGGCCGATGTCGATGCCTATCTGGCAGCCTGCTGCGCGCTGCTGAAACCCGGCGGCATCATGCTACTGTCAACGATCAACCGCACAGCCAAAGCTTACCTGTTCGCTATTGTAGGTGCGGAACATGTCTTGCGCTGGCTACCGGTGGGTGCGCATGACTGGAACAAGTTTATCAAGCCGGTCGAGCTTGCGAATGCCTGCCACCGCGCGGGGTTCGAAGCCGGGAAGGCCACAGGTTTTGTGTTTAATCCGGTTACACAGAAATGGCGGCTTTCGGGCAGTGACACCGGCGTCAACTACGCGATGACGGCGACGAAACCGAAAAGTTAGAAATCAGGCGTCCTTGCGGCTGTTGCCGGGCAGCGGCACAATCTCGATGCCTTCGTCGACAAGCGACTTTGTTTCTTCAAGCGTGCTTTCGCCGTAGATACCGCGCTCATCCGCTTCGCCGTAATGGATTTTACGCGCTTCCTCGGCAAACTGGTCGCCAACATAATCGCAGTTTTTCTCCACATGGCTCCTCAGCTTGGCAAAAACCTTCTGCGCTTCTTCCACCAGTGCGCCAAGCTTGGCGTCATCCTTGTTCTGCACCATCGGGGCGGTTTCTGTCCGGCTGTTACCCTTGGCGCCCACATTAGGGGCCATCGGCGCCTTCGTGACGTCCGTCGCACCGCAATAGGGGCATTCCACGATGCCCGCATCGCGCTGTTCCTCGAAGGCTGAGGATGATTTGAACCAGGCTTCGAAGCGGTGGTTCTGAGGACATTTGAGGTCAAATACGATCATGAGTGGTCACTATACTTTATTTCAAAGCCGCGTGTGTGTTTCAGCGACGGGATTTTTTGCCGCGCTTCTGCAGCCTTTGCAAGGTCTATATTCACGTAGGTGATACCAACCGCGCTGCCCCCGTCCGCCAGAACATCGCCCCACGGGCCAACGGCAAGGCTGTGGCCATAGGTATCGCGCCCCGTGTCATGGTGGCCGGTTTGAGCCGCAGCCAGCACAAAAGCGCCTGTTTCGATAGCGCGGGCGCGCAAAAGTGTGTGCCAATGCGCCTCCCCCGTGGGCTTGGTGAAGGCCGCCGGCACAAGCATAATATCGGCGCCCGCCTCCGCCATTGCGCGGTAAAGATACGGAAACCGCAGATCATAACAGACCGAAAGCCCAAACGTGCCGATCGGTGTTTTTACCACTTGCGCCGTTCCACCCGGCTTGTAGAGCGTGCTTTCGCGGTAAACCTCACCACCACCCAAGTCCACATCAAACATGTGTACTTTATCATACCGCGCTGCAATCTCGCCGCCGGGGCCAATAAGAAAGCTCCGGTTCGCCAGGCGGTCATCTGCAACCTTGGTGATAAGCGAGCCGATATGCAGCCAGACCCCTAGTTCAGACGCAAGCGCGCGGAACCGGGCCAAGCCGGGATCATCACCCTCATAAAACACCTTATCCAGTACCACCTTGCGGCTCATTTCCATCAGGTGTGTGGTCTCTGGCGTGCTAATAAATACAGCACCGCCGTCAGCGGCTTTACGAACGAGTGCTTCGGCCGCATCCACCGCAGGCTGCAGTTCATTGCCGGTATTTAGTTGAATGAGGGCAGCACGCGGCATATGGACTACCCTGCCAGCAGCGGGTCAAGCCCACCGCGGGCATCCAGCGCATAAAGTTCATCGCAGCCGCCTACATGGGCGTCCCCCACCCAGATTTGCGGCACCGTATTAACACCACCCGCTTTCTCGCGCATTTCACGCCGTGCCTGCGGGTTCATGTCCACGCTGATTTCGCGAAAAGCAACTCCCTTTTGCTGAAACAGCGCCTTTGCGCGGTAGCAATAAGGACACATACCCGAACTATACATTACAACACTTGCCACATCTGGCTCCTCTACTCGGTTCGCCTCCTATGTAAGGCAAAGTGCCCATGAGTTAAAGAGGCAGAACGTTTGAGCCTACATACAACCGGCCTAACCTGAGGGGCCCATGACCCGCGCGAACACGACAAGTCCCACCTCTTGCGCACCAGCCCGCTTCAGCGCGTGCGCACAGGCGGATGCGGTGGCCCCGGTTGTCAGCACATCGTCCACCAGGAGCACCCGCCGGTCGCATACCCGCGGCACGACCGCCGCGCCAACGCGGAAAGCGCCATCAACATTGCGTTTCCGACTTTTCCGGCTGAGCGTGCCCTGACTGGGAGTCGGCCTGTGCCGACGCAGCAGAAAGGGGTCCAATGGCAACGACAGGATGCCCGACAAAGCACGAGCCAGCAGCTGTGACTGATTGAAACGTCGCGCGAATAACCGCCGTGGATGCAACGGTACAGGAACAACGACATCCATACGCGGCTGGCTGGCAACAGCACCGGCCATCATACGTGCCATCGCAGGCACCCCGGAACCTTCCCCTCCGTACTTGAGACCCAGAATAAGCCCCTTCGCCTCATCCTCATATAGAACCGCTGCCCGGGCCCAATCAAATTTTGGGGGCTCCCGCATGCAGGCACCGCATGTCGCTTCAGTCAAGTCGCCAGCGGCGAAGGGCAACCCACAACAAAGGCATAACGGTGGTGTTATCGGCTGTAGCAGCCCCCAACAGTTGCCACACAAGTGGCCATCAGCCTCAATCCGCGCTCTGCATCGGGGACAGCGAGGCGGCAGCAGAAAGTCCAACGCTCCCATACCCACCCGTTTAATGCTGTTGCCAATCATCTGCATGAATTTAACCCTAGCAGGACACACCCGTCAGCACCATATGCCAACCTCATACAGAACAAGCTATTGCAAGCCGCCAACCGCTCGCTTAAGGAATGGCCCATGACCAGCCCGCAAAAACCCGATGCGCTTTTTGATATGAACGCCGTGCTCACAAACGCGGCGCGGGGCCGTGTCATGGGTAGTGAGTATGACTTTTTACGCCGGGAAGTGGCCGACCGCATGCAGGACCGGTTGATGGACATCAACCGGCGTTTTGAACATGTACTTGATATCGGTGGTCGGTCATTTGTGGAAGGCGCAACAAGTGTTGAACTGCCGACAGCCAATGCAGCACTGGATGCGGTGCCCGCAAGCCATGATCTGGTGATTTCAAACCTCAGCATGCACTGGGTAAACGACCTACCAGGCCTGATGGTACAGGCAAATCATGCCCTGAAGCCGGACGGACTTTTCATCGCTTCGCTTTTTGGTGGCGATACCCTGCATGAATTGCGACACGCGTTGATCGCGGCAGAATCAGAAGTTGTTGGCGGTGCAAATACCCGCGTCATTCCTTTCGCGGACGTGCGTGATCTTGGCAGCCTGCTGCAACGCGCCGGTTTTGCCCTTCCTGTTACCGACATGGACACCATAACAGTGACTTACGAGCATCCGCTGAAATTACTGCAGGACCTTAGGGGCATGGGGGAAGCGAATGCCATGACCACCCGCAGCCGTAATTTTCTGCGCCGTGATGTGCTGATGCGGGCATGCGAGAGATATACCGCCAAATATGCTGGGCCTGATGGCCGTATCCCGGCCACGTTTCAGGTACTGTATATGACCGGCTGGCATCCGCATGAAAGCCAGCAGAAGCCGTTGAAACCCGGCAGCGGCAAAATGAACCTCGGCGACGCGCTTAAGGCAGGCAAACCGCCAAAGAAGCCGTAATAATCAGCCACCCGCAACCGTAAGATCGGGCCAGCGCTCCAGCCAGCCTTTCTGCCTTACCCGCGCATGAAAGATGCTGATATCTCGCGCGGCAATGGCAGGCGTTGGCCGAAGCACATGCCCCATGAGATCACCGAAACCAAATGGGGCGATTATCTCCAGCCTGTCGTCCATATTGAAGCGGGCCGCCACCCCTGTTGCAGTTTCCGGCCAATGGGACAAGGCGTCCGCCAGATCAGCATATGGCGGATCACCGGCTGGCACATGCATACGTGCCTGATTGCGTACCTGCCAGATATAACCCGGCGCCACGGTTCTTAACGCGTTCTCGTATCGGGATTCCGATTCTCGCGACCGGTCGGTTGTATCAAAATAAACCACATCTATGTCACCGCCGCTGTCGTTCGGTACACGGCCGTAATGCCTGTCCCATACCAGATTGCGGATAAGCCCCGCGGCCACACAGGCACCGACAGGCGCGTGGTGTTTCACTGCCTCAAGAATTTGGACAACATCTCGGTCTGCCAGTAAAATGTCTTCAAGTGCCATTGCGCTCAAAAGAAATCCCGCAACATGGCAACAAGAGGTTCATCTGCGGGGGGCATGGTATAGGCACCAAGGTCGCGAATTTTCACCCACTTGGTTCGCTGGCCTTCCATTCCTTGCACAAGTCCTTCCCACTTCCTGCACACATAAAGCGGCATCAGCAGGTGAAACTTCTCATAGGAATGGGAGGCAAAAGCAAAGGGAGCGAGGCAGGCGGCCGTTATGTCGATATCCAGTTCTTCCTTGCATTCGCGGATAAGCGCGGCCTCCGGGATTTCACCTTCCTCAACCTTGCCGCCGGGAAATTCCCACATGCCAGCCATGGATTTACCCGCAGGCCGTTCGGCAATCAGTACACGCCCATCTATATCGATCAGCGCAATGGCAGCGACCAGCACGGTTGGCAGGCCAGCATCAACTCTCACATTCGGTTCGGGACAATCCATCATGACGCCAACGGGTAACGAGAGTTTTAGCCAAATTCAAGCTTTAACCGATTGTTTATGATTGAGCCACAGGCTGCAGATGAGGCAAGCGGAGTTGAGGACATGAATTATAGAGTAAGCGGCAAGATCGCACGGCGTCAGCCTGGCACCCTGTTCAGACTTATGACCAATTTGGAAGGGGCCACCGCAGTAGAATATTGCTTTATCGGCGCGTTAATCGCAGCTGGTCTTGCGGCTGGTATCGGCACATTGTCAGACACCGTACTCAGCATATTCGAGATGCTGGGCCCCGAGGTCGATGCCGCCGGTGATGGCGGCTAGGCGGCGCGCTTACGAAAATGCTGCTTCGCGGTAACCTTCTTCCTTGCGCGAAACGCGGGCAGACGACTTGTCATTGTCTGTAACCGTCAGACGATCATTGATCACCCGGCGCGCACGCGTCACTTCACGCTGCATATATTCCAGTTCCGCCAGCTTTTCGGCACCCTCGCCCGAATAACGGCCCAGCGCCTCGGCAAGAGCGGTATCAAGCTCATTCAAAAACTTTAGTTGCAGTTCCAAATTTACAGTTGGCATATCTTCTCTCCGGCAACTCGCTTCTCAGCCACGACCCGGTAAAGGCGATGCATAAGATGTGCCAAAGAAAAATGTTATATATTTCAATACATTGAACACAGGCAACAAAAAGCCCGGCAGCTTTAGCCGGGCTTTCTACTGTACATGCGGCAGTTACCGCCTAGCTGCGATAATCTGCGTTGATGCGGATATATTCATATGTCAGGTCACAGGTCCAGACGGTCGAGGACCCTTTACCAACTCCGACATCAATGCGGATATCAATCTCCTGTCCCTTCATATGAGCAGCCGCTTCAGGTTCGCTGTAGCGTGGGTGTACAGCCCCTTTATGCGCTACGTGCTGCCCACCGATCCAAATCTGCAGTTTGTCTCGCTCTGCCGCTTCGCCCGATTTGCCAACCGCGGCCACAAGACGACCCCAATTGGCATCCTCACCAGCAATCGCCGTTTTTACCAACGGGCTGTTGGCAACGGATTTGCCGATCGTACGTGCCGCAGCGTCACTTTCCGCGCCTTCGATGGTAATCGATACAAATTTGGTCGCGCCCTCGCCGTCCCGCACAATTTGCTGTGCAAGGTCGATCATCAGCTCGTCAAATTTGACGCGAAAGTCCGCGAGCCGCGGGTCATCAGGGTCGTTGATCGGCTCATACGCCGCACCAACCCCGGTTGCCACCGCGATACAGGTGTCGTTGGTGGACGTATCACTGTCCACCGTAATGCTGTTAAAACTGCGGTCCGTCGCGTCCGACAGCAGCTTTTGCAAACAATCATGGGTAAGCGCTGCGTTGGTAAAAACAAAACCCAGCATCGTTGCCATGTCAGGCGCGATCATGCCTGAACCTTTGGTGATACCGGAAATAACCACCGGGCGGCCTTCAACCGTAGCGACCCGGCAACACCCCTTAGGATATGTGTCCGTCGTCATAATAGCGCCTGCTGCCTCCCGCCACATGGCCCCGGACATACCGTCGTAGATGCGCGCCAAAGGTTTTTCAAACAGGTCACCATTCAGCGGCACTCCAATCACACCGGTTGAACACAGCAGCACCTCCTCTGGCACGCAGCCAACGGTCCGCGATGCCGCATCGGCAGACTTGACCACCGCTTTCATGCCCTTCTCTCCGGTGAAGGCATTAGCGTTACCCGCATTCACAACAAGGGCCCGTACTTTGCCGCCGGTTTTCGCCAAGGTCTCGCGGCACCAGTCTACCGGTGCAGCAGGTGCCTTTGATCGCGTGAACACGCCAGCGGCGACAGAGCCTTCATTGAAAACCGCTAACAGCAGGTCTGGTCGTTCCCTTTTACGGAACCCGGCATACATGGCGCCCATCTCAACGCCGGGGACAGGTAATAGGTTGGGAAAAGTGGCTGGTGCCAGCGGGGATATCTTAGACTCGGCCATTTATGTCATCCGTGGTCATGAAGTTGAAAGAACATATTGCTCATATAACACCGCAGCTGCAAGAATTGCACATGCATTATGGTCATTTGGCAGCGGATTACCCCAGCCCAGTTGACAGACGGCAAGCAGATACTTATCTGTGCCTGCAATCCTGTAGTGACAAACTGCATATATTAATAAAGTCATCCAATTGCTGTTTTGCGGAACATTTTTATCAGGTCTGCCGTCAAGACAACACCGCGTGACCAGGAAGGGCAGACCAGGGAAACATTATGCTGGGACTTAATTCACTCGCCAAAAAGATCTTCGGTTCGGCGAACGACCGTTACCTTGCGAAACTCACGCCTAAAGTCGAAGCGATCAACGCGCTTGAGGCCAACTATGAAAAACTCTCCGACGAAGAGTTAAAAGCCAAAACCGGGGAATTCAAAAACCGGCTCACGGCAGGTGAGGGGACTGACGACCTGCTTGTTGAGGCTTTCGCCGTGGTAAGGGAAGCATCCAAACGCGCACTGGGCCTGCGGCACTATGATGTGCAGCTCATTGGCGGCATGGTGCTGAACGACAACAGCATCGCCGAGATGAAGACCGGTGAAGGTAAAACCTTGGTCGCCACGCTCGCGGCTTACCTCAACGCCCTGCCCGGCAAAGGTGTGCATGTTGTCACCGTCAACGACTATCTGGCAGAACGTGATGCCGCATGGATGAGTAAACTATACGGGTTCCTTGGCCTGACCACCGGCGTCATAGTGCCCGGAAAATACGATCAGGAACGCCGTGAAGCTTATGCCTGTGACATCACATATGGCACCAATAACGAACTAGGCTTCGATTATCTGCGCGATAATATGAAGTCGCACAGGGACGAGATGGTCCAACGTGCTTTCCACTACGCCATCGTCGATGAAGTAGATTCGATCCTGATTGATGAGGCGCGCACACCGCTGATTATCTCTGGCCCCACCGACGACAAATCGGAGCTTTACATCTCCATCGACAAGATTGTCGCGCAACTCGGCGAAGGCGATTATGAAAAGGACGAAAAGTCCAAACATGTAGCGCTGACGGAAGATGGCACCGAACGGGTTGAACAAATCCTGCGTGATGCCGGCATGCTTCAAGGCGACGATCTCTACGATTATGAGAACACCGCCATCGTGCACCACGTGGACCAGGCGCTGAAAGCGCACACCATGTTCGAACGTGACACAGACTATATCGTCAAGGGCGGCAAGGTCATCATCATTGATGAATTTACTGGCCGTATGATGGAAGGCCGCCGCTACTCAGGTGGCCTCCATCAGGCGCTTGAGGCCAAGGAAGGTGCCGAGATCCAGCCGGAAAACCAGACACTGGCCTCCATCACATTCCAGAACTATTTCCGCATGTACCCCAAGCTTTCGGGTATGACCGGTACGGCCGCCACTGAAGCCGAGGAATTTGGCGACATTTACGGTCTTGGCGTCGTTGAAATACCGACCAACGTGCCGATCCAGCGCGTAGACGAGCATGATGAGTTCTATCGTACCGCCAAGGAAAAATTCGACGCCATCGTGCGGGATATCGACGAAGCCCAGAAAAAAGGCCAGCCGGTCCTTGTGGGTACGGTCTCCATTGAGAAATCTGAAGTACTGTCAGCCTTCCTGAAAGAGAAGAAGATCAAGCACCAGGTGCTCAACGCCCGTTTCCACGAGCAGGAAGCGTCCATCGTGGCGCAAGCTGGCCGTCTGAATGCGGTCACCATCGCCACCAACATGGCGGGACGCGGCACCGATATCCAGCTTGGCGGTAACGCCGACATGCGGATTGAAGAAGAAACCGCAGGCATCGAGGACGAAACCGGAATCAAAAAAGCGGCGGAGCGTATCCGCGCTGAGGTTGCTGAGGAAAAGCAAAAGGTTATCGAGGCTGGTGGTCTCTATATCGTTGCGACCGAACGGCACGAAAGCCGCCGTATCGACAACCAGTTGCGCGGCCGTTCCGGTCGGCAGGGTGACCCGGGCCGTACCAAGTTCTTCCTGTCGCTTCAAGATGACCTGATGCGTATCTTTGGTCCCGAGCGTATGGATAGTATGCTTGTGCGCCTTGGTATCGAAGAAGGTGAAGCCATCATTCATCCGTGGATCAACAAAGCGATTGAAAAAGCTCAGCACAAGGTGGAAGCTCGCAACTACGATATCAGGAAAAACCTCGTCAAATTTGACGATGTGATGAACGACCAGCGCCGCGTCATCTACGAACAGCGCCGTGAAATCATGGACGCAGAAGACGTTGCCGAGACCATCAAGGACATGCGCGCTGATGTGGTTGACCATATCACCGAAAAAGCCATCCCGGCAAAATCCTATCCCGAGCAGTGGGATATTGACGGTTTGCAGGAAGATGTGCGGACCTATCTGGGGCTCGACGTCGATGTCAAAGCCTGGGCTGCAGAAGAAGGTGTCGATGACAAAGTGATCATCGAACGTCTGGATAATGCCGCTGAAAAACACCTTGCATCAAAGGCGGCCAAATATGGTCCGGAATTCTGGCGCGGCATTGAAAAAAGTCTGTTGTTGCAGGTTGTGGATCAGGAATGGAAAGAGCACCTGCAGAATCTTGACCACTTGCGTCAAGGGGTTAGCCTCAGGGCATACGGTCAACGCGACCCGCTGAACGAGTATAAAACGGAAGCCTTCACGCTGTTTGAAGCCATGCTTTATCACATGCGTGAAAATGTCACCCAGCTTCTATGCCGTATTGAGTTGGCTCCGCAGACCGACCCTGCAGAACTGGAACCTAAAAGCCCAAAGATTGTGCAGGAAAGCCACCCGGCGCCTGACTCAGCGATAGGTAGCGGCCAGAGCAGCGGTGCGTTTGACTCTAACGACACCAGCACTTGGGGTGATGTACCACGTAATTCCCCCTGCCCTTGCGGGTCAGGTGAAAAGTTCAAACATTGCCACGGCGACGTGCGTATGACAGGCATGCCGGTCCCCGGCGCCCAAAGCAGCCAGAGCGCCAGTAACCCCTATCAGGATGTCGGACGGAATGACCCGTGCCCCTGTGGGTCCGGCAAAAAATTCAAGCATTGTCACGGCCAGCTATAAGCTGCATGGCATAACCGAATCAAAAGCCCGCGCACTTCGGTTCGCGGGCTTTTTGTTGATATGCGACAATGAGGTCAGCGCGAAATCACACAACATCAAAAGAAATGGTACACCGCCATAAAGTTTTAAAATATAAGGGTTTATTCCTACCGCGTTCATGAACGTTAAGTGAACGCGAAGCTCAGGCTTGGCTCAGCGAGCTTCATCTATTGTTGCATTATCAACAGCGGAGGAAGCCAAGATGAAACCACTGAATGCGATACGCACCGCCACAGCCAGCGCAGGTTTGGCCATGCTGGCGACCACAGCCTCGTTTGCCGACCCTACTTATCACGGAAGCCATGACGGCGCTGAGGGCTATGCACGGTCTGTTGCTTTTCGCCATGATAATCCGGTCAAGATATTCGTCGATGTCGACACACGCGAAAAACGCCCCAGTGATGAGCGGTTTCAACAGCAGACAGAGCAAGCCATGCGCCACAACCTGCCCGGTTATGTACGCCTTGTGAACAATCCACGCCAAGCCGACATGACTGTTCATGTTAGAGAGCAGGATTTTGACCTCGTGTTCCGGGTCGTTGATCGCGACCGCAAAGATGACCGCTACAAACGTGTCAATCCTCGCACCGGCAACCATTGCGGCCCGCTATATAAGGCTTCTTACACGGTTGTGAAGGAACGTGCAGAGGTAACCGCGCACTATACGGTCCGTGTTCAAACAGACGGCGTTGGTCGTGACCGGGAACGCATAGTGGCCAAGGCAGGCACCTATATGACCTATGGCGAAAACCTGAGGGCTCACACACGCTGCACAGCCGAACCCACAAACAGATTTCCCAACAATCGGGTGGTCGCGCTGTTTAAAAACAACAGCAAAGCCAACCGGGCTCATATGGCGCAACAAGTGCGCAGCGAAACCGCAATTGACCTGGGTCATGAGTTGGCCGAAGAGATCGCAAGCAACGTGAACGAATATTACGCATCGCTTGCGATCCGCTACGCCCACGGCGGGTATTACGGCAATCCTTGGAAAGACCGTAATAACCACAAGACAGCCCACAACTGGTGGGACTGATGCACGCTACCGATCCCCTCATGACCTGAGACCCTGAGGGGAACCCGGACCGGTCACTCCTCCTCGCTGTAACCGGTCCGGGAAGCGCGCAACTTCATGCGGCGGTGCTCCCTCGGGCGGCGTTCATATAAAAAGCCCCGAGCCATATGGCGCTCGGGGCTTTTTTATCTCTAGTGCCGGTCAGGTCGGTTCTGCGCCTATTCGAACGCCTCGTCCCATGATCCCTGTGTCGCCGCTTTGGAGTATTCCGTCGCACGGTTCTCGAAAAAGTTGGTGTGTTCCACCGCATTCAGCATGCTGTCGAGCCATGGCAACGGGTTGATGTCGATGTCATAAAGGCCATCGAGATCCAATTGGTCCAGCCGACGGTTGGCGATATAGCGGATATACTGCTTCACTTCCTCGGCGGTCAGGCCCTCAATTGGCCCCATGCCAAACGCGAGGTCAATGAAGGCATCCTCATGCTCAACGATCGTGCGGCACGCTTCGGTGATCTGCGACTTCAGGTCCTCATCCCAGATTTCCGGGTTTTCGCTGACCAACGTCTTGAACAGCTTGATAATGCTTTCGCAGTGCAGGCTTTCATCCCGCACCGACCAACTGATGATCTGCCCCATGCCCTTCATTTTGTTGAAGCGCGGGAAGTTCAGCAGCATAGCAAAGGAGGCGAACAGTTGCAGACCTTCAGTGAAGGCACCAAAAACAGCAACCGTCAGCGCAGTCGACTTGAGATCATCCACATTGAATTGCTGCATATAGTCGTATTTGTCCTTCATCTCTTTATAGTGAAGGAAGGCGGAATACTCAGCCTCTGGCATGCCAAGCGTATCAAGCAGGTGGCTATAGGCGGCAATGTGAACAGTCTCGATATTCGAGAACGCTGCCAGCATCATCTGCACTTCGGTGGGTTTGAACACCCGTGTGTAATGCTTCATGTAGCAGTTGTTCACCTCGATATCGCTTTGCGTGAAGAAGCGGAAAATCTGCGTCAGCAGGTTCTTCTCGCTGTCACTAAGCTTGCGGGCCCAGTCGCGCACATCTTCCGCCAGCGGCACCTCCTCCGGCAACCAGTGAATTTGCTGCTGCATCAGCCATGCTTCATACGCCCAAGGATACCTGAACGGCTTGTAAACATGTCGTTCTTCCAGAAGTCCCGTAAGCTGCTTTTCACCGGTCTCGGCCATTTTGCCCCTGTCTCCACGCTTTCGAATGCATTGAATACTGACGTCCAAGCCCGCCAGCGAAGCGGCAGTATAGCCCCTCAATTTGTGCAAAGAAACGCTCAATACACCATATTTGGTAGAAAAAAGACTTGCCAGCCATATGGCCACGGCAACCTCCGGCATGAATCAGCGGAACTGCTCGCTTTATGTCATGTGAACGCCGCTGGGAAATTTCGGGCAGCTATTGTATGAAGTTTGGGTGACCGCATATCGGGCGTGGTCATCTGTGCTGTGTAGGACGCCCATCACCACACTTTGCTTTCGGGGGAACAGCATATGATCACACGCCGCACCTTTCATGCCCAAATGGGCGGTCTCGCGCTTTTGCCCATGGTCAGTATGGAAAAGCCGGACCTTATCCTGCACGGCGGCACCATCATCACCTCCAATCCGGCGATGCCCCGCGCGGAAGCCGTCGCCATCAGCGGTGGCCACATCACAGCCATTGGCAGCAATGACGACGTGATGCATCTCGCGAGCCCGCTGAGCAAAAAGATCAACCTCATAGGCAAAACCGTCCTGCCCGGCTTCATTGATGCACACAGCCATCCAGCTTATTCTGGCGTTATGCACCTCTTTCAAGTTGACTGTGACCTGCGTTCCATCGCCGCGATCAAAGACGCTATACGCGCCGCTGCCGCGCAGAAGGCACCGGGAGAATGGGTGCTTGGCTTCAAATATGACGACACTAAAACGGCCGAAGGACGTTTCCTAACCCGCGCCGATCTTGATGAAGCTGCGCCAGACCACCCGGTTTTCATCTCACACCGTGGCGGCCACACCGGTTTCGTAAATTCACTAGCGCTCAAGATGGCTGGTATTGACGGCAGCACGCCAGACCCCGAAGGCGGCAGATTCGACCGCACAGATGGCCAGTTGAACGGTCGACTGCTGGAAACCGGGGCCAGCGCGGTTGAAGCCTTTATCCCCAAGGGTCACACACGGGAACAGCACCGTGACGGTGTGGCGCTGATCTCCAAAATGCTGGCAAAATCCGGCATCACATCCGTGACAGACGCCTACGGCAGCCGTGATGATTTCGTCGCCTATACCGACGCCTATCAGGCGGGCGTGCTGGGCACCCGCATCTATTGCATGATTGGCCACTTCGATATCGACCGCATGATCGACGCGGGCCTCAGGACAGGCTTTGGCGATGAATGGGTGCGACTTGGCGGCATGAAAGCCACTTGTGATGGCTCTATTTCAGAGCGCACCGCACGGCTTTCCGCGCCATACATCGGCCGCCCGGACGACTATGGCATCATCGTCACGCCGGACGACAAACTTTATGAATTGGCCCGCAAAGCCCACGCCGCCGGATGGCAGGTTGGCATCCACGCCAACGGCGATGTCGCGGTGGATATCACGCTGGGCATCTATGAACGCCTGCAAAAGGAAATGCCAAAGGCGGATCCACGCTTCCGGCTAGAGCACTGCACCGTTATCAACAATGACCTCGTGCGCCGGATCGCCGCGCTAGGCGCTATTCCGACGCCTTTCTCAACATATGTTTATTTCCATGGCGAAAAGATGGGCGAATACGGCAAGGAAAGGCTCAACCATATGTTTGCACTCAGAAGCTTTCTCGACGCTGGCATCAAGGTCACACAGTCGTCCGACTACCCGCCTGGCCCCTATGAACCCATGATGGCACTGCAATCAAGTGTCACCCGCACCGACATGAAAGGCTCCCTGTGGGGACCAAAGCAGCGCATCACCGTGGAGGAAGCAATCAAGATAGGAACGATCCACGGCGCTTACGCTTCGTATGAAGAAAAGATCAAAGGTTCGCTGGAAGTCGGCAAGTTGGCGGACATCGTGGTGTTGGACGAAGACCCGACAAAAGCAGACCCGTTCAGTCTTGTCGACATTCCGGTAGAGCGCACTATGGTTGGCGGCAAATGGGTTTTTGAAAGCTAGGTCATGCAAACCGCCGGAATCTGCTGGTACAGTCTGACAATTATTGCAAATGCGACGTATTATGATATGGGTTTCTTGAAAATCAGAGGGAGACATTTCAGTGGTGGAAACCGAAACAGCCCCTCATGAGGGTGAAAAAAGCAGCGTGCGAACCTTGAGACCTGTCGCCACCGCCCTGTTGAGCTTGCTGATCATCGGTATCGCGGCTGCGCTGATTTTTGTCATCTATAGCAGCGAACCAAAAGCTGAGCGGGAAACCGCGACCCGTGAAACTGCCATGCTGGTGGATGTCGTGCCTGTCGAGCGAGGTATCTACACCCCGCAGATCACCGGGCTTGGAACTGTCACGGCAGCACAGGACATTGAGCTGCGTCCGCGCGTCGCAGGCCGTGTGATGGAGGTATCCGACAACTTCATTCCCGGCGGTTTTGTCAAGAAGGGACAAACCCTGCTCAGCCTGGATAATGCCGATTATCACCACAGGGTCCGGCAACAGGAAGGCCTTCTCAAGGAAGCGCAAAGCGCGCTGGCGCAGGAACAGGGTAGAGGTAATATTGCCAAGCGCGATTTTGAAGTTCTGAGCAAAAACATGGAAGGGGCAGACAGCGCCCTCGCCTTGAGGGAACCACAACGGGACGCTGCTGAAGCGGCGCTTATGGCGGCACGCGCAGCCCTCGATCAAGCGAAGCTGGACCTCGAGCGGACCGATGTCACCGCACCTTTTGATGCTCAAATCATCACCCGGGGAGCCAATGTCGGATCAGAAGTTGACCCCGGCACCATGTTGGCGCGGCTTGTCGGCACGGAAGAATATCATGTTATCGTGACAGTCCCCCTGACTAAACTGAAACAGATTGCCATTCCGCAGCAGGGTAAAGCTGGTGCGCGGGTGGAAATCAGTGACCGCGCAGCCTGGCCTGACGGTATATCCAGAGAAGGGGAAATCCTCAGCCTGATCGGCTCCACGGACCCGCAGACACGGCTTGCCCGCATTCTCGTCAGCGTCCGGGACCCGCTATCCCGCAGCGGCGACAACAGCTTGCCAATACTGATCGTTGGATCAATCGTGCAAGCAAAAATCAGCGGCAAACCACTTAGCGATGTGGTGCGGATCGATCGGGACCACCTCAGGCAGGGGGACACTGTCTGGGTGATGCAGGAAAGCAACCTTGATGTGCGCCCGGTAACCGTCGCCTTCAAAGACACCGCCTATGCTTATATCAGCAGCGGTCTGAACACAGGTGACCTCATCGTCACCAGCAACCTCGCCACGGTTACGGACGGGGCGCCGCTCCGGACCGCAAGCACCACACAAGGTGAATAGGAGAGGCGCATGAGCCAGCACCAGGACCCTGTCGACGAGCGCGGCCCGATTGCATGGATGGCCAAAAATGCTGTCGCGGCCAACCTGGCGATGATGATCCTGCTTGTGGGCGGCATTTGGTCTGCGCTGAATATTCAGAAAGAGGTTTTCCCCCAATTTGATCTCGATATTGTCACGGTTAGTGTCTCCTACCCCGGCGCTGCGCCAAGCGAAGTGGAAAGCGGTATCCTGCAACCGATCGAGGAGGCGGTCCGGCAGGTAGAAGGCATCCGGGAGGTCACATCCGAAGCCCGTGAAGGCAGCGGGCGTATCGACGTGGAACTTGTTACCGGTACCGACCGGATGAAAGCCTTTCAGGATATTGATCAGGCCATTGCGCGCATCCGCACCTTTCCAGAGGAAGTCGACAATCCTGAGGTCCGCCTTCAAGGCCGCCAGCAAGAAGCCATGCAGCTTGGCCTTTATGGCCCTGTCGATACCTGGACAATGCGTAAACTTTCCGAGCGTCTCAGAGACCAGTTATTGAACGACCCCAATATCACGCAGGTTGAGCTTGGCAATGTGCCGGGATACATCACCCACGTCGAGATCCCTGCCCAAACCTTGCGCACCTACGGCCTGACCTTGCCCGAAGTTGCTGACATCATCAGCCAGTCAAGCCAGGACGTGCCCGCAGGCGCCGTGAACACCTATGACGGGGTCATCCTTCTCCGCATGCAGGAACGCCGCGTATGGGCAGAGCAATTTGCCGATATTGAAGTGATCGCAAGCGACACTGGCGCCACCTTGCGCTTAGGCGACATCGCCACTATTCGGGACGGTTTCGAGGAAGGCAATTTCCACTCCCGTTTCAACGGTGTGCCTTCTGTTGAGCTTGAGGTTTACCGTACCGGCACCCAGTCCCCGCTTGAGATCGAGGAAAGCGTGCAGGCGGTCATGGCAGAGTTTGAACACACCATGCCGCCCGGCGTAGAATGGCGTATCGACAGCAACAACGCCGAGGAATACCGCGACCGCCTGTATCTCCTTCTGGAAAATGGCGCACTGTCCATTTTTATCGTGCTTGCCATCCTGTCGCTGTTTCTTGCCCCGCGGTTGGCCTTTTGGGTGATGATGGGCATGACCATCTCTTTTGTTGGCGGCATCCTGTTCCTGCCCGCTTTCGGTGTCAGCATCAACATGATCTCAATGTTCGGTTTTCTGGTCGCACTCGGCATTGTCGTCGATGACGCTATCGTGGTGGGGGAGAACACATTCGAGGCACGAAAAAAATACAGCAACCCGCTCAAGGCCGCGATCGTGGGCGCGCGGTCAATTGCCATGCCTGTGACGTTTTCGATCCTCACCAATGTGATCGCGTTTATCCCGCTTCTCTTCATCCCGGGCGAAACCGGAAAATTCTGGTGGCCGCTGCCCGTGGTCGTGATGACGGTGCTGATCATCTCGCTGATGGAAGCACTTTTTATCCTGCCGGCCCACCTGGCCCATGTGGAGAAAAACAAAACCGAAAACCGGGTGATGAAAATTATCAAGGACAGGCAAAGTGCCTTCGCCAACCGGTTTGACCGGTTTGTCCGCACACACTACAGCCGCTTCCTTGATGCCTGCCTGCGCAACCGCTACGTGACGGTGACTTTCGCGCTGGCACTTCTCGCGGTTGCAGGCAGCTACGCGCGCAGTGACCACATGGGCATGGTCATGATGCCTGAAGTTGCCGCAGACGAGATTGAGGCTGGTGTTTCCCTGCCGGTTGGCACGACACCGGCACAGGCCGGCAAGATGGCGCTGGAACTGACCGCTGCCACGCGGAAAATGTATGAAGAACATAACCTGCATGAGGTGGCCGAAGGCATAAAAACCAATGTACGCGGCCAGAATTTTATCGATATAGAGATTGTCATGCGCCCACCGGGGGAACGTGACATGACCGCCAAGCAGGTCATTGAGCTATGGCGCGATGAGATCGGCGATGTGCAGGGCGTGGACCAGATCACTTTCGAGGCGGAGCGCGGCCCCGGTGGCTGGCGCTCCGATATCAGCGTTGATCTCAGCCACAATGACATCAACGTGCTGGCAGATGCAAGTCAGTCACTGGTGCAGATCATGCAAAGCTTCGCGGGAACTGCCGATGTTAACGACAACTATAACGCCGGCAACAAACGCATGGACTTCCGTCTGCGCCCGGAAGGGCGCGCACTTGGGCTAACCCCTGAGGATGTCGGCGAGCAGCTCCGCGGGGCCTTTTTCGGCGCCCTCGCTGTGCGGCAGTTACGCGGCACCAACGAGACAGAAGTGCGGGTAAAATTGCCCGAGGCGGAACGTAACGATATCGACAGTATCGAGAATTTCGTCATCCGCACACCAAGCGGCACCGAGGTACCGCTGATGGACGTGACAGAGCTTGAGTATACCGAGGCCTTCAGCAGCATAACACGCCGCAACGGCAGGCGGGTCGTCACTGTTTCAGCAGATGTGGAGCCGAAGCGGCAGATTGTGCAAGTTGTCGCTGCACTGACCAGCGACGTACTGCCCCAGCTTCAAGCCGATTACCCCGGCCTAACCTGGAGCTTTCAGGGCAGTCAGGCGGAAATGCGACGCTCAACGCAGGCGCTGTGGGGCGGCTTTGGCTTGGCCATTTTTGTGATCTATGCCCTGCTCGCGGTCGCGTTTAAAAGCTATGCTCAGCCTTTTATTGTACTGTGCGCTATCCCCTTTGGTATCATCGGCGCGGTAATCGGCCATATTATCATGGGCTTTGATCTGTCCCTCATCAGCCTGATGGGCATTGTGGCTCTCTCGGGCGTGGTGGTGAATGACAGCCTGATCATGACAGACTTTGCTAACAAACACCGGGGCGACTATAGCGCGCACGACGCCATCCACATGGCAGGGCTCAGGCGCTTCCGGCCTATCATTCTCACTACATTGACCACCTTCGGCGGACTGACGCCAATCCTGATGGAGACAACGTTGCAGGCGCAGCACCTGATCCCCATGGCGATATCGCTAGGCTTCGGGATCGTGTTCGCCACATCCATTATCCTGATTCTCGTACCATGCCTGTATATGATGCTTGAAGACATCAAGGCACTGCGGAATGGCCGCGTCATGCCGCGCACTAGCGCGTGACGGCTGTCCATTCGCGCACGAAGGCAATAAATGCTGCGAGTGCAGCCGGCGGCTGCCGGCGGCTTGGGTAGTAAAGGTAGGGCCCTGTGAAACTTGGCAGCCAGTCCGGCATCAGGTTTACAAGCCTGCCTTCATCAATCAAGCGACGTACATACCCTTCAAAAGTCGCCAGATAACCAACCCCGTCCAGCGCGGCGTCAATCAAGACCCGGCTGTCAGTGGAAGTGAAAGGCCCCTTCGGTTTGATGCTGACAGTGCGGCTATCCTTCTCAAACTCCCACGCATGTTGTACATGGTTGCGAAAGCGCACCGACAATAATGGCTTGTCAAGTAGGTCCGAAGGCTCCCGTGGCAGGCCATGTCTGGCAATACATTCAGGCGACGCGACAATCACAAAGCGTTCGCGCGGTCCAAGAGAAATGGCGATCATGTCCTGTGCCAGGCTTTCCTCCCAGCGAACGCCGGCATCAAAGCCCTCACTGACAATATCCACAAAAGTGGCGTCGGTGACGATCTCCAGTTCTACGCCTGGGTGCTTGTGCAGAAATGGCGCAACCATAGGCGCCAGCACAAGGTGCGCCGCAGGGGGTGGTGCATTGATGCGCAGCCTGCCGGTGATTCTGTGTTGCCGGGTGCGAATGTCCTCAAGGGCGTCTGCGACATCGCGAAGGGCTGGGGCAAGCCGCGCGGCAAGCCTTTCGCCATATTCCGTAGGGGATACGCTGCGGGTTGTGCGGTTAAGCAGGCGCACCCCAAGCCGCGCCTCGAGGTCCTTCATGCGCTGGCTGACAAGCGACGCTGACAAACGCAGTTCCGCGGCGGCACGCCGGAAGTTTCGGTGCCGGGCAACCGCTTGAAATATCGCCATGTCTCGTAGGTCTATGTCGTTCATTGTTTAAAATACCGAACAAAGCATCCTGCATTATCTGGATTATTGCGACAACGGGCAAGCCCTATATTGCACTCCAGAACACTGGAGCCTGTCACGACACGAAGGAGCACAATATGGATACTCGCAAACTTGGAACAAATGGCCCGACGACCTCCGCCATCGGACTTGGCTGCATGGGCATGTCGGCGCTCTACGGCCCGGCTGACCGGGACGAAAGTCTTGCCACCCTCGCCAAAGCCACAGAGTCCGGCATTACCCTGCTCGATACGGGCGATTTTTATGCCATGGGGCACAATGAAATGCTGATCGGCGAAGCACTAAGAACGCTCGACCGCGAAAAACTGCTCTTGAGTGTGAAATTTGGCGCGCTGCGTGGCCCTGCTGGTGAATGGTTTGGCTATGATAGCCGTCCTGAAGCCGTCAAAAACTTCATCGCTTATAGCCTGCAGCGATTGGGCGTGGATTATATCGATATTTATCGCCCGGCACGCCTTGACCCCAACGTACCCATTGAGGATACGATCGGGGCCATCGGTGACCTGGTGGATGCTGGCTACGTGCGCCATATCGGGTTATCGGAGGTCGGCAGCGACACCATTCGCCGTGCGGCAAGCGAACGACCGATCAGCGACCTGCAGATTGAGTATTCGCTGATCTCCAAAGGTATTGAAGATAACATTCTCCCTACCTGCCGCGACCTTGGCGTCGGCATCACTGCCTATGGCGTACTTTCGAGAGGCCTCATCAGCGGCCATTGGTCAAAGGCTCGCTCCGGGGAGGGAGATTTCCGCGCCATGAGCCCTCGCTTCCAGAAAGAAAACCTCGACAAGAACCTCGCACTTGTGGACCGCATCCGCACAATTGCGGACCGCCTTGGCGCAAGCGTGGCACAGGTCGTCATTGCCTGGGTGGCGGCGCAAGGGGACAATATCGTGCCGCTTGTGGGGGCCCGCAAGCGCGAGCGTCTCGCCGAGGCCCTCGGTGCGCTTGATGTAACACTTTCGGAAGATGACCTTGCAGCCCTCCGGGACGCGACACCAGCGAAAGATGTGGCTGGTGAACGCTACCCAGCAGCGCAACTAGCGCATATGGACAGCGAAAAGAACGCCTAAGCCCTCCCAGCGAAAAAAGCACCCCCGGTCACATGGCCAGAGGTGCTTTTATTCAGTACGCTGTCACTCTATTGACAGGCGAGGCATTCTTCGTAGTCGGTCGTGCCGCCACCAAGCTGTAGCTGCACCTCGGGTTTCTCGCGTTTTTTATGCGAGCCCGTGGCCACGACTTCCGCGCGCTTGATTGACTTTGAGCGACAGTAATAAAGGCTCTTGAGGCCTTTGCTCCATGCCTGAAAGTGGATCTGGTGCAGGTCGCGTTTGTGCACATTCGCCGGCAGGAAGATATTCACCGACTGCGCCTGAGAGATATATTGCGCACGGTCAGCCGCAAGCTCCACCACCCAGCGCTGGTCAAGCTCAAACGCGGTCTTGAACACGTCCTTCTCATCCTGCGTCAGGAAATCAAGATGCTGGACCGAGCCCTCGTTAATGGTGATTGAGGTCCAGATATCGTCGGTGTTATGGCCTTTTTCATCAAGCAGTTTCCTAAGCGCACGGTTGTGCACGATGAAGTTGCCCGACAGCGTTTTCTGGTTATAGCTGTTGGCCGCGATCGGCTCGATCCCCGGGCTTGCGCCCCCACAAATGGTCGAGATCGACGCCGTCGGCGCAATCGCCGTCTTGTTCGAGAAACGCTGCATGATGCCATAGTCTGCCGCATCCGGGCATGGCCCACGCTCATACGCCAACGCTTCTGATGCCGCATCAACCTTTGTCTGGATCAGTTTGAAGATTTTTTTGTTCCAGGCCTTCGCCATCGCGCTTTCAAACGGGATCATATTGTCCTGCAGGAAGCTATGGAAGCCCATCACACCAAGACCAACCGAGCGTTCGCGCATCGCACTGTAGCGCGCTTTGGCCATCTCGTCCGGCGCGCGGTCGATAAAGTCCTGCAGCACGTTATCAAGGAAACGCATCACGTCCGGAATGAAATGCTCGTGGTCCTTCCATTCCTTGTAATGCTCAAGGTTGAGGGACGACAGGCAGCACACAGCCGTGCGTTCGTTGCCAAGATGGTCTATCCCGGTCGGAAGCGTGATTTCCGCGCACAGGTTCGAGGTCTTGACCGTCAGGCCAGCAAGCTTGTGATGCTCAGGGATCTGGCGGTTTACGGTGTCGTTATAGATGATATAGGGCTCACCGGTCTCAACCCGCGCGGTCAGGATACGTATCCACAGGCTGCGCGCCGATACCGTGCGCACCACATGGCCGTCCTTCGGGCTTGTCAGTGCCCATTCCTCGTTGGCTTCCACCGCCCGCATAAAGGCATCAGACACCAGCACACCGTGGTGCAGGTTTGGGGTTTTGCGGTTCGGGTCACCGCCCGTGGGCCGACGAAGCTCGGTAAACTCTTCAATCTCAGGGTGGCTTACCGGCAGGTAGATTGCGGCGGAACCACGACGGAGCGACCCTTGGGAGATGGCAAGGGTCAGGCTGTCCATCACACGAACGAAGGGCACAATCCCGCTCGTTTTGCCGACACCGCCAACTGTCTCACCGATAGAACGCAAGTTGCCCCAATAGGAACCAATGCCGCCGCCCTTGGACGCAAGCCACACATTTTCGGTCCACAAACCAACGATGCTATCAAGCTTGTCCTGCGCTTCGTTGAGGAAACAACTGATCGGCAGGCCACGATTGGTACCACCGTTCGAGAGAACAGGTGTCGCCGGCATGAACCACAGGTTGGAGATATAATCATAGAGCCGTTGAGAATGCTCTTTGTCGTCACCATAAAATGATGCAACCCGCGCGAACAGATCCTGATAGCTTTCGCCCGGCATCAAATACCGGTCTTCAAGCGTTGCTTTGCCAAATTCTGTAAGGAGTGCATCGCGGCCGCGGTCCACCTCGACCGCGCCACCGTGTCCAAACTGAGTGACTTCAAACATTGTGCCCATATCTCCCTTGACCGCCCTAGCCACGCGGCGCTGACTCCTTTCCTGCATCGAGAACAGCCCAAGTGTGCCCGATTACGGAACAAAAGTCGAACATGTCAACTTTTTACATATATTTCAGTAACTTACTAGAGGCCTCGGCCGTGATCCCCCGTCCGAGTCGCCGCTGTGAAGCAAGGTGCGTAGGATAAGATCGAAATGAGGTTTTCGTCAAGATAAAGTGGGAAGAAAGTTTAACCCCACTAAATCTAGTGATTTACGCCAAGTGACACCAAGGGGTGCGCCACCGGGAGCAAGGCTGATTACAGGATCAGATCACCGGAAACCCAGCATAGACCGTGAGTCGTGACAGTTTAAAGACTCCGGGTACCCATCGAAAGGAATTTTTCGCGGCGCAACTGCTTGAGGCGCGCGCCGTCTACACCGGCCATATCCCGTAGCGACCGTTCAAGGCCGTCGCCCAGCAAGTTCATGGCGCGCTCGCGGTCACGGTGAGCACCGCCAAGAGGCTCCGGCACAATTTCATCAATGACAGCGAGTTTGAGCAGGTCCTGAGCAGTGATCTTGAGCGCATTGGCGGCGTCGCCAGCCTTCTCGTTTGTGCGCCAAAGGATGGAAGCGCAGCCCTCGGGCGAAATAACAGAATAGATTGCGTGTTCCATCATCAGCACACGGTTGGCGGCCGCAATAGCAACGGCACCGCCCGAACCACCTTCACCAACGATACAGGTAACCAGCGGAACTTCTATATCGAGGCAACAATCCGTTGAGCGCGCGATGGCTTCAGCCTGGCCGCGTTCCTCAGCGCCCACGCCAGGGTAGGCCCCAGAGGTATCTACAAGCGTCAGCACGGGCAGGCCAAAGCGGTCGGCCAGTTCCATCAGACGGATCGCCTTCCGGTAACCTTCAGGGCGCGCCATACCGAAGTTATGCTTGATGCGGCTTTCGGTATCCCAGCCCTTCTCATGGCCCATCACTACACAAGCCTCACCACGGAAACGCGCAAGACCCGCCAGCAGGGCCTGATCTTCGCCAAAGGCACGATCACCGGCAAGCGGGGTGAAATCTTCAAAAAGATGCTCAACAATGTCGCCAAAGTGCGGGCGTTCAGGGTGGCGGGCCACCTGAATTTTCTGCTGTGGCGTCAGGTCCGCGTAGGTTTCCTTAAGCAGTTTGCCCAGCTTGCTTTCAAGCTGGCCAACTTCGGCTGTCAGGTCCACATCCCCTGCACCGCCTTTGAAGCTCCTGAGTTCGCGTATTTTGCCTTCAAGTTCGGCAATAGGTTTTTCAAACTCGAGAAACGTCATCATATCTTTAGCACCTGTATGTTTTGGCGACTGTTCCATGATCTATAGTAAACCACGATTTACCAAGGCGCGCAAAATCCTTGATGAGATCGCCATTGTCAAGCTTTGTCCATTCCTATCACACATAAGCATAAACGCTACGGATTCCAAGCCTTTGGCGGGGAAGCTCTTTTTGGGCCATCAGCCGTCACTCAACGGGTGTTTGGTCAGCACAAGGCTCTTGAGCCGTTCCTCCAGCACATGAGTGTAGATCTGTGTCGTTGAAATGTCGGCGTGCCCCAGCATCTGTTGCACCGCGCGCAGGTCGGCACCGTGTGCCAAAAGGTGTGTCGCAAACGCGTGCCTTAGCTTGTGTGGGCTGACCGCCGATGGCATTACACCTGCAGCGACCGCCAGATCCTTGAGAAGCTGGCCGACCCGCCGACGGGTGAGGTGGCCCTCCGCACCGGAGCTAGGAAACAGGAAGGCCGAGCGCTCCGCCCCCTTAGGCGAGGCGTCATCGACAGCTTGTGTATAGGCCACCAGCGCGCGGCGGGCTTTCCCGCCCAGCGGCACCATACGTTCACGCCCGCCCTTGCCACGCACCATGATCATCGCACTGTCGGGGCCAACCGCGCGACGCGGCAGGCCCACAAGTTCACTGATCCGAAGGCCGGTCGCATAAAGCGTTTCCACAAGTGCATGCAGCCTGAGTGCTTCCGGCTTGCCGCTCGCCGTTTGTGCTTCCGCCGTATCCAGCAGGCGGTCAACATCGTTTTCGGACAACACCTTCGGCAAAGGCTGTGCCTGCCGCGGGCTTTCGATGTTCTTCGCCGGGTTATCGCTGCGGATACCGTCACTATAGAGGAAAAGATAAAACTGCCTGAGTGCTGACAGCCGCCGCGCTACCGTACCGGCCTTCATACCCCGCCGGCGCAATCCGGCCAGATAGGTCCGCAGATCCTCCGCTGAGGCAAATTCAAGTTTGGTCGCGGCATGCTCGCAAAAGTCATCAAGATCACGACGGTAAGCCATCAAGCTGTTAGCTGCCCGCCCCTTTTCCGCGGCAAGCATCTCCAGAAACCCGTCGATCAAACCTGCGTCAGACATGATGTCCGCCCGCCCTAAAGACCCTGCTGCACGAGAATTTCGGCCGCCAACTGATGCGCTTCTGCTTCAAAACCCATATCCTTGAGTGTGCCCACAAGCGACCCCGCGAGTGAGGCAGGCACATCACCTTCGCCCATCAAACGGTAAGCTGCCAGCAGCACACCGGCTTTATCATCGTTTCGGGCGGCACGCAGGAAGGCGCGCCACGGCCCGACAGACACCTCTGAGCCCTGAATGCGCACGGGGCCATCATCAAGCGCGTCCCAAAGATGCTCCGGCACTTCGGCACCAAGTCCTTCAAGTGTCGCATAAAGCAGGCCTGCGTGTAAAAAGCGCTCTTCATTGCTGGCCTGCCCCTGCCACCACGCATCAAGTCTGGCATCTGTCACCTCAGGAGCAGAGACAATACCGCCCGCAACCACCAGCGGCCAGCTATCCAGCAACACATCATCTTCTGTCGGCTTCTCGCCTGCCACATTGGCACGCACGTCGGTAAAGGCACGCGCTGCCACATCCCTGTTACCTGACAGAAGTGCAGCCCGGATTATCAAATCCTGCGGTTTTTTGGCCAACACGGGCACACCCGCCGATATGGTCTGGGCAGTACCCCGGGTAAGCGATCGCTGCCAAAGGCTGCGAAGCGCGGCTTCCCGTTCATCCGGGTTGGCACTGTTGGCAGCGAGAGTGGCAAGCACCACGTCTATCTCAAAACGATCATCGGTCCCCGCCAACTCAAAGGCGGCCATGCCTTCGTCCTGACTGACATCCAATGTCTGCACAAACACGGCGAAGCGCTCGCCCGAAATCCACCCGTGTTTAAGCGCTTCACCTATAAGAGTTATTTTCGCAGCCTGTGTCACACCGGGCAAACTGAGGATGGCATCAACCGCCAGAGGGTTCACCTCTTCAAGCGACAACTCAGGCACGCTAACCTTTGCCAACCGTGCCATCGTCACCTCAAGCACGTCGACCTGCAACGAGGACGATAGAGACGGTGCCCGAATCAGCACTGCACCAGCCTGCTGTTCGGCTTCAATCAGAATTTGGTCAAGTAATGCATAGAAGGTCGGTTTAACAGCAGCGGCTTCTTCCAGGATACCGAGCTGGAAATCCACACCGCGGCGGTCACCGCGTACTGCACGACAGAAAGCGGCAATCCGCAGCCAGTAAGGGTCTCCGTCGGCACCGCGCTGCTCGCTCGCAAGCGAGCAGGTGTCATCAATACGGCCTGAGAGTAAATACCCATTGGCAACGTGACGAGCAATCCCGCTCCAATCACGGTCGGTGGGCAGACGGCTCAGCAGCGCCAGATAGCCATCATGGTCACCGTAGGCTGCTAGCAAATTCAATCTGGCGTCGACAAAACTGTCAATCGCGGCTTCATCTACCGGGGCGGGCAACACAAAGCCCGAAAGCGCAATCTTGCGCGCGGCGCTGTTCAGCGCGCTCGATGAAGAAGGAGTTTGCAAGCTCTGTAGCGCAGCCTGCACATAATCACGGGACCTGCCTGCCCAGAAATCACGGGGGAAACCCTTGTCAGCCGCCAACACAGCAGTACCGGATGGGTCAATCCTTGCAAGCTCACCCATGGTTATTGGCGTGCCATCTGCGTAGGCCTGGCCCGTCGGTGTTGGTCCCAACTGGCCTATTTTCGGCATTTTGCCGTTCACACTATCAGGATTATCCGGCAAAGAAGACGACGGCAAACCCAGCTCAAGGTCTGCAGTACCGGTCCGTAGGCCGCTGTCATCCGCCTGCACCAGACCATCAACCGGCGTCAGGTCGCGATCAGCGGACGTCCCGACCGAAGGTACTGGCACCTCGACACTGCCTCGCGGGACGTAAGGCTGGGGTAGGATAGACCTTGGACTGCCAAGGGCAGGACCCACTTGACGCTTCAAAGCAGGGGCGCGGCCGAGATAATAGAGGCGGCGGGCTTCAGCTTGTTTTGCTGCGCTAGCTGTCTCCGCATCTTCAGCAACTTGAGCCTGAGGGTCGTCAGGTTGCTCCTCGTCCTGAAAGGCTGTCACCGGGACGCCAAAAACCAGCACGGACGCGAGAACCGCCCCCATTATTGTCGCGTTCAGGCGCAACCTCCTGTCAGGATGGGAAACGGTCATTGCTTAGCGTTTTGCTCACTTTTTCAGAAGGGGCGGGAATATCCCAAGTCATGAGGAAAACCGTACCGACGGCAACAGCTACAAGGCCGAAAAGCACCAAAATTTTTGTCAACTTTGACATGAACCACCCTTTTTACCCGACAAGCCGCTACGCGCGGCCAAATATCCTGCATGTGTTTATAAGCTGCCAAATTCGCCAAGTCCAGCCATGCATCACATTGTGCGCACCTAACCGGGATACACTTTGTATGGAAATTGAAGCATCTTCACTGTTGGCCGTTTTTGAGGCGAAAATATGAAACTGGTTTCGATAAAAACCGTTGGCGAAGCCTCGTCCCGCGTGTAAACACCGTGGCATGAAACACAAAACTGCAAATCAGGCGGCAAGGCAGCAAACTGAAGCGAGTGGGGAACGCACCATCGTGCTCGTTGGGCTGATGGGTGCGGGCAAGACCACTGTCGGACGGCGGCTTGCAAAAAGACTGGGCTTGCCATTTGTGGACTCAGATCACGAAATAGAAAAAGCAGCCGGCATGTCTGTCGCCGAAATTTTTGAATGTTTTGGTGAGGAGGATTTCCGCTCCGGTGAACGCCGCGTCATTAGCCGCTTGCTGGACGGGAAACCCCAGATCGTTGCCACCGGCGGCGGTGCCTTCATCAATGACGAGACCCGCGCGCTGATCAAGGAAAAAGGCACTTCGATCTGGCTTGACGCCGATATTGACGTGCTGGTGGAACGCACCGCCCGGCGCGATACACGTCCGCTTTTGAAAACCGGCGACCCCCGGGAAATTCTCGGGCGCCTTGCCGCCGAGCGAGCACCTTTTTATGCAGAAGCAGACCTGCGTATCGCCTCAAGCGACGGCCCGCATGACGATGTGGTCGAACGTATCGTTGACGCGCTTCGGTCGCGGGGGAGCACCACCATATGACCGAGAACAGAGGCATCCTGCACACCGTACCGGTGGCGCTTGGCAAGCGGTCCTATGATATTGTGATCGGCGACGGGCTTCTGGAGAGCCTCGGCGCACACGTTACCCCAGTTATTCGTCAGAAACGTGTGACGATCATCACGGATGAGAATGTGGCTGCCCTGCACCTTGAAGCTGCCCGCAAGGCGCTTGAAAATGCAGGCATCCGGGTTGATGACGTTATCCTGCCTGCTGGCGAGGCGACGAAATCCTACAGCCAGTTAGGCGCGCTCCTCGACACGCTTCTGGCATTGGGTGTTGAGCGCAAGGACACACTTCTGGCGCTTGGTGGCGGCGTGATTGGTGACATCACAGGTTTTGCGGCGGCTGTTTTGCGGCGAGGGATAGACTTCATTCAGGTTCCCACCAGTCTGCTCGCCCAGGTTGACAGCTCTGTCGGCGGCAAAACCGGCATCAACACGAGTTTTGGTAAAAACCTTATCGGTGCCTTTTACCAGCCACGCCGGGTGATCATTGATATCAAACTGCTCGCCACGCTGCCGCGCCGGGAGCTGTTGGCGGGTTATGCGGAAGTGGTGAAATACGGCCTGATCGACAACCCGGCTTTCTTCTCCTGGCTTGAAGAAAACGGCACCGCCGTCACCGATGGTGATGCACATGCTCAAGCCTATGCGGTGGCAGAAAGTTGCAAGGCCAAGGCCCGCATTGTGGCGGAAGACGAATTTGAGGCGGGCAAACGCGCGCTGCTGAACCTTGGCCATACCTTCGGTCACGCACTTGAGGCCGAATGCGGCTATGACGGCACGCTCTTGCACGGCGAAGGCGTTGCCATCGGCATGATGATGGCACTTGAGCTGAGCATGCGCATGGGGCTGGCGAACCCGGCTGACCTTGCTCGCGCCTCTGGCCATCTCGAGGCTGTGGGCCTGAAGACAAAAGCCGCCCATATTGGCCGTGAACTGGACGCAGACAAGCTGCTCTCACACATGGCGCAGGATAAAAAAGTCGACGCTGGCGAGATCGTTTTCATTCTTGGACCCATCGGCGGAGCCGCGACACGCAAAGGCATAGACCTTGATCTTGTGCGTCAGGTTCTCCATTCTTCGATCAAGGGTTAGGGCTTACCGCCGCCATCATTACCGATAACCGGAGCAGACAACCATGGACGTGGCCACCGACGCCGCATCACTTTTTGATACGGACTTCTGGATCACCACCGGCATCATCTTCGTGCTCCTGGGCATGTCAGGCTTTTTCTCGGGGTCCGAGACAGCGCTGACAGCTGCCAGCCGGGCGCGTATCCACCATATGGCCAAGGACGGCAATAAAGGAGCGAAACGGGTTGCCAAGCTGATCGAAGACCCGGAACGGCTAATTGGTGCCATTCTTCTTGGAAACAACCTGGTCAATATTCTGGCATCTGCGCTGGCAACCAGCCTGCTGATGCGCGTGGTCGGGGAACAGGGAGTGGTTTATGCCACGCTGGTGATGACCGCGCTTGTCCTGATTTTCGCCGAGGTCCTGCCAAAATCATACGCCATCGCCAACCCGGACCGCATGGCACTGACGGTGGCGTTGCCCATTCGCATCATTGTCTCGCTGTTTGCGCCTGTGGTGCATATGGTACGGGTGATCGTGCGTCTGACCTTGCGCCTTTTTGGCGTCGATATCTCCAACATTGAAAGTGCCCTGACCGCGCACGAGGAAATTCGCGGCACCATCGACCTGCACCGCAAGGAAGGCGGGCTTGTCAAGGAAGACACCCATATGCTGGGCTCGATCCTCGATCTTGACGAGATCACCATTGAGGATGTCATGGTACACCGCTCCTCCATGCACGCGATTGATATCAAACTGAACCAGGACGTGATCATCACGCAAGTAGTGCGCAGCCAATATACCCGCCTGCCTGTTTATGACGGTGATCCGGAGAATATTGTCGGTGTTCTGCACGCCAAGGACGTACTGCGCGCCATTCGCCGGGCCGGTGGTCAGAAGCACCGCTTCAATGTGCGCCGTATTATGGTCAAGCCATGGTTTGTACCCGAGACAACCACGCTGAAGGAACAACTGAACGCGTTTCTTGAACGCAAGACCCACTTCGCGCTGGTTGTGGACGAATACGGCGCCATTCAGGGCCTTGTAACCCTTGAAGATATTCTTGAGGAAATCGTTGGCGATATCGCGGACGAGCATGATTTTGAAGTGCCCGGCGTACGGGCCTTGCCGGACGGCGCGGTCCAGGTAGAAGGCACCGTAAGCCTGCGTGACCTCAATCGCATGATGGACTGGCACCTGCCGGACGAAGAAGCCACTACGATTGCGGGCCTTGTTATTCATGAAGCGGAAACCATCCCGATTGTAGGCAGGAAATACAAATTTCACGGGTTCCAGTTCGAAATTACGGCGCGCAAGCGTAACCAGATAACCGGGCTCAAGATCCGCAAGGTTGCGCAAGGGGCGAAAGCCTGAAATATCAGATGAAATAAACTAATGTGGCTTGAAGCCGGATGGCGGCATCCCACATCTTGTCATGCCTCAAATGGTTGAGGTTTTTTGGAGACAAGATGAAATGTCCACAACTGGTAAAATGTCAAAAACTGCTTCCACGACAAACGTGAAAAAAGCTGGCCCTGCCGCTGGCAAACCTGCCCAAGGCCCAGCCAAAGGCGGCAAGAAGTAACAGGCATTTTGCTGATGGACTGACCAAGGCCCGCGCCTCCTCAACGCAGTGTACTGTGTAAGAGTTGAGAGACGCCCCGGCCCGGTAGCATAGCAAAGCAACCGGGCATCAGCCCAAAAGTCAAAGCTAGACAAAAGGAAAGGCCCCGGACGGCATGCCGGGGCCTTTCTGCATTTTGAGTTGTTATATCCTGGTTAAACCAAACCCCGCTCCAGCGCGCTGGACAGGCGGCGAGCGAAGGCGGCGGTGTCATCGAGCGGGTCGCCTTCAAGGATTTTTGCCTGATCGAGGATAAGCCATACCGCATCACCAAGCGCGTCGATCGCGCCCTTCTCGGCTGCCTTGTCGGCCAGTTTGCGGATCATTGGGTGCGACGGGTTGACTTCCAGAATTTTGGCCGACATCGCATCAAGTTGCTTGTGCGCCTTCAGGATGCGTTCCATGTGCATGTCCATGCCGGTGTCGTCGGCCACGAGACATGCCGCTGTTTCTGTCAACCGGTCAGACGTGCGCACTTCCTTGATCTTGTCGCCCAGCACTTCTTTCATCAAAGTCGCAAGCGTGGCCATCTGACCTTCACTTGCGCTGTCCTTTTTCTCTTCCGTTTTGTCGTCGCCCGCGATGTCCTTCAACTCGCTTGCACCCCGGGTGATGGATTTAAACGGCTTGCCCTCAAAGTCGGTGACCATCTGCAGCCAGAAGTCATCCACCGCGTCCGACAGCAGCAGCACTTCAATACCCTTGGCGCGGAAGCCCTCAAGCTGCGGGCTTTTCTTAACCGCATCGGCATCTGTTCCGGTAACGTAATAAATTGCTGTCTGTTTGTCTTTCATGCGCGTGACGTAGTCTGCCAGGGTTGTCCAGCCGTCTACGCCTGTGGATTTGAAACGGGCGAGCTTGAGGATATCGTCGCGGCGCTCGAAGTCCTCATAAAGACCTTCCTTGATCACTGCACCAAATTCGTTCCAGATAGAGAGGAACTTTTCTGTGTCCTTCTCGGCCATCTTCTCAAATACCGAAAGCACCTTTTTGGTGATCGCCTTCGACATGCGCGTAACCGTGGGGTTGTTTTGCAGCATTTCACGGCTGACATTGAGCGGCAGGTCCTGGCTGTCGACCACACCGCGCATGAAACGAAGCCAGCCCGGCAGCAGGTCGTCGCTGTCGTCAGTGATGAAGACACGCTTGACATACAGTTTCACCCGGTTTTTACGCGCAGGATCAAACAGGTCCATCGGCTGCTGCGACGGCACAAACAGGAGCACGGTATATTCCTGCATGCCCTCGGCTTTATAGTGCAGCGTGTAGGCGGGCTCATCAAAGCCGTGACCTACATGACGGTAAAACTCGGTATATTGTTCGTCACTGATGTCGGACTTTGGCCGTGTCCAGATCGCCGAGCCTTCATTGACGACCTTCGGCTCCGCCGCTTCCTCGTCACCGCCAAGAATGGTAAGCATGATCGGCACGGCGATGTGGTCGCTGTAGGTCTTGACGATGGTTTGCAGGCGGTGACGCTCCAGAAACTCGGCAGCGTCTTCTTTGATATGCAGCACAATTTCGGTGCCCGCAGTCTCTTTTTCCGCAGGTGATATCTCATAGGCGCCCAGCCCGTCACTGCTCCATAGCCAAGCTTCTTTATC
Source organism: Kordiimonas sp. (assembly GCF_048260245.1). Taxonomy (GTDB): domain Bacteria; phylum Pseudomonadota; class Alphaproteobacteria; order Sphingomonadales; family Kordiimonadaceae; genus Kordiimonas. Next base: position 27,375 of record NZ_JBLXGZ010000012.1, on the reverse strand, counting down.
GCCTGCTTTTTTCGTCGTGACACGTACCTTGTCGGCAACCATGAAGACGGAATAGAAACCGACACCAAACTGGCCGATAAGCTGCACATCTTTTTTGCTGTCGCCCGTCAACTGGTCAACAAAGTTAGCGGTACCGGAGCGCGCGATGGTGCCAAGGTTGGCGATCAGGTCATCACGGTTCATACCGATGCCATTGTCCGCGACAGTGATGGTCTTGGCGTCCGGGTCTACGGTGATGGAGATGCCAAAGTCACCCGACGCGAGATCAGCGTTGGTTTGCGCTTCATAGCGCAGTTTGTCGCACGCGTCGGACGCGTTTGAAATCAGCTCCCGCAGGAATATCTCACGCTCGGAATACACCGAATGCACCATCATGTGCAGCAGGCGCGATACTTCCGCCTCAAAGCCCATTTTTTCCGTTTTTACGTCAGACATCGTTACCCTCAGTTTGTTTTTGTAAACTTCATTTTGGCCGTATGCGCGTTCGCGAACACGCTCGTTGCTGCCCCCTCATTTAGGGACAGTCGCGCCCACGTCAAGGGGCAGGCATTATTCTTCTGTCGGCTTGCCCGCGAGGAAATCCGCGCGTTTGCGCAGCAATACCTTGGCGTCATAATCACTCAGCTTGAAAAGCCAGCCGCGGGTGCGCTCGATGATGGCTGCGGCTTCAGCCGCCCCATCCGCAGGCGCCGCCGGTAGTGTCCCGCTCTCGCCTTCATCGGCGTGGTCTGCGTCATAGTCAGCGCTTACCTGTGCCCACACCGCGCCGCTGATTTCAAAAAGCGTCAGTCTGACAGCCAAACCGTCGTATGTTTCCGCGCTGAGTGCCCCCACCGGATCAGTCAGGGGGTTGCCCATCTTGCGCACATCGTCAAAATTCAGATTTGACAACACACGCGCCGGGTCGCGCAATTGCCAATCAGCTTGCGCTATTTCACCTTCCACAAGGTCAGCAATAACGTACTTGCTGTCACCCAGTGGGCGCTCAAGCCGAATATCGCCGTATGAAATGCGCGAGAAGCGGTTTTCCGCAACATCAAGAACCTCTGCATCCAGCCACCAGGCCGGGTCAGCCGACGTGTTGGCAAGACCGGAGACAAGCCAGCTACGGGTATCCTTTTTTTGGAAAATATATGTCAAAGAACGACCATTGGGACTGTCTTTGCGTGTCCCCATCTGGAAAGACAGCAAGGCGTTGTCATCGCTGTCCAGCACCTTGATGGCAAGCGCGTCGTCGCCCAGACCAAGTTTGTCGAAACGCTGTTCGTTTGACGTCTTTGGTTCGCGCCGCTCAGACAGTGCCAGCCCGCGCAGAAAGTCATTCACGACTGCCCTGTCGGCTTTATAGCCGTCGCGTTCAATTACGCGCCACTCACCCCCCACCTTGTTCAGATGGGTTGTGGTGTCACCTTGCCCCACAGCAATGCCCGCGGCATCATTGATGCGATCAGCAAGGCCTTCAAATGTAGCTTCACCTCGCGCGCCCTGATCCCGCGCGGGGTCTTCACCGAACATGACCCAGATCGCGCCAAGAATAGCGATCAAAGTCATATATCCTAAAATGTTGGTCAGTCTTTGAGACATGCCTAACCTTTTTGTCTTCCCTGTTTACAGGCTCAATTTATTGGCCCAACTGATACTGTAAAATGCCGGGGCTTATACCCGACGACGCCGCACATATACACGGATGAGCGCAAACACGATAAGAAGAAGTGGCACAGCGACGATATTGATTGCTGCCAACCAGCCTCCCAGTGCTTCAATATCAACCCGCAGACTGCGGTTCACTTCCCTAAGCGCCTTGCGCGTTTCGAGGAGGCGAGCACGAAAACCCTCCTTTTCGGCTTCCGTATCGGAGGAGATAACCTGCCCGCTGTCACCTTCTGAGGCTTCGATCTCCGCAAGCCGGTCTTCCATCGCCGTCAACTCATCCTGCAGGCGCTGTTCTTCCGCGAGATATTTGGCCTCCGCCTCGCGGCGCAACTTGTCCACGACCTCAAACGGCCGTTTCGAAATACCGCGGCCACGAAGCGCCAAAAGCGCCTCCGAACCGGCAATATGATCGGCAAGGTTCAGCACAAAACTGCCGTTGCCCGCAAGCGGCACCACAATGCGCTGACCAAGGAGCTCCTGCAGTTGCACCCAGAAACGGTCATCGAATATGTCGGTATCGCTAGCGACAACAAGATTGATGTCGCCTTGTGTGACGGCAGGGTCTGCGCTTGGCGCACCTTCGCCGCTCGCGCGCTCTGCAAAGGCAGTCTGTGCCGGTCCAGCCACCCGGGCAGCGAGCGTATAGCTCTGACCCGCAGGCTCAAGATCCCGCAACAAGGCGTCCGGATCCGGCATGCCGACAGCCCGCCCTGCATCATAAAGCATGGCGACGGAACTTGTGCTCATCAGCGGCGTGAACGTCGTGGATGCGCCATCGATATGTTCCAACACACCAGCACTGGCAACGTTGATATTGTCAACCGCGCCCGTGACCACATCTTCCTTGTTGAGGAAGTCGCCACTGACCGACAGCCAGAAGATATAATCTTTCACGGAATCCGGGCCGTACCCGCCCATCTGCACGCGCTGCGCCTGTGCGGCATCGCCGACAACCTTGCCTTCAGGCATGGTCACGCCCCAGGCGCCAAGCAGGGGACCAAGGCTTGAAGCATTGGGAGCAGTTGCCCGGGGGTCCATCGCTTCAGAATGCGGATCAAGGAACACAAGCGCCCGGCCACCCTTCAACACATACTGATCAATGGCAAAAAGCTGGTCCTCGTTCAGCGCAGGTGGATGCACCACCAACAGCACTTCTGTCTCCGCCGGGAGCTCCGTGAACTCGGCGTCAACCAGTTCCACCGTAAAAAACTCTTCCAGCTGTTCATAGATCACATAGGGTTGGGAGCGCCCCTGCATCATCGCCTGAGGGCCGCCGGGGCCAAATTGCATTGGCAGTTGTGTCAGCACGGCAAGACGCGGCCGTGGCTCGGTATCGAGGCTCGCCATCAGTTTAACGAGATCGTATTCGAGGAACTGCTCCCGCTCCTCGGAGAAAAAGGGAATAGCCCCTTCACCGTCAAGCGCATTACTAGCCGTAAGGCCAATGTAAAGCGTGGACCGGTCCATGAGAGGCAATCCCTTGAGGCCGGCCGCAACAGCTTCATCCTCGGCTTCCGAGAACGGCTCCGGGTCCACAATCGAAAGATGGACCTTGCCTGGATTTTCTGCCGTAAAGGCGCGCAGCATATCTTCCACCCGCTTGCCATAGCTCAGCAGTTGCGGGTATGGGGTCGCGAGCGAACGGGAAAAGTAGAACGTCAGCGTGACGGGTTCATCAAGGCTTTTCAGCACATCCCGCGTACCGTCCGACAGCGTGTAAAGCCCTTCATCTGTAAGGTCGAGCTTGACCGCCCGCAGGTAGCGATCCGCCAAAACGGTCAGGGACAAAAACAGCAACACAACCAGTGTGATCTGGACGGCAGTTTTATTCATAAAACTATTCTCTGCTTTCGCCATTAACCTGCCTCCCGCTTGCTTTCGATCACGATGCGACCGACCCATAACCACAGCGCAATGACCGCGATGAAATAGAACGCATCAGACAACACGACAACACCCTTTTGCAGGTTATTGAAATGGGTAAGGAACGACAGGTTGGCAACGGCTTCAACCACCGGGTCCGGCGCCCAGCCGGTAAACAGATCAAGCACCATGGGCAGCCCTGACACAAGGAATAGAAAACACACTGTGACGGCCAGGATAAACGCAACCACCTGATTTTTTGTCGTCGCCGACAGGGCGCTACCGATGGCGAGATAAGCCGATGCCATCAGGAGCGAGCCAAGATAGCCTGTTGCAATAACGCCGTTATCAGGCGACCCCAGCCAGTTTACTGTTATCCATATGGGAAAAGTCAAAGCCAAAGCGACAGCGGCAAAGGCCACAGCGGCCAAAAATTTGCCGAGCACTACAGCCGCAACCGGAACCGGCAGCGTCAGCAAAAGTTCGAAAGTGCCGCTTTTACGCTCTTCCGCCCACAGCCTCATGGCCACAGCGGGCATCAAAAACAGATACAGCCAGGGCTGATACGTAAAGAACGCAACAAGGTCGGCCTGTTCCCGCTGATAGAATTGCCCGATATAAAACGTAAACAATCCCTGCATTACCAGGAAGATCACGAGGAAGACATAAGCGACAGGGGTTGCGAAATAACTGGCAAACTCGCGGCGGAAAATGGTCATGACCGGTTTCATGCGTGGCCCTCCTTTTCGCTATGATTTTTCCCTTGATACCCGTCACTTTCGGTTGCCTGTCGGAAGACATCATCTAGGCGCCCCGGATCGACCGAAAACTGGCTGACTTGCCAGTTGCTGACCGCCGCAATATCACCGATTGACTCTGATATATCAACATTTCCGGCAGACAGAACCGTCAGGCGCATTTTATCGCCTTCGCTTGCCGCCTCAATTTTTGCGACCCCTCCAATACGTTTAAGCGCGGACGCGACACGTTCGGCATTTTCCCCCGGCACCAGCATGGTAACCGCGTTACGGTACTTCGAGCGGGCACGCAGTTCAGACGGCGTGCCATCTGCTACAATGTGACCCTTGTTGATGATGATCGCCCGGTGGCACAGCGCATCAACCTCCTCAAGGATATGGGTAGAGATAATGATGGCACGGTCGACCGACATGGCTTCGATCAGGCGCCGGACTTCAAACTTCTGGTTGGGATCAAGCCCATCGGTGGGTTCATCCAGTATCAGCACGTCAGGTGCATGGAGGATGGCCGCCGCCAGCCCTACTCTGCGTTTGAACCCTTTCGACAGTGTCTCGATGCGCTGTTCCATCACATCATGCAGGTGCACAGCGCCTGCCGCACTCTCCACAACATCGGCAACCTCCTGCCGGGGGATCGCGTGCGACGCGGCGATAAACGAAAGAAATTCCCGCGTGGTCATCTCACCGTAAAGCGGTGCACCTTCCGGCAGATAACCAATGCGCGCCCTTGCAGCAACATTACCCGTGGTAACGGTTTCACCGCAAACCACAGCACAACCGGATGTCGGCGCCAGAAAACCTGTCAGCATTTTCATGGTTGTACTTTTACCGGCACCGTTCGGCCCGAGGAAACCCAACACCTCGCCCTTTCTGACCTGCAGTGAAATATTATCCACTGCCATAAAAGCACCGAAGTGTTTGGTAAGCTCTCTGGCTTCCAATAAAATTTCCATCAAAACATCCCCCGTCGCCGTGCGGCGATCAGTTTTTCCGCTTGTGTCGCTATACTATACGCGTGCCTGCGCCTTCGCCCGCTAGATAATGCCATAAATCAGCACATGCAAGGCTGAGCACTCACATCAATTGCGGCCACAGGCCTGTCAGGCCGCTCTCGGCATGCTACGCCCATACCCGTCAAACAGCTCAAACATGCGTTCACGCCAGCCATAAAGCGAATCATCCACCTCCAACACCTCAAGGTCGCTGGCGAGATGAACCCAGATGAAACAGCCGAAGACAGCATAATCCAACCATGCAGGCGTCTCTCCCGAAAGATAGTCATTCACTTTCAAGCCAGCCCGAAGCGGCGCAATCGATTTACGGAAAGTTCCAAGCCTGCCGGCCCTGCTGGCTTGGGCCTCTTCAAGCGTGCAGCCGAGAAACTTCTCACGGGTTTCGCGGAAATAGGCGGCGTTTTTAGCGTCAAGGTGGCGGTGGATGTCCGCGACAATCATCGGGAAAATACCACCCAGCAGGGTATGGTCCACCCACGCGTTCAGCACACGCGCCTGCGCCCGTGCGTCCGCACTGCCAAACAACGGCCTGTCAGCGTAGGTGTCATCCAGATAGCAGGCGATGTCGAAGCTTTCCTTGACCCACGTACCATTGTCATTCAGCACCGGTACGGTTTTTGCCGCTGCTGTTTCAAGCGGCTGCTTTTCCAGAAACGTGATCGGCACGCAGTCAAAGTCCAGACCCTTATGCTTCAACATAAGCCGTGACCGCCAGCAAAATGGGCTGAAACGCACGTCACGGTTTTCACCACAAAGTTCAAAGAGTTGCCGCATACCTGATCTCCCATCGTTTAAGCTTTCGGAACAAGGTGCCGCGCGTGAAATGGCTTGTCGAGGGGAAAGTATAGATTTAAGGCCGGATAGAACTGGCCCGACTGCATCAGGGTGCGAAGATGAGGGGGCTAGGGGGTTCAGAGCTTCGCATGCAGCCGGGCCAGACGAGGCCAACACTCATACGGTGAGCCTGTATTTTGGCCGTGACGCGGCCCAAATATGGCAATATGGCGGCAGACAAAAAAGCGCTATCCATAAAAAACCCCGGCACGCTACCGAGGTTTTGATGCTTTAATCTGGCGGAACCTGCTAGCGCACGACGATATCGCCGGATCCGCGCACACGCGAGTTGATCTTGGCGGGCTCCCCGCGGACGACAACATCACCGGAGCCGTGCACCCCGACATCCGCGCTGTCGCTTGCAAAAAGTTCAACATCGCCGGATCCCCGAAGGTCAACCTCGGCGGCTTTGCATTTCATGTCGCCAAGCTCAATATCGCCAGAGCCATGCAGTTCGATGGACAAGTCATCACACTCACCGTCCATTTCAATGTCGCCGGAGCCCTGAAGCTCAATATCCAGCTTGCCGAATTTGGCTTTCTTGAAAACTGCATCGCCGGAACCCTGTAGGTCCATGTTGAAATCAACGGCGCTTGCACCGGTAACATACAAGTCACCCGAACCATGCACCCCGGCGCCCACAAGCTCCGGCACTGTGATGACGACGCGCATCACTTTGATACGGCTATAGTGGCCGTTTGCAAGCCCGATCCGCAGCGTATCGCCGCGCACGTCGGTTTCCAGATGCTCGATAATATTACTGTCTGCGATCACCTTGACAGATTGTTTTTTGCCCACAGTAACTTCCACATCCATGGAACCACTGAGCCGCACTTCATTAAAAGACGGGATCTCACGCATTTCTTCCGAGGTGTCTGCCGCCTGTACCGCAAAGCCAAGACCAAGCGCCGTCGCGGCCACAGCGACTGTTGTCTGTAGTATTTTCATCACCCTATCCTCCGTTCAGTGAATTTTCGCTGTTATTTGATGCGGATACTGCCGAGGAAACCATCGCTTTGACGTACACGCTTCGGCTCGCCGTAGACAGTGATAGAGCCGATACCGCTGACGTTGGCGTCCACGCTTTCGCTGGCGAAAACAGTTGCTTCGCCCACACCCTTAACGCTGACCTCGACGTCCTCGCACTCAAGCTCTTCCGTATCCACGTCCCCGGCGCCCTTGATCTCAAGCCGGAGCGATCCGCAGGTACCTTCAGCCTCAAGATCGGCCGCGCCTTTGATGTCGATCGTCAGTTCCTTGCTATCAATATCGTGAAGCTCCGCATCAACAGCGCCAAGAACCTCGAGTTCCTCCAGCATCTTCATCGAGATGGTGACGTTCACGTTGTCGGCATGAAAGGAAATATTGTCGTCGTCGTCATCCTCATCAAGGTCAATCACAAGCGTGTCGCCGCGCACATAGGTTTTGATAACGGCCATGTCGTCTTCATCGGCTTCGATCTCGACCTTCTGGTCTTTGCCAGCGGTCAGGTGAAGCTCAACACCGCCCTTGATCTGAACACGGGTGAACGTTTCCACATCGCGTGTTTGCGTCGTACGGTCACCGTGGTTGCTGTGTGCAAATGTAGGCGCCATGGGGGCAAAAGCCAATGCACCAGCGCTGCCAGCAATAGCCAACGCCACCACACCATGACGGAGTGAATCGATCTTTTTCATGAGATATTCCTCGCTGTTATTATTTATTTGCCGCTTGTTATTATATCGGCTCGTTATAGTCTCACTCATGTAATCACTCGTCAAGGCTATTCAAGAGCTGCTATCTGGCCGCTTGCCATGCAGTGTAAAACCTCGCACAATGTCCGCTGAAAAACGCGCCCGCGTCAGGGCAGCAAGGGAGTGCATGGACGAAGCGTCTTATATTCCAATTGTCGGGAGCGGCACGGTGCGTAGCGGCAACAAGCGGGCGGATACCACCGTCTACTTCAACCGGCTTGAGCTAACCAAAATCCTCAACATATACGGTCGCATGGTCGCCGCTGGCGAATGGCGTGACTATGCTATTGACCATTTGCGCGATGAGGCCATTTTCTCCATCTTTCGACGCGCCAGCGAAATGCCGCTTTACCGCGTCATCAAGGAGCCCGCCCTTGCAAAGCAGCAAGGTATGTGGCGCATCATGGGAATGGACGGCCAGATCCTCAAACGCGGCAAGGATCTGGGCCAGCTTCTCAAATATTTTGACCGCCAGCTTGTACGCGCGGTTGACTGAACCTTAGCGTGCCAGCAGCCACAGATAGGCAAGCGCAAACAACGCCAACGTGGTGATGCTGCCATAGCTCCATAGTCTGATACCGCCTTTTGGCCGCGCCATCTCGGGCACCGTGTCTTGCATCATTACCCGATGATTAAGAAAAGCAAACACAGGCGCGGTGAGAAACGCGATCGAGGTCACAAGATCAATAAATGCACGGAAGCCCTGCATGAAAAAGCCGATCAGCAACATGGCGGCAACACCAAGGCCGATCAGTACATATATATAGGCTCGCCCGGTGCCCGCCTGTGTGTTTGCTTCCGGCACATTCCTGAGCGTGGCCCAACTGACCACCAGCGCGCGCGTAAGGCCGTCCAGCACCGTGATCGCCGTGGTGAACATCACCGTCAGCGCCGCAAAACCGACCACGGGGGCAGACCATGCCCCCAGCGTACCGGAATAGAGCGCGACAAGCTGGGCTGCAAAACCGGGGGCGGTGTCTTCGGGGATCACCCCGCTTGAGTGCATGACCCCTGCCCCCAGCAACATGAAGCAAATGGCCAGTATGGTGGTGCCAACATAGCCAACATTGAAGTCAGCCACCGCATCATGCACCGCTGCCTTGCGGGCGTCATCACCCACTGGCGCCACACTGTCGCCAGTTTGCTTTTTCGCCAATGTCCAGAGGCTGGAAAAAACCGATGCTTCAATGGGTGACGGCATCCAGCCCGCCAGCGCCACAACAAACAGGAAGGCGGTGAGGTCAAAGGCCGGAGCTGTATCAGGATAAAAGGACCAGTCCACACTGGGTAACGCCAACACCGTCGCAGTGAGTGTTGCAACCGTCAGCAGTCCCATAAACACGCGGTTCACTCGTTCCAGCACCCGGTAACGGCCAAGCCCCAAAAATAGAGTGCAGCCCAGCAACACAACAGCGATCGTCGGCATCAGGGGCAGGCTGACGCCCAGCACCGCTTTCAGCATGCCTGCGGTCACCAGCGATATCGCCGCCACGGCAAACCCATGCGCAAACTCAAACACCGCCATCAGGAACAAGAGCGGTACCAGCCCTACCCGGCGGTAGCCCGCGATCAAGGTCTCGCCCGTTGCCGCGGCATATTGCGCCCCGAAACGGAAGGCCGGGTATTTCGCGATATTGGCCATGAGGATAACCCCGGCAAGGCCAAGGCCAAACACCGCGCCCGCACGTGTCGACTGCACCAGATGCGACGTACCGATTGCCATGCCCGCGAACAACAGGCCGGGTCCAAGCTGGCGCAGCCAGCCTTTTGATGATGTCTGCAAAATGTCCTCCCCCTTGCACTGAGGCGGCAGACTATCACTGCGATTTCACGGCGCCAAGCAGACATATGTATCTTGACGCATCGCGCGACCCGTGAGAAAAGGCGCGCAAGGCAGAGGCCGCCTGCCGCCCGCGCATATGCATGGTGAAGGCCTCGGAACATTTTGTTCGCCCAAAGCCCATGAGCGGCACCGGGCGGCAACGCGGGCCCCGCTTGACGATTGTGCCGTTCGCGGAAAGGCGAACCATGAGTGATATACTCAAACATACCAAGGGCCGTGCCAAACGGCTCCGATCCTATTTGGCATCACAAAACATACCCATCACCCACGCCCAAAGTCTGGAAGCCGTAGCAAAAGAAGATGGCATGCGGGACTGGAACACATTGTCGGCCACACTTGTGGCCGCAGATGTCCCGGCCCGGCCACACAGCGAGGAAAAAAACACGGCACACCGGCTTGCATTTCACGTCGGCGACCGCGTTGGCGGCATATACCGCGGCAGTGATTTCAAGGGCACCATTCTGGGGCTGGAGAAAACCGACGGCGGCCCGGTATGGCGCATCAAGATCCAGTTTGACGCCCCGGTGGATATTGGACCCAAGTCAGCTCTCAACCTCACCCGCCTGCGCGTGAGGTTGATGATCAATGCGGACGGCGTCTCGGTGAACCTCAAGGGTACACCGGACGGCCAGATGCAAATGTCGTTGCTTTAAAACCAATAAGGCTGGACGGTGCAATACCGTCCAGTTCCTTGCGCCGGTGTCAAGCGTTGTTGCTGCCTGATCCCAGCTGGGTTTCATAGGTCACGCCGTGACTGCCAAGATAGTCCCTGATAAGCTGACGGACCACTTGCGAGGGTGTCTGGTCCTGCGCGGCACACAATTTTTCAAACGCCTGTTTTTTGTGAGGGTCAATCAACAAGGTCAGGCGCGCGGTCTTCTTTTCCATTCGCTGTCTCCATGACATTAACATTTGATGGTAATGTAGTGATCGCATGCACGCAACGCCTCATTGCTCATATCTCCCATCTGCCACCTTGCTAGATATGATAATCATATGTTAATACTGTTAACATATCAGAAACAAAAAAAGCTACCCGGCCACGTGGTAGCGCCAAGCTTTAAAGGCAAACACCATGGCACGTCGCCGCTCTGCCCCGTACTATCCGCCCAGCATTGCCACGGGCCTGCGCGCCGCCCTGAGAGAGGGGTATGGCCTCGCCGATTTGCGCAAGGATATTCTGGCAGGGCTGACCATTGGCACCGTCGCGGTGCCGCTGTCGATGGCGCTGGCGATCGCCACCGGTGTACCGCCCCAGCACGGCCTATATACCGCCATCGTCGCCGGGGCGATTATCGCCCTCACCGGCGGTAGCCGGTTCAGCGTATCCGGCCCCACAGCGGCCTTCGTTGTCATCCTGTTTCCTATCGTCAAACAATATGGCCTTGGCGGCCTGCTGATCGCGTCCATGATGGCGGGGCTTATCCTTGTGGCCCTCGGGCTCAGTCGTATGGGGCGATTGATCGAATTTGTACCCTATCCCGTCGTACTTGGTTTCACTGCTGGGATCGCGGTTGTTATCGCCGTGTTGCAGGTGCCCGACTTTTTAGGCCTTCAGGTTGACCAGCTTGGCGAACATTTCACCGACAATGTGGGGGAAATCATTAGCGCGCTGCCCACACTCAACCTTTGGGAGCTGAGTATCGGCGCTTTCACCCTGTGTGTGATGCTGCTGTGGCCAAAACTCAAGCTGCCCGTGCCTGCACCGCTTGTCGGGCTGATACTGGGCGCGCTTGCAGCCTATGCCGCCAACCACTGGGCGGGCGGGCCAGACGCCGCTGCCACAGTGGAAACCATCGCCTCCCGCTTCACCTGGCAGGCAGACGGCATCAGCGGCAGCGGCATCCCGCCAATCGCTCCTTCCTTCGCTGCACCCTGGCACTTGCCAGGGCCAGACGGCCAACCGCTCGTACTGGACTTTGCGTTGATACAGGCGCTTCTGGGGCCCGCCTTTGCCATCGCCATGCTGGGCGCGATCGAGTCGCTGCTGTGCGCCGTGGTGTCTGACGGCTTGACCAAAACAAAACACGACCCCAACGCGGAGCTGATCGGTCAGGGCTTCGGCAATATCATCGCGCCTTTTTTTGGCGGCATCACAGCAACCGCAGCCCTCGCCCGCACCGCCACCAATATCCGCAGCGGCGCGCGCTCACCGATCGCCGCAGTCGTGCATTCCGCCGTAGTGTTACTGACCATCATTGCACTTGCCGGCTTGCTTGGCCTTGTGCCCATGGCTGCGCTCGCCGCACTCCTGTTCATCATCGCCTGGAACATGAGCGAAGCCCGGCATTTCGTCCAGATGGTGCGTTCTGCCCCGGTCGGGGATGTGGTCATCCTTGTCATCTGCTTCGGCCTTACCGTCATCTTCGACATGGTGTTGGCTGTGGCGGTCGGCATGGGGCTGGCCGGCGCACTGTTTATCCGCCGTATGGCGCTTGTGACCCAGACCAACCGTGTTGATGCAGACCGCCACCCAACCGTGAAGGGCCTGCCACCTGAAGTCGCCGTCTATGACATCAATGGCCCACTGTTTTTCGGCGTCGCGGAAAAAGCGCTGACATCCCTGCACCGTGTCGACCCCGGTGTCAGGATCATCATTCTCGACATGACCGATGTGCCCACCATCGACGCCACCGCCATCATCGCGCTTCAGGTCCTGTTGACCGATATGCGGAAAGCAGGCACCGGGCTGGTTCTGGTTGGCTTGCCCGCCCGCATCATTCTGAAATTACGCCGGGCCGGGTTCCGCAAAACCGCAGGCACGCTGTCCTACTGCCATGACCTTGCGGGCGCCAAGGCCATTGTGCAGCGGTGGTTGACACCACAGGATCAACAGCAACTAGACTAACGCCCGAAAGGCAATAGCTTTCTTTCGCGGTGCTATCGTCACCTGACCATAGCCAATAAAATCTCCATCCAGCTGGATAGGCGAGTCGCTGTCGCCAAGGCTCATGCTACCACTGTCTAAAATGCGAATACCGGCACGTCGGTCGAGCCGCCCGAACAACAGCGCAATCTGGTCCGCCATGCGTGCCAGCGCGCCTGTCTCGCCCATCAGCAGGCAGGCGAGCCCTGGCTGGTTGACCTTTGTCTGCCGCGTCAGGAGAAAGGGGCCCGCATAGCGCTGTATGTTTGCAACAATGGCCCAGCCGCCATGGCCCGAACCACCGCCTTCCACTGCCCAGTTTATCCGGCTTACCTTGCGTTCCTCAACCAGCGCCTTAAGCGTGGCAGGTACAAACGCCAATCGCCCGACCCTTGCCTTCAGCATCGGGGAGACATGTGCCAGTACACGGGCGTCAAACCCGGCACCCAGCCAGCATAGTCCCAGATGGTTTTCACCTTGGAATGCAACATCAAACGGATAGAGGTCCATGATGGAGCGTGACAGCAACACATCAGAGACATGTCGGGCACTGATCCGGCCATGCGGCATATAGCCCAGTTCGCGCGCCAGAACATTGGCGGTGCCTGCCGGAATAATTCCCAGCGAAATATCATAACCAAACGCGCCTTCTGCCACTTCGCGGATAGTGCCGTCACCGCCCGCCGCAATAATCACATCCGTTTTGCCTGCGCTTACCAATTCTCGTGTGATGTCGCTGGCGTGTGCCGGACCTTCAGTGGGAATGATGCTGACCTCTTGGCCACCACGCAAAAGTCGCTCAGCCACCGCGCCGATAAATGGCCCCTTACCCCCGCCCGAGATCGGGTTTTTGATGATGACAACACGTTCGCCCATAGGCCGGATGGCTCCCTGAATTTATCGCTAGAGAAAAAGCCATATCGCCCGCATTTGCAACAGGCGCCGTCAAATTTCGCAAGCTTTAGCCAGAGCGAGGCCTCAACAATGATCCGCGTGCTAGCGACCACCCGTGGGTTTGTTTTGCTGCGCCAGCAAAAAGGCACCTACAAGGCCGGAGATTTTTCCCAGTGCCGCTTCGGCGATATAGCTTTCCATGCCGCCCCGGCGCGCCGCCACCGGCACATAACCCGCGATCAGCTTTTCGGCTTCGCGCCGCACACGCCCGATCAGACTTTTTTGTGCCATCACCCCGCCGCCCATGACGATGCGTTCAGGCGCATAAGCCAAGGTGATGGTACGGCAAAGCTGCGCCAGATAATACGCCTCCGCCTGCCAGGCCAGATGATCAGGCGGCAGGATGGACGCGGGCATGGCACCCCGCATGGCGATCGCCGGGCCTGAGGCCAGACCCTCGACACAGTCGTTATGGTAGGGGCATTGGCTCTCGAACTTTTCGTCACCCGGCCAACGCGGTACAGGCATGTGCCCAAGCTCGGGGTGCAAGGTGCCGTGCAGCAACTGCCCACCGCTCAGCACACCCACGCCAATGCCGGTGCCCACGGTGATATAGGCCGCGTCCTTTGCTCCGCGCGCCGCGCCAACCTTTGCTTCCGCCAGCATGGCGGCGTTCACATCAGTATCAAGCGCCACCCGCACCCCCACCTGATGACCAAAAAAATGGGCGAAGTTGGTCCCGGTCCAGCCGGGCTTGGGGGTGTTCAGCAGCGTGCCATATGTGGCGCTGCGGGTCAGGTCGATGGGGCCGAAGCTCGCGATACCCAGCCCGGTGATGACACCAAAACGCACCTGCGCATCCTGAAAGAACCGCGCGCAGGCAGAGAGTGTTTCGTCGGGCGTGCTGGTAGGGATTGTCTTTTGCGCCCAGATATCGTCATGTGCGCCGCCCACCGCACAGACAAATTTGGTCCCGCCAGCCTCTATCGCGCCCAGCATATCAGCGCCGGACCAAGTATATACAGTGGTAAAAAGACTGGAGCATCAGCATCCCCCTCATGCGCACGCGCCGTGCTGCACACGTGGCCACTATAAGCCATAAACGCTATATTTCAATCGCTTAGGCGGGGTCCCCTCGCACGCCGAACATGCGGCAAAATAGCCAGACGGCATGACATACAACCCGGGCGACAGCGATGATACAATGTCCTATGATACAGGGAATGTTATGCAATACAGTGGCTGGAGGCAAAACCATGAATATCCTGATCATCTGGGGCACAGACACCAAGACTACAGACCTTTTCGGTAAACTGGCCGGCATCGCCATCCCGGCGGAGGCCAATGTCACGATTGTGGCTTTTGTCAATGACGTGTCGCGCGCGGCATGGGGCGACATCAGCGCACCGGCGCTGGTGGCCGACATCGACGCAGCGGCAAAGGCCACACTCCCCGAAGGCACCTCGTGCAAAACCGAAATGGTGGCAGAAGATGACATGACACCCTGGGTACTGGACGCCGTGGCCACACGCGGGTTTGACCTTGTCATCAAAACCGGGCGCCGGTCGGAAGGCCTGTTGCACACACCGTCTGACTGGAAGCTGATGCGCGCACTGTCGGTACCTTTTTACATCGCCTCGCCCACCAAACTGAAAAGCAAACCGCTGATCCTCGCCGCGATTGACACCGATGGCAGTGACAGCAAACATGCAATGACGCTGAAGGTGCTTGAGACCGCTGCCCGCATCGCCAAAAACCGCAGCTATGAGCTTGAGGTAGTTTATGTCATCCCGGTCAATCGTGCGCTCAAGGAGATTGACGCCGTGGACCCTGAAACCGTGCTTTATAACAAAGGCCCGGCAGCGCAGGAAGCGCTCGACGCCCTACTTGCTGGCGCGGGCATCACACCTGCGGCCAGCCATGTACTTGCCGGACCGCCGGGCAACGTAATCGCCCGTCTCGCGCGTAAACGCAAGGCCGACCTTGTGGTAATGGGCAGCAACGGGCGCAGCGGGCTGAGTGCTGTCCTGCTTGGCAACACAGCGGAAAAAGCCGTGCACGAGATCAAGACCGATGTAATGGTGGTCAAGACCTGAAATCAGCGCCGCTACGAGAGTAAAAGAATGAAAACCCGCCTGTTTAAACGGTTCCCTGAAGGAGCCTGTGTGCGCCGCATGGAAAGTCCGGTTGGACCCCTTCATTTGATCGCGGGGCAGCATGCCCTGCACGCCGTTTTATGGCCGTGCGACCTGAAAAAACCGGTGACAAACGCCGCTGTGGGGGCACTGCCGCAGGCCGGGTGTCATGAGCTTCTGGATGAAGTGATGCGGCAATTGGACGGTTATTTTAACCAGAAACGCAAAAGCTTTGACCTGCCACTTACCATGGCGGGCACCCCGTTTCAGCAGGCGGTGTGGCAAGCGCTACAGCATATCCCATATGGCGAAACCATAAGTTATGAGGCGATCGCCGTCACACTGGGTGGGCGCAACAAGGTGCGCGCAGTCGGCACCGCGAACGGCATGAACCCTGTCTCCATCATCATACCTTGCCACCGCGTGGTCGGCAAAGACGGCTCGCTCACCGGTTTTGGTGGCGGACTTGCAGCCAAGCAGCAGCTTCTGGCGCTTGAAGGGGCGACCGCGCAGCTGCCACTTCTGTGACCGGCAGCAGGAAGACTGATCAGCACACCTGAACAACATCGGCGTTGGCCAGAACACTACACGACTGTCGTGACGGGTGCGATTGCCGCGCAATATTTAGGCGATCCGGCACAAATGCAATGGATGCCCGCGGTCCACTTGCTGGATTGGCCCATACTTCCAGCCAAGTGAGAAGGGAAATGGCGCTGTCAAGCGAACCTGCGCAGCACCATTTTCCCTGTTTCAACCTCAGGAGTAAGAATTGATTCCCGCGAACTGCAAACTATAGTGTTCATCCGCATAGAAGATGTAATCGCCGCATGGCGAGGGCGAGCCAGAAACCAGAATGTCAATAAACGGGTAGACATAGGGCTCCCGAGGGCCGGGGAAACGATCGCCACAATAGAGATGTGCGATGAAAGGATCACTGCCGCGGTAATAGACATAACGCCAGTTATCTGCCAGCACAACAGGCATTGGGCTGCTCAGCGTTTCGAATGTGCCGGAACACTGGGCATCCGGGCCTTGCCATGAAAAATCCGGGTTGCTCTGCACTTGCCAGATGTCGGTGTTTGAGCCACTGCCCCGATAAAGAATCGTCAGCCCGCTATTGTTGTCATTGTCGGTATTGATACAAACGCCCGGCGTTGTTGCTGTCGTAGCAGTGCCGTTCATAACGGCTTCTTGTACCCCCCACCCCGTACCGTCAGTAGTGGAACAGTTGAAAATCTGGCCGCTGACGCCTTGCATATATACACAGAAAAGCGTGTCATTAACTTCACAGAAAGCAGCCGCGCAGCCCGCGTCATCAACCGTTCCCAATTTATAGGCTGGCGCCCACGAGGTACCATCGGTTGAGAATGTCAGGTAGATTTCGCCGCGAAACTTGGGTGGGTTGCCCTCGATAATGCTGGACTGGTCCCCGGTCAGGATCGCACAGAATAGCGTGTCTTGGAACACCATCAATGCAGGCGCCCCCACGGGGTCATGCAAGGTCTGGGTTTTATCGACGAAAGACAGCGTATGGGTGGTCTGCCACGGGGATATTGCCTTAAACGCCTCAGCTGCCTGGCTCTGCGTTATCTGCTTGTTTGCCAGCTCGGTGTTCAGTTTTTCCGCAGCGGCCTGATAGCTGTTCAGTTGCTCGCCCGTCGTCTTGTAAACAAGAACAGCATGATAGCCCTTCAGGCATTGGGCCACATAATAGTCTCCACCGTATTGAGTGGCCGCCGGCGTATGCAACTGGATCGGGCTTTCGAGGCTCCCGATCGCAGATTCCACGTCGTTAAAACTGCAGAGATTCTCAATATCCTCATACAATTTATCGATATCTTCGACCGTGGTTGTCAGTTTTTCCACGAACTCCGCCACCGCGGCAATGAAGTCAGTGGCAAGCCAGGCAATGATCTGCACCAGCGCGAGGACCGACTCCTTGATATAATCCCACACGCTCCAGTCTGCTGCCAGCGCGTGAAAAATGTCCTGAAACATGCCAAACTCGAACGCTTTTTTCAGCACCTTGAAAAAGGCCTTTGCCTGCTCCCACAGATCTCCGCCTTTCATGATGGTTTTCAGTTCTTTCTCCAGCAAACTACCGGCATTGTTCATATGTTTTTCAGCGATGGCCTCGCGGTCCAGTTCTGCCCCGGCTTCCACCAGAAAAAACATATCAATGATCACCGACACGGAATCGATGGTGACAAAGATCCAGTCTTCAACTTTTTGAGCATCGTTGCTCACAGTGCAGCTTTTCAACTGACCGGACACGCCTGAATTGCTCGACTTACTGACGGTGCTCAAAGCGTCATTAAGGCTTGCGCCGGGGGTCGTGTTATTTAACAGATGGTGCAGCACGACATCTCTGACCGTGCATGTGCTATCGCTGGTTGCCAGCCCTGCCGGTATGGCTTCCTTCGGTGCTGGTGAATTCATCTGTGAATGGGCGTCCTGCCCGTGAAAATTTATCAGCAGGTCCAAAGCCTGCGGAATGTCAAATGTCATCGTAGCTGTCGTCACGACAGTCCCCCCTTCGTTCTATAAGTCACATGCATCCATGGTTGTGTTGTTGCCATGTATCGCTTACAGGCGACACCGGCATACAGTTAAGGCTTCTGCCTCGCCTTACGTCCCTACTCACAGGCGAGGGGATGCCGACGGCAGGTTCAGCTACGTGAGTTCCCTTACCGACCTGCCGGGCCTTCGTCGCCGCCCCGGTCACCCAACCACAGCTAAAATTGCAATTTCCGGCTGGGTAGCTACAATTTGTAACATCGGCTCAAGCGAGCTGCTTGACGCAGCGTATCAATTGTTTGACCCGGCGTATCTTTTTAGGGTTTTGCGATGTCGGAGTGAATATATGACCTCTTTCGAGCATGCAGATGCTGCGGCTTCAAGCATACCGACCTTGCTGGAGGCACGCACCTTCACAACCGTCGCGCCAGCGGTCGAAGTTAGCCGTTTTGACAGCACGGATTTCCCTGTTCGGGACCAATACTCGATGTGGCGTACTGCGGTAGCTGCCTCTTTTGGCACCATTGAGCGCCCGGCCCCCCACGAGGCACCGTTCCCCGCTTTCGTGAAAAACTATCTGACGACCAAGGCCGGATACGCTCACCACCACATCGGCTGCGCGGCCAGCGTGCGCCGCGATGAAAAAGCCATCGCCCATGGCAATTTCGACGGTATCGGGCTCCAGTACCGGCTAGCCGGAGTAGAGGTTGAAAACAGTTTCCGCCATGGCACAGTGTTTTCGCCTGGGCAAATCCGGGTTCATGATCTCTCCAAACCGTTTTCATCCGGCAACCACGGATATGAAAATATTGCACTGATTGTCGGCCGAAATCATCTTGCTGACCGTGTGCCGGGGCTCGCCCACATGAACGGCCTGGTGTTGCCGACAGAGGGCGCGATGGCGATGCTGCTGCGGGATCACATGAGATCGTCGATGAAGGTGCTCACACGGGCAAGCAAACTGGAGGCGGAAAGGCTATCGGACGTAACGCTTGAGGTCGTGGTCGCGGCCCTCCTCAGTACCGACCACCCGGATATTCTTGCATCGGAAACCATGTCGGGGGCCCTGATGTGGGCGATCCAGGCCTGCATTGGGCGCAACCTGCACCGTGCCGGCCTTTCCCCCGATTTCATTGCCCGCTCGGTTGGCGTCTCGCGCGCCAAACTCTATCGCGCCTGCAAACCTCAGGGTACGCCAATGGAACTGGTTCAAGTGCGCCGCCTGAGCCGGGCGGCAGAGATCATCAAAGCCGACCCGGACAAACGGATCACCGATGTCGCCGCCATGGTGGGCTATGACAACCTTGAGACATTCAGCCGGGCCTTCAAACGCACGTATGGCTACTCGGCACAGGATTTCAAAAGAGCTTTCGGCAAGCCGCCGCGCCCCTGCTGAGCATGGCTGCGCATCTGGCTGTCAGGCGCTTGGGCCGAAATGGTAGTGAGGAAAATGGTGCTGCTGGGGAGATTCGAACTCCCGGCCTCTCCCTTACCAAGGGAGTGCTCTACCCCTGAGCTACAGCAGCGTCACCATGTGGGTGCTGGCGATGGTGCGCCGCACGCCGGGGCTATTGCCACAGGCGCGCAAGTGATGCAAGCCAAAACAGCAATAATTTTGCCGCCCGCGCACCACCCACGCGCGGAAGCTTATCATTTATCGCTTGAAAAAGCGCCGGCTTTTGCGGCATCTATTCATCCCATGAGCAAAGACGCTGACAAAACAACCGATATCAAGCAGGATCCCGGCAAGCTGCACGACGCTGGGAAGCAGGCCCGGCTGGCAGAAGCGCTGCGCGCCAACCTGCGCAAGCGCAAGGAACAGATGCGCGACCGCAAATCAGACCCCTCGCGCGGCAAGTAACCCTACACCCCCAATATCTTGTAGATTGGTGCTTGTCCGCCCCCAAGGATTGGCTTACTAATGCGGGAAAGTCCGCCACCGGACAGCTTGATACGTCTACTGAGGGGAGCACCAACCATGTCCATCATGTCTGATAAATGGATTCGCACAATGTCGCAGGAACACGGCATGATCGAACCGTTTGTGGATGGCCAGGTAAGGAAAGACAATATCTCCTACGGGCTGTCTTCCTATGGTTATGACGCGCGCGTGGCACCCGAGTTCAAGATTTTCACCAATGTCGATTCGGTCATTGTCGACCCCAAGGATTTTTCGCCAAAAAGCTTTGTCGACCGTGACACAGATGTGTGCATCATCCCGCCCAACAGCTTCGCGCTTGCCCGCACGGTGGAATATTTCCGCATCCCGAAGGATGTGCTGGTGATCTGCCTCGGCAAATCCACCTATGCGCGCTGCGGCATTATCGTGAACGTGACACCCTTGGAGCCCGGCTGGGAAGGCCATGTGACGCTGGAGTTTTCAAACACAACGCCGCTGCCGGCCAAGATATACGCCAACGAGGGCGCGTGCCAGTTCCTGTTCCTGCAGGGCAATGAGCCATGCGAGACAGCCTATTCTGACCGGCAGGGCAAATATCAGGGGCAGCGCGGCGTGACATTGCCGAAGCTTTAGCGCCGAAACTTGAGGGCGGAGGCTATAGCCGCGAACCCCTAAAAAGCTGCTGCGCCTGCCGCCTTACTGCCTTTTTCTTCCGCCATGGTGCGGGCATCGTTTATTTCTATTCCAAAGGTCCCATTCATGGAAAAACTTGTCATCACCGGCGGCACTGCGCTTCACGGCACCATCCCTATCTCGGGCGCAAAAAATGCCGCCCTGCCGCTGATGTGCACCTGCCTGCTGACGGAAGACAAGGTCACGCTTGAGAACCTGCCGCGACTGGCGGACATCACCACGCTCACTGACCTTTTGAACCACTTGGGCGTCACGGTCACTATTGAGGGTGGCAAGGGCGGCATGCTGGCGGGCCGCAGCCTCACCTTTGACGGTCACACCATCAATGACACCGTGGCACCCTATGACATTGTGCGTAAAATGCGCGCGTCCATCCTTGTGCTGGGGCCACTTGTGGCACGCATGGGCGAAGCGACGGTAAGCCTGCCCGGCGGCTGCGCCATCGGCAACCGGCCGATTGACCTGCACCTGAAGGCGCTTGAGGCACTGGGCGCAACAATCGAGATGGAACAGGGGTATGTGCGCGCCACCGCCCCTGGTGGCCTCAAGGGCGGACGTGTGCGCTTCCCGTTTGTATCTGTTGGTGCGACAGAAAACATCCTCATGGCGGCAGCGCTTGCCAAGGGTACCACCACAATCGAGAACGCCGCACGCGAACCCGAAATTGTCGACCTTGCCAAATGCCTCAACGCCATGGGCGCGCGCATCACAGGCGCCGGGCATGAGACCATCACGGTCGAGGGTGTCGAGAAACTGCACGGCTGCACCCACGCGGTGATGCCGGACCGGATCGAGGCTGGCTCCTACGCGGTGGCCGCGCTGATGACCCGCGGGGACCTGCTGCTTGAAGGTGCGAAAGCCGAAGACATGCAGGCAACCCTGGACACGCTGACCGAGGCGGGCGGCATCGTCACTGTGGAAGACGTCGGTGTGCGCGTGAAGGCCAACGGCCATGTGCAGGGCTTTAATGCCGTCACCCAGCCTTTCCCCGGTTTCGCGACCGACATGCAGGCGCAGTTCATGGCGCTGGCGTGTGTGGCCGACGGCGCCAGTGTGATCACCGAAGCCATTTTTGAAAACCGTTTCATGCACGTATCCGAGCTTACACGCCTTGGTGCCAATATCACCGTCAAGGGCTCCACCGCCACGGTGCGCGGCACAAAGCTGCTGAGGGGTGCGCCCGTGATGGCAACAGACCTGCGCGCCAGCATGGGGCTTGCGCTGGCGGGGCTCGTGGCATCGGGCGAAACCACCGTTAACCGGCTGTACCATCTGGACCGCGGCTATGAGCGGCTGGAGGAAAAACTGCGCAGCGTGGGTGCCAAAATCGAGCGGGTGGCAGACTAAGGCATAACCCCCCGTTTCGTGCGGCGTCAGAATTTCTGCCTGCTCACCGGTGTTTAAGCACTTGAAGCGGACGCCTCGCCCCCGTACATTGCCCCCGAACATGAACATTGGGCTTTTTAAATGAGCGATACACTGAAACTGCTGGCGCACAGCGCAGAAGACCTAACCGTGATGTCCAGCCTCATGCAGGATGCGACCGTGCGCGTGGGTGATATCGACTATATGGCCACAAGCCACAGGCTCGCCTTTGTCGCCAATCGCTTCCGCTGGGAGAAAAAACGCAGGTTTTTCCGTCCAAAAGGCGAACGCGTCCGTACAGGGCTGCACCTGAACAGCGTCATCAAGGTGCAGGCGCAAGGCATCGACATGAACGCCGCGGACGACGTGCTGGAACTTCTGAGCATGGAAGCACACACAAAGGATGAGGCAATCGATATCCTGCTGAACTTCGCCGGTGGTGCCACGCTCAAGCTGACGGCTGAATGTGTTGACGCCGTGATGGCCGACCTCACCGAAGGCTGGGAGGCGCTTACGCGCCCGCATCATACCGATTAGGCCACACGCGCGAGGCATCAGCGTGAGGGTTACATCATTGTCGGCAAACAAAACCGACATATAAACAGCCTATGGAATACTTCCCCTATCAAGCCAAACAACCGGACCAAAATCATGGAACTCAGCGACAAACTGGTACTCGCCCTCCCGAAAGGCCGCATCCTCGGTGAAGTCATGCCTCTTGTGCATGCGGCGGGCATCCATCCGGAACCGGCGTTTGATGACCCCAAGTCCCGCGCGCTGCAGTTCGACACCAATATCAAGAACCTGTCGATCATCAGGGTACGTGCCTTTGATGCTGCGACGTTTGCGGCCTTTGGCGCGGCGCACCTCGCGGTTGTCGGCAATGACGTGCTGCAGGAATTTGGCTATAGCGACCTCTATTCCCCGCTGGACCTTGAGATAGGCCACTGCCGCCTGTCGCTGGCGATGCCGGAAGATGAAGCAACCGAAGACCCGCGCGAATGGTCCCACATCCGGGTGGCAACCAAATACCCGAACCTTACGCGGCGCTATTACGCCGAACGCGGGGTGCAAGCGGAATGCATCAAGCTCAATGGCGCGATGGAACTGGCGCCACAGCTTGGCCTGTCGCGCCGCATTGTTGACCTTGTGTCAACCGGCGGCACCTTGAAGGCCAACAAGCTGAAGGAAGTGGAGGTGCTGACCCACATCACCTCGCGCCTTGTGGTGCATCGCCCTGCCTTCAAGACCCGCCCGCGCGAGGTCAGCTATTGGATCGAACGTTTCAGGGAGGCGGTGCAAAATGGTTCTGCGTCTTAAATCCAGTGCCGCAGATTTTGCGGCCGAGTTTGAAAAACTGCTGCACTGCAAACGTGAAACCACCACCGACGTGCGCGACGTGGTCGAGGGTATCATCGCAGACATCAAGGCGCGCGGTGACGATGCGCTTTATGACCTGACGGCAAAGTTTGACCGTTTCGACGCCCGCACCCGCGGCCTGAAAATCAGCGCGGCGGAAGTTGACGCGGCCTGCGAACAGGTAGACACGGAAACCATGGCTGCGCTGGAAGTGGCTGCCGCGCGCATTCGCGCCTTCCACGAAAAACAAATCCCCGATGACCTTGACTATACCGACGACGTGGGCGTGCGCCTTGGCCAGAACTGGCAGGCGGTCGAAGCCGCCGGGCTTTATGTGCCGGGCGGCACGGCCAGCTACCCCTCAAGCGTGCTGATGAACGCTATCCCCGCAAGTGTGGCAGGCGTTGACCGGGTGGTCATGGTGGTGCCCACACCCGATAATGTCTTAAACCCGCTGGTGCTGGCAGCGGCGAAACTGGCAGGCGTGACAGAGATTTACCGCATCGGCGGGGCGCAGGCGGTGGCGGCGCTGGCGTTCGGCACTGAGACAATCGCCCCCGTCGACAAGATCGTCGGCCCCGGCAACGCCTTTGTCGCCGAAGCCAAGCGGCAGGTGTTCGGCAAGGTTGGCATCGACAGTATCGCCGGGCCGAGTGAAATTCTGGTCGTGGCCGACAACAAAAACGACCCGCGCTGGATCGCGGCTGACCTTCTGTCACAGGCCGAACACGACACGTCGGCCCAAAGCATCCTGATCACCGATGACGCCCGCTATGGCGAGATGGTCGCACAGGCCGTTGAAGACCACCTTGCCACCCTGCCGCGCGCCGACATCGCACTGGAGAGCTGGAACACATATGGGGCCATCAGCACGGTGGATGCACTGGCGGATGCCATCCCGCTGACTAACCGCCTCGCGCCTGAACACCTTGAGCTTGCCACCGATGATGCCGACGCCATGCGGCTCAAGGTTCGTAATGCGGGTGCGGTTTTCATTGGTCGCTACACACCGGAAGCCATTGGCGATTATGTTGCCGGGCCAAACCATGTGCTGCCCACGGCGCGCACGGCACGGTTTTCGTCAGGCCTCAGCGTCTATGATTTCATGAAACGCACCACATTTGTGGGCTGTTCAGCCGAGAGCCTGGCCGCGATTGGCCCGTCTGCGGTACGGCTGGCGGAGGAAGAAGGGCTTGATGCACATGCACTTTCTGTTGCCATTCGACTGAAAGACCTTCAACAATAGCACTATGGCCAAACACAAACTTGTAGATGTGACGCTCGATCAATCCACCATCACGCGCTGGAGCGCGGATGTGGAGCATGAGCGCCGCATTGCAATTTTTGATCTGCTGGAGGAAAACAGCTTCAAGCTGCTGAAATCTGCCGATGAACGCTACGAAGGCCCTTACAAGCTGCATCTCGCCATTGCTGAAGGCAGGCTGGTGTTTGAGGTAAAAAGTACCGGGGAGGAAACCCTTATGAGCTTCCGCCTCGCCGTCACCCCGTTTCGCCGCATCATCCGCGAATATTTCGCCATTTGTGACAGCTACTATGAAGCCATCAAGTCATCGAGCCCCAGCCAGATTGAAGCGATCGACATGGGACGGCGCGGCCTGCACAACCAGGGCAGCGAGCTGTTGATGGAACGGCTTGACGGCAAGATCAAGGTAGATATGCAAACGGCGCGGCGGCTTTTCACCCTTGTTTGTGTGCTGCATCTCAAGGACGGGCGAGGACCGAGATGAGCAAAGCGTCTTCCGAAGACCAACCGGCAAAAGCGCCGGTTAAAAGTGTGCTGTTTGTCTGCAACCAGAATGCAGTGAGAAGCCCGATGGCCGAGGCACTGGCAAAACGCCTGAGCAAACGGCGTATATTTGTCGAATCTGCCGGGCTGATCGCAGGGGCACTGGACCCCTTTACCGTCGCCGTCATGGCGGAGGAAAAAATCGACCTGTCATCCCACAAGGCGCTGACGGTCGCCGACGTGGACCTCACCGCTTTTGATGTGGTGATTGCGCTGACAGACGAATCACATGCGCACCTAGCGCGACAGAAACTTAAAAGCACCGAGTCGCTCGAGCATTGGTCGATTCCGGACCCGGCAGACAATGAAGGCAACCGCAGCCAGATCATGGACAGCTACCGCCTTGTGCGCGACCATCTGGAGTGCCGCATCGCAGACCGCTTCCCGTTTTAAGGGTGATGTGCGTGCCTGTTTGAGCACAGCACCGTGACTTAATTCGTGCATTTTGCACAAATATCGGGAGTTTTCAGCCAAAATTGTTGCATTTGTGCTGTAAGCGCTTCATGTATGTGCGCGAATTGAAAGCCATGACAAGGAGACACAATGGCTAAAGAAGAAGTTTTGGAAATGCGCGGCACGGTAACAGAACTGTTGCCCAACGCCATGTTCCGTGTTGAGCTGGAAAACGGCCACGAAATTCTCGGCCACACAGCAGGCAAGATGCGCAAGAACCGTATTCGTGTTCTCGCGGGCGACGAAGTGCTCGTCGAGCTGACACCATACGATCTGACCAAAGGTCGCATCACCTACCGCTTCAAATAAGGCGCAGGGTGGCTTGATGGCTGCTGGACCTTCCACGCACGCACCGGACAAAGTTTCCAACAAGCCCGGCCCCGCGCCCCTACCCCACAAGGCTGACATGCTTGTACTTGCGTCTGCATCCCCCAGGCGGCGGGACCTTTTGGCGCAGATCGGCATCACGCCCGATGCCATCACTCCTGCCGACCTTGACGAAACGCCGCTTGAGCGTGAACAGCCCAAAGCCTATGCCGAACGGCTGGCGCGGGAAAAAGCAGCGGCCATTGCCCCCGCGCACGCCGGTGCGGTTGTCCTCGCGGCCGATACCGTGGTGGCCTGCGGACGGCGTATCCTGCCCAAGGCGGAAGATGAAGCCACGGCCCGCGATTGCCTCGCGCTTTTGTCCGGAAGGCGGCATACGGTAACCTCGGGCATTTCGCTTGTGCGCGCTGACGGCGCACAGCTAACCAAATCCGTCACCACCACGGTAGGATTCAAGGTACTGTCGCCGGGGGAAATAAACGCCTATATCGCAAGTGGTGAGTGGCACGGTAAGGCGGGTGGCTATGCCATTCAGGGCCTTGCTGCCATGTATGTCCGCTTCATTCAGGGTTCCTACAGTAATGTTGTCGGCCTGCCACTTTTTGAAGTTGGCGGCTGGCTGAACGCCCACCTTAAGGCACGCACATCATGAGTTTTGACACCATCATCGAACCCGGCATTGGCCAGTGGCGCAGCGCAAGCCTTGACGAAGACGGCCTGCCGCTCACGATCGCTTTCCATGACGACGTGGCCTTAAGCCCTGCAGACGCCGTGTTTTACGCCCGCGTGACCCGTGTGGACAACACGCTGGACATGGCGTTCCTTGACCTTGGCGACGGTCGCAATGGCTCAATGAACCTGCGCCGCGCAAAGCTTCTGGTCAAGGGCCGCGCCGACCGCGTGGGCGACTGTGTGACCGAAGGACAGATGCTGCCGGTGCAAGTGGTAGCCGAACCGCCAGTGGGCGAAGGCAAAGCCTTTGTTGTCACCCCGCGCCCGCGCCTGATGGGCCGCTATGTGGTGGTGGAGAACGGCGGCGCGCGGCTCAATTTCTCCAAGGACATTGCCACCAAAACAGTCAAGACGCTTGAACCTTTATTGCAGCCCATGGCGACAGACGGTGCGATCATCGTGCGCTCCCGCGCGGATACCGTGCCCGTTGAAGCTGTAGCGGCCGAGGCCAAACGCTTTACCGACGCGCTCCGTACCACCCCCGGCAAGCCCGGCCTGATGTTCGCCTTCTCCCCCATGGAACAGGCGATGGTCGCGGTAGAAGGCGCGGAAGGCCCGGTGATGGTTGAAGGTGGGGGGGCGCTCGCCAGCGTGCGCGCTGCCGTCAAGCAACACTGGCCGGACCTTGAC
>NZ_JBLXGZ010000011.1:0-118999 GCF_048260245.1 Kordiimonas sp. | reverse complement strand
GTGCAACTGCAAGCTTGATTGATTTGAAGGTCATGTCTTTCTCCCGAGGGTTTGAATTCTGTGTTTTGCTACGGCGAGCGCTGGCCGTTGGATCATGTCACGCTTGCGTGATGAGAAAAAACTTATTTTATTCAATATCTTGGCCGTATTTTAGTGCAGCGCGCCGCGGGCCCTCACCTCCGCCCGGGAGGGCTGTAACACACCTGAAAACCATCAAGCCTGCGTGAAATCCGGTGATTTTTTTTGCATTTTCCCCGCAGTTCAGCGAAGCTTTGCGCCAGGCGGTTACCCGCCGCACCACATTAAAAAACTGGAAGGTTCACATCATGTTGTCACGTAAAACGCCAGCCGTCATTGCCGCATTGCTGATAATGACACCGGTTACCTCATCCATGGTTCAGGCGGAAGGCGACGTCGGCGCCAGCCTCAATCACAAAGTGTCGGTACCGGTGGCCGACATCCCGCCTGCGGTGCTGATGGCGGCCAAGGCCAAACGCCCAGGGCTGACCTTCACCGAAGCGGAAAGCGAAACCAAGGGCGGCCATCACTATTATGACCTTGAAGGCCATGACAACGCGGGCCGCGAGATCGAGCTTGACCTGATGCTGGGCGAAGACGGCCAGTGGCAAGTGGTGGAAATACAGCGCGATGTACTGTGGCAGATCGTGCCCGCGCTGGTGCAGGAAGAACTGATGGCAAACGCCCCCGGCGTCAAACCCGCCCGCATTATTGAAAGCGATCAGGACAACGGCACCATCATTTATGAGTTTTACACCCGCGACGCGAACGGTGTTGAAGCCAAATACGAAGTGGCACTGAAGGGCGAGGAAGCAACCTTCCTCAGGGAAGAATGGCAGCACTAGGCACTAAAGCCGAGGGGCGTGATTACATATTACGCCCCGGCATTGCCATTACATTGATGAACTACCCGACCACGACCCGGCTGTTTGGCATGGCGCTTGCTGATAACCCAGCGTCAAAACACGCATGGGGGCGAAAATGGTTGGCATTATTACAAATACTTATACTTCACCCTACTCACCACAGGGCGCGTTCGCGGAACGCAATACACAATCAGGCGGGAATACCGGCGCTCAAAATCCGTCATACGCATCGGCAACCAACGTCACCTTGTCCCAGGCGGCGCAAGACGCTTTGGCAAATGAGGCAAAGACCAGCTCCGCCGTGACGGGGGAGGCTGTGCTCAGCAAACTGACCAACCTGCTTGACCTCACAGGGCGCGATTCGCTGCTGGACGGTGACGACCTGTCGGTGGATTTGTCCAGCTTCAGCCGACAGGAAATTTTTACCATCTTCAGCAACAGCGGTAATTTATTCACAGCTGAAGAACAGAAAGCGGCAGAAATTGAACTGGAGCAGCGGTTCGATACCGCCCTTGGCGGCGGCTATGCGCTGATGGGTGTTACAGGCAATATCGGAGACCTGTACGAAAAAGCACTTGAGTATATGCAAAACGCCGGAGCGGACGAGAAAAAAACCACCGCATGGCAGACACAGTTTAACGCCCTGACAC
This sequence comes from Kordiimonas sp., assembly GCF_048260245.1. Lineage (GTDB taxonomy): Bacteria > Pseudomonadota > Alphaproteobacteria > Sphingomonadales > Kordiimonadaceae > Kordiimonas. Next base: position 117,465 of record NZ_JBLXGZ010000011.1, on the reverse strand, counting down.
AGGCAATAAGCATACTGGATAAAAACCCCGGTGCCGCCCCGCAAGGCATATCAAACGACCCGGTCGCGGATTACCTTGAGCGGCTGGCGGATGGTTTGGTATCGGGAAAAAGCAACCTTGAAGCTGTCGCCACTGAGGCCCGCAGGGTGCTTGACGGCGCCTCCGGCGGCCTGGAGGGTCTGTCAGACTTCGGCAGCAAGGCCTTGTCCGCCATTGCGGTCGGCATGTCCGGCCACTTCAGCAGCAGCGAAATAATCGCCGCAAAGCAGGAGATGAAATCACGCGTTGGTGCATCGGTGCAGGGCGCGTTCCAGCAATCAAACATGAGCGGAAACCCCACTGATTTTTCAAAAAGGCTGATCGCGCAATATTCCTCAATGAGTGCTGAGGAAAGGGAAGCCGCCGGGCTGGACCAGAGCTATTACGATGCAATCGTCAAAAACTATGAGACATCCATGCGCATATCACAGGCGTTGAGTGCGAGCACATTTACCGCTGGCACCGCGTCAGGCAGTAGCAACGGCGGCATGAGCCTGCTTAACTTCCTGTAAAGGCGCGCCGGAAAGCCTGAGCAGATGCAGCGAAGCGGTGCAACGCCCCGCAGGGTTACGCGCAGGCGGATAACCGGGAACAACCAGTCATGCAAGCCGTGCCATGGCAAAACACTATCACCCGCTGCACTCCTGAACAATTAAGTATTGTTTCCCCGGAATTCGGCACGCTGCGTTACGTGATGCGCATACCCCGGAACCACCAATCTTGCCATACGAGCCATAAAAGGAAACTAGGAAACAAAGACCGGGACGTCAATAACAGTATACTGTCCCCGGAATTTCGCGTGGGCAAACCCCTCACGCGAAGGCGTAGCCTATGGCGGCTCTGTACGCCATGCTCAGCCTTCACTTAAAATGAGGCGTCCAACTAGATCAGTTTGCCATTAGTGGCCCTCTTGTTCCAATTTCTTAAGAAAGGGTAGACCAAAGCCGGAGAAGTACTCCTTCTCTTTTTTCAACATCGACTCTGTAAAACTACGCGCTTCCTCATAGCGACCTTGTAAATAATAGGTCCCAGCCACTCGTTCAGGATAAGCCCCTAGCATATCAACTTTCTCTAATAACATAGGCAAGAGGGCTTCGTATGAAGCATGTGTTTCGTAAAAGGGGATCGCGTAGTTTTTATATAATTGAGCTAGCCGCTTCGCCTCAGGCTCTATGTTTTCTGATAAACTAAACAAAAACTCGTCTTCGTCGGCACAGAAAGTACCCAAGGGTAAAGCAATCGTTGCGGTCGTCGGAGAATATTTTAAGCCTTCGAAGCCACGCCAAAACCGCTCCAGCGGCACACAATGGATGCCAACATTTGGGTTAATTCTCAGATAGCCCTCATGATTACCCTCATTAAGCCCTACCCAACCAGTGAAGCTTGCTGTCATTGGGTTAAAGACGTTGCTCTTTCCCCTTTTCCTGAACCCAACCGACACCAGCGCATCAACGCAAGCCTCAATGACGGAATCAACAAATGATCTTTCCATAAAACCTCGAGTCCATAGCTACGGGCACGGCCTATCCACTGTACAGCTATTAAATTTGACAGCTTTACCAGGCTCCAAGCCTGCGTTCTCTGCATTTCTTCCAACCGGCGTTACAGGGGTACCATTTTGCACATCAGTAAACAGTTGCTTTTGTCCAGGAGTCAGCTGTGCATTCCCCGTTTTCGTTTCAACAAAGACGCCATCTTTTGTAACAAAGTCTACTCGCGAACGCGCCCCTGTGCTGGTTTCGATCGTAACTTGCTCACCAGCAATATTATCCGACAATCGTGACCTGGTAAGCGCTTCCCCTCGTTTACCCATTTCAACATTGTTCTTCAAAACTGTACCAGTGCCTATTGGCCCGGTCGGTTCGCCATTGGTCAAAGCAACTGATGCATCAGTCAACGTCAACACCAGCCCCACCTCAGGAGATATCGCAGCAGCGCCACCTAACGTAAGCGCTGTCATGACAATAGCCCCGCCTTTTGCAAAAGCCTGTCTTTGCTCTGTAGGCCACCCGAATTGTGCCTGGCCGATCCGCTCAATGACCGACTCAGCGTTCCCCGTCGGATCGATTTTATTCACGGGATCATTGCCGGTATAGGCGCGTTGGTTTTTGTGTGTCTCGTCCCCTCGTCATAGGCGCGACTGTCGCGTCATAGTGATACCCCCGGCCATATGACCGGGGGGTTTCGTTTCACACTCAGTTGTCGTCCCTGTCGCTTTCAGCGCCTTCGCCGTCCTTGCCTGCCTCAGGCGCGTGGCCCTTGAACCAGGCGACAATGTTGCCGATTTTCTGGACGAGGTTGCTGGGTTTGGATGCAATGCCGTGGCCCGAAGCCGGGATGCGTACCATCACGCTGTCGACACCCTGCAGCTTGAGCGCCTGATAGTATTGCTCCGTCTCTGACATGGGCGTGCGGTAATCCACCTCACCGGTGAGCAGCATGGTGGGCGTTTTCACGTTGCCGACAAGCGATAGCGGCGAGCGCTTCCAGTAATGCTCCACCGCGTTCCACGGCATGTCCGGGAACCAGTATTTGGTGAAGAAGGGGCTGAAATCGGCCGTCAGCACAAAGCTGATCCAATTGATCACCGGCTTGGCGACAACGGCCGCGCGGAAACGGTCTGTCTTGCCAATGATCCATGCAGTCAGCACCCCGCCGCCGGACCCGCCGGTGACATAGAGCTCGTCCGTGTTCACATTGCCGCGCGCGATAACGGTATCGACCGCGTCCATCAGGTCGTCATAGTCGTTTGACGGATAGTTGTGGTGGATGGTGTTGGCAAAATCGTTCCCGTATGACGTGCTGCCGCGCGGGTTGCCGTATACCACCATGTAGCCTTTGGCGGCGTACATCTGGATTTCAGATGAGAAGTGCGGGCCATAAGCCGTGTGGGGGCCGCCGTGGATCTCAAGGATCAGCGGGTATTGCTTGCTTGCGTCGAAGTCCGCCGGTTTAACCAGCCAGAACTGCAGCGCGCGGTTATCCACGCTTGAATTCAGGCGCACCTCCTCCACACTGGCCATTTTTTTGTGGCCCAGCACATCGCTGTTGAGGTCTGTGATGGCGGTCACCTTGCCGATGCGGTTCACCACCGCGAGGTCGGCGGGCCGGTCGGGCCGCGAGAGGGTGAAAACAAGGTTGCCGTCTTTCGAGACGCGGAAATCACCGGAGCTATAGGGCCGGCCAAGCGTGGTGCCGCCCAGCTTGTCGGTGAGGATACGCCCGCTGCCCGACAGGCTGACATAGGCCACATGGGTTTTGCCGTCATTGTCGTAGCTATAGTAAAGGCCCTTGCCGTCCGGCGCCCACTGGAAATCGCTCACGCTGCGGTCCAGCTCAGGCGTCAGGTCTTTTTTGCCGGTGCCGTCCACGTCCATCACGCTCAGGACCGAAATCTGGTTCGACAGCTTCTGGTCAGCATAGCCAAGATAAGCGATGCGCTTGCCGTCGGGCGAGATTTCCGGGTTGCCGTCCGGGCCGTCACGGTCCGTCAGTGCGGTATAGGCACCGGTTTCCACGTCCACGCGGTACACTTCGCTGTTCACCGGGTTTAGCTGCCAGTCCGCATTGCGGTTGGCCGACAGAATGAGGCCTGTGCCGTCTGCGGTCCAGCTGATGGGGCCACCGTGGTTGAACTCGCCCGAGGTGATCTGGCGCGGGGTGCCGCCGTCTGCCGGTACGGTAAACACATGGGTGAAGCCGCGCGGCAGGTACCCGGCGCCGTCCGCCCTGTAGGTGACGCGGTCCACCACTTTGGCGGGGCCTGCCCAGTTGGCGCCCTCAGGCTTTTTCGGCAGGCTGAAAAGCGGTTTGGCACTGGTGGGCACAAACATGGTGAAGGCGATGGTCTTGCCGTCCGGCGACCATGCCAATGAGCCGGGGCCATACTGCAGGTCTGTCACGCGGGCGGTGTCGCCGCCCTCGGTCCAGCGCACATAAATCTGGGATTTGCCCTCCACCGCTGACACATAGGCCATGCGGTCACCACTGGGTGAGAAACGCGGCATGCGGTAGCTGGCCTTGCCCGACAGCACGGGCCGGTGGCCGCTGCCGTCCAGCGCCACGCGCCAGATATTGGTACGGGTGCTGTCGCTCATGATATCCATGGAGCGGCGCTCATACACCACGGCCTTGCCGTCCGGCGTTATGCGCGCACCGGTGGCGTATTCCAGGTTGAAAATATCTTCATAGTCGAAGGTTTCGGGTGCGGCCTCGTCAGCCTGCGCCATATGCCCGGCGGTCGCAGCTATGGCAACGCCAAGGCAGAAAGCCTTAATGCTCATGATGGTTCCCTCTGTTATTGTCCACCCCACTGTGGTGGCGGAACCCTAGCAGAGGGGACGCCCTGTGCAAAGTCTCAGTTAAGGGCTGCGCGCCGCGCCAAACCCCTGCACAAAGGCTGCACACCATGTGCACACTCCACAACACCTGACACCCTTGACACGCCTGTCGCGTCAGCCCCCCTCCGAGATCAACATTTCAAAGCTAAGCCTTTGATAAATATAAATAATAATACTGGCACATGTATTGCTACCTAAAAGGGATGGCGTGCCAAGTGGCACCCATTGGGTTAAACCAGCAGGAGGAGAATGATGAGCATCCAGCCCGGCACGCATTATACGATCCAGAACAAGGCCACCAAAAACGTCATCACACAGACGCCCAAATTCCGCAGAGGTTCAGGTCTTTGCGGCTGGTCGGGCATGCCGCCCGCCACGCTGAACCCCGGTAATGCAGCGATGTCATACTGGCACTTCACCGAACATAGCCTCGATCACTACCAGATCAGCAATGTCTTCAATGACGGGTGGCGCATGTTTGGCTGGTCAGACGGCTATGTCGATGTCTTCAACGGAACCCGCGCGCCGGATCAGGTCTGGCAGGTTGAACGAACGAACGACGGGGAATATTTCAAAGTTTTCAACCCCACCATCAAACGCACACTGTATGACGGTAACGCCGTTGGCCAGACCGGTGCACTGGGCACCGCAGACGAAGCCTATCTTTTTGATCAGGACCGCTTTTTATGGGCAATTCTGGCTGTCAGTCACACTGCGGCTTAACGCCCCGCTTCTTTACCTCCCACAAAGAGATTATACGACGCTCGCTCATTAAGGCGTGGGAACAAATTCTCCCTGTTTTCACATTATTGATGGCATTGAAGGCGGGCCTGCCTATAGACTCCCGAGATGGGCACTTTGCCGGAGAAAGTGCTGCTCTCGCCGGGCTTGATCTATAGGGAACATATGTCTGCATCCATTGACGACCTTAAAAAAGAACGTGAACGTTTTGTCGCTTTTGCCTTCGCGGCGGCAGAACTGTTTTTTGAAGTGGATGCACAGGGCAAAATCGCCTTTGAAGGCGGCGCAGTTGACCGTATCGGCGCAAAACCCGGGCAAAGCCTTGTCGGCCAGAATATTTATGATCACATAGACACAGACGACCGCGACGTGTTCTCCGCCCTCGTTTTACACCTTGAACACAAGGGACGTATCGGCCCCATCCCGCTCAGATTTACGTCTGGCGCGGGTCGCGGTGTGGCTTTGCGACTGTTCGCCCTGCGCATGCCTGCCGATGCAGACCGCGTTTTTCTCGCCCTTCGCTCTGCCCCGCTTGGAACCAGCGGACTGGGAGAGGAGGACGTCAGTGCAGAAACCGGGCTACTGACCAAAGACGGCTTTATGAAGCTGGCGTCGGCAACCATGCGGGATAACCCCACGGGCAGTAACCTTTATATGACCGCCGTTGAGGTGGGCGGTATCGAAGAGGCCGAGAAACAGTTCGGCCCCGAATATATGCACAAGCTTCTCAAGCGGATCAGCGCGCACCTCAGGACATTATCCGTTGACGGTGAAATCGCCGGACAGATCGATGAACGGCATTTTGCTTTCCTGCACCGAACCAAGGGAGACGGAAAACAGTTTGAATCCTCACTGGCAAAAGTAGATGCCAACGTGAAGCTGCGCGCCGCCTATTCCACCCTTGCGTCCGATTTTAAGGATGTCGCCGAAGATCAGGTGCTGCGCACGCTGTCATATGTACTCAACCAGTTCTGCGCAGGTGAAGACAATGTCAATTTCCAGTCCCTGTCGACAGCCTATGAGAGCATGGCAGGCGACGCCCAGCGCCGCGTGGTTCAGATGCACAACATGATCGAAACCGGCAGCTTCAATATCGCCTTTCAGCCTGTTGTCTCTCTCCTGAACGGTGATATTCACCATAATGAGGTATTAAGCCGTTTTGACGAACGTATGGGCGACAGCACTCCTCTTGAGGTGATTCGCTTTGCTGAAGAGGTCGGCGTTATCGAGGAATTTGATATCGCGATATGCAAAAAAGCCATTGATTATGTACGCAAGATGAAAAAACTGGGCACTCCGCTGACGCTTGCCGTCAACCTGTCTGGCCGCACCATCGAGAGTGACCGATACCTGGCGGCGCTGATGGGCGTGTTCCAAAGCGCAAAGGATGTATCAAGGTCGCTCCTGCTGGAACTGACTGAAACGTCAGCCATCTCAAAACTGGAAAAAGCAGAAGCTGTGTTAAGTGACCTGAAGGCCATGGATTACCGCATCTGTCTTGATGACTTTGGTGCCGGCGCCGCAGGCTACCAATATCTGCGCGCCTTCAATGTGGACTATGTTAAAATTGATGGCGACTATGTGCGCGACATGAACACCCCGGGCTACCGACCGACATTCCTCCTCAGTATCGTGCGCCTATGCGCGGACCTTGGCATTAAAACTATCGGCGAACATGTTGAAAACCGGTTTCAAGCCGATTTTCTTCGGTCGCTGGGTGTTGATTTTGGGCAGGGTTTCCATTTCGGCAAGCCTGATTTTTCACCCAAGACCAACTAGGGGTTCTATTCTTCGATCCCGAGTGCTGCCATGAGCGCCTCGTCCGACTTCAGCAACTCGCGCTGGAAGGCGGTATCTTCCGCGATGCGCTGACGAATGGCAAGAAAGGCGGCGTTGTCGCTGAGGTCAGCGAAAAATGGCACCATGGCAAAACGAGCGCCGTCACGCCAGCCAAGGTCAACCGCCTGTCCAAGGGTGTTGATCGCGGCAGCGACCTCTCCGCGCGCAGCCAGAACGCAGGCTTCATCAAAATACTGTCCCGGCCATGTCACGCTGTCTGGCGCAGAAAGTTGCACAGGCACGCTGCCATCGCCAAGCATACTGGCAATCGCAGCATGCATCAGCTTATCGCTTCCCGCAAAAATCTCTTTTGCGTCTTCAAGCCTGCCCTGTGCCAGCCGGATAGTCCCCAGCAGGCGCTGTCCCTTCGAGGTCTTCAGCATGTCAGGCGCCAGGGTTTGGTACAGTCTTTCCGCTTCTTCCGTCTTGTGCTGCCGAAGCGCAGAGATAATGGCCCCGCCGGTGATAACCAGATCTCCGGGATTGAGAAGAACCGCTTTGTTGCGCCAGCGGGCAGCCGCCAATGCATAGCCCAGAAGATCAAGCGCTTCAGCGATTTGAAGATCGCCGTAGCGTAACTGGTCAGTCCCGCCGAGAACCGTAACCTGCAGCTTTAGAGCCTCGTAGTATCGTCCCCGGATCGCCAGAAGATATGCTGCGCTTGACGCTGCCGCGCGGTCATCAGGGTCCAGCCGAAAAGCATGAAGGTATGATGTAAGCGCATCATCCACCCTGCCCTGCGCATCCAGCGCATAGCCAAGCGCGTGCCATGACAGCCCATTCTGGGCGGAAACCGCCACCGCTGCGCGGGCGAGTTTTTCCGCCTCCAGGGCGTCGCTTTCCTCGCCGCTGACCTTGGTCGCTCGGGTGGACAACGCAAAACTGAGCCCAACCTGGACACGACCATCCTCCGGCCACATGGCCAGCGCCCGGCGGTAAAGGTCAATTGCCGCATCGACATCATCGGGCCGATGCCCGGCCAGATAACGCTGCGCCTGTGTGAGCAACATATCTGCGTCAACCCCGGCTGCGGCGAGAACATCCTGTTCCGGCACGGGCGTCTCCTGGCGGACGAAATAGACCGCCCCGAGGAAAAGAGCGCCCAATACCGCACCCAAGGCAAGGAATTGCGGCTTCAGCCTCACTATTCGGGTCTTCGCACTCTGCGGCACGAGACGGTACCCACGGCCACGGATCGTCTCTATGTAGCGTGGCGCTCGCGCGCTGTCCCCCAGCGCTTGCCGCAACAGCTTGATGCGCTGCGCGATGGTTTCATCACTGACAAATGCACCGTCCCAGACCTTTTCCGACAACTGCGCGGCGGAAGCAGGCTCCGGGCTGATCTCGGCAAGGGTAAAAAACAGGCGGGCGGTCAGGTCGGAGAATTCGATCAATTCTCCCTCACGTACAACCCGCTTGTTTACCGTATCGACCCTCAGGTCGCCATGGTGCGTTATCCCCTTATCCCGCATAGGCTTTTTTATCCCTTCAGGAAACTTCAAGTTTCTTCAGGTGACATTTTTGGCCCTCACCCCCTTATTTTGCAACGGAAATCACCAACCGGCCTGAAGGCCATAACAAGCAAGCGAGGAAACAAAATGAAACACACACTGGCAGGCGCTGCCCTTCTCCTGAGCGCGGCATACCCCGCACATGTACACGCTAAAGCGTGGGACAATGATGACAAGGCGCAACTGACCGAGCACATCGGCGATGGCCGCTACCAGACGGTTACCAGCGTGCTGGTCATGGAAAATGGTGAAACGCTTTACGAGGGTTATTTCAGGGGAGCCACTGCCGCCACTCGCCATGACACCCGGTCGTCCACCAAAACCCTGATCGGCATGGCAGCAGGTGCCGCAATAAAAGACGGCAAGATGACCGGGCCCGACCAGAAGCTAGCCCCCTTTTTCCTCGACTATGAACAAACAATCGCCAGCGACTCTCGCAAGGCCGCGATCAGCGCCGAAGACCTCCTGACCATGAGCAGTCCCGTTGAATGTAACGACTGGAATGAGATGTCACGGGGCAATGAAGAGCGTATGTATATCACAGAGGATTGGACCAAGTTCTACTGGTCGCTGCCCATCAGGGGCTACCCGGCGTGGGATCTGCCGCCGGCAAAACAGCCCTATGGCCGCACATTTTCTTACTGCACGGCCGGGGTTCAGCTTCTCGGACAGGCCATAGCAAGAGCAACCGGTGAACCCGTGACCGATTATATCAAAGACCGTGTTTTCACCCCCATCGGCATCACCGGCGAAGAGTACAGCTGGCAATATAATGGGTTGGGTGAGCCCCATCTTGGTGGGGGGCTTTTGATGACCACGCACGGGCTGGGTAAACTGGGTGAGCTTGGCCGACTGGAAGGCCAAGCCCCGGGAGGCCAGGTATTCAGCACAGCGTGGGGTGCCGCATCCCTCACGCCGCAGGCTGATATTGACCAGCAAGGCTGGCTCTATGGTTATCTCTGGTGGTTGAAGAGCTACGAGGTCGGTGGGCAGACGGTGGAAACCGCAGCCATGAATGGCAATGGCGGCAACCGGGTATGGATCATCCCGGCGCACAACATGACCGTGGTCCTGACAAAAACGGATTATAATTCGCGTGGTATGCACGAGGCGGCGGAGAAGTTCCTTACGGATGAGATATTGCCCCGATTGACGGGTACCACAGCACCAGAGATATCCGCGCCAGAAAAAGACTAGGGAGGTTATGGTTTTTGCCCTAAAAGGGTGCCCGGAAATCTGTTTCGGGCACCTTTATGGAACTAACTGTAACTCTTGTCGGCCTCTTTGCCTTCCTGCTGCTGTGGCTGTTTGGCTTCTGGCGGGAAAAGCGCCATGTAACAGGTGAAGTGCCGCTCGTGCCCCCTATCTATATTCAGATTTTGGCGCTTGTCGGGGCTTTTGTGTTTCTCGCACATCTCGTCGCGCTGATCACCGGCATCGACTGGAAACCACCCTTTCAGCGCTAAAACGGCTTTGTGTGCTCACATTTCTTCTGCGGCTACTGATTCCGGGTACGCCAGCGGTTCAGGAGCGCTAACCTCAAACATACGCCAGCCGAGGCTTGTGTATGCAGCAGCCCACATGCGGGATCTGAAAAACCGTCGCTTGCCGTATTTTCCGCGTGCGATATAGACACCTGACGGATGTTTATACAGTTTCTTGCTGATCTGAATGCTTTCCTCAAGCAACTGGTTCTTGACGTTGCTGGTGGCGGAAACCGCATGTTTTGCCATCGGCTTGATGCCACGATGGCGCCTTTTCTTGCCCTTGCGAGTACGCCACATTCTGAGCCATATCACCGTAATAGCGGTAACAACCGCCAGCAACGTGGAAAACAAGCCAAGAACGTACAGCAAATTATAGTCGTCACCCAGTTCCAGCCGCTCGACAGTTTCATCGAACGCCTCGCCGGCGGTAACTCTGGAGTCGGATTCCAGCCTTCCGTCTGCCGCAAAGCTGACGATCAACCCATCACGACGGTCAAGCTGCGCAACCATGCCGTTGCCACCATAGATGGCGACATAGCCATTGGAGGCGACTGTCACACCATAGAGCGAATCACCACTGCATTTAGCTTTAATGTCGACCATATTGGGCCGGGCTTTAAAGATTTGATAATCTGTCAACCGGGTACAACGAAACCGATACGCATTGATCAGCTGCGAGAGCTTCAGCGCCACCGTTTCAGGAGGTGATCCACGATTGACACCTGCAAACACGTCGAGAGCCATTTGACGCGGGTCCTGTTCCAGGCTCAGAAAACCCTGGGCGTTTGCGCTATTCGCAAACGACAACAAGCCGAGAGCAAAAAGGCTAACCACGCTGACCAGTTTCTCAATCCGCAACAATTTCAATATCATATGCCATCCCAACTCAACCCCGGCGCTATTGAAATTCATCTTGCCATGAGTTGCAAGCCTGCAGGTAGATTTTAAAGGGGAAGGGAGCACATAAAAAAGCGGAACCGCAATTCGGGGGAGGACATGCGGTTCCGCGCGACACAGTCAGATCAAGGGAGCTAATTAGTCTGTATCAGCATGCTCTTTATAGAACGAAGGCTATTAACAACGGGTAAACAGCGGGAAGAAAAATGCATTTTTCGCAAAATTGTCGAATTTTTTTTCGCTAGGGCCGATGTGGTCTCATTACGCCGCAAGATAACATCTTGAATCCATAACAAAAAACCGGCCCCTGAAAGCCGACTTTCACTCTTTCAATTCCTGTGCTGAATGCTTAGGTTTCACGCATCTTGAGCGCTGCAATAAAGGCAGTGTGCGGAATTTCCACCTTGCCATACATGCGCATTTTGGCTTTACCCTTCTTCTGCTTCTCAAGAAGTTTCTTCTTCCGGGTTACGTCACCACCATAACATTTAGCCGTCACATCCTTGCGCATCGCCGAAATTGTCTCCCGCGCTACAACCCGCCCGCCAATAGCCGCCTGAATGGGAATCTTGAACAACTGGCGCGGAATCAGGTCCTTGAGGCGTTCACACAGAGCACGACCCCGGCCTTCGGCCTGACTGCGGTGCACCAGCATAGCAAGCGCGTCCACGGGCTCTGCGTTCACCAGAATGGACATCTTCACGAGGTCCGATTCCTGATAACCCGCCATGTCATAGTCAAAGCTTGCGTAACCCCGGCTGACAGACTTCAGTCGGTCATAGAAGTCATACACGACTTCGTTCAGCGGCAATTTGTATTTAACCATGGCGCGGGTGCCTGCATAGGTCAGGTCTTCCTGAATACCGCGTTTGTCTTCGCACAGCTTCAACACCGCGCCCAAGTGCTCATCAGGCACAAGGATCGTCGCGTTGATCCAGGGTTCTTCGATATAGTCGACCTTCACAGCGTCGGGCATATCGGCAGGGTTATGCAGTTCCTCAAGCGTGCCATCCGTTTTGTGGATCTTGTAAATCACGCTTGGGCTGGTGGTGATGAGGTCGAGGTCAAACTCGCGCAGCAGGCGTTCCTGAATGATTTCAAGGTGGAGCATGCCAAGGAAACCACAGCGGAAGCCAAAACCAAGCGCGGCCGAGCTTTCCGTCTCAAACTCGAAGCTGGCGTCATTAAGGCGCAGTTTACCAAGTGCTTCGCGCAGGCGCTCAAACTCTGAACTATCCGCCGGAAACAGGCCACAGAACACCACAGAACGGCTGGGTTTAAAGCCCTCAAGCGCCTTGGCGCAAGGCTTTTTGGCATCCGTAATGGTGTCACCCACGTTGGTATCCGCCACCTCTTTGATGCTGGCGGTAATAAAACCAACCTCACCCGGGCCAAGTTCAGGCACAATCACACCCTTGGGCGTAAACACACCGACGCGCTCAACCAGATGTTCACTGTCTGCAGCCATCATCTTGATGGTCTGGCCTTTCTTGATTTTGCCGTCAATCACCCGCACCAGTACCATCACGCCAAGGTAGCTGTCGTACCAACTGTCCACCAGCATCGCCTTAAGTGGCGCGTTCGGATCACCTTCGGGCGCGGGCAGGCGGGTCACCACAGCTTCAAGCACGTCATTAATGCCGATACCTGATTTCGCTGAACACAGCACAGCTTCGGATGCGTCAAGGCCGATAACATCTTCGATCTGCTGGCGCACGCGCTCGGGCTCTGCGGCGGGCAGGTCAATCTTGTTCAAAACGGGTACAATCTCATGGTCGTTCTCAATCGCCTGATAAACGTTGGCGAGCGTCTGGGCTTCCACGCCCTGACTGGCGTCGACAATGAGAAGCGAGCCTTCGCACGCGCTGAGGCAGCGGCTGACTTCATAGGCAAAATCAACGTGGCCGGGCGTATCCATAAGGTTTAGCGTATAATTCTGGCCGTCCTGCGCTTTGTATTCAAGCCGCACTGTCTGCGCCTTGATGGTGATGCCGCGCTCGCGTTCGATATCCATCGAATCAAGCACCTGAGCTTTCATCTCACGGTCGGTCAGCGCGCCGGTTGACTGGATCAGGCGATCGGCCAAGGTGGATTTACCATGGTCGATGTGCGCAATGATGGAAAAGTTACGTATGTTTTTAAGCTCGGTCATGGCCGTACTGTTTACATCCAAATTATGGTTCTTGTTGGTACAGGTCGGGCCGCGTCACGGCGGCCCTTGTGCATAAATTCTGTTGTCGGCCTCGTGCCCTAATAAGGCAATACACGGTCGGGCGGACGGTGGCCGTCCACAAATGTGCGAATGTTGATTAACACCTTCTCACCCATCGCCATGCGCGCCTCTACTGTGGCGGAGCCCATGTGCGGCAACAACACCACATTGTCCAGTTCAAGAAGCTTGGGGTTGATCTCGGGCTCTTGCTCAAAAACGTCAAGGCCCGCACCAGCAATACGGCCAACCTCAATAAGGTCGGCGAGCGCCTCTTCATCAATTATCTCGCCCCGCGCGGTGTTGATGATCACCGCATGTGGTTGCAACTTCTTCAGCCGCGTGCGGTCCAGCAGATGATGGGTATCTTCCGTCAGCGGACAGTTGATCGAAACAAAATCCATCCGGCTCAGCATCTCATCGAGGTCATCCCAATAGGTGGCTTCAAGCTCGCGCTCCATTTCGGCGGGCAAGCGTTTGCGTTTGTGGTAATGCACCGCCATATTAAACGCCTTGGCGCGCCGCGCGATCGCTGTGCCGATGCGGCCCATGCCAATAATGCCAAGGCGCTTGCCCTGAATGCGGCGGCCCATCAGGAAGGTTGGCGTCCAGCCGGTCCATTCACCCGAACGCAGGATTTTCTCGCCCTCAAACAGACGGCGCGGCACCGACAGGATCAGCGCCATGGCAAGGTCTGCGGTATCTTCCGTAAGCACACCCGGTGTATTGGTTACAGCGATGCCTTTTTCCTGCGCGGCAGCCACATCAATATGGTTCACGCCTGCGCCAAAGTTGGCGATCAGTTTCAGCTTTTTACCGGCCGCTGCTATCACCTCCGCATCAATATCATCGGTGACGGTTGGCACCAGCACATCCGCCTCGGCCACAGCTTTCTGCAGCGCCGCTTTACCAAGCGGCTTGTCACCGAGGTTCAGCGTCACGTCAAATAGCTCGGCCATGCGCGTTTCGATATTGTCAGGCAGTTTCCGCGTGACAATAACCTTTGGGCGTTGCCGGTTTCCTGTTTGACTCATAGAGCAAAATAACCTTTTCTGACGGGCGAGGGTGGGCCCCCGCCAAAAACTTACGGCTTCTGTACCAGAAGGTGCGGGCTCTTTCAAACGCCAAGAGAGTTGGAACCATACGCGATGCAGCGCTTTTTTGCGATTCTTCTGTTTCTGGGCATGTTCGCCACACCTGCGAGCGCTGGTGAGGTGGGTCCAAGCGGCAACCCGCTGCCGCGTTTTATCTCGCTCGCCGCCGATAAGGCCTATATGCGGACGGGGCCTGGCCTGCAATACCCCGTGGTGTGGGTATACAAACGGGATAACCTGCCACTTGAAGTGGTTGATGAGCACGGTGCATGGCGCAAGGTACGCGACCATGACGGCGTCACTGGATGGATGCATGTGCGCCTACTATCCAGTCGGCGTACGGCGATGATCATTGGTGGCGCAAGGCGCCTGTTTCGCGAGCCAGACAGACAAACGCCCGTGCGCCTGACTGCAGACGCCGGAGTGATCGGCGACGTGCTTGAGTGCGATTCGCACTGGTGTCTGATGGAGATTGACGGTACCCGCGCATGGATCGAACGCCGCTTCTTGTGGGGTCTCTATGCCGACGAAATGTTCGACTGAGTACAGCCAATACACACGCTCACGCACCGAAACTCGCACCACAAGTGATCCCTGAGCACCTGCCAGCCTGCGTGAAGGCGACTATGGCCTATGGCACATCTATCTATTGACGAACTTATATAAGTACTTTCATAATTGCCTGAACCTTGATCGCGACTGGCCGGGAGGCATGGCATGAGCATAGCTGACGAGATTTTTTTCGCACTCGGGATCGGTACCCGCATGCGGCGACTGTATGAACAGATGAGTTCAGACGCTGACCGGGTGTATAAGGAAGCTGGCACTGACTTCCGTGTGAGTTACTTCTACGTCATATACGCACTTTCTGAGCGGGGTGGTATGCCAATTTCCGAGATTGCACGGCTCGCCGGTTTTTCTCACTCCGCCGTCAGCCAGACGGTGAAGCGGCTGGTAAAGCTGGGCTGGGTCGAGACACAGGCGACCGACGACGCGCGGCAAAAGCTTGTTACCCTCACACCAGAGGGCCGCGCACTAGTGCAAGATGTGGAGCCCTTGTGGCTCGCTCTTGAACGCGCTGTTAAGACCGCGATGGACGAGGCGGGCGTTGACCTGCTGGCCGCGCTCGACGGGCTTGAGAACGCCCTCAGCAGAAAAAACATGTATGAGCGCCTGCGCGAAGAGCGCACGCTACGTGACAAACTCACCTTTGAGATCGTCCCCTATGACACCGCCTACAAAGAGGCCTTCTATGACCTGAATATCGCGTGGGTAGAGCAATTTTTCAAAGTGGAGCCGATCGACGAAGTCGTGCTCTCGGACCCGGAGGGCAAAATTCTCGACACGGGCGGCGAGGTTTACTTTGCGGTCGCGGACGGTATTGCGGTCGGGGCGGTTGCCATGAAGGCCGAGGGCGATGGCCGCTTTGAGCTGACCAAACTGGGCGTTGACCCGAATGTCAGGAAAGGCGGCATGGGCCGGGCGCTGTGCGAAAAAGTCATTGAGCGTTTCAAGGCGCGCGGCGGCAAGACGCTTTACCTTGAGACCAATACAGTGCTGACCCCCGCCATCGCGCTATACGACAAGCTCGGCTTTGTACAGATGGAGCCGCCCGTTCCCAGCCCCTATGAGCGCGCAAATTATTATATGGAATGGCGGGAGCAAGCGTGATGCGGATAGCGACTTACAAACCTGACTATAAACAGGCGTTCCGTGACCTTAACCTCGCCTGGCTGGAAAAATATTTTACCGTCGAACCTGTGCACCTCTCGGTACTGGACAACCCCGAAGACACCATCATAAAGCCTGGCGGCGAGGTTTTTTTCGCCCTTCAAGGCGGACAAGTTATCGGCACTGTCGCCGTACGCAACGCAGGCGGAGGCCGGTTTGAACTGACCAAATTGGGCGTAGCCCCCTCGGCACAAGGCACCGGCGCCGGTCGGGCGCTCTGTATCGCAGTGCTCGACTGGTTTGCCGAGCGCGGGGGGAAAACGTTGTTCCTCGAAACACACAGTAAACTCAAACCAGCCATGCGTATTTATGAGACGCTGGGGTTCGAGCTAACGGAGAATCCGGATGCAGATGGGTATGACGGCACCGACTGCTACATGGAGTGGCGTGCACCGGATGTGGTGATCCACAAGGCGCAAAAGCCCGGGGACATCAAAGCTTGCAAAGAAGTGTTTCGCGCCTTTTCCGAATGGTTGCCTATCGATCTTGGTTTTCAGGATTTTGAGGCCGAGATGGCACACTTCCCGGAAGGCTATGTACACTTGCTTATTGCCAAGCGCGCGGGCAAGGCCGTTGGCGCCGTCGCACTGAAAGAACACAGTGCAGAGGTGTGCGAGATGAAGCGGCTGTATATGCTGCCGGAAGCGCAGGGCACGGGCGCAGGCCGCGCCATCTGTGAACGCCTGATCGCCGATGCGCGCGCCCTTGGCTACAAGACCATGCTGCTGGACAGCCTGCGGCGACTTGAAGCCGCCGTCGCGCTGTATCAGAAGCTCGGGTTCAGCGAGATAGAGCCCTATAACTTCAATCCTGAAGATGATGTCGTCTACATGAGCCGGGCGCTTTAGGCCGGCTTCCCGCCGCAAAAACATGGTTAATAAAGCGTTAGGGTTTCTAACAAACACCAGCGAATTAGCCAACACCATACCCCAAGCTACCACAAGGCATACCTAGGAAGTGCCGTACCATAATAGGCCTTAAAAAAGAACAAAAAGCGAATATCCTAGACGTTAGCGAAAAAGGAGCAGTGATTGGCTTATATCACAAGGGACGGATGGCTTGGCCTCGCTCCGACGACCCAGCACTTTCTCATCGCCAATATCGCTTTTACCGGTTGTGCTGAGTATGTTTTTTACCTTGGAAGACCTGCTTCATTTACCGCATCTCTTTGGTGTTACCTTAGCCTTCTCCGGCGCGCTGGTAATATTTGCCGCAAATATCGTTGGCATTATCAAGTTCAAACAATGGCGTTGGCGGTTGCTGTTCGGCGTAGCGACAATATTGAACCTGTTCGCTTTCATCATGGCCGGTCATGTGGCGTTCCTCACATTGATACCGGACCTGCCGTGGCTGGTCCGGCAGATGTGGCTTGTTGCAACCCAAGCGCCGGTTACACCGTAAGATCGCAACCTACCCGGTGGACAACTGGGGTGTAGATAAATTTACGATTTATGTATGCGGCCCGGTACGGCGGGTTTCCTTGGCACGTTTGGCGGCGCGACCAGCGGAAAGTGCAAGGATATCAGCCTGGTGGTCGCCAATAGCCGCCAGCAGCTGCGCCGCGGAGCGTTCATAAAGCTTGAGGCCAACCTTCACCGCTTCACGACCTTCTTCCGTCAGCTTGATATGCTGGGTGCGGGCATCAAGGCGGCTGTGTTTACGCTCAACAAGGCCTTCGCGCTCAAGCTTTGTCAGCATGGTGCTGGCGGACGCACGGCGCACCGCCATGGCGTCGGCAAGGTCGCTGAGGCGCGGCCCGAAGCGTTCCGTTGCGGTTTCAGCGCGCTGCACACCCGCCTCCAGGAGGCCAATGGTGCGCAGATAGGCAAATTCATTGAAAGTACGTCCCTCGCTCGCAGCATTTGCCCATTCAAGCGTAAGAAAACGGTGAACCTGTTCCAGCCAGTCGGCCTTACTCATATCCCTCTGCCCCCAGAGACGTTGTGCAAACATATAAGCAGCACCTGCTATTGAAACACATCAGGCCCTACTGTTAGTTCGCCTAACAAACAACGATGACAGGGATATGTCAACTGCCACTTTAGATTGGGGGATATCCCGCAGCATTACGCGCGAGGCACGGCTAAAGAACCAGTTTGTCAGAACGACCCAATGTCGGCTGCTGTTGTCAGCAATCCGGCATCACTGAAGCCGTCAAAAAGGCGGGGTATAATCCCCGCCTTTCTGAAATTCAGTTGTCGCGCGCTTAGTCGCCGCTGACAATACGGTCCATAAGCTGTTTCACGCTGGGAATGAAACCGTTTGAGTAGAACGGGTCAGAGCCAAAGCGGAAAGCATTATGCCCGGCAAACACGAGGTTGTCGTCCACGCTGCCGTCATGCGCGACATCCTCAAGCGTCTTCTGGATACAGAAACTGCGCGGGTCGGCTAGGCGGCCGGTCGAATTTTTCTCATTGGTGGCCCACGAAGAGAAGCGACACTGGCTCAGGCAACCAACACAGTCCGCCTGATCCTTGCGGATTTCAGCGCATTTGTCAGGCGTAACAAAAATCAGGCTGCCGTCTGGTGTTTTCATTGCACGCTCAAAACCTTCCGCGATCCAGTCGCGAGCTTTGCCTTCATCGGCACGGCGCACAATATAGGTTTTGCGTTCCACCAACAGTTCGGTATCAAACTCGCCTTCTTTCTCTGTGCGGAAGTCAATCTGCCGGTCATTGCGTTGCACCAGTTCGCCAATGAAGCTGTTCTTCAGCGCGCTTGAGAAAAAGCCGGTCGGGCTGAAGTTTTGTAGCAACACATCACCAGGCTTCAGGCTCAGAAGGCGCTTCTTCCACTTATCGGAAATCGGGCTCTCTTTGGTCAGCAGCGGCCTAGTGCCGAACTGGAACATGATCGGCCCCAGTTCCTTATTGTCGATCCAGTCTTTCCATTCCTTGAGGTTCCATACACCGCCGGCCATGATGATCGGCACATGGTCAAGGCCAAGCTTGCGCATGATCTGCCTGAGCTCCAGCACGCGCGGGTATGGGTCTCCCGGCTTGGTAGGGTCTTCCGCATTCGAAAGGCCGTTGTGACCGCCAGCCAGCCACGGGTCCTCATAGACCACGCCGCCCAGAAGCTCGGACACGTTTTTATAAGCGCGTTTCCAAAGCAGGTTGAAGGCACGACCCGATGAGACAATCGGGTAATAATGGGCACCGTATTTGCTGGCAAGTTCACCCAGCTTGAACGGCATACCGGCACCACAGGTCACCCCGTGAATCATGCCTTTTGTCTTTTCCAGAACTTCGTGAAGGATACGCTGCGCGCTGCCGACTTCCCAAAGCATGTTGATATTGATGTGGCCTTCGCCCTTGGAGAGCTCCCAGGCCTTGCGCACCTGATCAATGGTGCCCCTGATCGAATACTCGATCATCTCCTCATGGCGGTCCTTGCGGGTCCGGCCAAGATATTCGTGGGGCTCTACATTACCGTGCGCGTCATACTGGTCCGCGATCACCGCCGAGATAGTGCCTATACCGCCTGCTGCGGCCCAGGGACCGGAGCTTGCACCAGTGGAGATGGCAACGCCTTTGCCACCCTCGATCAACGGCAGCACTTCCTTGCCGCCAAGACGGATCGAATTCAAACTGAAACTCATCTAACTCTCCCAAACTTCAGGGTTCCGTACCGTCCCCGAGCGCCCTCCCTAAAGGGCGAAACCGGCGTGATCGTATCACACGCCGGTTTCATTTCAATTAAATCACACCTTCACGCGCGCGCCTAGTCGCGATTACCGCCGCGCTTGGGCGACGGGGATGCTTTTGGCGGACGTGCATCCGGGTTTTCTTCACCCGTTTCCTGATCCACGACACGCATGGAAAGGCGCACTTTACCGCGGCCATCGATCTCAAGGCACTTGACGTAAACTTCGTCACCTTCCTTCACGACATCGGTCACTTTTTCCACGCGGTCTTCGACCAGTTCGGAAATGTGCACAAGGCCGTCACGGCTACCCATGAAGTTTACAAAGGCGCCAAAGTCCATGATTCGCACGACTTTCCCTTTATAGATCGTACCAACTTCCGGCTCGGCCACGATGCCCATGATCCAGTTCTTCGCCGCTTCAATTTCAGAACCAACGCTGGAGGCAATCTTGATCGTACCGTCATCCTCGATATTGACCTTCGCACCGGTGGATTCAACGATCTCACGGATCACTTTACCACCAGTACCGATCACTTCACGGATTTTGTCAGTCGGGATCTTCATGGTCTCAATACGCGGTGCATGCTCGGAAAGCTCTGTACGAGCCCCGGTCAGCGCCTTGTTCATCTCATCAAGGATGTAAGCGCGGCCACCATTTGCCTGATTGAGCGCACGCTCCATGATCTCACGGGTGATACCCGTGATCTTGATGTCCATCTGCAGCGCAGTGATACCTTTTTCGGTACCCGCTACCTTGAAGTCCATGTCACCAAGGTGATCTTCGTCACCAAGGATGTCGGAGAGGACAGCAAAGTCGTCGCCTTCCTTGATAAGACCCATGGCGATACCGGAAACGGGGCGGCTGATCGGCACGCCAGCGTCCATCATGGCAAGGGCTGCGCCACAAACTGTCGCCATCGAGCTTGAACCGTTTGATTCAGTGATCTCTGAGACAAGACGAATGGTGTACGGGAACTCTTCACCCTGCGGCAGAACGGCACGCACGGCGCGGTAAGCCAGCTTACCATGACCCACTTCGCGGCGGCCGGTAAAACCAACACGGCCACACTCACCAACCGAGAACGGCGGGAAGTTATAGTGTAGCATGAAGTTCGAGCGCCAACTGCCCTCAAGGGCGTCGATGATCTGCTCATCTTCACCGGTACCGAGGGTCGCAACCACAAGTGCCTGTGTTTCACCACGGGTGAACAGCGCGGAACCGTGGGAGCGTGGCAGTACGCCAACTTCCGACATGATCGAACGAACCTGATCGAGGTCACGGCCGTCAATACGCTTGCCGGTTTCAAGGATGTTGCCACGCACGATCGAGCTTTCGAGCTTTTTCGTCAGGTCCCCAACCATTTGGGCGGTCAGCTCGCTGTTTTCCTCAAGGATAGGCGCAACAGCTTCAGCGATTTTCACCTTGGCTTCACCAATTTTGGCAACACGGTCCTGCTTGGTGGTGATTGTATAGGCTGCGCGAAGGTCGTCTTCGCCCGCTTCAGCAATCGCTGCCTTCAGGTCTTCCTTGTTCGGGCCTTCCGGCAATTCCCAAGGGTCTTTGGCTGCAACCTCGGCCAGTTCAATAATGGCGTCGATAACTTTTTGTGCCGCTTCGTGACCAAAGTTCACAGCACCCAGCATCACATCTTCCGAAAGCTCTTTTGCTTCGGATTCAACCATCAGAACAGCGTCGGACGTGCCTGCAACAACGAGCTCAAGCTCGCTTTCCTTCACTTCTTCAAGTGTCGGATTGAGGATGTATTCGCCGTCTTTGTAGCCAACTTTCGCACCCGCAATCGGGCCCATGAATGGCAGGCCCGATAGCGTAAGCGCGGCGGATGCACCGATCATGGCAACAACGTCGCTGTCATTCTCAAGATCGTGGCTCAATACGGTACAGATAACCTGTACTTCGTTCTTGAACCCGTCGGGAAACAGCGGGCGGATCGGACGGTCGATCAGGCGGCAGACGAGTGTTTCTTTTTCACTCGGGCGGCCTTCGCGCTTGAAGAAACCACCGGGAATTTTACCGGCAGCATAGAATTTCTCGATATAGTTCACAGTAAGGGGGAAAAAGTCCTGCCCTGGCTTCTGTGATTTGGCGCCGACAACGGTGCAAAGCACTTCGGTGTCACCATATTTGGCCATAACGGCGCCGTCTGCTTGTCGTGCGACGTGACCGGTCTCAAGGGAGAGGGTACGGCCGCCCCATTCGATTTCTTTGCGATGGATATTGAACATTTTCTTACCTTTCAGCGACTGACCGGGTATCGCACTTCTACTTGCCGGCAGCCTCGGCGCCTTCCCTATGAAGGACGCCCCGCTTTTTATATATATCCCGGGCCTCCCGGATTAGAGACCAAGGTGTTTTCTAAAACGCCAAAGGGGCACATGATGCCCCAATGAAAACAGGAAGGCCGGTTCCTTTGAACCGGCCTCCTTGAACTTCAGCTTCTGATTACTTCCGGAGGCCCAGACGACCAATGAGCGTCGTGTAACGCGCTTCGTCTTTGGACTTCAGGTAATCAAGCAGCTTGCGACGCTGGTTGACCATCTTGATAAGACCACGGCGGGAATGGTTATCCTTTTTGTGCTCTTTGAAGTGTTCGGTCAGGGTCACAATGCGCGACGTCAATACAGCAACCTGCACCTCTGGGGAGCCGGTATCGCCCTCTTGCGTAGCGTATTCTTTGATCAGTTCTTGTTTCCGTTCAGCAGTGATCGACATCGATCTTCTCCTAAAAAAGTTACATATTGAAGACCCGCAGGGATTTTACCGTACCGTCTGTGTTTTCAGCGATTGCCAAAGGCACATCACCACACATCAGAACAATCGTTCCCTGCTTAGCCGTGGGCAGGTGGAGGGTTTGCCCGCATCGAATGCGATCCGCCTCCGGTTCCGTCACGGCAACCGCCGGGATGTCGTCCAGCGCCGTCGTAATGGGACCAAGATAGTCCACAGCGCGCGCACTATGGCTCAACTCATCCAGCTTTTCCAGCGAAATCGCGCGCTCAAGGCCGAACGGGCCGACGCGCAAGCGCCTGAGCATACTCACATGGCCAAGCGTATCAAGCGCAAGGGCGATATCCCGCGCGAGCGAGCGTACATAGGTACCCTTGCCGCAAGTGACAAAAAGCGTGGCTTCGCCAGCGTCCGCATCAAATGCATCCAGCCTAAGCCTATGAATTTCAACGGGTCTAGCCTTCAGCTCAACCGTTTCGCCGTCGCGCGCAAGCTTATAGGCGCGCTGACCGTCTACCTTGATCGCGCTATAGGCCGGAGGCACCTGCTCGATCGTGCCTGTGAACTGCGGCAGCGCCGCCTCAATTTCCGATTGCAGCGGTATGCGACCGCCACTCTTGACGGTGGCGCCCTCAAGGTCGTCCGAATCGGTTGAAGAGCCAAAGCGGATGGTGAAAGCATAGTCTTTGCTGGCGTCCACGATATAGGGCATGGTTTTGGTGGCTTCGCCCAGCCCGATGGGCAGGATGCCGCTTGCCAGTGGGTCAAGCGTGCCGCCGTGCCCCACCTTCTGTGCCTTGGTAAGATATTTGATCCGGCCGACAACCTGCGCGCTCGATAGCCCGAGGGGCTTGTCGACGACCATCCAGCCGTCGACCTTCTCACCCTTGCGTTTGCGTGCCATGCTATTCTTCTTCGTCGCCCGGGTTGCCGCGGGCGTCGCCATTGCGCTCAAGGTCGCGTTGCACCCTGGGGTCACGCAGCAGCGCATCAATATGGCTGGCCTCGTCGAAACTGTCGTCGATAATGAATTTGAGCCGTGGCATATATTTCATATGCACAACCTTGCTCATTTCACCGCGAATGAATGCAGCGTTTTTATTGAGTGCTTTGGTCACGACACCTTCCGCATCACCGCCAAGCGGCATCACGAATACTGTCGCGTTCCTCAAGTCCGGGCTGATGCGCACCTCTGATACCGTCACAGAAGCGGTCTCAAGGTCCTTATCCTGCACGTCGCCACGCGACAGGATTGCCGATATGGCATGGCGCACATTCTCGCCCACGCGCAAAAGGCGCAGGCTAGGGCCTTTACCGTGTTGTGACTTGGACATGCGTGTAAACCTTAACCGTCAAAAGCCGGGAAACCGGCGCAAGCCCTAAAGCTTGCGCTGGATTTCCTCAAGTTCGTAAACCTCGAGCACATCACCAGACTTGAAGTCGTGATAATTCTCGAATGTAAGGCCGCATTCCTGACCCGAGCGCACTTCTTTCACGTCATCCTTGAAGCGGCGCAGGTTGTCGATCTGACCTTCGTAGATAATGACATCGTCGCGCAGAATGCGGGCCTTGAGGTCGTTGCGGATCGAACCTTCGACCACAAAACAACCCGCCGCCTTGCCAGACTTGCCAGCTTGGAAGGCATCGCGAATCTCGGCGCGGCCGATGATGTTTTCCTTGAATTCCGGACCAAGCTGGCCAGCCATCGCTGCCTTGACTTCATCAATCAGGTCATAAATTACCGAGTAATATTTGATCGTGACACCTTCCGCTTCGGCCGCATCACGTGCCTGTTTGTTAGGCCGCACGTTGAAACCAATGACAAGCGCACCGGATGCCTGCGC
Organism: Kordiimonas sp.; assembly: GCF_048260245.1. Lineage (GTDB taxonomy): Bacteria > Pseudomonadota > Alphaproteobacteria > Sphingomonadales > Kordiimonadaceae > Kordiimonas. The sequence continues at coordinate 93,339 of NZ_JBLXGZ010000011.1, read as the reverse complement.
AAGGGTGATGTCGGTTTCCGTTATGCCGCCAACAGCCCCGTGGATCACACGACACTTGATGTCATCGTTCCCGGCTTTCTCCAGCGACTGTGTGATCGCCTCAACCGACCCCTGAACGTCACCCTTGATCACCACGTCGAAAGTCTGAACGCCTTCGTTCTCCTTCATTTGGGTGAAGATGCTCTCGAGAGTCTTGGGTGCGGCAACCGCAGCCTGACGTTTCTTGCGCTGCATATCCTGACGGTAGCTTGTGACTTCACGCGCACGGCTCTCGTTCTCAACCACTGCAAAGTCGTCACCCGCACCCGGCGCACCATTGAGACCAAGAACCTCAACAGGCACACTTGGACCGGCTTCGGTCACTTGTTCGCCCTTGTCGTTGACAAGCGCACGCACACGGCCCCACTCAGGGCCAGCCACGAAGATATCGCCAACACGAAGTGTGCCACGCTGCACAAGAACCGTCGCCACGGGGCCACGACCCTTATCAAGCTTGGCTTCAACAACCACACCTTCCGCATCGCGGTTGGCATTGGCTTTCAGTTCTAGAATTTCAGCCTGCAGTGCGATGGCTTCCTTGAGTTTATCAAGGCCGTCACCGGTTTTAGCCGAGACTTCAACTTCCTGCGTATCGCCAGAGAAGCTCTCGGTTACAACTTCGTACTGCAAAAGCTCATTCCGCACACGGTCAGGGTTGGCACCTTCACGGTCCATCTTGTTGATGGCAACGATCATCGGCACACCTGCCGCTTTGGAGTGGTGGATGGCTTCAATGGTTTGAGGCATCACGCCATCATCGGCAGCAACCACGAGGATCACAATATCCGTTGCGCTGGCGCCGCGCGCCCGCATCTGGGTGAAAGCGGCGTGGCCCGGCGTATCAAGGAAGGTGATCTTGCTGTCACCAACCGACACCTGATAGGCACCGATATGCTGGGTAATACCACCGGCTTCGCCTGACACCACATTGGCTTCACGCAGGGCATCCAGAAGCGAGGTTTTACCGTGGTCGACGTGGCCCATCACGGTCACGATCGGCGCCCGTGACGCCAGATCGTCCTCATGGTCTTCGTCACCCACAAGACCAATTTCAACGTCGGCATCGGACACGCGGCGGGGCGTATGGCCCATTTCGGTCACAACAAGTTCCGCCGTATCCTGATCAAGCGTCTGGTTGATGGTGGCCATCACCCCGATACCCATCAGGGTCTTGATCAAAAGCGTGGCTTTTTCCGCCATCCGGTTGGCCAGCTCCTGAACCGTAATCGCTTCAGGAATTGTAACCTCGCGCGCCTGTTTCGGCTGGTTCGCGGACGAGTCCTGCGCCTGGCGCTTCTTGGCTTGGGCGCGCCGGAACGCAGCAATCGAGCGCTGGCGCTCATCACCACCGGAAAGGGCGCTGGAGATGGTCAAGCGGCCAGAACGACGATCGTCACCACGGCCACGGCCACGTGCTGGACGCTGTTCCTGTCCGGCGGGGGCACCTGCACCACCTTTTTTACGTTTCGAGCGCGACTTGCGCTCATCATCACCGTCGGGAGCCGGCGTTGCGGCCTGACGGGCCTCACCGGCTTTCTTGAGCTGAACCGCCCGCGCTTCAAGCTCGGCTTTCTTGCGCGCCTCAGCTTCCGCTTTTTCGCGTACCTTAAGGTCATCCTCGACCTTCTTCGCAGCGTCAACCTCGGCTTTTTTCTTGTTCTCAGCGTCGCGCTTCGCCTTCATGTCAGTCTCGGCGCGCACCCGGGCGTCTTCTTCTTCATCCCGCGCAGCCGCCTCGGCCGCTTCGCGAATTTTACGCTCGGCAGCTTCCTTGGCTTCACGTGCATCCCGCGCAGCTTTTTCCTTGGCTTCTTCCTCGGCCCGGCGCTTTGCTTCTTCAAGCACCCGCATGCGGGTTTGCTGCTCGGTATTTGTCAGGTTCTGGGCGCCCTCACCCGCAGGCTTTTTCGGCACATAAGACTTCGGCGTCTTGCGCGTTACAGACGGTGCGTCCGGGTTCGCAGGCGATTCCATCGCGCCACCCTTGTGAAGCACACGCTTTTTCTTGCGCTCGACAACCACTGCCTTGCTGCGCCCATGGCTGAAGCTTTGACGAACCTGACCGGTCTCAACCCCCTTGTTTACTCCAAGAGTGCCGCGGCCGGACAATGTCAGTTTCTTTTCGTCGCTCATATTACTCTTCGTTCCCTTGCGCTTCACAAGTCAGCGGACTCCAGTCCGCGCAACCGTATCAGTCGGCCTAAATCGGCCTTTAACATCTCCGTGCCGCCACTTGTCATCAGCAGCACATGAACCACGTTCTCGCGCCCCAGCGCATTGGAAAGCGCTTCGCGGTCAAACAGCGATACTGTTGGCACATCCATGCCCACAGCCGCTTTAATCTTGCGGCGCCCGTCTTCGGCACCGTCTGTTGCAGCAACCACAAGCGCCGGTTTCCCTGCGCCTTTTTTAGTGAGCGCCGCCTTGATCTTGTCAAAGCCCGTCACCAGGTTCCCTGCCCTTTGCTCAAGACCCAGCCTGTCAAGGCAGCGCCGCGTCATGAGCCGGTCGATCATCTCGACCAAATCTTCAGGCACCGCTTCGCGCCGCACGGTGGTTTTCAGCGACCGGCTGGCAGCCTTTGCAAGCTTGCCATCCTTGACAGCGTCAGCCAGTGCCGCGCCGTCTACACTGACCCACATGCCCCTTCCGGGCAACCGGGCGGCCACGTCCGGCACCATTGTGCCGTCAGGTGCCAGAGCGAGACGGACCAGTTCACTTTCCGGTCGCGCCTCATGGTTTAGTATACACCGCCTCTCACGCATTGGCTTGCTCTCTTGCGGTGCGGAAGGAATTACTCTTTTCCTTCTTCTGCTGACTCTTCAGCCGCAGCCTCAACAGGGGCCGCATCGACAGAGACTGCATCAACTGGGGCGGCCTCTTCACCATCCGCAGCCTCATCGTCGCTGGCAGCGTCTTCTGATGCCTCTTCGCCCTCTGCTTCTTCAGCGGCTTCGCGGTGACCGAACGCTTCCTCGGCAGATATCCAACCCAGAACGACACGCGCAGACATGATCATGTCACTCGCTTCGCCTTCGGCCAGAGGGAAGCCCTTCAGGATACCGTCGTCCTTGCTGGTAAGCTCGTCTGCAGCACACCCTGCGAAGTCTTCAAGGGTTTTCACCTCTGCTTCACCAAGGGCCACAAGCATCTGCGGCGTCAAGCCTTCCATATCGGCAAGATCATCACTAACGCCAAGCTCAACGCGCTTTTCATCAGCAGCGCGGGCTTCAGCCTCAAGGAAATCACGGGCACGACGCTGCAGTTCTTCCACGAGGCCATCATCGAAGCCCTCAACTGCCAGCAGCTCTTCAGGTTCAACATAGCCGATTTCCTCGACCTCTGTGAACCCTTCCGCTACCAACAGATGGGCAAGCGTGTCGTCAACATCAAGGGCTTCAACAAAACGCTTACTTTGCGTCATGAATTCTTCCTGGCGACGTTCGCTCTCTTCCGCTTCGGTCATGATGTCGATTGTCCAGCCGGTAAGCTGGCTCGCGAGCCGTACGTTCTGGCCGCGACGACCAATGGCCAGCGACAGCTGGTCATCAGGCACAACAACCTCCACGCGGGAGCGCTCTTCGTCCAGCACCACTTTCGACACTTCAGCCGGCTGCAGGGCGTTCACAATGAACGAGGCCACATCACCCGACCATGGAATAATATCGATTTTCTCGCCCTGCAGTTCGTTCACAACGGCCTGCACGCGGCTACCGCGCATACCAACACAGGCACCGACCGGGTCGATGGAACCATCGTTCGAGAGCACAGCGATTTTTGCGCGGCTCCCCGGGTCGCGGGCAACGGAACGGATCTCAATGATACCGTCATAGATTTCAGGCACTTCCTGCGCAAACAGCGCAGCCATGAGATCAGGCTTGGTCCGCGACATGAAAATCTGCGGGCCCCGGTTCTCGCGGCGCACTTCATAGATGAAGCCGCGGATACGTTCGTTCTGGCGGATATGTTCGCGCGGGATCACCTGATCGCGGCGCATGATAGCTTCCGCGCGACCCAGATCCACAATTACGTTGCCATATTCAACGCGTTTGACGACGCCGGTGACAACTTCACCAACCTTGTCTTTATACTCATCATACTGGCGCTGGCGCTCTGCGTCGCGTACCTTCTGCACAATCACCTGCTTGGCGGTTTGCGCTGCGATACGGCCAAAGTCCATCGGCGGCAGGCTTGAGGCCAGATAATCGCCAATTTCGGCATCGGCCTTGTCATGACGGGCGTCGTCCAGACTGATCTGGACTGCGGGTTCCTCGACTTCTTCCACGACTTCAAGAACCCGGAAAAGACGGATGTCACCGGTGTTTTTGTCGATCTGCGCCCTGATCTCGTTCTCCGCACCGTAGCGGGACCGCGCGGCTTTCTGGATCGCTTCTTCCATCGCCTCAAGAACAATGTCCTTGTCGATCGACTTCTCACGCGCCACGAGATCTGCAATTTGCAGCAGTTCCAACCTGTTTGCACTGACAGCAGCAGCCATCACATTCACTCCGTCGTTTCACAGCAAGAGCACCGCCAGATGACGACCCCTCGCTAAAACTTTATTCATCCACGGCCAGCTATTCGCCGTCCGCGGCCTGAGCACTATCTTTTCTCGCCGCGGCTTCTTTTTGTACCGCTTCAAGAAGTTCATCGGTCAGAAGAAGCTTGGCCTTGGCAATCTCGCCATACGCCAGTTCCACTACACCTTCGTCTTCTGTATCAATCTTGAGCGTCTCGCCATCAAACGCGGTCAGACGACCACGAAAACGGCGACGACCGTCAATCTGAGTCCCGAGCTCCACCTTGGCATCAAAACCAAGCCAGCGCTCAAAATCTTTTGGCCGCGTCAACGGCCGGTCTACACCTGGCGAGCTTACTTCCAGCAGGTACTCGCCCGGCAACGGGTCTTCCACATCAAGAATGAGCGAAAGCTCCCGGGACAGTTTAGCGCAATCCTCTACACCCATGGTGCCGTCCGGCTTTTCCGCCATGATCTGCAGGGTCGGCTTACGCCCACCGCCATAGCTCACACGAATAAGCTCGTAACCAAGCGCGGATACGGTTGGCTCAATGATCTCGGCAATGTTATTGGCAGCGTCGCTCACCAATCCTGTCCTTTCATTCACTTCTCTTCAGGCCGGGGAGGGCTATGCGCCCCATACTCAAAAACCATACTCAAAACACCGACCTCCCTGATGACACAGTGAGCGCAAAACCGCTCTGGGTGTGGGTCATCGCGGGCAGTGGGGTATTCCCCACTCCTGTGAAAGTTGACCATTCATCTAGGAGAAGCGGCCCCTATATACCGTCAAGTGGCAAGCCTCGCAAGCCCGAAATACAGGATTTCCGCGCGACCGCGTTATGCGAACCCGGTTTCCACCGGAACATCCGAGTCGTTTTACCTCTGCGGAGGTCTGCCGCCCTCAGCTGCGGGGCCGCCTTTGGTACCGAAAATAGGTCGCCCTGCCCTCAAGCGCTTTGATCTCATAGCGGGTTTCCGGCCAATCGTCCGGACGCGTGAGCCAGTCTTCCGGGCCTTCTGCCTGCCATTCAAAATCGTCACGCAAGCTCATCTGCACCATGGTCCATTCGCGGTACACCGGGTGGTCAGTACCTATACGCAGTTCCGCCCCGTCTTTCATGATTCGCGCCAGATCATCAAGATTGTGGCGGTTGACAAAACGACGACGTGCATGCCGCATCTTGGGCCATGGGTCGGGGTGCAGCAGAAACACCCTGGAGACCGACGCGTCCGGCAGCTTCCAGATAACGTGGCGCGCGTCGTCGCCGTAGATGCGGATGTTGCTGGTGTCAGTGTCTTCAATATGGTTGAGCAGCCCGACCACACCATTCAGATATGGCTCGCAGCCGATAATCCCCACGCTACGGTGATGATCGGCCTGCCACGCAAGATGTTCGCCCTTGCCAAAGCCGATCTCAAGCCAGATATCATCGACCCTGCCATCAAACAGGGCGAGGGGATCAAGCTCTTGCTCATCCTGCGCTGGAATGGCAATGCTGATGGTCGGCAAAAAGTCATCCATGAGGGACTGTTGGCGGCCGGATAGCGGCTTGCCCTTGCGGCGGCCGAAAAAGCGCTGCTCTGGCAGGTGAAAACCTTCGGGGATATTGGCGTCTTTTGTCATGGCGGCCCCTATAGCCGAACTGTGCACACAAGCAAAGTTTTTTGGCACAGTTTCGTCTCACATTTTGCACAAATCCGGGTATTTATTGCACAGGCCCTGCACAGTTTTGTGCAGGACAGAACCTATTTGCGCCAGACAAAAATCAGCCGCGCAAACAGGATGAAGGCACAAAGGATCGCCACAATCGCGGTGCGCAGAGGGCTTGAAAGCGGTGCAGCATCAATGGCTTGCGGCAACGGACTTTCCACCAGCCCCTGCTTGCCAAGGCCAAGGCTCGTGACCGTCCTTCCGTAAGGATCGACCACCGCACTCACGCCTGTGCTCGCCGCCCGCACCAAAGGCAGCCCCTCTTCAATCGCCCGCATTCTGGCCTGCGCCAAATGCTGATAAGGCCCTTCTGTCATGCCAAACCACGCATCATTGGTTATGTTAAGCATCCAGTCCGGCCGCTTGGACGGCGCGATCACCTGACCCGGAAAGACCACCTCATAACAAATGAGGGGCGAAAAACCAGGGATACCGGGTAGTTCAATCGTGTCAGCGCCCCGGCCACCAGTCCATGACTGCGCGCCCGTGAGCGGGTTTATACCCCATTTTTTCAGCGTCTTTTCAAACGGTATATATTCGCCAAATGGTACCAGATGAACCTTATCATACCGCGCATAGAGGTCTGCCTGTGAATTCACCGCGAAAAGGCTGTTGTAAAACTCGACCTCGCCATCTTTCACCGCAAATCGCGGGGCGCCGACAATGGCAAAGGAACCATAATCCAGCAATTTGGATAACCGCCAGCGGTGGATCGAGCCTTCCCGGTCGAACTTTTCGGTTTGCACCGCAGTTTCCGGCCAGATCAGCAAGCGAACACCCCGGGCACGCCCGTCCTCATCGCCATTACGTGAAAGCCGCATATGCTCGGCGAAATGGTCTTCGATCAAATGGGACAGCCATTTTTCGCGCTGCTGAACATTGGCCTGCACCAGCCGCAAGGAAACTCCCAGATGATATTCGGTCTGCGCCTCGGCTAGGCGCATATACCCCATGCCCGCCATAATACCGAACACAGCGACACCCGCCACAGGCGGCACCACACGCCGCCAACCTGTGCTGCCGTCCAGCACATACACAAAGGTACCTGCGGCAACAAAGGTCAGGAAGCTCAGGCCATACACGCCTATATAATAACCAGCCTGAGCAACCGGCAGCCACCCGGCCCACGCTGTACCGACAAGGCTCCAGGGGAAACCGGTAAACCAGGTACCCCGCGCCATCTCAAACAGCACCCATGCGGCAGCAAAGACCAGCACACGCAAGATTCCGCGCGCACGCAACTGGTAGGTCATCCAGAACACAAGACCGATATAAAGCGCCAGAACAGCCGCAAGTGCCGTCACAGCAAACGGTGCCAGAATCGCCGGCACGGCCTGTTGCTGCGTAAAGGAGTGGCCGATCCAGTTCAGACCAATGGTGAAAAAGCCAAACCCCACCCACCAGCCAAAGCCGAACGCCTGTGACCTGTTGTGCGCCCGGTCCAGCATGATCAGCATCAAGGGGATTGCGATAAACAGCGCCGGAAAGAAATTTGCAGGAGCGAACGCACGCGAGAAGACAACCCCAAGCAAAAAGGCGAGCGCAGGCAGACCGAAGCGGCTCTTTCCGTCAAGCCACGTCATCATTTGTGCAAGGTGGCTCGCAAGCGCAGGCGACGGCGCTGTTTCCGGAAGACGCTTATGATCCTGCATTATCTGCTGCTATCTGACTGTCCGGCTCGTTCTCTGGCGCAGGTTCAACACCCGGAATATGTATCCGGACTTTGTATATGCGGCGTGGGTCAGCATCCACCACCTCAAAGCGGTACCCGCTTTCATGGGTCACAACCTCACCAATTTCAGGTACACAGCCAGCCAGGGTGAAGACAAGCCCTCCGAGCGTGTCTACGTCTTCTTCATCTTCTTCGGGCAATAGATCGATCCCAAGCGCATCCTCAAGTTCATCGATCTCGATCCGTGCATCAGCGTCATAACCGCCACCCTCCAGTGCGCTAAGAACCGGCTCCTCGATTTCGTCGTGCTCGTCCTCAATTTCGCCGACGATTTCCTCCACGATGTCTTCCACCGTCACAAGGCCGTCAGTGCCCCCGTATTCATCTACCACTATCGCCATATGCGTTCGAGCCACACGCATTTTGGCCAGCAGGTCGATCACCTTCATCGAAGGCGGCACAAACAAGACAGGACGCTGAATACTTTCCATCCTGAAACTATCAGGGTCTATCCCGTCAGCCACGACCTTCAGCGCATCTTTAACATGCACCATGCCCACAACATCGTCTAACGTTTCCCGATACACCGGCATGCGGGAATGCGAGCCATCCGCAAACACACGTACCAGATCAGCATATGAGATGCCCTCAGTCACTGAGACAATATCGGCGCGCGGCACCATAACATCGTCAACCCGAAGGGCTGCATATTCCAGCACATTGAACAGCATCTCCCGCTGTTCCTGGCCCAGCGATGGACCCCGGGTCTCCTCCTCGTGCTCTTCAAGTGCTTCCTCAAGGCTTTCTCGCAGGGTTGTTTCACTTGGACGGAAGCCAAGCATTTGCTTGAGCGAACGCAACAGTCCTCCCTGATTGTTCACACCCTGATCAGTCATCGTCTTCATCCATGTTAGCGTCTGCAAGATATGGGTCCGGTATACCCATGCCTGCCAATATTTCGCGCTCCAGCGCTTCCATTTCTTCTGCCTGCGTGTCTTCGATATGGTCATGTCCCATCAGATGTAAAACCCCGTGTACGCATAAATGGGCCACATGATGGTCTGCGGGCTTGCCCTGCAAGTGAGCTTCCTGCAGCACAACAGGAACGCAAAGCACCAGATCCCCCAGCATGGCAGGCGGTCCGCCGGCAAGCGCAAAACGAAACGCATCATCGAGTTCGTCAGGGTCCGTTGCGGGAAAGGAAAGCACGTTCGTCGGCTTGTCACGGTCACGGTACTCGCGGTTGAGCGTCCGGCTTTCTTCTGCACCGGTGACGATGACAGACAAATCCATCGGCGCCGCCACTTTGGGTGCGGACGCTCGGAGCGCAGCGACAACGGCGGGGCCAATAACAGCGGCCAAATGGCCCGCATCGCCGAGTCCGCCGTCACGCAGATCAAAATCGAGGGTGAGACCGGGAAGTTCTGTGTCAGTTTCCCGGTCGATGATACTAGGTGATGGATCGTCGCTCATATCATTCTCTTAACGGCCATCTTCATCGCCGTAGGCTTCCACAATACGGCCCACAAGCGGGTGACGGACGACATCCCGCTGGGTAAACTTTGTCACGGCGATGCCGTCGACCCCGCGCAGGATATCAAGAGCATTCCTTAAACCCGAGCGTGTGCCCCGCGGCAGATCAACCTGGGTGATGTCTCCGCAGATGGCCATACGCGAGTTCTCGCCAAAGCGGGTCAGGAACATTTTCATCTGCATCGGCGTGGTGTTTTGCGCTTCATCAAGAATCACAAAAGCATTCGCAAGCGTGCGCCCACGCATGTAAGCAAGCGGCGCAATTTCTATCTGTCCACTGGCGATACGTTTTTCCACCTGCTCCGCCGGCATCATATCGTACAGCGCGTCATAAAGCGGGCGCAGATAGGGATCTACCTTGTCGCGCAGGTCACCAGGCAGAAAACCAAGATTTTCACCCGCCTCCACCGCAGGTCGGGAAAGCACGATACGGTCAATCTCCCCGGCCAGCATACGCGCCACTGCCATAGCAACAGCAAGATAAGTTTTACCCGTGCCCGCCGGGCCGACCCCAAAGACCATCTCGTGACTGAGCAGGTTAGTGATGTAATCTGCCTGGCCAGGTGACCTTGGGCCAATCACCCGGTTGCGGGTGATTATTTTAAGCTTGTCCTTGTCCGCTGCCGCATTGCCGCCCGGACGGGCCGTAATACTTTCGCCGCCAGAGACCGGCACACCCTCAGCCATACGGATTGCACCGTCTACCTCGCCAATATCAATCGGCTGTCCGGACGCCGCAAGCCTGTACAGGTCCTCAAGTATTTTTTTGGCAAAGGTGGTTCTGTCCTGCGCACCCTCAATCGCAACCCTGTTGCCACGGTTGATGATCACAACACCTAGACGCTGCTCTATACGCGCAAGATTCTTGTCGTGCTGGCCATAAACAATGGCGGCGGTCCTGTTATCGTCGAATTCAACCACCCGTCTTGCAGGCTGGCTGGTGTGGGATGAGTTGCCCGAAGCTTTGGGCGCTTGACTGGCCTTGGCATACATATCGTGCAGTTTGCGGCTCCTTTTCGCCGGCCCTACCGGGCACAAATGCACCCTAATTCAGGGCCCTGACAAGTTCCCCTTTGAGGCTGTGAGGCCCGGCTTCAACAATCCGTACCCGAACCAGTTTGCCCATATAATCAGTGTATGGTTTATCACCCGTCGCGTCCAGCGCATTGTCAGCATTTGCGACATTCACGTGCACAGACTGCAGGTAAGGGCTGCGACCAAGAAGCTGGCCCGCACGTTTGCCCTGCCGCTCCAACAGCACATCCATCTCTTTACCAACCGATCCTTCGTTGAATTCGAGCTGGTGTTCATTGAGCAGAGCTTGCAGGCGAGCAAGGCGTTCGGACTTCACGTCTTCCGGCACCTGCTCTTGGCTCACACTCGCTGGCGTGCCGGGGCGGGGGCTATATTTAAAGCTATAAGCCTGTGCATATTTGACGCGGCGCACGAGATCGAGCGTGTCTTCAAAGTCCTGATCGGTTTCACCGGGGAACCCGACGATGAAGTCACTGGACAGCGCCAGATCAGGCCGCGCGGCACGCAAGCGGTCAATGATGGCAAAATATTCGTCCCGCGTATGCTTACGGTTCATGGCATCCAGAATGCGGTCAGACCCGCTTTGCACCGGCAGATGCAGGTAGGGCATGCAACTTGCGATATCGCGGTGAGCATCAACCAGCTCCTGATCCATATCGCGCGGATGCGAGGTGGTATAGCGAATGCGGCCAAGTCCATCGATCTTGTCAAGCTCGGCGATCAAGCCACCAAGAGTGGCCGAGCCACCATTGCTGTCATCACCGTGAAACGCGTTCACATTTTGACCCAGAAGCGTAATTTCCACCACGCCACGTGCCACAAGGCGCCGGGCTTCGTCCACAATATCCTTTACCGGGCGGCTGTATTCTGCGCCGCGGGTATAGGGCACCACGCAAAAGGTGCAGAATTTGTCGCAACCTTCCTGAATGGTCAGGAAAGCAGCCGTACCTTCAAAGGCGCTTTCATCTGTAGGCAGATAGTCGAACTTTGTATCGACCGGAAACTCGGTATCCAGCACGCGGGCAGACAGGCGCCCACCGGTACGCTGTTCTTCGGCTGACTTCAGCATATCGGGAAGACGATGGTAGGTCTGGGGGCCGAGCACCATATCAATCGCTGGCGCGCGCTTCATCATCTCCGGGCCTTCGGCCTGCGCGACACAGCCCGCTACCGCGATATACATGTTCTTGCCTTCAGTAGCCCGCGTCTCCTTTTCCGCCCGCAAGCGGCCAATTTCGGAATAGACCTTCTCTGCCGCCTTCTCGCGGATATGGCAGGTATTGAGAATCACAAGGTCAGCGTCTTCCGCGCTCTCCGACTGCTCATAGCCGTGAGGTTTCAAAACGTCAGCCATCCGCTTGCTGTCATACACATTCATTTGACAGCCGTAGGTTTTGATGAAGACTTTTTTACTCACCGCACTGCTCCTGCCCCGCTGCTCGCAGGTTCACTCTTTTGGCCGCATCCAGCCCATATCTCGAAAAGGTGCCGGAGACTAGCATCAAAGCCCACAGAGTCAAGGAAACAGCGGCATTCAAATGCTTTCAGTACTGGTGATTTTATGTTGTCCCCAAGCTGGGGTCAAACGGGCCATCAGTATCCGGGGCTGGCAAAGCGGGAGATTGCGGGCCCATTTTTAACTCTGCGCGGTGTGCGCGCTCCAATCCGCGCCGCACTTCTGCTTCACAATAGGCTGCCAACGCTTTGCGCGATCCGGCCTCGGCAAGTGTGACAGGAGCATGAAATTCGATAACGGCTTCGATGCGGGCCCGGCTCATCAACTGACGCAAATGACCAAACAGCTCTACGTCTCCGAGCCATGCGACAACAGGCTTCTGGGAACGGATGAGCGGCATGCCGTTGACAGCCGTATAGGCCAGCGTGACCGGCTGGATCAACAGATGGTGATCACTGGCTTCGTCGGCGCGCTCTGCCACCGAAAACAGCGCTGACTTGAAAGGCGCGACACGCATACCGTCCGTTGATGTGCCTTCAGGGAAAAGAATAAGGCTGTGGCCTTGCTCCACCCGCTGCGATAGCGCATCCCGCTGCCGCGCGCTGTCACTCCGGCGTTCACGGTTTACAAAAATTGTTTTGTGCAACGTGCAAAGCAGGCCAATGGCGCCCCAGCCAGCAACTTCGGACTTGGCGATAAAGCTGGCGTTTTTGAGATGCCCACCCACCACAGGGATATCCAGCCAGGATATGTGGTTGCAGGCGTAAAGCACTGGGCCGTTGTGTTCATGGGGCGTCCCGCTTATCCGCACCTCAACACCAAGAATCCTGCACACAGCTCGGTGCCACAGCCCGGCCAGCGACCACCAACCGCGGGATTTCATCAGCCGGACAGCTATATATTGCACAGGCAGGATAAAAACGGACAGCGCCATTACCAGAAAGATACGCCCAACCCCCAACAAGGTCCAGCCATCTCCGCTCAGGTTTGACTTCAGTCCGCCATATTCCTCCGCCATACTTTCCGCTCCGCATCACCGCGCCAAAAAGGCACAGTGCCTTAGTCAGCTCATTTTTTTATCGGGACGCCGTAGAGCTCCATTCGGTGATCTACCAACTTGTAGCCAAGCTTGCGCGCGATCTCTTCCTGCAGCTTTTCTATTTCATCATTATGAAACTCAAGCACTTCGCCGGTTTCAACATTGATCAGATGATCGTGATGTTCATCGGAAGCAGGTTCATAACGCGAGCGGCCGTCACGGAAATCGTGCCGCTCCAGAATGCCCGCCTCTTCAAAAAGGCGCACGGTGCGATATACCGTGGCGATGCTGATGCCAGAATCAATCGCGGTTGAGCGACGGTAGACCTCTTCCACATCAGGATGGTCATCCGCTTCCGACAAGACCTTGGCAATCACCCGCCGCTGGTCCGTCATGCGCATACCTTTTTCCAGACAAAGGTCTTCAATATTAGGGTGATCCATATTCATGACCCTCGGGCACTCCTTCGCATCTCGCTAAGTTGGGAACAAGTCGGAAAGATGGCACAGCAAAAAGGCAAGCGCAAGGCGCAGCTGCCCGTATCTTGAGCACCATGCCAAGCCCTCGCATATTGGCGCGACTGAATCAGCTCTTTTTACCGCGCCCCAAACCAATTTTCTTGGCCAGATCCCGGCGCTGTTTGGCATAGTTTGGTGCCACCATCGGATAGTCACCCGGCAGGCCCCACCTGGCCCGATAGTCGTCAGGCGTCATGTCATACCGCGTCTTGAGGTGACGCTTCAGCATCTTGAGCTTTTTGCCGTCCTCCAAGCAAATCAGGTAATCAGGTGTGATTGATTTTTTGATGGGAACCACAGGCTCAGGCGTTGCATCTGCAATGGTCCCCCTGTTCCCCAAATCCTGCAGAGTGCCAAATACCTGCCCTATCAGGTTTGGTAACTCGTCCACAGCGACAGAATTCTTCGACACATATGACGCAACGATTTCCACCGTCAACGCCAACAGGTCTTCCTTGAGTAGTTTGTCTTGCTCCATATCCCTCAGTCCGGCTTACTAGGTTGAACTGGAACTTGTTCATGTTGTGCTTTCCAGCACCACACACCTACGTTATACAAAGCGCCCCACTCAAAAAGGGAAACAGGCATGCCTCAGCCCGACCTATCTCAAGATCTCGACCTTCGAGGTGCCTATTGCCCCATGGCCTTTGTCAAAGCAAAAATTCACCTCGACAGCCTTTCCAGTGGAGACACAACCCTTATCCTCTATGAGGATACTCCTCCAAACGAGCCACTTGTCAGGTCGATCCAATCCCTTGGACACAATGTCCTTTCAAAAACAGCTTTTGAACCAACACCGCCAACCCCCCACGCCGGAACAAAAATTGGGTCAAAGACAAATGACTATGTACAGTTAACCTTACTCAAAATTGAAGTAAATAGATAACACCTGTTTTTACTTAATTTTCTTTACCACTCGAGTGCTTATTTAAAATTAAACACAAACATAGTGCGTCAATGATTTTGCCACTTTGAGTTTGATAATACCTTGGTCTTTTACCCTGCGCTTGAAAACCGAAGTCTTCGTACAATTTAATTGCTCTCTCATTATCATCTCTTACTTCGAGGAAAACTTTCGAAATTTTTTCAGCCAGAAGGTCAACGATCATAGCATTCATCAACCCAAGCGCGATTTTTTGGCCTTGATACTGCGGTGACACGGCCAGAGTGATCAGTTCAGCCTCATCAGCTGCCACACGGTCCATGATGAATCCCGCAACCTTGTCACCGTCCAGCGCAACCCGGACAGAGACACCCGGCATTGCCATCAAAGAGAGGAGTTCTTCCGGCCGCCACGGGCGCTCGTCCTGCGACGCAAAAGCACGGGCATGCGCCTCCGCAAGCTGGGAAAGCATCCGGGCATCAGGCGGTGATACAATTTTTGTCACGGGAAACATGGCACTATTCAGTCGGCAGGAGTGCTTTTGCCTTCACAGCATCCGCCGCGCGCAGATAGGTGGGCTCCGCCGGATGACATATCGCATCCAGAGGGGTTGCAAGCCGCCCAAGAACAACCGGATCAACCGCCTGTATGGAATTATCCAACCCGCCTGTCGCCAACGACCGGCCCGAGCCGACAACAACCCCCGGTACTGCCTGCACTTCAGCCGCTATGTCCGGCCCATCCATACTGCGTGCCTCACTTAAAATACGGGGCATGAATGCATACTCTGTGGTTTGGAAAGCCTGATGAAACCCCTGACCGCCGCGGCCCATGACAATAGCGTGTACTGTTGCGTCCGGTTCACGCACAGATGCCGCCAGCGCGACAAGGCTGGAGAGGCCGACGACCGGCACGTCAAGCGCAAGGCCCAACCCTCGGGCAACGGAAAGCCCGATCCTTAAACCGGTAAAGGTACCCGGTCCCGTTGTCACCGCGATCCGGCGGATACTGTCGTACCCGACACCACCCTCTACCAGGAGGGCATCCAGCATGGGCAGCAGCCTCTCAGCATGCCCACGACCTATATACTCAGAGCGAGAGGCAAACACTCGTCTTTCCTCAACCAACGCGGCCGAGCAACTTCCCTCACAGGTATCAATGGCGAGAATGCTCATGCCGCGCTAATTTCCTCTTGTTTTGCTCGCCTACAGAATAGCGGCAGCTTCTTCAAAGTCGAACCGTGGACTACGCGGGAAGATACCTTCATCTGAACCATATCCGATAGAGCAGAGGAAATTGACTTTATATGTTGTGCCTGCAAAAAATTCCCGGTTCACCGCATCCGCGTCAAACCCCGACATGGGGCCACAATCAAGGCCAAGGCTTCTGGCAGCAAGCATAAGGTATGCCCCCTGCAGGGTTCCGTTGCGGAAGGCGGTCTCATCCGCAACGTCACGATCAGAGAACCAGTTTTTTGCATCAGGGGCATGAGGGAACAGTTTGGGCAGATGTTGAGCAAAAGCATAATCGGTTGCGATCATAACTGTGACCGGCGCTTGCCTGACCTTCTTCTGGTTCCCTTCCATCAAATGCGGAACGAGCCGATCCTTTGCCTTATCACTCATGATAAAACGGAACCGTGCGGGACAGCAGTTGGCGCTTGTCGGGCCGAATTTCAGAAGGTCGTAAAGGGCGCGAACCTGCGCCTCGGCGACGGGCTTGTCCTTCCAGACATTGATCGTACGTGCCTCGCGAAAAAGCTGGTCAAGCGCTGCGTCGTTCAATTTCTCAGCCATTGGGAAACTCCATTGTTTAAATTCAGCCAATCCAGGCCGGACTTCTCGACACCGTCTTGCCAGCTTGCGCCAAACAAGGCAAGACTAGGGTACAAGGAAGGATGCTGACATGACATTTACCGCGCGGCTCACAAGCCTCATTTTGCTATATGCCACCTTGTCTATACATGCCTTTGCGGATCAGTCCGCAGTTGTATTACTTTATCACCGGTTCGGCGAGAATGATTATCCCACCACCAACATCAAACTTGATCAGTTCGATGCCCAGATCCGCATGATGAAAGAAAACAGCTATCACTTTATGAAATTGGGTGATGTGGTGGCGCAGTTGAAATCGAACAAATCCCTTCCGGAAAGAACCGTCGCGATTACGGTAGACGATGCCTACAAGTCTGTTGCGACCGAAGCCTGGCCACGACTGCAGGCCGCCGGCGTCCCCATGACGCTTTTTGTGGCCACCGATGCGGTGGACAATGCCACGAGCAATTACATGAGCTGGGACGATGTACGCAGGCTGCAGAGCGAAGGTGCCGAGATTGCGCACCACACCCACACCCACCTGCACATGGTCGACGCAGGTATCGACGCGGCTATGGCTGATGTGCGCACAGCAAGCGCGCGGTTTGAGGCCGAGCTTGGCAGCGTGCCAAAGCTGTTTGCCTATCCATACGGAGAATATGACCAAGCACTGCGCGCCGCGATTGAGAGCGAGGGGTTTGAAGCCGCGTTTGCACAGGTATCCGGTCCCGCCGCCATCTGGAGCGATGCTTTCACCCTGCCTCGTTTCCCGGTTAATGAGCGGTATGGTGATATGGAGCGCTTCAAGTTGATCAGTCAGGCCCTTGCCTTGCCCGTCAGCGACGTCGTACCACTTGAACCGGTCCTGCGCGATGAGCACAACCCGCCGCTGTTCGGCTTTACGGTAGATGAAAGTATACGAGGCCTATCGGCCCTTGCCTGTTATCCCAGCCACCTGGGCA
Source organism: Kordiimonas sp. (assembly GCF_048260245.1). Classification (GTDB taxonomy): domain Bacteria; phylum Pseudomonadota; class Alphaproteobacteria; order Sphingomonadales; family Kordiimonadaceae; genus Kordiimonas. The sequence continues at coordinate 76,155 of NZ_JBLXGZ010000011.1, read as the reverse complement.
AGCCAGCAGAACTCATCCGCATGGATGGCAACCGTATCGAAGTGCGGTTTGATAAGGCCTTTCCCAAAGGGCGCAACAGGATAAACTGTACCCTTCCCGCGGGTGGCGGGCGCTGGTACTGGCTGGGACAGTTCTTCTATATCAAAGGGGGCACACTGGATTAACCGTTGCGCCCCATCTCACCATAAGCCCTAATCGACTGCGCGCACGTCCACCACTTCAGGCACGTAATATTTGAGCAGGTTTTCAATACCGTGCTTAAGAGTGATGGTTGAGCTTGGGCAGCCTGAGCACGCGCCCTGCATCTGCAGGTAAACCACGCCTTCCTTGAAGCCGCGATAGATGATATCGCCGCCGTCACCGGCAACAGCGGGACGGATTTTCTCATCCAGGAGGGTTTTGATCTGTTCGGTAATGTCCGCGTCGGCTTCGTCTTCATCCACAGCCAACGCAGCCGCAGGCCCTTCAGGGTGCAACAGCACTGGGGCACCAGACGCGAAAAACTGCATCAGCCCGGCAAGTACACCCGGCTTGACGTCAGACCACTCCATCTCGGTCGGTTTGGTGATTGTCACAAAGTCGGAACCAAGGAAAACGCCCACTACACCGTCAAGTGCAAACATAGCTTCAGCAAGCGGTGAAGCCTCCGCCCCGTCAGGGGACGAAAAGTTTGCCGTGCCGGTCTCAAGCACCGGGCGACCGGGGAGAAATTTGAGCGTGTCCGGGTTTGGGGTGACTTCGGTTTCAATAAACATGACTAAATCCTTCTTGATTTAGCATTCATGTGGGCGCTCGGGCCACGAAGGTCAAGGAAAAAGACTTTAAACCGCGCGCAAGTTCTGCAAGCACCTTTCCAGCGGTAGCCTGCTTTTTTTGACCCTGCAAAGAACCAGAGCGCCCTGAATACGCTCAATCGCGATGTTGGACCATGTGTCCGGGTCTGTCACGCCCATATCGCGCGCCGCATGCGCAAGGCCAGAGGACCACGCCGCAACAGCGTCTTCAATACGGCGTGCAAAAAGCGCGCGGCCTTCGCCCAGCAACAGGCTGTTCATCAGGCAGATGGGAACATCACCGTCATAATAGCGTTCTGTGCCCTCCAGCGACCGCACGATCCGTTCTTCGCCACTCGCCTTAGTCGCAAGCGGTGCGATCACCAGCTTTTGGAGGCGTGCACCTGAATACGCGAGAACGTGCGCGGCCATCTCTGCCTTGCCGCCCGCGTAATGGTGGTACAGGCTCGCTTTGGATAGTCCGGCAGACGCTGCCAGCATCGACAAGCTCGCCCCTTCGTATCCATAGGTTTTGAACACAAGCGATAACCGGTCAGCCATACCTGATTTGGTATGTTTCGCAATACGAGACATGGGCGGCTCCTAGGGCAAAGTGCTCGGGCACTATAACCAAACGTTCGGTTAATTAATATTATTAAGTGCCGTGAAGGATCCGATTGATGACTTCGTAACTTTGCCCCAATTAAAAGCCATGCTAAAAAGAGCAGCAGAGTAGAAGAGGACCACATTCGCGTGAGCAAAAAACCAACCAACAGGAAACCTGCTAAATCGCCCGCGACCCAAAAAAAGCGCCCGCCGACACGTAAAAAGCTGGTTGTGAAATCGCAGGACACGGCTCCCTCAAAACGGTCCCTGTTCAAGCGTGTAACGTACGGGCTGTCGGTTGCGGCCGTCTGGGGTTTCATGTGCGGCCTCGTTATCCTGGGTTTTCTTGCCCTTGATTTGCCCGATCTTGATAATCTGCCCGCACCGGGCGCAGCAGATCAGGCCGTGGTGGTTAAAGCTGCAAACGGTGTCACACTTGTGACCCAGGGCCCCATCTACGGCGACTGGATTCCCGCCCCCGAAGCACCAGACGCTCTCGTCCGCGCGTTTCTGGCAGTGGAGGACCGCTATTTTTTTGACCATGGCGGCATTGACTTTCGCGGCCTCGCGCGTGCTGTGTTATCCAACGTAAAAGCCGGCAGGGTTCGGGCGGGCGGCAGTACGATCACCCAGCAATTGGCAAAGAATCTGTTTCTTTCCAATGAGCGCACCATGAAACGAAAGGCGCAGGAGCTTTTGCTCGCCTTTTGGCTTGAACAGAAGTTCAGCAAAGAACAAATCCTTACCTTATACCTCAACCGGGTTTATTTTGGTGGTGGTGCATACGGTATTGACGCGGCATCCCGCAAATTTTTTGGTCACAGCGCTACCAAACTATCTGTAGCGGAATCAGCAATGCTGGCAGGTCTTGTGAAGGCACCCTCAAGCCTTGCGCCACACATTAATCCTGACGGCGCGTGGGAGCGGGCGAAGGTTGTGCTGGGCGCCATGCAGGCCACCGGCGCGTTGACCGCCGAAGCGGCAGCCAAAGTGACAACACAACCACCCCGCATTATTGGTGCGGTATCTGGCCGCGACGTCAGATACTTCACCGACTGGATACTGACGGAAACTGCGCGTGTTGCACCGGCATCCCGCGGAAAATCACTGGTGATCTATACCACACTGGACCCCGGGGTGCAGCGCGCGGCCGCGATGGCACTTGAGCGCGGTCTGGACGGCGAAGGCGCGAAGCGCGGCGCCAGCCAGGGAGCCATTGTCGCGCTTGATCACGACGGCGCGGTCCGTAGTTTGGTAGGCGGTGTGAATTACGGCAAAAGCCAGTATAACCGAGCAGTTCAGGCCCTCAGGCAACCTGGCTCTGCGTTCAAGTTGTTCTCCTACCTCGCGGCACTGGAGAGCGGTATTGAACCAAACGACAAATACATTGACCACGAAATCAACATAGATGGATGGTCTCCCAAAAACTATACCGGCCTCTTCAGTGGAGAAATGGCGGTACGGGAGGCTTTCGCCCGGTCCATCAACACTGTCGCCGTACAAGTTGCAGAAGAAGCCGGGCGGGAGCGCGTCGCCGCAATGGCCAAACGCCTCGGCATAACAACACCGGTTATGCCGCTCGCCAGCTTGCCACTTGGCACGGAGGAAGTGAAACTGCTTGATCTAGCTGGCGCATACGCAGCTGTTGCCAATGGCGGTTTTGAAGCCAAACCCTATGGCATTGTCGAGATCACTACCCTTGAAGGGCAAGTGATATACCGCCGCACACCAATAAGCCCGCGTGCTGTGTTGACGGCCGACACCGCAACCGAAATGGCTGATATGTTGAAAGGTGCAGTTGAGGAGGGATCTGGTAAAAACGCCCGTTTAGACCGGCCAGCAGGCGGAAAAACCGGCACATCACAAGACAGCCGTGATGCCGTTTTCGCAGGATTTACCAGCGACATGACAGCCGCGGTGTGGGTGGGCAATGATGATAGCTCCCCCATGAAAGGAATTACCGGCGGAGGGTTGCCAGCCAGAATCTGGGCTGATTTCATGATAGAGGCCCATGCCGGTGCGCCGGTGCGGCCGCTGCTTGCTGACGCAGGTCTATTTTTAGCCGCTGCAAAAGACGATGAAAAGCATGAAGACCTCAAGAAGCAGAGAAAGAAAAGCTTCCTGAGCCGGTTGTTTGGCAACTAGCGGCAAGCGTCACGTCCCACATATTCCCGCCGCGACATAAGGTCCGCACGGCTTGAAGTCAGGGCTGCGGGCTGTCATACATCAGGGGATGAACTGAAAGGTCATGCCATGCCTCCCATTCCCCCGGAACGTAGCGAAATTCATGCTTTTGTAGTCGAGTTTTATGCCCGGTTGCGACGCCACCCTGAACTGGGACCAATTTTTGAGCATCATCTGGGCAACGGCTGGGATGTACACATGGAGCGGCTGACCGATTTTTGGATGACGATGCTGGGCGCGGGGACGCTCTATCGGGGCAACCCTTTCGCCGTGCATAAGAAGATCGATGCGATTCGTGAACATCAGTTTGAGGACTGGCTGGCGATATTCAACGCCGCTGCCACTGACATGCTGCCGCCGGATTTGGCATCCCACGCCCGTGCCCGAGCCAGCCGTATTGCTGAAAGCCTGAAAGCCGGCTTGTTTTATCGTCCTCAGGGGCTTGGAAGCCCTAGCCAAACCGCACCTTCATAAGAGACTGCCCCGATGCGGACTTGAGCCATTTGCGCTGTCGGTCAAACTCGGGGCAGCAGGTCAACACATGCGCCCAGAAACGCGGGCTGTGATTCATCTCCAGCAAATGCGCTACCTCATGAGCGGCGACATAATCCAGCACGTCCTCAGGCGCCATAATCAGCCGCCAGTTAAACTTGAGGGTACGCGCGCTTGAGCAACTTCCCCAGCGGCTTTTCATGTCACCGATGCCGATCCGACTGTAGCTTACACCAAGCGTCTGTGCATGACGGTCAGCGCTGGCGGTAAGGTGATGCCGTGCCTCTTTTTTCAGCCAACCCAATAGCCTCGTTGCTGCCAGGTCCCGCGGGCCGCCAACGGTAATGATCATTTCGTCTACCGTTATCTTGCGAGGTGGCATTCCTGAGAAGGCGAGACGAAACAACCGCCCACGATACATCAAGTTCTGTCCGTCAGCCACGGCTTCTGGCTGAGGCATCGCGGCCCGTGTTTTGGCAAGCCATCCTGTATTTTCCGCAAGAAAACGGTGTGCAGCCCTAAGGGAAGCCCGTTTCGGCAGGGTAAGCTTGACGTCACCAGTAGCGTCGCAAATCCGTAAGATCATCCTTTTGGCGGTTGCACTGCGGCGAATGCGAACGGGGACTTCCTCCCCTGCCAGCAGGACACTCTCCGGCTCACTCGCCCTTAGCTTCAGCACTCGCGCGTGCCTTTCTATCGCGTCTGGTTTCCAGCCAACGCCAAAGCTGCGGATGACCGACACCTTCCGCGAGATGGATATTGGCCAGTTTGCTCCCCGCCATATACCCGAGATAGGCCGTAATAAAGTTGATCCAGATGTAGTTAGAGTTGTCGCTATCCCAATACTGGAACCACATGATCGCAGACACAAAGTTCATAATGCTGTTGATGATAAAATCGATGAGTAGCTGAAAAGTAATGCTGAAATGCCAGTTGGAGGGGTCAAGCACCTTGCCCATAATACTGAAAACCTCTTTCAGCTCAATCACGATGTAGGTGTAGAAAGCGGCAGTGCCAAAAAAACCACCACCGAAGGTCATCCATTTCTTCAGTGCAAAATTGATTTCTTTTTCTTTCTTTTCCTTGCGGGTTTTCTTGAGGGTTTTCAGTTTCTCGTCCAGATCCTTCCGGTTACCGAAAGGTTCCAGCTTCCCACAATAGAGCATCCAACCAATCAGAAGATACGCCGTCACTGCCACAGGGATCAGTACCTGGAGTACAGAGCTGATTATAGTACTGAACATGATCTACTCCCTTGCACTGCTCTCACGCAGGCCAATCGACCAGATGGTCCTCATAATCACCCGCAACGCGTTCGTCCACGGCGCGGCCTTTTACCGACTGCCCCGCTTTGTGCACGCTGGCCCGGTCGCCCGAGACAAGCGGGTGCCAGTCATACAGGTCCTTACCTTCATATAAAAGCCGGTACGCACAGGTGGAAGGCATCCACGGCAGCTTCTCCAGCAGATCGGGGCTCATCACCACACAATTACCAACGTAGCGCTGACGCACGAGATATTTGCCGCAGGTGATAGTCTCCGGCTCCAGGAAGCGACAGGCGATATCGGTAAAATGAATTTCGCCCGTGTCTTCGTCCTCAAGTTTATGCAGGCAGCATTTACCACAGCCATCACAGAGGCTTTCCCACTCGGGGCGGGTCATTTCCTCCAGTGACTTTTCCTTCCAGAAGGACATCATTTTTTCTTTTCAAGCACAGGACGGAACGCAGCTGCTATATCCTCCGGCTGATCTTTTGCCGAAAACAACCGGACATAGTCGCCATCTGGCCCCATCACAAAAATGAACGATTGATGGTCCATCAAATACCCGTCTATTCCCTCCTGCTCACGCTTCTTGAAATAAACACGGTACTTCTTTGCCACGTCCTGAATATCTTCCATGCTGCCTGTCAGCGCAATAAGGCGTGGGTGAAAATCCGTGACATACTCATTCAGTGCGGAGACTGTGTCCCTTTCCGGATCTACGGTGATAAAAAGCGGCTGAAGCAGCGTCGTATCGTAGCCTTCCTTCTCAAGCTCATTCAGTCCCAATGTCATTTTCGCCAGTTCAAGCGGACACACGTCGGGACAAAAACTATAGCCAAAATAAATAAGCATAAATTTCCCGCGAAAATCACGGTTGGAGAGCGTCTCGCCAGTATGAGCCGTCAGCGTGAAATCACCACCGAGACGATCTCCGGCGTCCCGTGTCGTTGCAAAACGCTGAGCCAGCAGGAAAACTGCTACCGCAACGACGGCTGCCCATGCCACTATGCGTATCACTTTCATACCACATCTCCATAATTTGATCGTGTCCAAGGTCAGAAATGCCGCCTTGGGACTTGTGATCATGGGGTTGTTATAGAAATATGAAGCTCATATGTCACCTTGCATGCGGCAATTTAATCGCTGCATGACAAACAATTGAATTGGAGTTCCTGTATGTTGGCGATCAGACGCACCCTGATGCTTGTCTTTCTTACATTCGGCTTCGGCGTGGCGATCAGCCCGGCGATGGCCATCAACCCCCAGTATGACTTGCTCAAGGCGGTTGAAGACAATGACATTAACAAAGCCACGGAACTTCTCGCCAAAGGTGTGACAGCAGACACACGCCGACGCAGCGACCATACACCTGCCCTGCTTATCGCTGCCGAAAAAGGCAATCTGGCTATGATGAAATTGTTGCTTGATTATAATGCAAGCCCTGACATTGCCGACCGCACACGCGGCGTCACGGCGCTCATGATGCGTTCAATCTCGGGGGATAGTGCCGGTATTCAACTACTCTTGAGCTATAACGCTGATCCAAACCGCGCAGACATTGCGCAGGAGACCCCACTGATCAAGGCAGTACGCAGCCGTAAAACGAAAGCGGTACAAATTCTTCTTGACGCCGGCGCAGACCCCAACGTTCAGGACCTGACCGGGAAAACTGCACTTGAATACGCCAAGCTGGACCGTAACCGCCGGCTGGTAAAGGCATTAGAGGACGCTGGAGCAACCTATTAACGAGCTGATCGCAACCTTCAACGAACCTTATACAGGCTGGGCGCAACTCTTTGCGCTAGGCCTGTTGATGGACCTGATGCTCGGCAGCAAAGTCCTTCTGGGGAGCCTGCCGCACCTTGACAGGCTGCTAAAGTGTTTATTCAATCCACTTGAAGAACGCCTGAACCGCTCGCACCGCAGTCACACAACGCTGCGCAACCGCGCCGTGCTCGTTCAGGCCCTGCTTGTTCCCGGAAGCTATTTTATCGGCAGTTTCGCCAATCATCTGGCGACCACACCCTATATCGGCCCACCCATTGCTGTGCTTGTTATTGCGCGGTCCATAGGACTTAGGCAGCAATGGGATATAACCCGTGCCTCGTTGCTTGAAATACCACCCCATGCAGGCAAGCTACGCCATGCTGGCGAACAGCTCATTATGAGCTACAGCCGAGACTGGATATGTAATCTTACTCTGTTTGTCGCTGGCGGCTTTGCTCTCCTGCTGCCCTTCCGTCTTCTGGCCGCTGCACTGGACCAACACACAGCAAGCGATTCGACAAGGCCCAGCCAACCGTTCAAAAGTGCTTTTGTGCCGTTTTTCAATCTGCTCGCAATCCCCGGAACCATGGTCTCATGTTTCTTTCTGGCTCTCGCACCTGTTCTGGTGCCCGGAAGTAGCCTGTCAGCTGTGCGGGGCACAATACCTGCGGCAACGTCAGATCTTCGTGGCATTTTGTCGCGGTTAATACCTCTGTCAATTGTGGCATACGCTGTCGGCATCTCCTTTTCCTGCGAGGGAAAGGATGGAACTGTGCGTTGGATAGGCCCACCAGATGGCCGGGCAAATATCGTGGTCCGGGACCTGCGGACCATCGTATTATATTTTTTGGCAACAAGCGGCCTTACTCTCCTGGCAATGGCGATGCTGGGAATAAGCCTGATACTGCTACAAAACGGCAGATACTAAAGACAAAGAGATGTCACATAGCGACAATGAAGCTGATGAATTGATTCTGGTTGACCTCGAAACGCCACACGGCGGCGGCGTAAGGCTTGGCACTTTAGTGACAATTCGCTGGATGGCTGTCGCCGGGCAGTTACTGGCTTTGCTGATTGTTCGCTGGGGGCTGGGCTTTGATCTGCATGTGCATCTCACCGTCCCAATCGTGCTGGTTTCGGCGCTGTTGAACCTCTGGTTCTCGTTCCGGGCTGATACCAACACTCGGCTGGATGAAAAACAGTCGGCCGCCCACCTGGCCTTCGATCTCGTACATCTGTCTCTACTCCTCTTCGTGACCGGCGGGCTCACCAATCCGTTTGTGTTGCTGATGCTGGCGCCAACCAGTGTTTCAGCATCCATCCTCGGTCAACGCAGCACCAAGTTCCTCATCGCTGTATCGCTTGTACTGGTGACCACTCTTGCCTTCACGCCTTTCTCCCTGCCATGGAAGGGGGATCCGCCCCAATTGCCGCCGGTCTTAATTGCCGGAATATGGACAGCACTGTGTTTCACACTGGTCTTTCTGGCACTCTACATGGCCCGCGTAGGCCGTGAGGGGCGACACCGCGCCCGCGCATTGGCCGCAACCCAGGCAGCACTTGAGCAGGAGCAGCGGTTGGCTGCCCTCGGCACCCTGGCCGCTGCCGCCGCACACGAACTCGGCACCCCGCTTGGCACCATTTTGCTTGCTTCCCGCGAACTGCTGGATACATGGCAAGGAGATGCAGAAACGCGCGCAGACCTGGAATTGATTGTGGCACAGACCAGCCGCTGCAGGGATATTCTTGCAGAACTGCGAGACCAAAGAAAAGCCGGGTCCGACAGCCATTTCACCGAAACAGACCTGGAGGCTTTGCTACGCGAAGCCGCTGCACCCCACGCAGAGCGCGGCATCACGATCCAGTATGTTGCCGAAGGGGTTGACCAGCTCAAGGTCCGTCGCTCCTCCGAATTTATTCACGCGTTCCGCAATATCATCGAGAACGCGGTAGGCTATGCTGGCCATCTGGTCCAGGTCAGCGCTGGCTGGGACAAAGAAACGGTTTCCGTTACCATTGCAGACGACGGTCCCGGTTTCGACCCCCAGATTATTAAGCGATTGGGCGAACCATATGTGACGACACGGCACCCCACACCTGGCAAAGACGGTGGACTGGGTCTGGGCCTTTTCATTGCCAAAACCCTGCTTGAACGCACGGGCGCAACGCTTGAATTTGGTACCGGTGCCACCGGCGGCGCCGAAATATTAATCGAGTGGCCACGCGCCACACTGGAAAACAGCAGCACAAAGACTCCTTCATCAAAGGACAAACCATGACAGAAACCGCCACACAAGCATTAGAAAAAACCCTTCTCATTGTTGAAGACGACAAATCTTTCCGTAACAGGTTGACCATTTCGATGGAGCGCCGCGGCTTCAAGGTTTTTGCGGCAGAAGGCGTAGAAGAGGGCGCCATACTGGCCGCGCAAAACAAACCGCGCTACGCCGTGCTCGATATGAAGCTGCAGGACGGCAATGGCCTCGACCTGGTACCGTCCTTGCGACAAATGCGCACGGATATGCGCATCATCATCCTGACGGGTTACGGCAACCTCGCCAGCGCAGTTGCCGCAGTCAAAGCTGGCGCCGTCGACTTTCTAGCCAAACCCGCAGACCCTGACCAGATCGCAGCGGCACTCTTGACCCCGGAAGGCCAGACCCCGCCATTGCCCGATAATCCTATGTCAGCAGACAGGGTTAAATGGGAACATATCCAACGGGTTTATGAAATGTGTGACCGGAACGTATCCGAAACGGCACGCCGCTTGAACATGCACCGGCGAACATTGCAACGCATTCTTGCTAAACACTCACCGCAGTAAACCGCCCTCATTTAGCGCGCGCAATCCGGTCAGATTTCACTAACCGGATCAACAGCATGCCCCTGAAAAAGGGTAATGCCCAGCAAATGACCCAAATCAATATCGGTTTTGTCCTCGCAACCATCAAGGATCACCCGCGCTTTTCCGATACGGTCAATCTTGTTCTGGATAGCGACTTCTGTCTTGTCATTCAGCCAATTTGAGTTGTTACCAAGTGGTTTTTGTATTTTCACAAAGGCGGCCTGCATAGGTTCCACGTCCAGAGCGAGGAAGGCAAGCGGATGCAAATCTCCTACCGATATCCGATAACCAAGGGCTAACACATGCAGGCTGGCCTCCTGATAGTCCGTCGGATTGGCGACAATATCAACAGCGCCAAACTCAAGAACAACTTTGGAACGGGGATGTTTGCCAAGCGCCTTGTCAAAAGCATCAAACGCTGAAGACAGCACGGAAGCGCTGGTCACCTGTATGCTGGATGCCAGGGAAACCTCGTTTGTCATGGCCGGAGTAGACGCCAGAACCTGCCGCCCTAGTTGATCATCCAGATAGCCGCAAAGCCATCTGTTCTCGGACAGAACACGACTGGTTAGCATATTCTCATAGATCAACTGTCTGGGTACAAATTTATGTTCCAGCACAGGCATGGGCGGCGCATCGCCCAAAATTGCCTTCACGAACTGTTTTCTGAGAAGCCCCGCCACATCCGCACCGTGTAACGCCTTGGTCAACGTTAGCAGCAGGTCCGGGTCAAGCGATCTGTCACCCTTCTCTTTCGGCAGGGGATTCACGGGCATTATGCGCACATGATTAGGCTGACGTAGTGTGACCGGCATTTCCTGACTGGATGCGGATTTGAGCCGGCGCCTGTCGCGCCTTCCCGACACCTCGTTTTCAGCCTCCTGTGCTGATTCACCAAGATGGAGCAACGCGCTCAGTTGTTCAATATAGCTCTTGAATTCCGGATAGGACTCTTCAACATTGAACCACACAGCAAATTCGTCACTAACACCCTGCACGGGATCAAGCGACGCAATTAACGCTGAGCCCCGCAATTTGCGGCGAATCACATTGAGGGCGGGGTCGATATCGTCAACACGTGCATCTTTGGTGATCAAGACCAGATCGGTATTGGGCAAAGCAAACATTGTCGCGCCGAAACGGGTGATCACACTCCGGAGGGCCGAAGCCGCAAACAATCGGTAGTGCTCTTCCCGGAAATGGCGCTCAAGTGCAGACAAGCGAATATGCAGCGCACGCCGCCCCTCCGTATGAAGGCGCAACTGCTTTACATAGTCAACCATCCGGTCAAGCGTTGTAACGTCTTTACTCAATTGGATTGCCCAGCCTGATTTCTCCCGACTACCGAGACCCGGTATCTTAGGGGATAATTTATTAATTTAACCTGAAAAGCTTATCATGCGGTGCAGCCACCATGCAGATTCGTTGATCGAGTACACAGGCCTGTAATGCAAAATCTTGGTGTGAGGCAAGACCGCATCGACCTGATTATCGAGAATAAAGATATTATCGCCCAACGAAACAGCAAGGACCGCATGTGCCACTTTCAGGTTTTCATCCTGTAAGATAACCAGCCGCATCGCATCCGGCGCGATGCCCAGCCTTTTCAAGGTGACATACTTACTGATCGCATAATCTTCGCAATCTCCATCCTTGAGAAAAAACTCATCTGGCGTTGCCCAGTAATCCGGAATACCCCAATTCACCGGATCCACGATATAGGAGGCCCGATTCATATAAGCATTCACTTTGTCGAGCAATTCTCTCTCCGGCGTTGACCTGTTTTGCCCGATAAAATTGTCCCACGCTTCCCTGCTACACCGAACGCGCGCCAAACCCCGGCAGGAACTCTCCTTAGACAAGTTTTGCGTTGACTGATCTTGTTCGCCTGCTGTCTGCCGGGGCAAATTGTATCGCCGCCACATCTCGGTCCATTTCGCGAATTTCGCCATATTGGTAGACCGGATTTCCATGCTGCCAAAAAGGCCGCGTGTGACCTGGGCATCCACCATGAAGCCCGGAGCCGGTAGGATGAGAGAAAACGAAACCAGTATGAGACAAGTAAGACGACGCATAAATTACCGTGTAGAAAAATGATTGAGCCCAAAGGCATAGTCGTTAACATACTGGGATGGCTTTGATGTTCCAAGTAACTTCCTTGAACAGATCGCCTTCCCACCCCGCAGTCAGTAAGCTACAACGGAGGGGAAACCATTGATGCAGGGGATGAATTATGGTGGGCGACAAGGGTAACAGCAAATCAGTGGTGCTGACAGCTATTGCCATTCTGGTGATTGCAGCAATCGGTTTTCTGGCAATTTTCAAGTTTGCCGAATCAGAAGCCGAACAAGACATGGCACGCTGGCAGGACCGACTTAACCTTGTTGCCGATAGCCGTGCGACAGAGGTGTCTGCATGGCTCAACCGCTATCTTGCCAGTGTAGAAGAACTTGCCGGCGATGCCACCATTCAGCTTTATGCGGGCGGCAGCCTCGATGATTTGCCTGAGGCGGCCCAAGGGCAGCGCGGCTATGTTTATGCACTCCTGTCAGCCGCCGCAGAGCGGCAGGGCTTTCACGAAAAAACGGCCATTGATCAATTGGCCGCAAACATCAAACGACCACAGCGCGCCGGCATCGCGATCCTGCGCAGTGACGGCTCGCCTCTGGTCGCCACAAGTGGTATGCCTGTCCTGCGTCCGGGAGAGTGGCCCGCACTGTCGCGGGGGGCGTTCATTGCGCTCGGGCCGCTGCTGGAAGACAAAACACCGCTGGTGCTTTTTGGCGCCCCGGTCGCCACGGATGAAGGCCTTGCCGGCAGCACGCCGGGAATCAACTGGGTGATCGGAGCCCGGCCGCTAGATGGCGACTTTCTTAAAACGCTTCAGCAACCCGGGGCTGCCAGTGACACCGCTGAAACCTATATCGTCACCCCCGGAGAAGGGCCCTTGCTCACCCCGCTTACCCCGCTCGCGGAGGGTGGCCGTGTTGGAGAACCCCGCCTCGACCCCGCAGCAGCATTCGCGATCAGCCGACCCGGCGCGTTCGCCATTGAAAAAAATTACGCGGGCACAGATGTCTTGGTAACCGGGCGCGAGCTGACAGCACCTGTGAACTGGATCCTCGTACGCACCATCAGCGGCGCCGAAGCATTGGCCGAAATCAATGCACGGCGCAATAACCTGATTGTGACGCTTTCGCTGGCTGCACTCTTTGTCCTGGCGGGGCTGATCCTGAGCTGGCGCCACGGTGTATCGCGGCGCCTTGAAGCCAGTTACCGCGAACAGGCAGCTCTCTCTGCACAAAATCAGGGTCTTAACCGGTTCCTGCAATCCGTGAGCGACAGCCAGCCAAACGCGATCGCGGCTCTGGATGATGACCTCACGGTCCGGTTTGCCAACCGGAAAATGGGCGAAGTGATCAATCTGCCCGTCACCGACTTGAAAGACCGCCGCCTTGATACCGCTTTCCCAAGTGAAATTGCTGAGCAAATACGCAAGGGAACCAAAAGCGCAGCCGCGGGCGAAGCAAAAAATTTCCAGATTCGCCTTCCTGCCGAGGGCAGTGAACGCATATTTCAAACCCAGTTGCTGCCGCTGCAGGCCGCGGCCGACGACCATGCGAGTGCACTGCTGGTTATGCAGGACATTTCCTCGCTCGTTGCCGCCAAGGATCAGTCAGAGACGCTGTTTAAACAGTTAGTCAGCACGCTTACACAAATTATCGATGCCCGTGACCCATGGAGCAAACATCACTCTGAGCGTGTTGCAGATGTTGCATCAACTATCTCGCAAGAAATGGGGTGGGAAAGCGAAGCAACAGAGAGCATCCGGATCGCCGGGCAGCTGGTCAATCTGGGCAAGATTTTCGTACCCACTGAAATTCTCACCAAACAGGGTGCCCTCAGTGAGGAAGAGTTTTCTCTCGTCCGCGATAGCATGCAGAAAGGGGCAGGGCTGGTTGCCGGGCTGGACTTTAAGGGCCCTGTCGCAGCAACCTTGCGGCAACTGCGCGAGCATTGGGACGGCAGCGGTGAGCCAGAAGGCCGAAAAGGCGAAGAGATAGAGCCCGGTGCGCGGATACTCTCCGTTGCGAATGCCTTTGTGGGCATGGTCTCGGCTCGCTCCCACAGGTCAGGTCTTGGCTTCGACAAGGCCATGGATATTCTGAACAGCGAAGCTGGACTGAAATACGAACGCCGTGCCGTAGCCGCGCTACAGAACGCCCTGGAGAACAAGGACGGCCGTGAACGCTGGAAAGGCTACACCGAAGTGATCAAAGAGGCCGACTAATCAAAAATGGTTTCTGCTCGAAGAGGCCGGCATTTCGGGATTCAGTGTTGGACGCCCGGCTGCCTGCCCCCGATCCATACCAGATACTCCTCCGGACAATCGCATGGCGCCCACCCTCGCCATTTTCAACGCCAAAGCCCTGCGCCGGGCAGCATTGACGGTGCGGCCGCATGCCGGGCGTATAATTTCCGCGCCAAAGGCATCTGCCACGATGACGCCCGTGAGGCCGGGAAGGCTGTTGTTTTCCTCAAGGACTTCCTGCGGAAACGACATATCAACCGCAAAGTAAAACTCTTCGCAGTAGTCAAGATATTGGCGCCATTTATTGTCGCTGCGAAAATCGGCCAGGCCGGATTTAACCTCAACAATAATGCAGCGTCCGCCACGGTCCAGCGAGACAATATCAGCCCTGCGGCCATTGGTCAGGGAAACTTCGGCCAGTGGGGCATATCCCAATTCCACAAGAAACCGCATTGCGCCCCGTGTCACCATCGCTGTGCTGGTCACCCTCACCTCTCCCTGCTACGAATCAGCAAGTATGGTTACAAAGGCTATGTGATCTGGCAAGCAAAAAGAACATAAAGTGAACAGATAAAAAGAGGTATTTATTCAGCTCTCTTCAACAATAATTTCGTTGAGTCGTTTTTCGAGAGCCTGGCCTTTTTCGCCACCATCCCCCCTGATTTTATTTTCCAACACCACTTCAAGGATACGGACATGCGCATCAATCGCGCGTGGACGCAGCCGGTCACCACCATTTTTGATATAGCGACACAGAGAGGTACCAACAGTGGTCATAAGATCGTAATTAAAACTACTGCCCATGCCCTTCACGTTGTGAGCGAGGTCATATATTCTGTCAGCAGCACTAGATTCGGGACCCTCACTGCCATCAAGCGAATCCGTCAACTCCCGCAGTTCTTTCACGGCGTCAGCAGTCCAGCTCAGGAACTGGTCCACAAGCTCTTTGTCTTCCGCGTAAGAATAATCGCTTTGATCACTGGTCATAAATCTTCTTCTATTTTCGCCTCGAACGTATTGTTAATAAATATATGAGATTAACAAGACTTTAAGGTTAAAAATTCCGATCTATCGCCTTAAGCCATCGGTTTTGCTTGCATTGCGCTGCATGCCTTGGATAAACCTTGGCAAACAGCAGAGTCGCAAGGAGCATACATTGACCCCGAATGAAATCGCGCGGCTGCAGGTTTATCTGCAGACCAAGTTTAACAATAACATGCTGAAACTGGTCCGTCGGCCGAAGGCTCCCGATTCAGTTGAGGTCGTTCTTGGCGAGGAATTTTTGGGCGTCGTCTACCGGGATGAAGACGAAGGCGAGGTATCCTACGCCATGTCGATCTGTGTTCTGGAAGAGGATCTTCCAAAAATCTGACCGTTGGATTTTCAGGAAAAGCCATGCTTTATCTTATCGCACTATTGATTCCCCCGCTAGCGCTACTGCTGTGCGGTAAACCTTTTCAGGCAATATTAGCCGCCATCATCTGGGT
Organism: Kordiimonas sp.; assembly: GCF_048260245.1. Lineage (GTDB taxonomy): Bacteria > Pseudomonadota > Alphaproteobacteria > Sphingomonadales > Kordiimonadaceae > Kordiimonas. Next base: position 60,424 of record NZ_JBLXGZ010000011.1, on the reverse strand, counting down.
TTTAGCTTGGGTTCTCGCTCTTTTTGGCGCCGGCTTTATCATGTGGGTGGTGCTCGCTGTTTGGGCGATAATGGTGGTACGGGACCGAAATACACGCAAACTGATTGAAGATGCCAGAAGGCCGTAAACGCCTCGCGCGGCAGGCCTAACATGCCTGAGATAGACTGCATGCGGCTTGACGCACCGTCCATAAAGTGAATACCATTCACTTTATGGAGCAAGAGGTAATGAACAAGCATGGTGTGCGCCCACTAGGGCTTGGCGATTCGAACCTTATCGGTCGCATTATCGCAGACGGGTTCGCGGACGATGCGGTGAATCTCTGGGCATTCAACAGCATTGCGGCGATGAAGCCGGCCTTTACGGTCATGGCAAGGCACCTGTATCTCAAACGAGGCTTCGGTCATTGCACACAGGATGCACAGGCCGGAACGTTATGGTTGAGACCGGGAACCCCAAAAACATATGGCCTTGGCAACGTCGCGCTTGCGCAGACGATCCTGCGTCATGGCGGCGTTCGCGGTCTCCGGAACTCGTTGGCGATTGACGCCTGCATGAGCCGTCACCGCGCCGCCTACCCACCGCACTACTACTTATTTGCGATTGCGGTTGATCCGCTGTTGCAAGGAAAAGGCATGGGCGGACAGCTCATGCGCGAAGCCCTCACGGAGGTTGATAAGGCCCGCATGCCCGCCTATCTGGAAAACTCCAAGGCGCAGAACATTGGTTTCTACCGTAACCATGGTTTTGAAATCGAACGTGAAATAACAGCGGCGCCGGGTTGCCCCCCGATGTGGCTGATGTGGCGCCCCGCCACCAACACGTAAGTCACATATGTGTCTTGCCAAACAGCGGCTTCTGGTTGAAGTATGCAGCAGACTTTTCCGTCAACAGGACACTGCCTTATGCAAACTGCCGCACATGCCACGATTTACTTTGAGCCTGATGGATATGTTGTCACAGGCGACAAAATTATGGGGCGGCAGGCAGCGGGGAACAGCTTCCTGCGGGCAGCTATTGCACATGCGGGCGCGCAACCACTGTCTTGCTTTAGCCCAAGCGAACGATCAGCGAAAGTTTTCAGCAGCCTCGTAAATTCGATCAATTCTTCCGTCAAGACACAGTGGTACCCAACGCACCGGCCAGACCTGCTGAAGAACACTGGCACGCTATATATTCCGGGTCCAAACCTCGATACCTATGCCAATCAGCGCCTGCGTGTGGGGCCAGACGCATTCAGCATATGCGGCGTCACCCATACCACCGCCAGTCACGGCGCCATGGATGCCATTTCCGCCATGCTGAGTGCGCCGGTCATGCCATGGGATGCGCTAATATGCACGTCAAATGCCGTCAAAAGTACGGTTGATACAATCCTTGAGGCACAGATGGATCTGTTGCGCTGGCGTTTCGGAAAAAACATTGAACCGGTTTTACCGCAATTGCCGGTAATCCCCCTTGGTATTCAATGTGATGATTTTGTCTTTGACGACAATGACAAAAAAGTTGCGCGCAAGGCGCTTCAAATTCAGGATGACGAGATCGCCATACTATATGTCGGACGCCTGTCATACCATGCAAAGGCGCACCCTCATGCCATGATGCTGGCGCTGGAAAATGTCGCCAGGGAAACTGGAAAAAAGCTCGTTTTGATCCAATGTGGCTGGTTTGCCAACGATGCAATCAAACAAGCCTACAAGTCGACCCCAAAAGCCATCTGTCCCAGTGTACGTTGTGTCTTTACCGATGGAAAAGACACCGCAGCCAGAAACGCGAGTTGGGCGGCAGCAGATATCTTCGCGTCACTGGCCGACAATTTTCAGGAAACCTTTGGCATTACCCCCATCGAAGCGATGGCGGCAGGTCTGCCCGTCGTCGTCAGTGATTGGGATGGATACAAGGACACCGTGCCCAATGGCAAAGCAGGGTTCCGTATTCCGACATGGACCCTTGTGGACGACGAGGTACATAGGCTGGCAGCGCGCCATGAGGCGCGGACAGACAGCTATGACCGCTACAGCGGATACGCATGCCAAACCATAGCTCTGGACCAGGCAAGTCTTACGACGAGCTTCCGTGACCTCGTCAACGACCCGTCGCTACGACAAAAAATGGGAAACTTTGGTCGCACCTATGCGCGCGCCACGTTTGACTGGAGTGTGATTTATAAACAATATCAGGCGCTCTGGACTGAGCTAGGATCGATACGCCAGCAAAGCGCCGATAGATATCTCCCGTCAAACGCGCCAAAGGCAGCCCCGGCTCGCATGGACCCCTATAAGGCCTTCGCCGCCTATCCAACGCATGTTGTCGCCATGAACACCAGAATAACTCCTCTGGGTAACGATCTGGCCATGCGCTATGCGGAAGCCTTGAAGCTTCAGATGTTTGATTATGCGAAACAGGTACTGCCGAGCGCCCCATCAGCTGGAAAACTCCTCCGGATTATTGAAGGGACACCGGGACTGACCGTGGCTAATCTGGCAACAAAGCTGAAAGCCTCGCCCGCCAAAATTGCGGTTGTTATTGTTGCTTTCGCAAAAATCGGCCTGATCACGCTATCGGAAGCGTAAGGGCGACTTGTTCTGTATGGCTTAGTTGGTGTTCAATACAGTTTTCATCATCAGCAATACGGTCAATCACCAGAAAGTCGCTCACCTCATTCAGCGCAAGGCTGAAGTGATGCCACGTACCGGCGTAATAGTTTATGCCCTGCCCGGGCTCTGCCCTGAAGGCTCGCAGTTTGCCCGCGTCAAAGTCACCTTTTTCTGCGACCACCACTAAATAAGGATTGGCTGAAAGCGGCACAAATGCCTGCGAGGACTTCGGATGATATTCCATCACCTTTACCGTGATCGGCAACGGTAAGGGTGTCGAGCGAAAGATGCTGACCCCTGCCTGGCCGCCGCCGCTGGTCAGCTCAAGCTTCGCGAGGTCGTGGAAACGTATGGTGTTGCCATAGTTGATGGGTATCTGCCGCGCAGTGGCCGATGCCTCAATCACATCACCGTATGGCGCGAATGCCGCCGCTGTCAGTGGCTCGATATCAAGGGTGCGCTTGCTCACCGCTTGGCTCCGTCTTCAATCCACTTGCCGATCAGGGCACGCTCCTCGTCGGTCATGCCGGTCTCGTTGCCAAGCGGCATGATGTCCGCTTTGACCGTCTGCTCCATGATCCGCCGGGCGTGCTGCTGGATCAGTTCCGGCTTGTCCAGCATCACACCACCCGGGGCTTCGTCAAAACTTTCATGTGTTGGCGTAGCGGCATGGCATGAGGTGCAATGTTTGCCAATGATGGCCTGAACTTGAGAAAATGACGCTGCCACTTGTGCAAACCGGGCGCGGGACGCTTTCTCCGCATCGGCGGCGAACATAGCAATCAGGATAAACAAGGCGACCGCTGCAAACACAAGGCCAGGGCTGTTTTTTCCCCTATGACGCAGGTTGAAGAAATGCCGCACCATCACCCCTACAAGCCCGATGCCCGCAAGGATGAGCCAGCTGTAGGGGTTTGCAAACGTCATCGGATAGTGGTTGGAGATCATCAGAAAGAGGACCGGCAGGGTCATGTAATTATTGTGCAAACTGCGCTGCTTGCCAATCTGGCCCAGACGCGGGTCGGGTGCCTCGCCTGAGGTCAGCGCCGCGACAACCTTTTTCTGGTTCGGGATAATGACCATGAAAACATTGGCCGCCATCGCAGTGCCTGCCATCGCCCCGACATGGATGAAGGCCGCCCGGTCGGAGAAAATATGCGTCAGCGCATAAGCTGCCGCTGTCAGGCTGAGGAACCAGATGATACCCGTTAGCTTGTTGTTTTTGCCCAAAGGCGAACGGCAAAGGCCGTCATAAAAAAACCAGCCCCCCACGATGAAGGCAAGGCTGATGCCAATGGCTTGTAGCTGGCTCAGTTCCATCTTGGACCTGTCGATCAGGAACAGGTCCGCACCCAGATAATAGATGACTGCAAGCAAGGCAAATCCGCTCATCCATGTGAAATAGGCTTCCCATTTGAACCAGTGCAGCTTTTCCGGCATCTGTTCAGGCGCAACAGCATATTTCTGCTTGTGGTAAAAGCCACCACCATGCACCGACCATAGCTCACCCGACATGCCCTTCTTTTTCTCCTTTGGCTCTTCAAGATGGTTGTCGAGCCAGACAAAATAGAAGCTGGAGCCTATCCACGCGATGCCAGTGATGAAATGCAGCCAACGGATCGCAAGGTTCAGCCAGGGTGTAATATCAAATTCCATGGGGTACTGCTCTTTCGCTTGCGCCGCTCAGGCGTCGTCCCGGGGTTCATATTCAAGCACCAGCTCGTAGGCAGGGCGTGTAAGGAATTCTTCCAACTCTTCATCCATCACCATGCAACGGAACAGGTCGGCGGCATCCTCAAGGCGAGCGCTGCCGGCAAAGTCCTGCGCTTTAAGCTTGGACACTTCCTCATCGGTAATCTGATCCAGATAGGCGGCGTCAATCACGCGGCCATGCTCCAGCTTGGCACCATGCGTGCGCCATTGCCAAAGCTGGGTCCGCGAAATCTCCGCCGTCGCTGCGTCTTCCATCAGGTTATGAATAGGCACACAGCCCATGCCGTCAATCCACGCAGAAAGATACATCAAACCCACGGATATATTGCTTCGCACACCTTCGTCGGTAATAATCCCTTCCGGCACAGCCAGAAGGTCCGCGGCCGTAACGACCACATCATCGCGCAAGTTAAAAAGCTGATTGGGGCCCGGCATTACTATGTCAAATACTGAACGAGCGGTCGGGATAAGGTCTGGATGGGCGACCCACGTGCCGTCGTGACCGTTTTTCGCTTCACGTTCCTTGTCAGCTTTCACCTTGGCAATGGCTGCCTCGTTGGCCGCGGTGTCATTCTTGATCGGGATCTGCGCAGCCATGCCACCCATGGCGTGAGCGCCGCGCCGGTGGCAGGTCTTGATCAAGAGCTGGCTGTAGGATGACAGAAAGTGTTTGTCCATACCAACCTGCGCGCGGTCCGGCAGGATAAAATCAGGACGCCGCGCAAAACGCTTGATAAAGTTGAAGATATAGTCCCAGCGCCCGCAATTGAGACCAACAATATGATCCCTGAGCTCATAGAGGATTTCATCCATCTGGAAGGCGGCGGTGATGGTCTCAATCAGCACGGTCACCCGTACGGCGCCACGTTCCAGCCCGATATAATCTTCTGAAAAAGCGATCACATCTTCCCATAGCCTTGCTTCAAGGTGGTGTTCCAGCTTGGGCAGGTAAAAATAGGGACCTACGCCGCGCGACAATTGTTCTTTGGCGCTGTGGAACAGGAACAAGGCAAAGTCGAAGAACCCGGCTGAGACAGGCTTGCCGCCCATACGCACATGTTTTTCCTCCATGTGCAAACCGCGTGGGCGCACGATCAGGGTCGCGGTCTCCTCGCCCAGTTCATACCGTTTGCCGTTTGCCGGGTTTGTGTAGCTGATAGTGCCGCAGGCGGCGTCACGCAGGTTCACCTGCCCCGCCATCATGTTGGCCCATGTGGGGGTGGAGCTGTCTTCAAAATCCGCCATGAAGCAGTTGGCGCCCGAGTTGAGTGCATTGATGACCATCTTGCGGTCAACGGGGCCGGTAATTTCCACACGGCGATCAAGCAGGGGCGCAGGCGCCGGGCGAACGTGCCATTCGCTCGCGCGGATATCAGCTGTTTCCAGCAGAAAATCAGGCAAATGCCCCGCATCCAGCCGCTTCTGAAACGCCGCGCGCGAGGCCATCAGCTCACGCCGCCTGGCACCAAATTTCTCTTCAACTGCCGCGACAAATGTCAGCGCCGCTTCGCTTAGGATGTCAGCCGCCTCGCCTGAGGTCTGGCCGATGACCGTTAAACCGGCAATATCCATGTTCCTAGCCCTTCTGATCCTGGCTTTTACGCCGCTGCAGCAGCTCCGCCGCGACACTGGCCGCGATAATTTCCGGCTCCTTGCCGTTGACCCCCGGCACCCCAATGGGGCAGGTCAGGACGCTCAGGGCACTCTCGCCCACCGCAGTTTCGCGCAGCAAGCGATTCTCAAACCGCGCCCGTTTTGTCTTCGAACCGATAAGCCCGCAATAAAGCGCATCCCCCCGCGCCAGTACCGCCTTCGTGATCTCATAATCAAGTTGGTGGCTATGGGTAAAGATTAGGTAAAGCGCTTGCGCGACTGCATTTTTCACCACATCGACCGGGTCGCTTGCATGATCTGTGATCACGTGCGGTTCTGTCACCGGCGGGAATTCATCTTCCCGTGCATCCACCCAGTATACATTAAAGGGCAAAGGTTTCAGCGCAGCATATACTGCCTTGCCCACATGCCCGGCGCCAAACATATACAGCGGATATCTGACACGTTCATGAAGCGCCGCATCCCGACTTGCGCGCGCGCGGTCCGCATTCATTTTCTCGAGTGTCAAAACCACTGACCCACCACAGCATTGCTCCAGCAACGGGCCCAGCGGATAGGTTTGTGCAATGCGCGTTTTTTCCGTGTCGGCTAGCAGTTTACGTGCCTGCTGTATTGCCTGATACTCAAGGTTGCCACCACCGATGGTACCCTCAGCACCGGTATCCGTGACCCACATCGTCGCACCTGCCTCCCGCGGGGCGGAACCCTTTGTCTCCGCCACTGTGACAAGTACACCGGCCACCTTAGGCCCCGTATATTGACCCGTATATTGATCACGCGAGACCATCAGTCGCGCGCCTTGCTTTTCGCCTTCACCACCGCTTTCAGCACTTCCTCCGGCGTGGCAGGCGCATTCATCATCACCCGCACTTTATAGTCCGACGCGGCACACACAGCGTCAGCCAGCGCGAGGAACACCGAATTCGCCAGCATGAACGGCGGCTCTCCCACGGCTTTTGACCGGTGGATCGTGGCTTCCACATTCCGGCCCTCGGCATACAGCTCGATATTAAACTGTTCCGGTCGGTCGCTGCAGGCAGGGATTTTGTAGGTGGACGGCGCGTGCGTGTGCAGGCGACCGCTCTTGTCATACACGAGCTCTTCAGTGGTCAGCCAACCCATGCCCTGAATGAACCCACCTTCGATCTGCCCCTTGTCGATCGCAGGGTTGAGCGACCGGCCAGTGTCATGCAGGATGTCGACCCGCTCGACCTTATATTCCCCCGTCAGCGTATCAACGGTGACCTCCGACACCGCCGCCCCGTAACAGAAATACAGGAAGGGCCGGCCCTTGTGTTTGCTGCGATCATAATGGATCTTTGGCGTCTTGTAGAAACCCGTGGACGACAACGACACCCGGCCCAGATACGCCTCGCGCGTTAACTGCGCGAACGGTATTTCCCGGTTATCCACATAAACATTGTTGTTGCGAAAGGTGACCCGGTCCTTGGGGCAACCATATTTATTAGCCGCAAAATCCACCAGCCGCGCCTTGATGCGCCGCGCTGCATCCAGTGCCGCCATGCCGTTAAGGTCAGAGCCTGAGGACGCCGCCGTGGCCGACGTATTGGGCACCTTCGCCGTTGTTGTCGCCGTGATCTTGATATGGTCCACATCAATCTGGAATTCTTCTGCCACCACCTGGGCAACCTTGACAAATAGCCCTTGCCCCATCTCGGTGCCGCCATGGTTCAGGTGCACGCTGCCATCGGCATAAACATGCACCAAAGCACCAGCCTGATTGAGATGCGTAGTGGTGAAGCTGATGCCAAATTTGACCGGCGTCAGTGCGATACCTCTCTTCAGGTAGGGGCTGGATGCGTTAAATTCTCGTATCGCTGAGCGCCGCGCCTGATAGCCTGCACTTTCCGCCAGCGCGTCAATCAGTTCAGGAGCGATGTTGTCTTCAACCACCATGCCAAACGGTGTAGTATTACGGCCATCCGTGCCGTAGAGGTTCGCGCGGCGTACGTCGATCGGGTCTTTTCCCAGCGCATGGGCAATCTGGTCAATCACATGCTCGATCCCCAGCATACCCTGCGGCCCGCCAAAACCGCGGAAAGCGGTGTTGGAGGCAGTGTGCGTTTTCAAGCGGTGCGAGGTGATCTCGATATCGCCAAGATAATAGCAGTTGTCGGTGTGGAACATGGCGCGGTCGTTGATCGCGGGCGACAGGTCGGTCGACCTACCACAGCGCGAGGCCAGGTCAATCGCCGCCCCTGTGATACGCCCATCGTCGTCATAGCCGATATCATAGCCATAGCGGAAATCATGGCGCTTGCCGGTCATGATCATATCGTCATCGCGGTCCAGCCGCAGTTTGGCCGGGCGGCCGGTTTTCACCGCCACAAGGGCCGCCATCGCAGCGAACATGGCGGGGTGGGTTTCCTTGCCGCCAAAACCGCCGCCCATGCGCCTGACCTCAACCGTCACCGCATTGGTTGGCTTGCCGAGCACGTGGGCCACCAGATGTTGCACCTCGCTCGGGTGCTGGGTCGACGAGAAGACATGCACATCGCCATCTTCCTGTGGCGCGGCAAAAGCAATCTGGCCTTCAAGGTAAAAATGGTCCTGCCCGCCAATACGGAAGCTGCCTTTCAGACGATACTTCGCCTTCTCAAGCGCGGCCCGGGCATCACCCTGCGCCATGGTTTGCGCGGGTTCAATCGCACTTTCCGCCGCCATAGCATCATCAATGGTCGTCAGCGCGGGCAACTCGTCATAGTCAACCGCCGCCAGGCTGGCCGCGGCGCGCGCGGCGGCGATGCTGGTAGCAGCGACGGCAAAAATCGGCTGACCGATATATTCCACAAGGCCATCGGCAAAGAGCGGGTCATCACCCGCGAACGGGCTGACATCATTATGGCCAGGGATGTCTTCCGCACTGATCACAAGCGCCACACCTCTGGCTTTGCGTACGGACGACAAATCGAGGGATGTTACACGTGCATGGGCCTTTTCCGACATGGCGACATAGATATGCAGCAGGTCCTTGGGTTCCGGCATATCGTCGATATAAACCGCCTCACCCGAGACATGCTTGTGGGCGCTGTCGTGCCTCAGTTCCTTATGAACCGCCCCCTTGATTTCAGAGGGGACAGGGATTTCAGAGAGCACAGGACCACCCCTGCTGCTGAGATCAGGCATGCGCAAGCTCCCTGTCACCGACAAGGCGGGTGTCGGCGTCTGCAGTCAGTTCAATAAAGGCTTTCCTGAGCAGGTTTTGTGCAGTCATCATGCGGTAGTCCGCGCTGGCACGCATGTCACTGATGGGGGCGAAATCTTCTGCCAAGGCAGCTACCGCGGCTTCCACATTTTCCGTATTCCACGCCTTACCGACGAGCGCCTGCTCAGCCTTCAGCCCACGCTTGGGTGTCGCGGCCATGCCGCCATAGGCAATGCGGACATGCTCAACCATACCAGATTTTATTTCGAAACCGAAACAAGCGCAAATAGCCGAGATATCCTGATCAAAACGTTTGGAGATTTTATAAGCACGGTAGCGTAAATTCTCAGCCGGCAACGGCACCGAAATACGGGCAACAAATTCACCCGGTTGCAAGTCCTGTTTGCCATAACCGATGAAATAGTCCTCAAGCGGCATGGTGCGTTCAAGTGAGCCCATGCGTAGCGTAAGCATGGCCCCCGCAGCAATCAGCGCTGGCATGCTGTCGCCAATAGGGGAGCCATTGGCAATATTGCCGCCTAGGGTTCCGCTGTTCCTGATCTGGACCGAACCAACCCGGCGGATGATCTGCCCCATGTCGCCATAATAGCGGGCCAGTACATCTATCGCATCGGTAAAGGAAGCTCCGGCCCCAATTTCAACCGATCGGTCGGTAACGTGGGTATGCTTCAATTCTTCCACGTCACCGATATAGATAATCTGCGCCAGTTCGCGGTGCTGTTTTGTCACCCACAGGCCAACATCCGTGCCGCCTGCCAGATACGTCGCATCTGGATAAGCCAAAGAAATATCGGCCAAATCGTCAATACTTACGGGTGCGAAATAATATTTCTGGTTCCCGGTAAGCTTGTCCTTGACGCTGAGTTTCAATGTGTCATGCCGCTTGAGCGACCTGAGCGCATCAATACGGTCCTTCAACACATTCGCGTCCACAGGCACGCGCATTTGCTCCATGCGTAGCCCCGCTTCAACGATCGGCCCATACCCGGTGCAGCGGCACAGGTTTCCCGCCAGTGCATCATTGATGTGGGCGCGGTCCCTGGCGCCGCCTTCTTCATACAGCGCATAGAGCGACATGACAAAACCGGGCGTGCAGAAACCGCACTGCGATCCATGGGTATCGACAAGAACCTGCTGGACCGGATGCAAAGTGCCGTCCTTTGCCCTCAGGCTTTCAACTGTGATCAACTCCTTGCCGTCAAGCGTGGGCACAAACAGGATGCAGGCGTTGACTGCCCGGTAGCGAATATGCCCGTCTACCAACTCGCCCAGCACCACTGTGCAGGCACCGCAGTCTCCCTCGGCGCAGCCCTCCTTGGTGCCGGTGCGCGCCAGTTCATAACGCAGGAAATTCAGCACCGTCGTTGTCGGGTCCGGGTTTGTGAGCTCATAATACTCACCGTCGAGAAGGAATCTGACCGTCTCCGTCATATCAGCTTCCCCGGTAGGTGCTGTAGCCGTATGGCGAAATTAACAGAGGCACATGATAGTGCGCGCCCGCGTCGGCAAGGCCAAAGCGGATGGGCACAACATCCAGAAAAGCAAGCTCCGGCAGCATCGTGCCGCGCGCGCGAAAATAATCCCCCGCCGCGAACTCAAGCAGATATGTCCCTACGGTGAAGTCGGCACCCTCAAGGATCGGGCCGTCCACCCGACCGTCGTCGTTGGTGACCGCCTCACACAGCAACTGCTCGCTACCGTCTTCTGCCAGCCGATACAGCCTGATCTGAATGCCCTCTCCCGGACAACCGTTTGCGGTGTCCAGCACATGGGTGGTTAACCGTCCCATACATACGCCCCGTGGATTGGTTTGAGAAATCTCCACTTTCACCCTGACGGAAGCAACCAGCTTTGTAAAGAATATCATCAACAAAATAGATACTAAATTGTTGACAATTCGTCGTCATAGGCCAGAATTCAGCGATAACGAAGCTTTCCGGTTGCGCCAAAACTGCACGCCCGCCGCTGAGTTTGTTTCTGGGTTGCGGTAAAACCCGGAAGGACGCTTGGTAGCAAAAAAAGAGTGTTACCAAGGGAATCAGGAACCAGACGATGACAAGACAGAAACCGAAAGAAGCTGCCCTGACGGAAGAGGACATCTGCCAGCGGGTACGTGACAGCGTACTGGAGCAACGCCTTGCGCCTGGCACCAAGCTGACGGAAGAGTCGCTATGCGGTGTCTTTGGCGTTGGCCGCACAACTGTGCGCCGCGCCTTCCTGCTGCTTTCTCGCGACAATATTGTGGAGCTGCAAAAGAACAAGGGGGCGGTAATCGCTTCACCCAGCCCCGATGAAGCGCAGCAGGTTTTTGAAGCACGTCACACGGTGGAGGCCGCCCTTCTCGCCCGCGCGTCAGAAGTTGCCGACACGAACGATATCAAAAACCTGCGGGGCCATCTGGCACAGGAGAGAGACGCACTGGCAAAAGCTGATATCGCGCGCTGGATACGCCTGACGGGAGAGTTTCACCTGCATGTGGCAAAGCTCGCGGGTAACACACCGATGTATCATTTCCTTGAGCAACTGGTGTTCAGAAGTTCACTCATTATCACACTATATGGTCGACACGGCCAATCAGTGCAAAGCTGCACAGGAGATGAACATACCCGCCTTGTGGACGCGCTGGAGCGACGCGACATTGTGGCCGCACAGGAAATACTGACACACCACCTGAACGACATTGAAGCGACCCTCAGGTTTGAGCGCGCTGCAGGCGGCGATGATCTGCACCAGATTTTCGGCATGGCGCGTGCCAGCTGACAAAAGCATGAAAGCGAGACAATGACGGACAATTACCCGCGCGACCTGAAAGGATACGGCGAACACGTGCCGCATGCAAACTGGCCCGGTGGCGCGCGCATCGCGGTGCAGGTCGTACTGAATTATGAAGAAGGCGGTGAAAACTGCGTGCTGCACGGCGATGCAGGCGCGGAAACCTTCCTCTCAGAGATTGTCAGCGCCCCTGTTATTGAAGGCGCGCGGCACATGAGCATGGAATCCGTTTATGAATACGGCAGCCGCGCGGGTGTGTGGCGGCTGTTGCGCCTGTTCGGGAAATACGACATCCCCGTCACCATCTTCGCGGTCGCCGAAGCATTGAAACGCTACCCCGAGATGGCCAAAGCCTTCACGGATCGCGGCTATGAAATCTGCTCCCACGGGTTTAAGTGGATCAATTACCAGAATATGCCGGAAGAGGTGGAGCGCGAGCATATCAGGGAGGCCGTGCGTATCATCACTGAGGTCACCGGCGAGGCACCGGCAGGCTGGTATACCGGCCGCACCAGCCCCAACACCCGCCGGCTGGTAGCTGAGCATGGTGGTTTTCTTTATGACGCAGACGATTATTCCGATGACCTGCCCTTCTGGTCACGTATGGAAAATGGCGCGCATCTGGTTGTGCCCTATACACTGGATGTCAATGACATGCGCTTTGCATCCGTGCAGGGCTTCAATTCGGGGGACCAGTTTTTCTCCTACGTGCGCGACGCGTTTGATACGCTTTATGCCGAGGGCGCAGACAGCCCCAAGATGATGAGCATTGGCCTGCATTGTCGCCTGATTGGCCGGCCGGGGCGAATCCGCGCGCTGGAGCGGTTTTTTGAATATGCACGCAGTTTCAAGGATGTCTGGTTCTGCCGCCGGGTGGACATCGCGCGGCACTGGCGTGAGCACCACCCCTATGAGGGAGACGGCAGATGATACTGAGGGAGCGCCCATGCGACCTGAGCCATGAGCAATTCCTTGAGCTTTATGGCAGCATTTACGAGCACTCCCGCTGGGTGGCGGAGGGCGCGTGGGCCAAGCGTGGCGACAAAAACCTCAATAGCGTGGACGGGCTTCACAGCGTAATGGCTGACGTAGTGAACGCCGCCAGTGAGGAACAACAGGAACGCCTGATTTGCGCTCACCCGGACCTAGCCGGCAAGGCCGCCGTTCGCGGGGAACTGACCGCCGAATCAAAAGCTGAGCAATCCGGCGCCGGGCTTGATGCCTGCACACCCGCAGAGTTCAACGAGTTCCAGAGCCTGAACAAAGCCTACAAAAACAAATTTGGTTTCCCCTTCATCATCGCAGTGAAGGGGCACAACCGCCACAGCATTCTGGCGGCCTTTGGCGCGCGGCTAAACCATAACCGCGAACGTGAGTTCAAGACCGCCATCAATGAAATTCACAAGATAGCCCGCTTACGGCTTGAAGCTTTGGCAGGTTGAAAGAGAGAACCAACCCATGTCTGACACCGTACCTCCAGCCTTCACACGCAACTGCATCAACCTCGCGAACCCGCGCCTCGGTGCCAAAGTTACCTTCGCAAGCGATGACTTTTTTGCCGATAAGGCCCGGTTGATCGACCCCGCAGATGCTGTGTTCATCCCCGGAAAATATGACGAAAACGGCAAGTGGATGGACGGCTGGGAAAGCCGCCGTAAGCGCGGCACAGGCTATGACCATGCTGTCATCCGCCTTGGCGCGCCCGGCACCATCAAGGGATTTGACATCGACACAAGCCATTTCACCGGCAACTTCCCGCCTGCCACCAGCATCGACGCGTGCATCTCAAATGAAGATGTGCCCGGCTCAGGCGCGGTCTGGACCGAAGTGGTCGCCTCTATGAGCCTTAAGGGTAACAGCCACCATCATGTGGCCTGCGAGAGCAAGACGCCCTGGACCCATATCCGCCTGAATATCTACCCGGACGGTGGTGTGGCCCGCCTGCGCGTGTATGGCCTGATGCACAAGGACTGGGCTGGCTTTGACGCGGATACCCGCATCGATTTGCTGGCGATGGAAAACGGCGGGCGCGGCATTGTCGCCAATGACGAACATTTTGGCGCTCTCTCGAACATCACCTTGCCGGGCAAGGGCCTTAACATGGGTGACGGTTGGGAAACCCGCCGCCGCCGCGAGCCGGGTAACGACTGGGCAATTTTGGCGCTGGGCCATGCGGGCATTATTGAAGACATTATCGTCGACACCGCTTTTTTCAAAGGCAATTACCCCGGCCAGATCTCGCTTCAGGGCGCGCTTGTGGCGGGCGGCACAGAAGACAGCCTGCCGGTGCAAAGTCAGTTCTGGCATGAACTTCTTGACCGGCAACCCCTTAAGGCCGACGCTGAGCATCATTTCCGGCCCGTTGCGGGCACAGGTACCATCAGTCATGTGCGCATCAACATATACCCCGACGGCGGTATCAGCCGATTGCGGTTGCTTGGCAAGATCAGCCGGTAAGTGAAGCGATATATCTAGCATCCCGCTGCACTTTCACCCTAGAATTTCGCATAAGTTTTATGTGGTAAAACACGCTAAGTGAAGTGGGACGCGGAATGATCAGATATATAGCGCTGATAACGCTGAGTTTTATTCTAATCGCAATGGCGGACCCGGCCGAGACGGAAGTGGCAGAGCCGCATGTGGCCCCTTCACTTGAAGGAGCGATCGAGGCCATTGAAGCCGGACGCTTCCGCCTTGCCGACGAAATCCTCCAGTCGCTGCTGCAAGAAAACCGCCGCAATCAGGAATATTATTATCTGGCTGCTCAAGCCGCTTATGGCAGCGGCCAATATGAGCGTGCAAGCGACCTGATAGAACGCTATCTGGGCTTTCACGGTGTGGGCGCAGCAGCAGAGGAAGCCATAAAATTGAAAGCGTCCATTGAGGACGCCGTCAAAGCATTTGGCGCATCTGAGAAAACAGCTTTCGACTATGCACAAGGCCAGCACACCATTTTTGCCTACGCCGCGTTTCGTGACGCTTATCCGGCCAGCACCAACGTGGAGCAGGCGGACTTCCTCAGCTATCGGCGTGCCAAGGAAGTCAACGCCGAAATATCCTACCTGCGCTATTTACACTATTGGCCGCAAGGCAGGTTTAGCGTGGATGCAGAACGCAGCGCCGACCTAGCCGCCTTCCGCGAAGCCAGGCAGCAAAATACGGTGGAGAGCTACCAAAACTATCGGGCCTCATATCCGCGCGGAACCTATGTCCTGCAGGCATCCGAGCGCGAACAGACTCTCGCCTTTACCCGCGCCAGCACTGATGGCTCCGTTATTGCGCTGCAAGGCTTTCTGACCCGCTATCCCATGGGAACCTATCGGGGGGAAGCTCAAAAAGCACTGAATGTCGCGCGCACTCGCGAGCCCTTGAGGGCGCTGTCGGGCCCCACTGTTAATATTCCTGCCGGTTTTTTTGTCTACCGGCCGCAAATCAGCCCTGGCAAGCTGGCTGCACCAAAAACTTTTGAGATCACCGCCCCTTTTACCGCCATGACCTATGAAGTAACCTTCGAGATGTGGGACGCATGCGTTCGCTCTGGCACCTGCACCGCTGACGGGCCAAATGATGAGGGGTGGGGACGGCTTAACCGCCCCGTGATCAATGTCACCCGCACAGATATAGACACTTACACCGCATGGCTGAACGCCGCATGGCGGGCGGCGGGTGGGACAGGCAAGTGGCGCTTGCCCAGTGAAGTGGAATGGGCATATATGGCTCGCGGTCGCAATAGCCAGATCACAGCTCAGAAAGCGGCCTTTGAAAAAGCATTCCAGTCCTGTCTGGACTGTGATGACCGTATTGGCGCAGACGCCACCTTTCCGGTGGGCAGAGCCGCCCCCAACAGCTTCAGGTTATATGACATGCTGGGCAATGTTGCCGAATGGGTGGATGATTGCTGGAGTCCCGAATTTGGTGCCGCACCCGTTCAGCAAAATTGCCAAAGCGGCGTGATACGCGGCGCGACCAACCTCACGGTCCCGGTCCTGTTGGCCATGCAATTGCGGCAGGAGATGGCCTTTGAAGCCCGACATAAGCTTGTCGGGTTTCGCCTGATCCGGGTGGACTAACTAACGCGAAGGCGGGCGTAGGGCAGCCCGAATACGGGCATGTGCGGTTTGGCCGACAGCATCCGCAACTGTGATCTGGTAAAACCCCTCGCTCTCAAGGCGAAAGCTGGCCTGTCGGGACCAGCGGTTCGTCTTGAGTGGTCTGCCATCCACGAACCACTGCAGAGGGCGGGCACCGCCATGTGCGCTAAGAGATAGCACCATATCGGCTTTCTGTATCTCAATCACGCTACCATCCAGCGGGAATTTTATGCTCAATCGCTGCTCACCCGCGCCTGCCAGCATCAGTCGTTCCGGGGCGTCAAAATATTTAAGCGCAGGGGGTAAGTCCTTGAAACTGCGCCGGTCACCCGAACCGGTTGCCCATTCGGGCGCAGCGGAGGCAGGCAAACGGTCAAACACATCAAAAAGAATAGGCGCTGCCGTGCTAGCGCCAAAATGGCCCGGTAGCGGCGTGCCGTCAGCGCGGCCAACCCATACCGCCACCGTAAAATCAGCGTCATAGCCAATGGCCCACGCATCGCGAAAGCCATAGCTGGTGCCGGTTTTATAAGCCAGAGGTCGTGCGCGGCTATGATACGCATCCGGCAAACGGTCCTCCGGCGGGCGGGCGGCAGACAGGATATTCGACAGCGTCAACCGCGCGTGCGCCGTCAGTATTTCGCCAGTGGCAGGCAGCACGGGAGGTTTGCTCAATTCATACACAAGGGGCCGCACAAGACCATCGCTCGCGAGCGCGGTATATAATTGTGCCAGCCCCTCAAGGGACATGCCGACCCCACCGAGGGCCACTGCCAGACCTGGCGGTTCGTTCCCCGGCAGGCGAAATACCACCCCGGCACTGCGCATCTCCGCCGCGAAAGCCACCGGCCCCAGCCGGTCCAGAACAGCAACCGCAGGTACATTCAGCGAGCGTACAAGCGCCTCACGAATGGAAACATCACCATAGTGCCGGTCCATGAAGTTACTGGGCGCATAGCTGCCAAAGCGGCGTTCTTCATCGCGCACACGGGTTTCGGCATGGGCAAGCCCGCGATCAAACGCCATGCCGTAGATAAACGGTTTCAAGGTGGAACCGGGCGAACGCAAGGCGCTTACCATGTCCACATACCCAAGCCGGGAGGGTGCATCTATGCCGGCCGAACCCACATAGGCCAGCACATGGCGCGACCGGTTTTCCACCACCAGAATGGCCGCACTGGCGCGCTTATGCACGGCACCGGCGCGCACTTTGACAAGCCGCTCAAGTTCTGTCTGCAAGCCGTAGTCAACCGGCGTCACCGCCACGCCCTTCAGCCCGCCCATGCGCAACCGAGCAGCGAGATGGGGTGCAACGATTGTGAGATGATGACGGTTGTCTGGCACCGGTGCCCTGAGCGCAAGGTCATGCACCCTGGCGTCAAGGCCAATGTCCGCCGCTACCCGGTTCAGCACCTTGTTGCGCGCTGTCTTCGCGCGGTCCGCATGACGGTCAGGCCTTAGCCGCGTTGGCGATTGCGGCAGAATAACCAAAAGCGCTGCTTCGTCGGCTGTCAGCCGTGTGCCGTCGTGACCCAAATAGGCGTATGCGGCCGCCTTGACCCCCTCAATATTGCCGCCGAAGGGCGCAAGGGTGAGGTATATCTCAAGTATTTCGCGCTTGGAAAAGCGGCGTTCAAGCTGCCACGCCCGAAACATCTCAATCAGTTTGGACCTGACGGTCCGTGGCCTCGGCTCCAGCAGGCGCGCTGTTTGCATCGTCAGCGTTGAGGCACCCGAGACAACTTCGCCATGTTTGACCGCCTGCCACAAAGCCCGGGCAAGCGCGAGATAGTCAATGCCGCCATGCTCATAGTACCGCTTGTCCTCGTAGGCGACCAGCATATGAAGATAGAGCGGGTCCACATCTTCAATATGCGCGGCGCGGCGGAGAATACCGTCTTCAACCGTGAAAAGCCTCATAAGGCGCCCATCGGCGGCATGTACCTCACCTGACGTAGTGTGATAACGCGACAGTTCAGGCGGATAAAGACGGTCCATTACGCGCAGGCCGATGAAAAAGGCGAGGATGACCCCCACCAGCCCCATGATGCCCCACTTCCGGTATGCCCATAGGCCTGCCAGCACGGGCTATTTCACAATCCGTATACGACTTACCGGCCCTTGCGTGTGAAATTCAGGCTTGTACATGTCTTCGGCGAATGCCCCGGGCATGACATAGTCCCCCGGCGTAATCCCCCGCACGACATAGGCAAGGCGGAAACGATTCTTACGCCAATCGCCCCATTGCCCAAGCTTGATCACGCCGACAAAACGGTCGTCACGGGCATCGGTAAACTCGGTGGACGAAAGCGTGGGCAGAAACGCAAAAGAGGAGACATCCGTTGTCTCGATCTCAAGCCCTGCCGGCAGCATATCCACCACAAGCGTATCGCGCACCGCCGCAGCCGTGGCCACACCTTCGATCAACACCACAACACGGTCGTTTCGCTTGAGAGCAGCCATGTCCACCGGCTTGCCGTCCATGGTGAAATAGGCGCGGCTGATACGCATACCTTCTGCCACTGGCTCTGGTGCTGCTACCGGAATACCGCGCACTGTTTTCACCGCCCGGATCGCACTGTTGCCCGTATTGGTGACCGTCAATGCACCATCGGGCAGGTCGCTACCAATGCTGCCCGTCCACAGACCCCTGGCAGCGCTGACCCTGTCGTCACCGTTCAGCGTGGCTGAAAGCTGACCATCCCCCTCAACAGCAAACGCAGCAGCCGCACGGGCGATCCAGGCCATTTCCTGCGTGCTGAGCCAGCCTTCATAGGCAACCTCACGCTCCAGCAGGTCTGCTAATTCTGCCATGTAAGGCGCGTCTGGCATCACCTCCGCCAGCAAGGCCGCGAAGGCCGCCTGGTCCCGCATCCGGGTGCCATAGTCCGCATGATAGCCCTCGGTCCTTGCGCTTTTGTAAGCCCTTGCAAACATGGCTTCAGCGGTTTGCTGCTCACCGACATGGCTCAACGCTGCTGCCACCTGCGCGCGTGCGAGAGGTGTACGCAGTTTGCTGGCAAATTGGTCGGCAAAATAGCGCACTTCACTGGCAGACACGTCGCCCACGCGGGCCAGCACATAAAGCGCATAGGCTTGCGCCTCAATATGGCCGCGCCCATGGCGGTCTGCTATGCTTTTAAGCCGCCTCAGCGACAGTCTGGTGGTCGCGTCCGGCACGGTATACCCAGCCTCACCCGCACGCAGCAGGAAGTCGGTGACATAGGCATCTAGCCATGCATCTCTGTTGCCCATGAGCGACCAGACACCGAAGCTACCATCGCCCTTTTGCCGGTCAAGCAGCGCCACAAGTGCGCGTTCTACGGCGCCGTCCGCCTCCGTCTTACTCATGGGTAAATCATAGAGCTTCGACAGCGGTGAATGATTGAGTGCGGGCATGGCGCGCGAGACGGTCTGCTCCGTACACCAGTAAGCGTACAAATTCAGGGCACGCATCATGCGGTCAGCTTCAAGGTTTGGGCGCGACGACAGAGTAAGCTGCCCCGACACTGTCTGTTGGTAAAACGCCTCCATGTCAGTGGCTGCAATTTCCATTGTCTCGCCGGGGGCAATGCCTTCGCTTTCGCGCTGTGTTGAATAGGGCCATGCGGCGCGCACTGTGATGCCCCAATCGCGTTTTATGTCCTCCGCGCCGCTGCGAACCAGTGTCAGGTGCAGGCCCGCGTCGCCCGGAACCAGGCCGCGAAGCGTAACCGGGATATCCCGGCGTTCCTTGTGTGCCAGCGTTAAGCTGTTTTCCGTGCCTGCTGCAAGTTCGATGGCCGAGCCATCGCTCATCAGCGAGACTTGCACATCAGATGTCGCTCCAGAGAGGTTCTGCACGCTCAAAGTTGCCTCTGCCGTGTCACCGGGTGCCAGGAAACGCGGCAAAATCAGTTCTGCCACAATTGGCGTTCGCACGGTGAGCGCGCTTTCGCCAACGCCGACCATGGTTGCCCCGTACGCCACAGCCATCAGCCGCAGTCGACCGGCAAAATCCGGCAGGTCCAGCTCAACGGTGGCCGTACCGTCTTCCGCCAAGGTGATATCACGGCGGATAACGGCCACGGTGCGGGCGGTGCGCGTGATAGCCGCAAACAGGTTATCAACTGCGCGTTCTTCAGCGGTCAGGCGGGCACCTGTCACCATCATGGTATCACCGCCCGTGCGCAAGGAGCCACGCCTGCCTTCTTCCGACCGTATCAAGCGACCATATACATCGCGTAGGTCCATTGAGAAAGCGCGCTGGCCATAATAAAACGCGTCCGGGTTGGGGCTTTTAAAGCGCGTAATATTCAGGATGCCTTCATCCACCGCGGCGAGGATAACTTTCATCTCCTCACCCGGTTTACCGCCTTTGACACGGATCGGCAGCTTTACCGCTTTGCCCGGCAGCGCCACTTCGGGCGCGTCGATCTCAAGCTTTGCAACATGGCCTGTGCGCCCAACCGAGAACCACGCAAGTCCCGTCGCCCGCACCGGCAGGCGCGAAACTTCACCCGCATCGGGCCTGAGCGCGGTTGCCAGCACATAAGCCCCCGGCCCCCATTCAGCAGCGACCTTAAAATCGAAGGCGCTGCCATTTCTCTCAAGGGTGATGAGTTTGTGTTCGACCAGTTGGTCGTTAACGATAGTAATAAGTGCGCGGCCTTCAAATGGCGCCTTTACAAAACCGCGTAACCGATCACCGGCCTTCAATGCGGAGCTCTCAAGTGTGAGCTCAAGCGCGTCCGGCACGTCGGGTGAGGTGCCAGCCGACCACCAGCCGACGTGGAACCGCGTGCTGCTTGCCGCCTCGTCGTCGTGGGCAAATACATCAACCCGGTAACGACCATTGCCCAGCATGCGCTCGAGTGAAAGCATGCCGTCTGTTCCGGTTGACAGTTCCTGCTCCGCGATTACCTCGTCAACGCTAGTGCTGCGAAACTGCCACATACCATCAAGCCGATACCAGTTATACTGGTAATGTTCGCGCACCCACACGACGGTCAGACCATGGCCACCGAGCGGCTGTCCATCTGCGGAAAGCGCAACCACATCGATGTTAGCCGGCTCACCTTCGTCAAAACTCTCTGCATTTTTGGTCTTCACGCCCAACATTACAGGGGACTGTCTCACCGGTAGGAAAACCGTGTCGGCCACCGGACGGCCGCCCACATCAACCACCTCTGCCTTTAACCGTGCGCGCAATGGCTGGCTGGTGTCCGGCAACTGGGCGAAACTGACCGCAACCTGAGCACTGCCAGTCTCATTTGTAACAAAACTCTGCTGTGTCGCTGGTGCCGGTTTATACTCCTCCTGTACAAGACCGAAGTCATAGGCCTTATAATCCGGGAAAGGCTGCGGATCGCGTTCAAGCTGTACTTCCAACGTGCCGGCGAGATCCGCCCCCGGTGCACCATAGAGGAAATCCGCCTGCACCGTGGTTTCTACAGGCGCGTCACCTGACACCTGTTTCACTGCGGTATCCAGGGTCGCGCTTAAGCGCTCGGGCACAAACTCGTCGACCGAGAAGCGCACTTCGCCAATACTTTTGTCGTCATCATCCGCGAACAAAGCCGCCCGCCAAAGGCCCGTACGGGCACCGGACGAGAGTGTTAGGTCATAAGCGTAACCGCCCAAACGATCACCCTTGAGGGTTGTCTTCTCAGCCTCCATCCCGTCGGGCCGGAAAACCTTGAAGGTCAGGGGAAGCCCTGGCACGGCCATGGCCCGGGTGTCCCGCAACAGGGCGGAGAGATGCACCGTCTCGCCGGGGCGGTAGACCCCGCGTTCGGTAAACATATAGGCATCAAGCGGGCCAGACGCCTTGCGTCCGTCCGTGCCCCGGTCGCTGAGGTCTAGCGCAGGACCGTCCAATGTGAGGAAGGCGTAATCGCCCTTGTCGGTTTCAGCCACAATGGCAGCCGGGCTTGCGCCGCCTTTACCGCGTAGTAGTGCAGGTGCGAAGACGGCATGGCCGCTGCGATCAGTATCAAGCGTTTTGAGGATGCTGTTGTCGCGCGCCACAAGCTTCAGGTTCACGCCGCGAAGCGCCTTTGCGGTTTCGAGCGAATGCATGAACACATGCAAGCCGTCATCCCCCGACAGGGTCATCATGCCAAGGTCGGAAATCAGGAGCCACTGAGCCTGATGCTCATACCGGTAGCGCCGGTTCTCATCTTCCGCCGGGTCTGAGGCAACAAGCGCATACATGCCCGGCCCCTTGTCATCAATAAGGTCCCGCACGGGCACAAGTGTGGTTACATCCTTGTTGGGAATGTTTTCGACATCCATCGCGCCTTCCCACACAAGCCTGCCATATTCTCCACCAAGGCGGCCTTCACTCCATTCATAAAGTGCGTCGCTTTTGACACCGCTGTTGAGGAGCGGCACCAGGCCACGATCGGACACGCGGTAAAGCTTCAGGTCTACGGCGCTCATGTTTACTGTCTTCAAGGGGACCGTCTCATCACCCATACGCGGCAGCACATAGGTGCCATTGCCAAAATTGACGCGCGGCTCCCTGTTCGGCACCGTGACGGTTCGAGTGATGTCATTATAAAGACGACTGCCATCCGTGCCCATGAGACCCGCAAGCACCGTGACCTTGAATTCCTGCCCGTACGTAAGTCCTGTCACACAGATTCGGTTGCCATTGGCGCGCAGGCTGGCGTCAAAACCGGATGGTAGCCTCAGATAATCTTCCACCTTTGCGGCAGTGCCCGTTGCCAGCTGTTCCGACAGTACCAGACAAACCGTGGGCGAAAATGCCTCCACGTCTATGGCAACGTCGATGACCCGCAGGGTAAATTGCCCCTGCACTGCATCGCGGTGCGCGCGCCTGTCCTTGCTGTCTTGTAATGACAAGGCGTATTCCAAAATGGCGAGAGCATGCTGACCGCGACCTGCATCTCGCGCATGCATGGCAAGGGCATCCAGCGCTTGCGCTTTGATGCCATCCTTTTCCGCAAGGTCATAGGCCTTCCACGCTGCGGCCAACGCGTCTTCCTCGCGTTCAACTTTACTCAGCGCCCCTGATGCCTTCAGCCATGCCACGGCTGACGCTGGATCAGCGGCTAACTCAAGCTCGATCCGGTTTGACTTCACAAAATCGGCGACGTTTTCTTCAAGACCTTTGTGCGCCAGCACTTCCAGCAGGCTCATGTCATCAATTTTCGCCTCAGCCTGCAACTCTCCAAGCCGTGCCTTCAGGTCTTCCGCACGCGTTAAAAACCTGTCGGCTTCTGTAGTGTGGCTCTCGATCGCGGGAACATCCTGCGCAAAAATCGCAGGCGCACTGAACATGGCCCCTGAAGACAGAATAATAGCAATGAAAAGGCTGGCGAGATAACGGCGCATGATGTCCCCCAAGATTTGCTGAGCTCTTGCCCCGACTGTCAGGGCTTCCATGAGTTTTGACAACAATTATGGTGAAAAGCGGACACTGTGACCTAATTTTCGGTTTTTACTGCTCAGCTATTGCGAAGAAGCCACAATGACACGCGCCTTTGTCGCTCAAATCAGCTTTTCCTACACGCGCTCGATAATGACCGCGGTGCCCACACCAGCCCCGCCGGAGATTGCCACCAGACCGGTTGAGAGGCCACGGCGCTCCAACTCATCGAGCACGGTGCCGATCAAACTGGTACCCGTCGCCCCCATTGCGTGGCCAAGCGCAATGGCACCGCCATTCACATTCACCTGATCTTCTTTAAAGCCCATGTCACGGATAAACTTGATGGTAACCGCGGCAAACGCCTCGTTAAATTCCACCAAATCAATATCCGCAGCCGTCATGCCCGCGCGGGTCAGGGCAATTTTTGAAGCCTCTATGCCACCTGTCAGCATCAGCACAGGATCAACGCTGGTATTTGCGACCGACCGCAGCCGCGCCCTGGGCTTGAACCCATGGTGTTGAACAGCCTGCTGGTTTGCCATCAGCAGCAAAGAGGCTCCGTCCGCCATCGCGGGAGAGTTACCCGGCGTATGAATATGCCGGACCGCGCCAACCTCGTTAAACCGGGCAAGCGCCAATCTGTCGTAGTGGCCTGCGCCTATGCCATCAAAGGATGGTTCAAGAGCAGCAAGGCTTTCAGCTGTCACACCGTCACGTATGGTTTCATCCTCGGTGAACGGCGCGCCACCGTCCGGTGAAGGCACCGCGATCAGCGATTTGGTGAAATAGCTCTTTGACCGCGCATCAGCCGCACGTGCCTGCGTCAAGACGGCATATGCATCGGCCTCTTGTCGCGAAATACCGTCCAGGCTCGCAACAAGATCAGCCGCGATTCCCAACGGCACAAAAGGCGCACGGGCAGCAATATCCGGGTCGGCATAATACGCACCATTATCGGACAGGATCGGCACCCGCGACATCGCTTCAACACCGCCCGCGATTATGATATCATTCATGCCTGACGATAGCTTGGCACCGGCAAGCACCGCCGCATCCAGACCTGATGTACAAAAGCGATTAATCATCAAGCCGGGCACCTTGGCAGGCCAGTCAGCCACCAACACCGCCGTGCGCGCCACGTTGCCTCCCTGATCTCCGATCTGGGTTACACATCCCAGCAAGACATCTTCTACCCTGCCTGTCGGGAAGGCGGTTCTCTTTTCTACCGCTCGTAACAAAGTCGCCACCATATCGACCGGCTTTGTGGTGCTCAGGCCCCCGCCGTGCCGGGCTTTGCCGCGGGGTGTACGAAGGGCGTCTAGGATAAATACTGGGGACATAAAGTTCTCCGGACCTTGATAAGCGCGGCCCGGAACGGCACCGGCCATGGCCAGCTAATGGTCAGCTGCTACATAACTTGCTTAACAATACTATTGAGGCAAAACCGCGCTGTCAATGACTCTGACCCTGACAAAGAATCGATATTTTTTTCCTATTTTTAGCTTCCACGAGGATCGCCACCAACGGATTTACCCGGCATTCGGCATTTATGGTATCGGTATGCAATTTATGCTAGGGTCAATACCAACAAATAGAAAAACGCTACTTTGGCGATTGTTCGCAGACAAATAGCTGCTGATTTTCAAGCACTTCCGACGACGCTGTAGGTTTCCTTTCAACCTTTGGTATTTTTATAAAACTAATTAGAACCCTCACGACAAGACCTATTAATGTTATTAATAAGCCGATATTTTTCTATTTACCCACTCCTATATAAACTTGCATTGACATACCTACTATATCGCGCTTAACGTGATAACCGGAGGCTCCCACCCCTTTCGGATCAAACGACCAGCAAGGGGGCGCGGCAGGGAAGGCGGCGCCGGGACACCATGGGGAAGGAAACAGACATGCATTATAAAACAGCAACATCTTTTGTTGCGGTCATGACGGCTCTGCTCGCCTCGTCAGCCACTTACGCAGGCCAAACCGCAGATACCGGAATCGCTGAACAAGACGCCGAAACAGTCTCCAGACTGGAGGAAATTGTCATCACGTCCCAACGTCGGGAGGTTGGGCTGCAAGATAGTGCTCTGGCGGTATCGGCAGTAACAGGCGCCACTCTCGAAAAAGATCGTATCTATAACTACTCTGACCTAGCGCGCAGCGTGGCGTCACTTTCTTACACTGAGAATTCGCCACTCGATCAGGAGTTCAACATCCGGGGCATTACCAACACTCGCCTTGACGCGCCATCAGCCGACCAATCGATCGGCATTTTTGTCGATGACGTTTATGTTGGCCGCTCCGGACTACTGAACGCAGATTTTTACGACATTGAGCGCGTAGAGGTTGTTCGCGGACCGCAAGGTGTACTTCTGGGACGAAATGTTGTTGGTGGCGCTATCAGCATCATCACGGCAAAGCCGCAGCAAGAAGGGGTGGCGCACATGACGTTCGGCTACGGTAACTATAATGCCGTGCATGCGTCAGGCTACGTCACTGGCGGCTTGAGCGACAGCGTTTCCGGACGCTTCTCTTTTCAGGCACGTCACCATGACGGATATAACCGTGATGTGTTGCATGAGCGGGACTTGGACAATCTTGATTCTATCCAGATGCGCGGTCAGTTGATGTTCACACCGGACGATTCCGATTTTCAGGCGCGCCTGATCATCGATTATATGAAAGACAGCTCCAACGGTATTCATCGGGTCGCTATCCCTGACCCGAACAACCCCGGCGCCAATCCATGGAGCACCACCCGTGCCTTTATTGCCGCAAACCGTGAGGGAGGACTTGATATCCGCGAAAGTCTGCCTGAGCACCCGCGCTACAAAGGGGACAGTTTTGACACCCCCCAGGGCCATGACCGTGAAGCCTTCAGTATCACCCTGAATATGGAAAAGCCGTTGGGTGACGACATGGTCCTGACCAGTATCACAGGGTACCGCAGTGGTGACGCGACAGGTGTGTATGATCAATCGGGCGCAGGACCGGACAGCGGGTTTGGTGTAATCAGCCCGTTCGCATTCTCGTTCCCTGTGAACGAAGAAGAAGACATTAAACAGATCAGTCAGGAACTCAGGCTCACCAGCGATTATGCCGATAGCAAGTTCGACTGGATCGTCGGCGCCTATTTCCAGCATGACAAAGTGGACAAGTTCGACAAATATTGGGGCGAAATTCCGTTCCCGCTACCCACTATCTCCGGCGAATCCCATTGGGACAACGTGGGTAAAACAACCAACTATGCTGCCTTTGCGCAAGCTGGCTATCAGTTTGCCGAAGCCTGGAAGCTGACCGCAGGCGTGCGTTACTCTCATGACAAAAAAACCGGTACTGTCACCGGCACCGCGATCGAGACCGGCGACCAGTTCAACCCTGACGACCCCGTCTCCCTGACCCCGATTGTCGGTTTGCTTGAAGGTGAAAGTTTCACCACCGACTATGGCGAAAGCTGGAGCGAGGTTACACCACAAGCGATACTAGAGTTCACACCAACCACGGACATCATGCTCTACGCCAGTGCGGCCAAAGGGTATAAAGGGGGCGGGTTTGAAGACACGCCCGCCAATGCCACCGCTGCGCAGATCGCCTATGATCCGGAGACAGTGACCAGTTTCGAGCTTGGCATGAAGTGGGAATTTCTCGACGGCCGGGCCCGGCTCAACACCGCCGCTTTCTCCATGGACTACAAAAACCTTCAGGTTACCCAGACCGATGACGGTTGCCTTTGCAACATCACCGATAATGCCGCGGATGCGACGATCCGCGGCGTCGAGACCGAGTTGCAGTTTGTCGTAACCGATGCGCTATTCCTATGGGCAGCGGGCACTTTGCTCGATACCGAGTATAAGGACTTCATTGACGGCAACGGCCTGGATAATTCAGGCGGCAACCTACAGCGTACACCAAACTATCAGTTTAATGTGGGCGCAGAGCTGACCACCGACTTCATGGACATGAGTGATGCGCTCAGCATGCGGGTCAACTACTCCCAGCAAGGCAAACTATATTGGCTGCCGGACAACTTCCAGTATGAGGATAGTTACGGCCTTCTTGATGCCCGCATCAGCCTCAGCCCGGCAGACGCCAATTGGACTTTCTCGGTCTGGGGCAAAAACCTGACCAACACCTTATACCGCACGAACATCATCGCCTTTTTGGGTGATGAAGTGTCCACCCTTGGAACCCCGCGGACCTACGGTTTCGAACTCTCGCTGGATTTCTAAATATGTCGGCGGGCCTGGCACGGTAGTGTCCACAGGCCCGCCCTCTCCTTCCAAACCCCGGAGTATAATCATGATCAAAAGTCTCAAAACCGCAGCAATCGGGCTGCTCCTCGCTGCCAGCCCTCAGGTCTGCGCGCAATCTGATGAAGAAACCGGCGCACTGGAGGTCGCAAATGCGATGGTCCAGGCCTGGAACGACCTCGACGTCAATCGCATCGCTGAATTGTTCGCCGAAGACGGCGTGCTGCATTCGGTGATGATTGACCCCATTCAGGGCCGTGAAATGCTGCGCACTCATATCGGCGCGGTATTGAACGGCGCAACCCGTCTGGAACTGACACTCAAGAATGTTGCCGTAAACGGAAACGTCGTTTTCCTGGAAAGGGTAGACGATTTCAACATCGGTGATCTACACGGTGCTGTGCCAGTGGTCGGCGTACTTGTAATCAAGGACGGCCATGTACAGGAATGGCGCGAATATTATGACCGGGCTCAGTTACTCGGCCAAATGGGGATCCGTGAAATCGACAGCCCAGCTCTTGAAAAACATTAGGCGTAAAAATTCAGGGGGGTCTGGCCCCCGGGTTTTTCGCCTTACGCCCCGCATCTCTGTGCGGGGCTTTTTTATGCCTGAACACTGCTTTGTCAGTCACAAGCCAAAACAAATTCGCCCGGACTATCTGCGTATAGCTGCTCCACTTCCTCCGCTCGGTTGCGGATAGCAGCCGCTTGGTTGATCGTGCCTTTATCCGAAACCTCGTGACAGTCAGCACTGAGCGGTTTTTCAAGAAAGGCAAAGCGCCCGATACGCGTTGATTTCCCGGGGTTGGCAGCGTTCCAGCTTTGCAGCTTCCCGGACATCGCCCGCCTGATGGCAATATTTTCCAGCGGGTTCCCAGCCACCTCACCTCCAGCGAGGCCCGCGAGCCCCAAGGCGTTCGGCACCGCCAAAACTGCCAGTTCATCACGCCCTTCGCCGCAAAGAATAAGATCACTAACCAGTGGCGACAGCGCCGCAATCAGCCCACCGCGCACCCTGCCGCCCGATACCCAGGACCCTGTCCCTAACTTGAACTCCTCCGCCAGTCGCCCAGCAAAATATAAGCCTGCCGCGATATTGTCTGGTTCATGAAAATTTAACTTGTCACCAAGTTGGTAGAAGCCCTCCTCGTCAAAACTTTTAGACGTTTGAGCCGGGTCATCGAGATAGCCCGACATCACATTGTCGCCCTTCATTCGCACCTCAAACGCATCTCCCGCCGGCACCAACTTGACAGTAAGACCCGGCAACGGCAGGCCAACGCCAACCATATGGCTATCAAAGAAAATTGCCATGCATCCCGATGTCGTTTCAGTAGCGCCGTAACCAGTGGTAATGAATATTCTGGCCCCTACTTCTTCGACAGCCATCGACTGAAGGCGCTCATACGTCGCTTGCGGCAAGCCAGCCCCACCATAAAGCATAAGATGCAGATTCTTGAAAAAAGCACGCCTCAGGTCGGCATCTGCCTCCAGTGCATCCACCAGCATCGCATAGCCAAAGGGCACATTGGCGAAGTACGGCACGGAGAGATCTTTAAGATTACGAAGGGTTTTCTCAAAAAGGCCCGGCGCGGGTTTACCGTCATCGACATAAAAGCTACCGCCAAAAACTGTAGCGCCCGTCAAGTTGGTCGCGCCTGAGACATGACTCCAGGGCAGCCAGTCCAGCAAACGATCCTGCCAGCCCATGGCCTCGCCCAATACGGCATACGCCTGAAACAGGCTTGTCAATACCATACGCTGGCTGTGGACCACCGCCTTTGGCCGGCCAGTGGAGCCCGAGGTCAGCATATAGGCTGCGTGCTGGTCCGGGTCACGGCTGAGGATGTGTGTCTCAAGGTCCGGCGCTGGCACCGTGTTTAACAGGGTTTCAAGTTTAAGTCCCGGCACGGGTAGACCGTCTGGATCGGCGCTGATCACCGTTTGACCATCAAGCCCCAGCGATAAAAGAGCCGCATTAAAGGGCGCGCCGCCTTCCGCAAACAAAATACCAGGCTTCACCAGTTGATACACATGTTTCAACCGGTCATGGCTTCCGGGCATCAGCGCATAGTTTTCGCTCACCGGGCATACCGGCACACCAGCGACAATGGCGCCAAACCGCATCAGCGCATGGGCTATACTGTTACCGGACAGGATCATCAATGGCCGGTCAGGGCCGCCACCCAGATTGAGCAGCCCCTGCGCGGCCGAACATACATAAGCAAACATCTCCGCAAAGCTGAGGCAGCGCCACTCACCTGTCTCCCGGTTTCGCTCTGCCAGTGCAGTTTTTGTTGGCTGCGCAGATGCCTGTCTTTTCAGGTGACCATATAACAGGGGATCGAAAGGCGGCAGGGCGATATTGTTTTCAAGGATCAAGGTCCCGTCCGGGCGTTCCACACGGCTGATATCGACCGCCGGCAGGTCGATTGAGCGGTAAGGAATAGACCCTAAATCAAGTTGCTTTATCATACTTTTATCCTCCCCAACGTCATTGTCCATTCGAGGCTTATACCGAAAATATATAGGCTTATGCCGCACATCTTCTCAATTGACGCAGTGCCCCACGCCCTATAAGGTTTTGTTATGAAAGTAACAAAAGACAGAAGCTATGCCAACGGAAAACGGCACACCTCACAACCTCGCTAAGGAAGGAAAGATATGAGCAACCATCGTGCAACGCTTGACGCCGTTATCAACGCCTGGAAGGTCGATGATGTCGAAGCTGTGCTAGACCACCTGCACCCGGATGTCGTTTATCACTACCATGTTGGGACACCGCCCCTTGAGGGGCGCAACAATGTCGAGCGTTTCCTGCTTAAATTCGGCAAAGGCCAGTCAGATATTCGCTGGCGTATCATCCGCGCGTTTGAAGTCGGCGATACCCTGATGATTGAGGGTATTGACGAATATACCGACCCGGAAGGCATTACTGTCCGTATGCCTTACATGGGTGTCATGGAATTCGAGGACGGCAAGGTGCGGCGCTGGCGCGACTATTTTGATTATGATGTGCTCAAAGCGGCGAAGGCCGCCAGGTCCAGCGCAGTCTGGGACAACCTTGTTGCCGACCTTGAACGCTGAGCCAGCATACTCGCTGCGGACCAGGGCGGGTTAAAAACGCTGATATGAAAGATCGGCGCTTCCCCGTGTCCCCATGATCACCCGCGGGTCTTCCGGCTTGAAGAGGCCAAGGCACCAACCCTCGGCTACAGGCATATCGCGGTTCCAGTCAAACGCCATTTTACGGTGGGCAATTTTCCACTCACCATCCCGACATTCAAACCGGTCAACAATACGCCCGCCGGTGAGCGTGTCCCATGGCTCTTGCCCCTTGTCGAACCGGGCGAAAGTCAGCAGGTAACTTTCCACAAATGCCACACCCGCCTCAAGATCAAGGTCGACATGGATATTGCAAACATAGTGCGCCATCGGGTGCTTGAGCTTCATCAACCGCTCCGCCGCACCGTCCGCATAAGCATGTGCAGGACCTGTGTAAGTATTGCCGTGTTCTTCAATCGCATCCGCGTGATAGCAAGATTTCAACAGTGGTGCGTCAGCCCGGTCGACCGCACGGGCATAATTGGTCAGCACATCACGGATATCCTGCTTGGCAAGCATGGTCTCAACTGTATTAGCCATAAATAATAATTCCTTCTCTAGCGAACCGCCGCCGCCATTGCGTCCGCCAACCCCTTCGGGTCACGGTGCAGCGCAGCGCGCACTTCCATGGCGTGCGCGTCAGTGTCCATTTCTTCAACGCCGGATTTTGCGGCCGCGATACCCGCACGACCAATGGCCTCCGGTGAGGATTTATCCCGCTTGATATGTGCCGCCATGCGGGTATCAACCGAGCCGACAATCAACGCCGATATGGTGGTACCCTGCCCCGCCAGTTCCGCACGCATACAGGTACTTGCTGCCCGCGACGCGAATTTTGACGGGCTGTAGCCGCCCATGCCCGGCACAGCGACAATACCGCCCGCCGACAGCACATTCACAATGGCACCCCCGCCGTTCGACTTGAGCACGGGCGCAAACGCACGGCACATCGCCACGACACCGAAATAATTGACCTCCATCTCGGTACGCATCGCATCCATGGTGTCCGCTCTAATCAGCCGCTGATTGAGGAAAGCCCCAGCATTATTAACCAACAGCGACACGTCCGTGCATTTGGCAGCGGCGGCAGCAACCTGATCCGCATTTGTCACATCAAGCTCAAGGGCAACAAGATACTCGGGGTCAGTAGCTGCAATGGCCTCACCGTCAGCCAGTGATCGGCAGCCGACATACACCTTTTTGGCTCCTGCCCTGACCAACTCGGACACAAAGCCCAAACCGATCCCCCGGTTACCTCCCGTCACCAGGGCAACACAGCCTTCAATGTCCATTAATCCCTCCCGAAACTGAAATTATAGAGAATATCATCCGGCACCTTGCCGCCGCGTATCAGGCTATCCGGGTCAGGGGCAATCATACCCCGGCCCCAGGTTTCGCGGATGGGCATTTCATGGTTCCATTCCCACGCCAACCGACGATGGGCAATGCGCCATTCCCCGTCACGCTTTTCAAACTTGTCAATGAGGCGCGCCATTGTGAGGCTGTCGTAACCGTCCTCTCCCTCACCACGCCGGGAGAAAGTCAGGATGTAACACTCGCTTGTAGCTTGGGTGTCATCCTCAAGCTCCACCAGCATGTTGGTAATGGCATGGCTCATGCGGCCGGCCGCAGGCAGTACTTTGCGCAAGAGGTCAAGATAGTCACGGGCAGACCCCAGAAAGGTGCCGCCGTGATCTTCCACTGCGTCGTCGTGGTAGGCGCTTGCAATCAGGTCGGCATCACCCCGGTCAGCACCACGGCAATAGCGTACAAGCACCTCTTCGATCGCCTTTTTGTCAAGCAACGCACGGATGGCTTTATCGTCATACTGCATTCTACTTACCCTTCTTTGGAAACCAGGGAATAAAGCTGCTGGTGCGCGCAAGATAAGCCTCATAGCCAGGCTTTGAGCGCGAAAGCCGCCGCTCCAGCAGGGCGGCGCCCGACCATTTTACCAGCGTCCAGGTCAACAGAAGCGGGCCAAACACCGACCACATGCCGTGTTCAACCTCAAGTGCGACCAAATACAGCCCCCAGAAAACACAGGCGTCGCCAAAATAGTTGGGATGCCGGGTGTAGCGCCACAGGCCCCGGTCCATCACCTGCCCTTTGTTGGCAGGGTCGGCCCGAAACCGTGCCATCTGCCAATCACCCACTGTCTCGAAGAAAATGCCGATAGCCGCAAGGATGCCACCGGCAAGTGCGAGGCTTCCCAGCATTGCCCCCGCCGGGGCCGCCATCACAAACTGGATCGGCAGGGAGACAATCCAAAGCATCACGCCCTGCAGCAGGAAAACGTTCTTCAGGGTGAACAAGGGAACGCTGCCCTTCACTCTGGCAACCATCGCGACATAACGTGCGTCCGGCCCGTCATGCCGCCACCGCCAGAACAGGTAAAGCGCCAGCCTTGACCCCCATACCGCCGTGACGATCAACACGAGCTGCCTCTGCGCGCCGTCTCCCCCTGCGAAGCAATAGGCAAACGCGGCGACCACCACAAACCCGGCGGCCCAAAAGCTGTCCACAAACGATACATCGCCTAGCCGTATCGAAATAAGCCACAGCAGCAGCATACAGCCGATCAGCACAAGAAAGTCATATGCCAGTAACTCAGGCAAACTTACAGAACCCATTGATACTCTCCCCCATTATACTGCAGGCTCATTGTCCTTCAGGCATGGCCGCCCGGGTTTTCTATGTCACTGTCATTGGCCCAACAGGCGTGGGTACCGCTTGAAATACGGTGCGGCAGGATAATGCGGCACACAGGGCCAGCCTCAACGTGCTGAGCATCCAGCAACACACACTCGGACCGGTCTTCAACCATGTCTGTGATAAAGCTGATCAGATAGCCATCATCTTCGGTTTTGGCGTTCAGTCGCGGCACAAACGGCGCCTCGCTGCCAAAGCGGCCCTTGCCAAAATCGCATGACCAGCTTTTACCGGTGTCGAGGTCATGTTTGACCACCCCCGTAAACAGGAACCAACCCGGCCTTGTTGTCGTGCTATAGAGGTAGCGACCACGCCTGCCCGCAATCTTCTGGTTGAAGGAACCGAACTCAAGAATGCGGTCATCCAGACGTTCTTCCTTTGTCTCACCGGTTTTCAGATTGAAGCGCCAGCGGTGCAGTTTTGGCTTGAAGGAATGTTCATCCAGAAAGGCCATCATCAACCCGGCCCCTGGCGGTAATCCTTCCAGTGGTTTTGGATAAGGCTCTTCCTGGAAATAACCGTCCAGCACGACCTCGTCACCTTCTTCGTAGGCGTTCATCCAGTGCAGCATATAGGTGGGCGCAGCCTCAAACCATTTGATATCTGATACGTCGCCAAACCGCGGGATTATGGCAAATCGCGACGGCATATCAGGGAAAAAGCGGCTGGTGTGAAAACCATGTTTTAGCCCTTCAGGGTCCCAGAACAGGGGAAAGTCGCCGAGGATCGAATAATTTTCGGTAAACCCCATGTCGTGCGGCAGACGCGGGCCGGGCAATTCCACCGGGATATAATGCTTGAGCTCATTATCTGCACCCACCACACCATAATGCATGAACGGGGCATTCTTTGAATAATTGAAAAACAGCATCTCGCCGGTCGCTTCGTCTACCTTGGGGTGAGCGGAAATACCATCTGCCGGCACCCAGCCTTCCTTGCCTAAACCCTCCAGTGTGTAGGGGTCGAGCCTGTATCCCTCACCGCATTGATAGAAGGTAGACAACACCTTGCCCGCATGGATTACCACATCAGTTGACGAGGAATCCTTCAGTGCACCCTGCGCGCCCCATCCCGGCCGCAGGGATTTTTTCGGGTTTTCCGCAATGCCTGCCCAAAGCGCATGGCCAGCGTCAGCTTCTGCGATAAAACCATCGGTACGCACAAAACGGTTGCGATATTCGGCCTTACCGTCTCGGAAACGCATCATGTGTAGCATAGCGTCACCGTCGAAAGGGTGGTACTTTCCGATAGGGTCATGCACCGGGTTTTCACTATTGCGCACATATACCCCGGCAATGTCTGTTGGAATATCACCAATCACCTGCATATCCGTAGCATCATATTCTGCATGCACCGGTGTCCAGGCACCGTTCATATAGGGGTGTTCGTTGGGCTTGATGGTGGTCTCGACCGTGTTGACCAGTGTGGCAGTCATCTGTTTCTCCCTCACGTGTATTCAGGGTGCCATGTGGCTTTGGAATGATGGAGCTGAAGGCATCAGCATCAGCCCCGGTGGCGCGTTCACAAGCGCCGGGATTGAATTGAGTACAGAGCCCGCCACGCCGTATTGTTCAGGTGACGTCTTGAAGCTGTCCCCCTCGCGGCGGTCAAGGTCTATGCGGATATCAACCATGGGGTCGCCTGACACCGACACCTGCCAAATAGGCTGGTTCGGATTTTCCAGATGCGCGGTTTCCATGATCCAGTCGATTTGTAAGGTGAAAAGCCGCTGGCCACCGACAATGCCATGCCAACACCACTGTGTGTGGCTTACTGTGCCTGCGCGAATTTGCCCTGCCGCGATCTCAATATCCTTGCTGGCTGGTAGCATACGGTGAGCGGTCTCAACCCGGTCGAGTTTCTGCCCCAGGCGGGCCACGAAGCCCGCGACAACTTCGCTATACAATCCGTTCAGCAACTCGGCCGGTGCCCACCCCCTATTATTGGGATCAATGCTGCCCGCGTCAGCGCCGAAACCAAGCATATCAAAAACATACGCCGGGCTCCGCATCGCCTGACAATGCACAATTTCCTGAACCTTGACACGGTCAAGCCGGGTGCATATGCCTGTTGCGGCTGCGGCGATACGCTCGACAATAAATCCAGGGTTCAGCCCACCCCCAAGCAGCGTGCTGCTGCCCGATTTGCAGGCTGTATCAAACTTGCCCGCGTGCTCGCCCCCCCAATGCACGGGATAGCTTTGGCCGTTGATACTGATAACGTTTTTGCCTGATGCCAACAACTGCATGATGGTGGCATCATGGCTTATATACGGCGGCTGCAGCATGGGCGCAAAAATCACCACATCGGCTTCAAGTGCCAGAATGTCATCTATATCCCGTGTCGCCAGCACACCAGTTTTCTCGCGGTGAGCGATATCGCCCGCGTCAACACCCGCCTTTTTGGCATTATAAACATATAACCCGACAAGCTCGAGGTCAGGATGATCAATCACTGCGCGCAAGCAAGTCTTGCCCATGGCCCCCGTCGCCCATTGAATAACGCGGTAGCTCACGCTGCACCTCCCCGTGCAGCCTGCAGGCGCGTCATCAGATCAGTGAACGCAGCCTCGGCACCGGGGAAACCCCTGCCTGCCTGCATGTCGCCTGCTTGATGCGCGTTTGCCGCAAGCCACGCCACAGGGTCGCAGCCATCCGTTGGCAATGCGGCCCCCAGGCCTTCCTCCATGCGCGCCCGCCTGACGTATCCGCCGCCCGAAACCCATATCTCGCCACTTGCATGGCACTCTGGCGACATCAGCCAGCTTGTAACGGGCGCCACCAGAGCGGGGCTCAGGTCCAGCCCACTATCACCCAGCCCGGCGGTCATTTGGGTTTCCGCGTAGGGCACAAGGATGTTTACCCCCACACCCTCCCGCTTGAGCTCCGCCGCCAAGGTCAGGGCATAAGCAACCATCGCCGCCTTGGACGCTGCATATGGCGCGCGCCCCCGCACGCCATACAGGCCTGCAGTAGATGCGACAAACACTACTCTGGCATCTGTCGATTTTCGCAAGCTGGGAAGCGCCGCCATCACAATCGAAACGGCAGAGAAGAAGTTAGTTTCAAAAACAGACCTTAGGTCGACAAAACTGCTGTCGGCCACCTTTGCAGCAGGACCCGTGATACCAGCATTCAGTATGAGGCCATCGATAGCGCCATAATGCGCCAAAGCAGTGTTGACCAATGCCTCACCAACGCCTGCATCCTGCATGTCACTGTGATCGGCTACCGCGTCGCCGCCTGCCGAATGAATTTCAGAAGCCACGGATTCCGCAGCGCTGGGCACGCCTTCATGAGCACGATTATTCACGACAACCCGGCAGCCGCGCTGCGCAAGATCGTGAGCAAAAGCCCGACCAAGGCCTTTACCAGCCCCGGTAATAATGACGCTACGATGATGCAACGACGCGCTTGATGACATACTAGGCTCCCCTGTCAGTCAGAAGACCCTAGCACCAATGGTATGTTTTTGAAAGTTACTTTTTAGCGCGCCTATCCTTCAGCCAAGGACGGCGCCTTTTTAGCACCTTCCACCAGCGTGTAGCTGACGTCATCAGGCGAAATCACGCCACCACAGGCTGAGCAATTAACCGTTGGTGTCAGCTCATGACCGCATAGTTTATGATTCAGCAACAAGGGCGGACCCTCCGGGGACGCATACCATTTGTCACCCCACTGCAGCAGCATCAGCAACACAGGATAATAATCCCAGCCCTTATCGGTCAGCCGGTATTCATAGCGCTTGGGAGCGTCCTGATAGGCATGCGTGAACAGAAAACCGCTTTCCACCAACTGGTTTAACCTGTCAGATAAAATATTGGTCGCAATGCCCGTATCCTTACGGATCTCGTCGAATTTGCGCAGCCTTGTAAAGACGGAGCGCAGAATAAGCCCAGCCCAGCGATCACCAGTCACAAGGGCAATTTCATGAAACAGGCTTGTGCGCTCACCCGCCGCCTGGCGCCCTTCACCTTGGCGGCGCCGGCTATAGGTTGGCGCCATCCAGCCGACCCCCGGCCCCTCTTGCCACGTCACATCACGGGCAAAAATCTCTTTTTCACAATCACTGCAGCTTGGTATGGGGTCGAATTCCTGGCCGCAGCCCTTGTGGGTCAAAATCACGCTGGTTTTTGCGTGTCCAGAACTCCAGCGCTTTTCCCACCGCAGCATCATAAGTGCCGTCCAGTATAACTCCCGGCATTTCTCCGTCATGCGGTATTCATAACGCTTGGGCGTATCCGTATAGGCCACTTTCACAAGAAGACCATTTGCCACTAATTGCTTTAGCCTGCCACTCAGCAGCGCCTTCAACATGTCGGTACGGCTTTGAATTTCGCTGAACCGCCGGGCGCCCTGCCAGATCGATTCGAGAATTAGCAGCGTGGCGAAATCACCCACTACTCCAAGAGCCCGCCAGATAGAACATGTGCGAATAAATTTTGTTTCCGCCACAAAACACCCCGTTATTGATGGAGACCAGCAAAACATCAGCTGCGTCCGTTCGCCGATAATACCTATATTCGCCTGTTAGTCTAGGCCACCAGCGGATTGGCCGCAGTTTGCCGGCAGATACGCTGAGCCTTGTTGACATTTGAACGGCGCTCCTTAATGGTATCTTTATGCAAGTAATAAATCACACGGGAGGGGAAGCACATGCGATCAACTGACAGCGAAACCGTCAAACAGTATACAGACCGCGGCTGGTGGGGTGACACCACCTTCGCTAGCCTGATCGCCGATGCGGTCAACGATGCGCCGGACCGCCTTGCCCTGATTGATCCGCCTAACCGCAAGGACCTTGTCGCAGGCGCACCGTGTCGGCTGACATATGCTCAGGTTTCACGCCTTGCGGACCGTCTTGCCAGCACTTTATCAGAAAACGGCGTCGGCACCGGTGATGTGATCATCGTGCAATTGCCCAACATTGCGGAACTTGTCATCGCCTATATCGCGACTGACCGGCTTGGCGCCATCATCAGCCCCATGCCAATGCAATACGGCCGATTTGAATTGGCCCGCGCTGCAGAGGTAACGAAGGCCAGGGCCTATCTGACCGTTACCGCTTTCCGGGGTGTAGATCATCTGGCGGACCGCACGGCGGCGTTCGGGGCAGATACCACCATTTTGGCGTTTGAAGACAACAGCCAAACCAAGGGGACACACGTTGCCCTGCTCTTTTTTCCCACTATCGACGCTGATGAAGACGTCCCCACCGTCACACGCCCCGATATTTCGCCCAACGAGATCTTCACCATATGCTGGACATCAGGCACAACCGGCGTGCCCAAGGGTGTGCCGCGCCATCACAACCACTGGACCAGTCAGGTCGGCGCCGTGGCTGACGCTGCGCCCGTCAGGGACGGGGCGGTTATGCTCAATCCCTTCCCGCTGACCAACATGGGGGCAATCTCAGGGTTCCTGTATTACTGGCCCATGGCAAAAGCCTGCCTTGTCATGCACCACCCCTTTGACCTGCAGGTTTTCCTCTCCCAAATTGTTGCGGAGAAGGTGGCCTATACCATTGCGCCGCCTGCGGTCCTCAATATGTTTTTGCAACACACGGAACTGCACAAGACCGTGGATCTGAGCCATGTCGATTATATTGCGTCAGGCTCAGCCCCGCTCAGCCCCTCCATGACAAAGGGTTTCAAGGATTTATTTGATGTGGAGATTGTCAATTTCTACGGTTCCAACGAAGGTGCCGGGCTGGTCGGCGGGCCGAGCGACATACCGGACCCCGAGGTCCGGGCCACACTGTTCCCGCGTTTTGGGCGCCCTGAGATCAACTGGAGCAACCGGTTTGCCAACCGCTGCCGTACCAAACTGGTAGACTGGCAGGCGGATGACCGCGAGATCACCGAACCGGGTATCGCCGGTGAGCTTTTAATCACTGGGCCCAATGTATTTGACGGTTATCTGGGCGACGCCGCTAAAACCGAAGGTGTCTTTGATAATGAGGGATATTTCCGCACCGGCGACCTGTTTGAGATCGGAGGGGAAGATAATCGTTTTTACCGTTTTGTTGGCCGCCGCAAGGAACTGATCATCCGCGGGGGCATGAACATCTCACCCGAGGAATTGGATCATGTAATCACCGACCATCCCCTTGTTTCGGAAGCTGCGGTCGTCGGCTTTAGTGACCGGGTGATGGGAGAAAAGGTCGCCGCTGTAGTTGTCACCAACGCAGGTGAAACCCTGACACTGGCGGAACTTACCTCGTATCTCGCTGAATGCGGTGTCGCCAAATTCAAATGGCCCGAGCAATTGGTGCTTGGCGACACGTTACCGCGTAACAGTATGAACAAGGTGATCCGGAGCGAACTGCGGGGCTTGCTGTAATATGGTGGAGGGCTGCAACCCACCGCAGCCCTCCCACCAATGCCTGAGAGGCGTCACCGACCAACGATGAAGGACACCGTGGTCGTAGCACTCCCGCCAATATTGAGCGTTGCAACTGTGCCCGCACCATCTACCTGATAATCACCGGCTTTTCCCGCAACCTGCCTGGATGCATCGAGAAGCATGCGCGCACCGGTGGCACCAACCGGGTGGCCCAGCCCGATAAGTCCGCCGCTGGGGTTCACCGGCAGGCGGCCATCAAACGCAATGGTACCGTCTTCCACCGCCTTCCAGCTTTCGCCGGGCGCCGTAATACCAAAATGGTCGATCGCCATATATTCCGTGGTCGTGAAACAGTCGTGGGTCTCAATTGCGTCCAATTCCGCCACACCAGAAAGCCCGGCACGTCCAAACGCAGCCTCAATAGCCCCCCGAACATGCGGAAAGATATACGGTGAGTTGGCTTGCTGCCCTTCCCGAAGCTTCGCGTCGAATGAGATCGGGGCCACGGTATGGCCCCAGCCCCGGATACGCGGCAGGGCAGCGATATCCAAACCACGTTTACGGCAGTAGGCCCGCGCACCCTTTTCACTGGCAAGAAACACGACAGCGGCGCCGTCTGAGACCTGACCACAGTCCTGCCGGCGAATACGACCGTCGATCACCGGGTTGGCCTCGCTGTCCTCGGTAAAACTTTTATCGTTAAACTCCCAGCCCCGGGTTTGCGCATTGGGGTTTCGTTTCGCGTTAGCATAGTTAATTTCAGCGATGCCCGCCAGATGCTCATGCTTCAGTCCGTAACGCCGGTCATACTCGTCCCCGAGACGGGCAAACATATGCGGCCATGGATATTTCACGTCCAGACATTCATGGCCAGACCACATGGCAGGGCCGCCGATATATTGGGCCGCCTGATCACCTGGTACGTTGCGCATCATCTCAATACCCAGCACGGCAACAATATCGTAGCGCCCGGCCTCTATCTCAGCGGTTGCCGCTAGGGTAGCGATACTGCTGGATGCACAGGCGGCCTCATGCCGGCCAGCGGGGATACCGCTCATTGCCGGCACGGCTTCGGCAAGAAAACCGCCCAAATGGCCCTGATTGCAGAAAAGCTCAGCGGTAAAGTTACCCACATGGGCCGCATCAACTTCAGCCGCGTCAAGAGCGGCTGCCGCCAGCCCCTGTTCCAGCGTTTCGCGAAACATATCCATAAGCTCGAGGCCTTCGCGCGCCCAATTCCGCGCAAAATCAGTCTGGTGCCCACCAAGGATAAATATATCATTCGCCATTTACATGTCTCCGTTCGCTACCAGCCGCCGCTTGCGGCCCAATCCCGGGCATCCGTCATCCTGTCGGCCCCCCAGAAGACCTCCCCGTTCACAACAAAACTCGGTGCACCAAAAACACCTGCCTTCATCGCAGCCGTCGTTTCATCCCTGAGCCGGGCTTTCACCTCCTCAAGCTCGCTACGTGCCGTCACCGCGGCACAATCAAGACCAAGATCGCCCACCAGCCCCTCCAGCACGGCCGGGTTTGTGACATCCTGGCCAGATACATAAGCCGCGTGGAACACCGCCCGCGCAAAAGCCACAGCATCCACGCTATCCAGAGCATAAAACAGCCGAGCGGCCAGCATGCCGTTAAACGGAAAAATCTTCGGCCAACCGAATTCAAGACCCGCGAGCCGTGCAGTCCGTTCCACATCACGGAAAGTATAGTCACCCTTGGGGGAGCCAGGGCTTACCGGCACCCAGCCGTTTTCTCGGAAAATTGCTCCCAACAAGATTGGCCGCCAGCGGATATCTGCATCAACATCGGCAAACACCGCGTCGATCCGAGCTTGGGCGATATATGAATAGGCCGACGAAAAATCGAAATAAAAAATCAGTTCCGAACGCATGCCTTCCTCCCAAAACAGCAACCTGCCTGGTAAGATAGAGTATTGGTATTATTTTGCAAGTAACATGTGAACAGCGATTGCCAAACAGAGATGCTCCGGCTATGCCTAATATAGGTATTTTTATGAAAGTCATAGAATCGTGAGAACACAATGCGCCTGAACGCTTCCAGCCAACCAGTACGTGATCGCTTTAATCACTTGACGACAAATATGCTATTACCCGTCGTCGCCGCGCCGATGTTTCTGGTCTCCGGCCCGGACCTTGTGTTAGCGGCCATGCGCGCAGGGGTTATGGCAAGCCTTCCTTTCCCGAACGCCCGCACAATCGACGACCTGGATGAATGGCTGAGTACGATCACCCAGACACGCTCTCGTTGGCTTGAATCCGAACCAGACGCTCCCATCGGGCCTTTCGCGGCTAATATGGTTGCGCATCGCTCCTATGACCGGCTGAAGGCTGAGCTAGAGCTTGTGAAAAAATACCAACCGCCTGTCGTCATTACCGCGCTCGGCAGCCCTGGCGCTATAACCGATGTGGTGCACGCCTATGGCGGGCTTGTGTTTGCTGACGTTAATAACGTGCCTTATGCGAAGAAAGCACTGCAGGCTGGCGCTGACGGGCTTGTGCTTGTCTCAGCTGGCGCTGGAGGCCACACGGGAGCCATGTCAGCCTTCGCTTTCGTGACGGCCGTCCGCGCCTTTTTTGACGGGCCCCTTATCCTTGGAGGCAGCATATCAAACGGAGAGGCCGTACGTGCCGCGGAAATACTTGGTGCCGACCTCGCCTATGTGGGCACCGGCTTTATCGCGGCGGAAGAAAGCATGGCCGGAGAAGACTATAAATCAATGTTGCTCGCCGCAGAGTTTGAAGACCTCATCCTCACAAGCGCGCTGTCTGGCGCTGAAGCATATTATCTTAAGGCCAGTCTTAAACGCATGGGTATAAACCCGGATAATCCCGGCCACAAGGATGGCCCAGACTTTGCTGACTCTCAGGGCAAGATCAAAGCATGGCGCGACGTTTGGTCCGCCGGACACGGCGTTGGCAACGTTCACAAGATTGAACCGGCCGCCGCCATTGTTCAGCGCCTCGCTTACGAGTACACCCGCGCGGCCAAGCGCCCCGTATTCAGCCGGACCAAATAACAACCCCCTGCCTTCATCTTAACTTTTCTGCGTCAGGTTGTCTGGCCGCGAGGCGTTCTGCTTCTACGCCACGCATACTGAAGAAGATCCGGGGCCCACTACAGCGAATTCAATGCACACTAGCGGCACAGCACGCCGCCGTTGGGGGCTGCCGCTTGCGTCCTGACCTTGCCGAATGGCACCACCCAAGAAAAGCAGCATTTAGCGTCAGCCTGT
The DNA here is from genome assembly GCF_048260245.1 of Kordiimonas sp. GTDB lineage: Bacteria > Pseudomonadota > Alphaproteobacteria > Sphingomonadales > Kordiimonadaceae > Kordiimonas. The sequence goes on along the minus strand of NZ_JBLXGZ010000011.1, from coordinate 17,393 downwards.
CAGCCGCAGAGTGCGCAAAAGACAACATTAATCGCTACGCAATGTTATTGAAACAATTAGCAACTCATTCGTACCATAACAGGCAACCGGGGGGTTTGTGATTGAGTTGATAAAGTCAGATATTCTAAATCTCTCTGACAACAGCTCGCGCAATATCCCTAAAAGTCGACAGATTGCCGACGTGTTTAAATACAACCTCAATATTTGAGGAAATATAGATAGTTTTCTCCGACTATTTATTAAGCCGTTAGGGGTTTTGATATGAGAAAGTTTTTTTCTTTAGTTTTCGTCTCAGCGTTACTGTATGCAACTCCCGCGACGGCCAATCAGTCTTCTTCAAATATTATGGTTGAAATGTTCAACTGGTGGAATGAAGCCTTCAAAATTGAAGGCAGTTTCACCCCGGAAGCTTTTGGCAAACATTTCACTGACGATGCGGTCATGATCATTGATGGTTCGGTTAGAGCAACCGGCCTGAAAGAGCTATCCCGCAACTTCAACCGAATTCAGGGTTCGGTCGAGAGCGTCATTATAAAAATGCCGCCTATCGAAAGCTTCCGCCAGGGAGATCGTATCTTCACTTACCACAAGGAACTTGTGCACCACCAAGGTCAGGACAGCACCGGTTATGTCATGGGCTATGTGGTGGTACGTGATGGGAAAATCTCAAAAATAAACTTCGTCAATATGAACGAAGACGCCGCGCGGGAGCTCAGCCTTCGCGAACGCGCCGAGAAATAGCTTACCGGCACCAACAACAAAACCAATACGATCCGAATAGGATGAAAGAGAGGAAACGATGAGTAAGACTTCACGCTCAATCACGGCGGCCGCATCCAGCAAAAGCCACACCCTGCTCGCGACCACAGCGCTGGGGTTATCTCTGATTGCACCTTCTGTTTACGCTCAGTCTGCTGAGCCCAAGACAGAATTTTCTCTGGAGGAAATCACCGTAACGGCTCAGCGCCGTGAGCAAAGCCTGCAGGACGTGCCTGTCAGCGTATCTGCTTTCACATCGACCGCCATTGAACGGAACAACTTTCAGGGTGTAGACGACTACCTGTCGCGCACGCCAAACGTCAGCTTCATCTCGAGTGGTGGCCGTGACCGGAAATCTATCAGCATCCGGGGTATCACGAACTTTCTCAGCGTTGATCAGGATGTTCGTCCAAGCACTGTAGCTTTCTATCTTGACGATTTCAGCGTTGGTGGCGGCTCTGTAAACCCGCCAATGATGGACATCGAACGAATTGAGGTCCTGCGGGGGCCGCAAGGCACCTATTTTGGGCGGAATGCCGTTGGTGGGGCCATCAACGTCACCACCAAGAAGCCTGACAATGATCTCTTCGCACAGGCGAAAATCGGTTACTCCAGTTTCGATACGAAAGACGTTGAAGCCATCATCAACGTACCGATCGTACAAGACGTATTGGCTATTCGTGGCAACATGAAGTGGACCAAAACGGACGGTAACATTGAGAATATCAATCCTATTGGCGGTGGTAACGACTCTGAATATATCAACGGCCGTACTGCGATTCGTTACACTCCAACCGATAGACTGACTGTGGACGTAAATGTCAGTGTCACAGACGAGGTCTCCGGCATGCGCGAAGGCGTGCCGTCCGGTGTCTTTTCCGAGTTTGCAGGCAACACCCTCTTTGGTTACCTGAACGGTCAACCAGATCCGGATGGGGTGGGCTTCTATCCTGAAAACCGCGACAAGGTAAACTTCAACCGCCCGCAGGAGGTTGGTACCCACTTCTGGTACACGACCGGTAAAGTCGCCTACGACTTCGACGAAATAACCCTGACCAGTATCACCGGCTACATGGATTCCAAAGGCTTCCTCGCCGGCGATATCGATGGCGGCAGCGTTGATGGCTGGTATGAAACCAAGGACCTGTACCGCACGTCGCTGAGCCAGGAGTTGCGTTTGCAGTCCACCGGTTCTTCTGACCTCGAATGGGTGATCGGCGGTTTGCTGGCACGCGACAAGGGAAATGTTGAGCAATATACCTATGCCGGAGCCGAAAACGCATTCGGTCTTCCTGAAGGCACCACTGTAACCGAGACCCAGACCAACGGCAAAACAACCAGTGTGGCCGTGTTTGGTGAAGCAACCTATCACCTGACAGACCGTCTTTCTGTAACAGGCGGCCTGCGCTGGACACATGAGAAAATCGACAGTGTTCAAGTGAATGTGTCCGGCGGCATCATCTCTGACTCTGTGGATGAAACAGCCTCTTTCTCAGACATCTCACCCAAGGTTTCTGTTGGCTATAGCATCAATGACAATACAACAGCTTATGCGACCGTATCCAAAGCCTTCAAGTCAGGTGGCGTGCAAACCAATCAATTGCTGCCGGATAAAACCTACGATCCTGAAACACTCTGGAACTTTGAAGCGGGCCTGAAGTCAGAATTGCTGGACCGTCGCCTGCGGATGAATATTGCTGCCTTCTATATGAAGTGGAAAGACCTGCAGACTGAATTCCAGGATGGCATCATCAATGAGAACGGGGACATTGCCTTTGTCACCGGCATTGAAAACGCCGATTCAGCTCGCAGCTATGGTGTCGAAGCCGAGTTCACCGGCCTCGTAACCGAGAACCTGACCATGGGTGCGTCCATCGGTTACCTCAACGCCAAATACGAGAACTTCGTTTCTTACATTGAAGGTCAGAACTACACGCTGGACGGTTACACCATCCCGAACTCACCCAAATGGACACTGAGCGGTGATGCAGAGTATACCTTCCCGGTTGTGGGCGACTATGAAGGCTACATCCGCGCTGAGTGGTTCTACCGTGGTGACACCGTTTCGAACAAAGACTATCTGATCAAGTCGGGTTTCCCATACGAAGTGCCGGACTATAACAGCACCAACGTCCGTGTTGGCATGGGCAACGATCAGTACAGCATTGTCGCCTACGTCGAGAACGTCTTCGACAACAACTATTACACCAATGCATACCAAAAGGCCTTTGTCGGCGGCCTGTTTGTCGAGCCATCAGTACGGACCGTCGGTATCCGACTGTCCTTCAAAACCAACTAATATCTCTGCTATAGAGATTTAGTCGGCACGATACAGCCACCGGCCTTAAGGGCCGGTGGCTCTTTCTTAACCGGAAAGGATTTGGAATGAAAAAGCACCTGCTTCTGCTGAGCACAGCTGCCTTTCTTGGTGGCCTTCAGCCACCACAGGTAATCGCAGCACCAGACCAGGCCACCGCAGACATATCTGTACAAGCAGAATCCGAGCGGCTCCTAAGTTTCTTAGGAGAAATATACCAGCAAAATCTGGCTGTTAGCCCTATGCTGCAAAGCCAACAGGGTGAACCCGGCATCCATGCCGAGTGGGACGACATATCGGTAGACGCCAAAAACGCGGACCTAGCGTTTCTTTGGCAGTCCCTGCAAAAGCTCCATACAGATTTCGATTATGACAGCCTTGATGCCGACGGACAGTTCAACTACCGCGTCCTCGAAGAAGAGCTGAAACTGCGGATCGAACGCCACGGCTGGCGTGACAACCTCTATCCGTTGAACCAGATTGTCGGGTTGCATGTATTGATCGTTGGCACGCTGGTCAACTACCACGGCATCGGCAGCGTTGAAGATGCTCAGGCTTATATCAACCGCGTAAAAACTGTCGCCACGCCAATCGACCAACTCATCGACCAGATCAAACTTCGTCAGGACAAGGGCATTTATCTGCCCAAGCATCTTATTCCGCGTCTGATCGGCGGAGCGGAACAATCCATCAGCGGCAGACCGTTCGACGCGGAAAGCAGCATGGACAATGTGGTGTTTTCCGATTTCAAACGGAAGATCGGCTTGCTTGACATTCCTGCAGACCACAAAGCCACACTGATTTCAGATGCCGAAGCCGCGCTGAAAACTGACTTTGGCCCGGCTTACCGCGACCTGATAACAGCACTGGAAGAACAAAAACCGCTTGCTGATGACGACTATGGCGTCTGGAACCTGCCGGGCGGTGATAAGTTTTATCAATTTCTGATCCGCCAGTTTACGACGACCGACATGACGCCTGAGGAAGTGCACCAACTCGGCTTGTCTGAAGTTGACCGCATCCACGGCGAGATGCTCAAAATCATGTCAAAAGTTGGCTTTAAGGGCACTCTCAACGAATTCTTCACTTTCCTTAAAGAAGACAAACAATTCTATTTTGAGAACACGGATGAAGGAAGAAACGGCTATCTGGCGGCCGCGCGCGATACGCTGGAACGGATGTCGCAGCGGATGGATGAAATCCTGCCTTATCGGCCGCCCAGCAATCTGGTGATCAAACGCTTTGAGGAATACCGGGAAAAATCCTCCCCTGGCGCCTTCTACGAAAGCGGCAGCGCAGACGGAAAACGCCCTGGCACGATCTACGTGAATCTCTACGACATGAGTGGCGTCTCAAAGGTGGATATGGAAGCGCTTATGTTTCATGAGGGCATCCCCGGCCACCACATGCAATATTCGCTGATCAACAGCCTGCCCGAAATCCCTAAGATTCGGACTTATGAGATCTGGTGGTCCAATACAGCCCTGACAGAAGGCTGGGCGCTTTATGCGGAAAGCTATGCACGGGAGCTTGGCTTCTACAAAGACCCCTATTCCGACTTTGGTCGTTTAGCCGGCGAGCTATGGCGTGCGTGCCGTCTCGTAGTAGATAGTGGTTTGCATTACAAGCGCTGGAGCCGTGAACAGGCCGTTGACTACCTGAACGAAAACACCTCCAGCCCGCCCGAGGCAAATTATCGTGCAGTGGACCGGTATCTTGCCGTACCCGGCCAAGCTACGGCCTTCAAGGTCGGCATGAACCGCATTATTGAGGTCAGGGAAAAGGCCCGAAAGATGCTGGGTGAAAAGTTCGACATCCGGGAGTTCCATTTTGCGGCACTTCGCCATGGCAGCATCTCGCTGAAATCGATGGAAGAGTCGGTCATGGCGTGGGTCAGACAAAAGCAAGCCGCTTCAGCCGAAAAATAGACACCTGACAATCATAAAACGGACCCCGGGGATTAGTTGTTCCCGGGGTTTTCCTCATCTGCCAGTATATCACCGATCACCAGTGGCTTTGCAGGCCAACGGGCTTGAAACGGACCAATATCAGCCTCTGTCTTTCCGGTTTCGCTGCGCACCATATCAGCAAAATTTGCATAACAAAGCCGTCCCTGACACCGCCCCATCCCAACCCGGCTCAGTAGTTTGATACTGCCCGCGTCTGCAAGATGTTTATTCTCATGCAGCACAGTGCTGAGCTCTGCACAACTGACCGTTTCACACCGACATATATAACTCTCCGGCGTCATCATGCCCGCCACCAAATGCTCAGGCAGCTCTGAAAAGCTGCGCAGATAAGTCGCAAACCTCTGATAATGACCCAGCCGCTTTCGGTGGCCCCGTGCATCCGCGTTGCATGCGCGGTCATCCCGTTTCCCCAGCGACCGCAGCAGGCCAATGCCTGCAATGTGTCCTTCCGCCACGCCCGCATCGGCCCCGGCCATGCCTGTTGTCTCGCCCGCCGCAAAAAGGCCGACGACACTGGTTTCACCCCAGCGGTCATGGCTAACCAACCAGCCCCCGGCGGTGTCACCACCCCAAAAGGTCTCTGCTCCCACTTGTCTGGCCAACTCAGACGACACCTGAAAGCCGTAGCAAAGGCCCAGAGTATCAGCGGTGAAATGCTGGGCCCCTTCTGATTTGAGCCTCCCATCAGGCGTAACCGGGCATACCTCGATCCTCTCCAGGGCATCCACACCGTAAGCTCTCGATACAGTCTGGCCGAAGAGCACCGGTACACCGGCTTTTCTCAGCGCACGGAAAGACTTCAGGGCCGCCATAAATGTCCGCCCGTGCATGAGAGGCAAAAATGGGGACTTTAGTATGGAAAGGCTGCGGGAAAAGGGCTGGGCAAAAACAACGGCTTCAATATGGCCACCCGCTGCCAATACCTGCTCGGCCACAACCAGCTGCAAAGGATGGGCGCCCGCGAAAACAAAGCTGTCGCCACCGAGTACCTGCTGGCTTTTCAGCAGGGTCTGAATGGCACCAGCCCCCATGACCCCGGGCACTGTTGAGCCCGGAAAAGCTAACGGCCTCTCGTAAGCGCCCGTTGCCACCAGAACCCGGCGCGCCAGAATTCCTGCAAGCCCTTCCGGCCCTTGATGCCAAACTTCGAATAACTCTGGTCCCGACTGGGTAATACCGCTGACGGTCGTTGCAAAATGCCACTCGACCCCGGGGTGTTGTTCCATGTCAAACAACAGATTTTTCAGACCACTATATAATGGTCCCTTGAGCCAGTTCGTGACGTTGAAGCCGGACGGAGGCTGACGCAATATCTGACCGCCTGGACGCTGTTGCTCATCAAGAACCACAATGTGCACGCCAGCACTGACCAGTTCAGACGCTGCGGCAAGGCCAGCCGGCCCGGCACCAATGATTGCTACGTCGTAAACTTCGCGTGTCATATTGCTCTCATCAGAATTCATCAGGGCTTCTTCACCTCAGGCGCAGATGTGACAACGACCATGCCGTCCGTAACCGGCGTCATGCAGGCGCGCAATTTGCGAGAACGCGAAACGTCGCCGCTCGCGGCAATATCAACCATACAGTCATAGCAAACCCCCATATTGCAGAATGGGGCCCGGGGTTTGCCAAGTGGATCTACGCCCGTTGCACGTCCGGCAGACAGCATAAGAACCGCCGCCACCGTTTCGCCCTCATAGGCCGTGACATCTTTTCCGTTCAAGTGGACAGTAACCTGACCGGACCGGGTGACATGATCTGTTACACGTTTCGCCATCGGTTATTTTCCCGTCATGAAGCCATTGATATGGCCAAACCTGCTGGGGCTATAGAGTGATATATCGTAGCTTGACCGACCCTCAGTCATGAGTTCGGCAATCAATTTGGCATACACCGGCCCGAGGGTAAAACCGGACCCGCCTGTTGCAATATAATAGCCCGGGAAACCACCGACCTCACCTAGAAGCGGCAACTGATCGGACGTCACGCCGACCACGCCGGTCCAGCATCTTAGCAGGTGTAGCGGGGCCACATCGGGGACAAGACCCGCAGCAAGTTCCAAATTCCTGACTACATTGCGTTCAATCAACTCAGGGCGCCTGTTTAAGTCGGGCTGGCCATTCTTGTAGACAAACCGCGACGACCAGCCACCGCCTATCAGCAAATTGCCCGAGGCAACCTGCTTCATGGACAACCGGGCACCCGCACGCTGTAACAAATGCGGTAACCAGGGGCCCGTGCGCTCGGTCACGTTCATCATCAGCGGCACGGGAAACACCGGCATGTGAATGTTTGCCATAAGAGCACTATGCCCGGCCCATGCGCCCGCAGCATTCAGGATTTTGTCAACCACAACTTCCTGCAACTCGCCGCTTGCTTCATCCCGAATCGTGGTTGTCCAGCAGCCATGCTGTCGCTGGATAGAGATTACCTCGCATCTGGTTTTGATATCCGCACCGGCACGGCTTGCCGCGCGAGCGTATGCAGGCGTTACCAGCCTCGGGTTCGCATGTCCTTCATCCGGGAAATGGGCAGCGGCAAGAATTTTATCCGTCAGATATGGCGCCAGGTTTTTCGCTTCATCCCGCGTTAACAGCTCGGTCTGCATACCGTGCCGGGATTCCATGGCGAACTTCTTCTTCAGCAGGAGAACTTCTTCGTCGGTCATCGCGGCCATGATGCCGCCCTTCATCACAACCTCAAGGCCTTCACCAAGGTCTGTCTCAAGCCTAGCCCAAAGTTCGGCGGCAAGTTTGTTAAGGGGAATGATCTGGGCGAACTGTTCCGCCATGGCGTCGCCATGTTCAATCAGGCGGTGTTCAAGCTGAAAGTGCAGCGATCCTGCATTCTGCCCGGAGGCAAGACGATTGATTTCACCCTTTTCCGCCAGAAGGACAGACGCACCGGCATCAGCAAGGTGCCAGGCACTGGCGCACCCCACTAACCCGCCACCAATTATCAGAACGTCATATTTTTCCATAGGGCAAATCAGTATCGGGTTACTTTGGGAAATCAAATTCCGCTTATAGTATACCCAAGTCTGTCAATGTCCCCCGGATAATGTCAACTTCATTGTCCAGCAATGGCAGGATAGGCCTTCTGGGCAACCCGCCGGGGAGATCTTGCAGATTGAGCGCCGTTTTCATGATGGCCTGAGCCGAACCGAAACGAGCGATATAGTTTACATCAAACCAATCTTCCATGACCCGGCGGTCCATCGCCCCGTAAGCCAGCGCTTTGCTTCGGTTTCCAGCCCAGAGTTCATCAAAAAAGGCCGGTTGATTTCGGCCCAACACGCCGCCACTGCCCATGAGACCGTCGGAAAGGCCACTCTCGAGCATGTTGGCGCCAGCTTCGTTCATCGGTGCTCCGAAAACACGCACTTTGGTGTGCAGCGCCTGGGCAACTTCCAGATACTTTGCAGCACTACCGGTCGAGTTTTTCAATGCGACAACCTTATCAAGCGCGCAAATCAGCTCCAGCAGGTCTAGATCCATGTCAACACCGGTACCGGGCGGCCAATTATACACACAGATAGGCAGCGGGCTTTGCTCGCACACGTCAGCATAAAAGGCATAAATTTCCCGAGGAGCCGGCTTTACGTAGGGAGGCGGGGTAAGCAGGATGCCATCAAAACCACAATCTGCAGCAACATGTGCCGATGCGATGGCTTGTTCTGCGGTAAAGGCGTTACAGCCCGCGATGATAGTCATCTTGCCAGCCATGGCCGCACCGGTGGTTTTGTAGAGTAATTTTTTCTCTTCCACGGTCATCGAAAACCATTCGCCGGTTGTGCCGGCTACCACAACACCATGCATTCCTTCTTGGTGTAGCCAAGCCAATAGAGCATCTAGCATACCAGGATCAAACGCACCCTTCTGATTGAACGGCGTCGTAATGGCTGGAATGTAACCGCGCCAGTCAATAAAAGTTCTGTCCATACCGGAATTCCCCGTTTTTCTTTTTCACTTCCGCTAAGTATCTGGAAAATTTCAGTGATCTCAGGCAGAGGCGTTAACGGAATAATTTTTACTGGTCCGACCAACGTTCTCCAACTACAATGAATAACAGATTATGTTGCTTTTTGCGCAAACTACAAAGTAAGGGAGGCCGCTCCATGCATCTTAGTCTTTCCCGACTTCGTTATCTTTATGAAGTGGCGCAGTGTGGCTCGATGCGCGCCGCGAGCGAGAAGATGAATGTTGCGCCATCGTCAGTCAGCCGCCAGATCGCCACGCTGGAAGATGAACTGGGTGTGGGAGTGCTGGAACGCGGGCGCGGCACGGCCAAACTAACAGAAGCCGGTGAAATGGTGGTGCGCTACTACCGGGAAGACCTGACCCAAAAAGAAATGCTTTCCTCTCATTTGAATGACATTCGCGGCCTCAGGCGCGGCACGGTCACAATATCGATGGGCGAAGGATATGTCAGCGACCTGCTGTCTGAAAGCATGCAGGCCTTCAGCACGCGCTACCCTGAAATACAGCTCGACATCCGGGTGTCTGGCACCAATCAGGTGCTGTCGATGGTTGAAGAAGACGAAGCCCACATCGGGATGGTCTTTGATTGTCCGCCATCGCCGAAAATTTCTGTCCAGAAAGCTTATGACCAGCCCCTCAAGGCCGTCATGGCAGCCGACCACAAGCTCGCCAACAACAAGAGCCTGACGCTGGAGCAATTAAGTGGGTGCAACTGCGCCTTGCCGCTCAAGAATTTTCGGATACGCGAGATCATTGATCAGGCAGCCCTGAAAGAGAAGGTTGTCATCTCGCCGACAGTGACCTCCAATTCCCTGCTCATTCTTAAAAACATGGCAATGACTACAAACGGGGCCACTATCCTGCCCGACATCGCAATATTGAAGGAACTGAAAACCGGCCAACTGGTTTCCATACCGCTGGCAAGTAACAGCCTGTCCAACACCTCTGCCGAAATTGTGACGCGCCTTGGACGTGTGTTGCCAATTGCAGCGCGGGAGTGCCTGAAATACCTGCAATCCTATTTCAATAATGAACTGGCCTGAGCCATGCCGAGACTGTTGCACACAATGCAATGGTTTTCGCAACTGATTGTCATTGAAATAACATAAGCCCAGCCCGACCATCCGGTGTGTTTGAATATCGGGCCTTGGGGGATATATGGCTTCAAACGCAGGCATCGGGTGCCATCAGCAACATATCTGTTGCCTGCCGCCACCTGAAACATTCGTGCCCAAACCCGCCCGAAACTGCAGGAAACAAGATGCAACAACGTAAATGGACCTCGAAACTGTATTTTCTGGCAGCAGCCATCGGCAGCGCCATCGGGATCTCCAACATCTGGAAATTCACTTATGTTGCAGGCGAAAATGGCGGCGGCGCCTTCATCCTGGTCTATGTGCTTGCCTTAACCTGTGTGGCGCTACCCGCCCTGATCGCCGAATTCGTGATCGGCCGCCGCGGCGGCCAAGGCGTCGTGCGCAGTATGGATGTCCTGGCTAGAGCCGAAGGAGTCTCGCCAAAGTGGCGGTCCTACGGATGGTTGGCTGTTACCGCCGTTTTCATTGCGCTTAGCTTTTACAGTGTTGTTGCCGGCTGGACAGTGGATTATTTCATAACGTCCCTCACACCGGACGGGCAGGTATCAGACACAGCCACAGCGGCAAGCAATTTGAGCAACATGCTGGCCGATCCCACACGGATGATGTTTTATCAGGCGGTCTTCATTGCGGTAACCGCTGCCACCGTGGCATTTGGTGTCAAAAATGGCCTTGAGAAAATGCTTGGCTGGATGACACCCGGGCTCTTTATCATTCTTGGCGTTCTGCTTGGATATGCCTTTCTCTATGGCAACATGGAAAAAGCTCTGTCCTTCCTATTCACGCCAGACTTTTCCACGCTGACACCCACCATTGTACTGATGGCTGTCGGTCAGGCCTTTTTCTCTCTCGGTGTTGGTGTCGGGGTGTTGATGACCATCGCCTCCTATATGGACAAAAAGACCCCGCTCATTCGGTCTGCCGTTATTGTAGCCGCAGCGGACGGTGGCGTGGCGCTACTTGCCGGGCTGGCAATTTTCCCAATCGTTTTCGCACACGGCCTGTCTCCCGCAGAAGGACCGGGCCTGATCTTCGCAACACTTCCCGTCGCCTTTGGGCAAATGCCGGGGGGATTGATCTTTGGGCCATTGTTTTTTCTGCTGCTGTCCGTGGCAGCCCTGACATCAGCCATCACATTGCTTGAGACCATCGTCGCGTGCCTTGAAGATCTGACGTCGATGAGCCGGGTCCGGCTGACCATTATAGCGTCGGCACTTCTTTGGCTGCTTGGCCTCCTGACTGTTTTCTCCAACAACATATGGGCTCATGTCTATCCGCTGTCCTTCATTCCCTTGTTCGAAGAAAAAACAATCTTTGGCCTGCTGGACTATCTGGTCTCAAACATCCTCATGCCGCTTGGCGGTATCTGTATGGCCGTGCTTGCTGGCTGGGGCCTCGGAAAGGTGAGCCTTCTGGATGAGCTGCAGGTGGGGGACACACTTTTATTCCGGGTGTGGTTGTTCCTGATCCGCTTCGTGGTGCCCGCCGTCATCGGGGCCGTTTTCCTGATCAACCTGCTTTAACTTCAACTCGTTTCGGGAGGAAAATATGATCCCTGGATATTGCCATGTGGACCATGTGTCCATCACCGTTGCCAATCTGGACAAGGCTGTCGACTTCTACTGCAAAGTGTTCGGTGCCGAGATCGCGTATCGCATGGGGCCATTTGATGCTGACGAAATACCGGAAATGGAAGATGGTCGCGACTGGACCGAAGCTCATGTAGACGTCAAAGGCGCACGACTTTCGATCTGCATGTTAAAACTGGCATCCAATCTCATGATCGAACTTTTTGAATATGAAAGAGGCGAAAATCAGCGGTCTGCCCCCCCTCGCAACTGCGATATCGGTGGCCATCACCTTGCCTTTAAAGTCGAGAATATCGAAAAAGCCGTCGCCTATCTGGAAAAAGAGGGTTGTACCGCCATGGCCGGGCCTATCGTCATGGATGAAGGGCCAACAGTGGGGTCGCGGGCACAGTACCTACGGGATCCTTTCGGTAATTACATGGAACTGATGGAATACGCGGAACAAGGCTTCATGGCTGAAACCGGTGTTTATCCCTACGGAACCAAAGCACAAGCCTGAAACTAAAGGAACTCCCATGAACAGAGAAATCATTAACCCCGCCAGCATGTATGAAACCGTACAGTTCGGCTTCTCTCACGCAGTTGCATCCAGCGCAGCGAAGACAATACACTGTGCCGGACAAGTAGCCTGGGACAAAGACCATAACCTTGTCGGCGAGGATGACCTGGCTGTGCAGTGTGATCAGGTCTTTAAAAACCTTAAGGAAGTCCTTGCCGCTGCGGGAGCCACACCCGCCGACGTCGTCCGCATGCGTACGTATGTGGTTGACTACAGCCCCGATAAACTGGATGTGGTTGGCCCCGCAATTGCGGCTTTTTATGGTGACAGCATGCCTGCCGCCAATACCTTGCTGGGCGTCGCTGCCCTTGCAATGCCCGGCTTCCTGATTGAAGTGGAAGTCACGGCAATGATTGCTGCCTAGACACTCTTCCCTCCCACCTCCCGTGGTAGAATGCCGCACTCCTTCCCCGAGGTGCGGCATTTTTTATGCGCTCTGACTTTACACATAAAAAATCCCGCAGGCTTGGGAAAAAGCCTGCGGGAAACCTGCAACTGCCGGAGGGGCTATTGCGGCTTGGAAAGAGCGAGGTTACTGAGCCCAGTCGTTACGAACGACTTCGCCACCTTTCAGGACCATGCCCAAAGTGCGCAGCGCCCGAATGTCTTCCAGCGGGTTTTCTGTGAGAACCAGAATGTCTGCGTATTTGCCTGCCTTGAGCGAGCCGACATCCTTATCCGCTCCCAACAGTCGGGCCGGGTTAAGTGTTGCTGTGCGCAGTGCCTGTGCAGGTGTCATTCCCGCTTCCACGTAAAGCTCTGTCTCGCGGATCGATGCTACTGTTCCCTCGTTTGGCTCATAGGGGAACTGGTCACTCCCCATCGCGATATTCACGCCCATCTTGATCGCGGTCTGCAATGACTTCCAATGCTGTTCGCCAACTTGGGCGGCACGGTCCAGATACCACTGCGGCGAACCGATCTTCTCAAAGAATTCCATAGCACCTTTCTGGCTCACCACGATGGTGGGGATATACCATGCATCTGCCTTCTTCATCGCTCTGTATGTTTCTTCATCGAAGAAGTAACCATGCTCAAAACTGTCAACACCTGCCTCAAGGGCCTGCAGCGCCGCTGTTTTATTGGAACAATGCGCTGTGACCTTTGCGCCGTGTCCGTGCGCAATTTCAACGGCTTTCGTCATCTCCTCCACGGTGAGGTCAGACGACGCGATAGCACCGTGCGGGTCTGCCAAACCACGGGTGCTCATCAATTTGATCCAGGTTGCCCCTGCAAGGATTTGCCGGCGCACATGTTTGGCGACCTCGGTTGGACCATCGACACCATTGAGGACAAGATCGCCACTGTGCCCACCCGTTGGCGTTACCGGGATACCGGCACTGAAGATCCGCGGGCCAATCTCATAGCCCATCTTGATGGCTTTGTTCAGCGCGAGGGAGACATGCTTGTCTTCACCGGGTGTGCGTACCGTTGTTGTGCCGGCAAGCAGCGATTTACGTGCGTTTTCCGCAGCGCGGTAAGCCATCTCCGCCTCGGTTTCGTGCTGCAAAGCCATTGCCTGCGTGCCCGGGAGAACCAGTGTGAAATGTGTGTGCATGTTGATCAGACCCGGCGCCAAATACTTACCGGTCATCTCAACCACTTCAGCGCCATCGGGGATGCTGACGTCATTGCGCGCACCAATTTGGCTGATACGCTCATCTTCGATCAGCACTGTCGCATTTTTGATAGTTTTGCCGCTTTCGACATCAATAACATTTCCGCCGACCAGCGCTATCAGTTCAGCGGCATGGGAAGCTGCGGAAAAAGCCGTTGTCGACATAGTCGCAATCAGGGCCGACATGAGGCCATGGCGCAAGTTAATGCCACGCATTTGCTTTCCTTTCTTGGGTTATATCTTTTTAAGAATCAGGCCTTTAATGGCGCCGTTCTCAGTTATCAAATATTGCATTGACGGCATTGCGGTCAGACTCAGCACTGCGGACCAGATGAATCAGCGAGATTTTACCGTCTCTCACCTCGGCATATCCCATCGCGTGCGTGAGGTTTTGCTGTTCCCCTGCGACAGATTTGATCAAGTGGTAGGTGAATATTTTGTCACCAGACCGGAATTCTTCTTTGAAAGGCAGTACAATTTCAACACTGTCGGTACGGCTCTGGATGCCCTGAAAATGTGCAACGAGATTGTCTAGTCCCTGCACACGCATGTGCCCATCAATCATAATCGCGCCGTCTTCGGTGAAATGGCGCGCGAAACCTTCACGAGTGAAACCACCCTCCGTCTTGAAAGCCTTGTTCCACCAGCTAAACATTTGCGTGAGTTCAGTCGGGGTTTGCATGGCGTCAGCCTGTACCGGCGCGAGTAGCGCAAGCGCACCGCTCCAGAGTACGACAGCGAATGCAATTTTTTTCAAAACCTTGGCTATCACGCGCAATTCTCCTTGCTGGAAACCATGACGATGTCTGAGCCTACCTCTGGGGAATATGTGCCTTCAATGACTAGAAATAGACATAACCGTTGCTTTTCAGACAATTTCATTATGCGCCGGTTTAAACATTTTAGCGTTGGCAAGCTGATCAGGCCAGATTGTCGTGAAGCCGATTGAGCAACGTCAACAGGCGAGAAAAGTCCCCGGCGGAAAAACCCCTGATAAGCTTCCGGTAGATCGGCGCCGTTGCTTCACGCGCCGCCACCAACTTGGCACGCCCGGCCTCGGTCAATGAAATCGCCGTAACCCTTCGGTCCTCTTCGGCAGGTTGCGTGCTGACCAAGCCAGCCTTTTCCATGCGTTCAATCACGCGCATCATTGTCGACAGATTAATCACAGCGGAACGGGCCACCTGCCCAACTGCCAGCGGTGACTGTTCACCCAGGATCATCAATACGCGCCAAGAAGGTATATCGATATCAATGCTACGCAGTTCGGCTTCAATGACAACATTGTACCGGCTTACAGCCCGATTGAGCAGGTAAAAAGGGTAAGCCTCGACCTGAAATAAATCGCTTCCCGGATCCCCATAAGGGCGTCGGTCCTTCACCATACAGCTTGGTCTCCACTGAAAATATTACTTGCATATGCAAGTTTTATTCGACACTCTTTTGTCATCAATGAGCCAAAGGAGGGGCTATGTCCAGCAAACAAACCTTAGCGCAATTCGCAACGGATATCGCATCAGGTGCTATTCGTGTCATCGATCTGACCCAGATGTTGTCCGAGGAAACACCGGTCCTCGAGCTGCCACCACAGTTTGGGCAATGCGCGAAATTCTCCCGCGAGGTGATTTCTCGTTATGACGAACGCGGCGTTGCCTGGTACTGGAGCAACTTCACGGTTTGCGAACACACCGGTACACACTTCGACGCACCGGCACACTGGATATCTGGCAAGGACCTTGAGGACAATACCGTTGACCTCCTGCCCCCTGCAGACTTTATTGGCGCGGCTGTTGTGATTGACTGTTCGGTCGAAGCAGCGGCAGATCCTGATTTCCTTCTGGAAGTTTCTCATATTGAGGCCTGGGAAGCCGCACACGGTGAAATTCCTGCCGGCACCTGGGTTTTATTCCGGACGGATTGGTCAAAACGCGATGTGGATGCCTATACCAACAGGTATGAGGACGGCGCACATACGCCTGGACCGTCAACAGAAGCCGTGCGCTTCCTGATCGAAAAGCGCGACATCATCGGCTTTGGTGTGGAGACGATCGGCACGGATGCCGGGCAAGCGCACCTGCTTGAACCGCAGTATCCAGCACACACTCTTTTGCACGGCGCCGGCAAATACGGGCTTCAGTGTCTGGAGAACCTCGATCAACTGCCCCCAACCGGTGCCGTGATTGTTGCCGCTCCGCTTAAAATCAGCGAAGGCTCAGGCAGTCCGCTGCGCGTGCTGGCTCTGGTGGCAGGATAAAACGATGGCAGAGCGCTCTTTCAAGTCCGAAGTTCTAAAGCTGGAAGCACAGGCAGGCGAAGTCTTTCGCGGAGAAGGCATTCTGGCTGTAACAAAGGCGCTTCTGCAATCGGGCGTGGCTTATGTTGGCGGGTATCAAGGCTCGCCAATCAGCCATCTGATGGATGTCTTCGCCGACGCCAATGAACTGCTCGAATCGCTTGATGTGCATTTTGAAGCCAGCGCCTCGGAGGCCACCGCCCCCGCCATGCTCGCCGCCTCGGTCAACTATCCACTTCGGGGCGCTGTCGCCTGGAAGTCTGTTGTCGGCACCAATGTCGCCTCCGATGCCCTATCGAATATTGCTTCGGGCGGTGTACGCGGCGGCGCGCTGGTTATCGTCGGCGAAGATTACGGCGAAGGTTCCTCTATCATGCAGGAACGCACCCACGCCTTCGCTATGAAATCCCAGATGTGGCTTCTCGACCCTCGCCCCAACCTCACCAGCATCGTCGATGCGGTCGAAAATGGTTTCCGGCTCTCGGAGGCGTCTAACACACCTGTGATGCTGCAGCTTCGGGTCCGGTCCTGCCACATGACCGGAGAATTCATCGCGAAGGACAACAAGCGCCCTGCGTTGACGGTGTCCGATGCTGCTGCGGCCCCTGTCCGCGACCTGAACCGCATCGTGCTGCCCCCCGCCAACTTTCTGCATGAAGTCGAGAAGATCGAGAATCGCTGGCCCGCAGGCATCGATTTTGTCCAGACCGAACGCCTCAACGAGTTTTTCGGGCCGAAAGACAGCGAGATCGGCATCATTGTTCAGGGCGGCTTGTATAATAACCTGAACCGCGCACAGGAACTCATGGGCCTCGCCGATTCATACGGCGCAAGCGAACTGCCCATATATTGCCTGAATGTCACCTATCCCTTGATCCCCGATGAGGTCACAGAGTTTTGCCGCGGCAAAAAGGCTGTGCTGATCGTTGAGGAAGGCCAGCCTGAATTCATCGAACATGAACTGAATACCCTGATACGCCGCGCAGGCCTTGATACAGCTATTGTCGGCAAAGGCCCGCTTCCCAGAGCTGGCGAATACAGCGGCCAGATAATTCGCGAGGGGCTGACTAAGTTTCTGGCCACCTGGGCTCCGTCACTGCTGCGTACAGAAGACAAACCCTCAGCACCACCGGCGAACCTTGCAGACGTTGTGCCTCCCCGCCCTGCCGGCTTTTGCACAGGTTGTCCCGAACGGCCTATCTTCAGCGCGA
>NZ_JBLXGZ010000010.1:0-121405 GCF_048260245.1 Kordiimonas sp. | reverse complement strand
GGGCGGTGGGCAGTCTGCTGTGGCGGCGATTCCAGCTCCCATGAAGCTGGAGGCCGAGGCAAATGGTGCCGCTTCCCGAATGGTCGAGATCGCGGGAAGGGTTTACGAACTGGTGGTGGTGCCGGTGCTGGCGCCCATCCCGACTGCCTGGGTCGCTTTTGGCATGGAACTTGACGAAACAACCGCGCTTGAGATTAAAGGCTTGTCGCCGATCGATCTCGAAATTGCATTTATTTACCAAAATCAGGATCGGCAATATTCGCTGGCTGGCGCAACGTCTGAGCAGGTGGCACTCAAGGCGTTTTTGGCTGAAAATCCGCCGGTTTCCGAAGTCTTTAGTGCACGGTTCAATGGGCAAGATCATCTGTTCTGGCGGCTGCCGCTGAATGCCGGCGACAACGAGACGGAAATCAGCGCACTGCTTTATTACTCCATCGATGTCGCACTTGAGCCTTTCGACCCTCTGGTGGTGGCCATGATAGTCACACTTATTGGCGGGCTTCTGCTTCTGATCAGCGGTAGCGTGGTGGTTTCACGAGGTGTGACCCGCCCATTGCGCCGGCTTGCCGAGGCGGCCCAGCGCATTACGGCTGGTGAGTACCGGGTGGTCGATGCCCCCACCGAAGGGGATGAAGTCGCCGACCTGACCATGAGCTTTAACCAAATGATTGGCGCGGTGCAGGAACGGGAAAACAAAATCCGTTTTCAGGCTTTTCATGACACCGAGACCGGTTTCCCCAACCGCTTGATGTTCGAAGACATGCTGGATGACACGATTAGTGGAAGCGATTCTTTTGTTGTTATCGTTGCAGAAGTACAGCAGGTGCCCGAGCTCAGAAGTGTGTTGAACCACAGTAATATCAACGACTTGATGGTCTGTGTAGGTGGCCGGTTGCATCAGGTGGCAGATACCAATGTGGCGCGCCTGACCACCGAAAGTTTTGCCTTTATCCTTGAAGATGCGAGCGAGGCGGAAACTGTTGCGTCCCTCGTCATGAACTCGTTTCTCACGCCTTTCGACGTGGCGGGGATTATTATTGATGCACGAGCGAAGCTTGGGCTGGTAAAATACCCGGGCGACGGCGACGATACAGCGACCCTGTTGCGCCGTGCGAACGCCGCGCTTGATAAGGGGCGTATGATGCAAAAAGGCTATGCCTGGTATGACCCCGATAGCGATAAATCACAAATGCAACGCCTCTCGATGATGAGCGAGCTTCGTGTTGGTCTTAAAAATGGCGAGGTACGTTTTGCCTACCAGCCGAAACTGGATTTGGCGACAGGCAGGGTTACCATGGCTGAGGCGCTGGTGCGCTGGATCAGCCCGACACGGGGCTTTGTACCTCCGGATGATTTTATTCCCCATGCCGAAAGGACCGGAGATATCCGGCACCTCACGGAGTGGGGCCTGCGCGCGGCTATCATGCAGGTGGCTGACTGGCGCGCGAAGGGGCTCGGGCTGGGTGTTGCAGTGAACCTGTCAACAAGCGACCTGATGAACCCCGGCCTTCCGGGACAAATACTGATGCTTCTTAAGGAATTTGACGTTGAGGCGAGTTCTCTTGAGCTGGAGGTGACAGAAAGTGCGGTCATGCATGATACGGAACGCGCGCTTGAAGTGTTGAACATGCTCGCTGCTATGGGCCTGACGCTTTCGATTGATGATTACGGCACGGGCTACTCGTCGCTCAGTTATATCAAGCGCCTGCCGGTCAGCGAGATCAAGATCGACAAATCCTTCGTGATGAATCTTGCCAAAAGCGAAGAGGACAACATCCTCGTGCGCTCGACGATTGAGTTAGGGCACAATCTGGGCCTGACGGTGACGGCTGAGGGTGTCGAGGACGAGGAGTCTGTCGCGCGTCTGAAAAAATACGGCTGCGACACATTGCAGGGCTATCATTTCTCAAGACCAGTGCCCGCCGCTGAACTTGAGAAGTTTCTTGAGGATGGCGGGTATGAAACGGTCTAACTCGGCTACATTAGCATTATTGCCTTTGTTGATGGGTTGGGGGGCGAACGCGGACGAACCATTCCCGACGATAAGCTTCGATTTTCTGGCGGATGCCCGGATTACCATCGCTGATGGTGAGCCAAGCTGGTTTAGGGACTGGCTTGGTAAAGGGCGTTATGGCGGAACGCACTGGGCAGGGAACGTTGTTGAAGAACTGCGCCTGGCCGAAGTCTCCATTCTGGCGAAAGCTGAAATCAGCTGGGACCTGAGCGGGTTTGTGCATGCCAAGTTTGACCATGAGCAGAACAAGCCGCTCGACCTCGTGGAGGCCTACCTTGAATATAAACCCGCCCCGCGGTCTGCCGTAAGCTATGAAGGCCGTCTGGGCCTGATGTTCCCGCATATTTCGCGTGAGAATGTAGGGGTAGCCTGGACCAGCCCCTACACAATTACCCCGTCCGCTATCAACAGTTGGGTTGGTGAGGAAATCCGCGCGCTGGCGCTGGAAGGCAAGGCAAAGTACCGCGCCGGTGCGCACAGTCTGTCGTTGACCGCCGCAGTCTTTGGCTTCAATGACCCGGCGGGAACGCTTCTGGCGTTTCGCGGTTGGGCCATGAATGACTATAAAGTTGGGGCCTTCAGCCAGTTGCCGCTAGCGGACCTGCCCTCCATAGGTGCGGACAGTGATTTCCTTGCCAGTCAACCGCTCTGGGTGCACCCGGTAAACGAGATAGACGGCCGGCCAGGTTATTATGTTTCGCTTGACTGGGACTATGCCAAACGTTTCAGAGCAGGGGTATTTTACTATGACAATCGCGGCGACCCCGAGGCGCTAAAACGCAAGCAATATGGCTGGGATACGCGTTTCTGGAATGTTTATGCAGAAGCTGACCCGCTTCCTGGCTTGAAGCTGATCAGTCAGTACATGACAGGCAACACACTTATGGGAGTGAAGGAAAGCAGCGGTCAGTATCCGGTGGACGTTGATTTTGAAGCTGTTTTTGTTTTGGCGAGCCAAAGATTTGACCGTAACCGCTTAAGTGTCCGCTATGACTGGTTCGCAACCAGTGACAATACCTTCATTGTGGAGGACAACAATAACGAATGGGGGCATGCGTGGACGGTGGCGATATCACGCGAATTTCGCAAACATGACCAGTTGATTCTGGAATATCTGCGACTGGATAGCTGGCGTCCGGCGCGGAAAGCCATCGGTTATGCCGCCGATCAGGCGCAAACTATCCTGCAAATTAGTTATCGCTTACGCTTTTAGGGAAGAGTAACGGGGTAAGGGCTGGATCACCGGGCGATCAGTTCCTTGACCGCAACAGCCTTGATGAGTGCGTAAACTTTGGCCCCTTCCTTCAGGTCCAGTGACTTGAAGGAGCGCTCGGTTATCCGGCTGGTTAGCTGAAATTCTGTTCCCTCCGGCACAAGCATAAGATCAACGCCTGCTCTGCGTTTGCTTGCATGCACAAGGCGGCACTCAATCTGGTTGACGATACTGAGGCCTTCGGTGCGTTCACGTGCAATGGCGATATCGCGTGCCAGAATACGCAGCCGCAACAAGCTGCCCACAGCCTCACCGTCGTCAGGTAACCAAAGTTCGTGAGCTCCCATATCGCATGCGATCATGCTGTCGGCCCGTTTTGAGACCCGAAGAGAAAGCAGGCGACCGGCGTCATCCAGATGAAGAAGGGCTGCGGTTTCAGGGCGGGCGAAAATTTCGCCGAGCGGACCAGCCACCGTTGCGTGCATGTTTTGCATAAGGATAGCACAGTCAGCGGTCTGGAGCATTTCCTCCGCCTGATGGGTTACCATCAGGATGGGTAGGCTGGCTTTCCTGTTCAGCGTCCGGATGAGCTGCATGATGTCTTTGCGGCGGACGGGGTCCAGACCATTCAGCGGTTCATCCAGAACCAGCAACTTTGGCTTCGATGCCACCGCACGAATGATGGCCGCGCGTCGGGCCTCGCCGCCCGACAAGGTGTGCGGCTTGGCGTCCAGCCGGTTGTGGATGCCTGCTTGTTCGCACAGTGCCATAAGCTCCGCTTCCGGTATTCGGCAAGCGAAGGTAATGTTTTGATAAAGCGTGAGGTGCGGGAACAAGGTGCTGTCTTGGGGAACAAGCGCAATGCCGCGGCGCTCCGCCTTCAGGTTAATCCGCTGGCTGCTGCTGAAAACTGTCTCTCCGGTAAGGTTAATGGTGCCTGTGGTCGGACATTCAAGCCCCGCCAACAGCCGTGTGAGAGTAGTTTTGCCGGCACCTGATGGGCCGATCAGTGCCGTGATGCCGGCGCTAAGGGAGAACCGGGCATATCCATCCACACGTCCCGTGCGCCAAGCTATGTCGATATGGCTTTTGCTGGGTGTCATCACAGCCCCCGACTTCTGCGCGCCCGGCGTGCGAGCCATTCTGAGAGGGCAAGACTGCTGATGGCCGGTATCAGGCACAGGAGGGCCAGCCGCGCCGCGGCTTCCTCCCCGCCGGGTGATTGAGCGGCACTGTAAAGCGCTAATGGCAAGGTCTGGGTGAGGCCGGGAATGTTCGCCGCAAATGTAATAGTGGCGCCGAATTCTCCGATAGCGCGGGCGAAACCAAGGGCAACCCCAGAGAGGATGCCCGGCACAGCAAGAGGCAAGCTAATCCGCCAGAACCGGCGCCGTGCGGTGGCGCCCAATGTGGCCGCAACTTCAAGGTAGGCCTTGGGCTCCGCTTCAAACGCTTGCCGTATAGCGCGGATCATCAGCGGGAGCGCCATAAGGCCGCTGGCCAACGCCGCTCCTTGCCATTTGAAGGCCGGGCTGATGCCCAGACTGACGAGCCACCCGCCAATCATGCTGTTGGGTGCAAGGAGGATGAGAAGCAGATATCCCACCACAACCGGGGGGACCACGAGTGGCGCGTGAATGAGGACTTCTACCGCTGTTTTGCCTGCGAAATCGCGGCGGGCCATGGTGTGGCCCATAACGATGGCGAGGGGCAGGCTAAGGATGGTTGCCCAGATGGCAACTTTGAAACTGAGCAGAAGCGCCGCAATTTCAAAGTCGCTGATCATCCGGCCGCCTGTGTGTTGATGTGCGCCGCGTAGCGCCTTAGACCGGCTTCCAGTTCCGCGATCAGGTCTTCGGTGTCTTCAAGGCCGATATGGATACGGACAACCGGGCCTTCCGCCTTCCAAGTCGTTACGCTGCGGCTGCCGCGTGGGTCGCTCGGCAGTATCAGACTTTCATAGCCGCCCCAACTGAAGCCCATTTTGAAAAGCTTCATATCGTCGACGAGTGCCGCTGTATCCGGGTAGTCTCCGCCCTTGAGTACAATGGAGAACAACCCGCATGAGCCTGCAAAGTCGCGTTCCCAGATGTCATGGCCGGGGCAGTCCTCAAAAGCCGGGTGCA
This sequence comes from Kordiimonas sp., assembly GCF_048260245.1. Classification (GTDB taxonomy): domain Bacteria; phylum Pseudomonadota; class Alphaproteobacteria; order Sphingomonadales; family Kordiimonadaceae; genus Kordiimonas. The sequence goes on along the minus strand of NZ_JBLXGZ010000010.1, from coordinate 116,052 downwards.
GCACTTTCGCGACTTCGGGGCGATCTTTCAGCCACGCCGCGACCTTCAGTGCGTTTTCTTCGTGTGTTTTCAGTCTTACGGCAAGGGTGCGGATACCGCGCGAGGCGAGGAAGGCATCATCGGGTGAGCATGTTTGACCAAGCTGATAGGCGGTGCGCTGCAACGCCTTGAAGGTGCGTTTGTTCGCAGTCGCGCTGCCAAGCATGATATCCGAATGCCCGCCGATATATTTGGTTACTGCATGGATGGAGATATCCGCCCCCAAATCAAGCGGCTTCAGCAACAGAGGTGTTGCCCAGGTATTGTCGACCACAACGTAGATGTCGCGGGCGCTGGCAGTCGCGACAATGGCGGGCAGATCTTGCACTTCAAAGGTCAGCGAACCGGGGGTTTCCACCATCACAAGGCGGGTGTTGTCGCGGAACAGGCTTTTAATGTCCGCGCCGATAATCGGGTCGTAATACTCTGTCTCGACACCCATCTGGCGCAGCAGGCCTTCGGCGAAAGTGCGGGTGGGCTCGTAGGCGCTGTCGGTGATCAGGATATGGTCACCGGTGCGGACCAATGCCATGATGGCGCCGGTGATTGCCGCGACGCCGCTGGGGTAGAGCATGGTACCTTCGCCGCCTTCAAGCGCGGTTATTGCTTCTTCCAGCGCCCACTGGGTGGGGGTGCCTTTGCGGCCATAAAACAGTTGTTTTGCGCTTGGGTCGGCGCAGCGTTCCCTGAGTTCTGCGTAACTTTCAAAAAGACAAGTGGACGCCCTGTACACAGGTGGGTTCACGATCCCGTGGCTCCATTCCTTGCGGCGGCCTGCTGTGATCAACTGGGTTTCTGTCTTTTTGCTATCGCTCATATGTTCTCCGCCGGGCCAGTTTCAATGGGCAGGCCAATGTCACTGCCCCATTCACTCCATGAACCGTCATAGATGGCCACATCCTGTTTGCCAAGGCTCGCAAACGCAAGTTTAAGCACGCAGGCCGTTATGCCCGACCCACAAGAGGTAATCACGGGTTTGGACATATCAATACCCGCAGACTCCATTTTGGCACGCAATGCGTCTGGTGGCAGTAGTGTGTTGTCATCGGAAAAGAGCGTCGCGAACGGTAGGTTGCGTGCGTGGGGGATATGACCGGAACGCAGGCCTTTGCGCGGTTCTGCAGCAGTGCCTTCAAATCGGGCACAGGCGCGCGCATCGACAATCTGTTCATTTTTCGATTTCAGCGTCATCAGCACATCGTCCGTTGTACGCATCAAGTCGGGCACGAACTGGGCGCGATAGTCGCTGGCGGGCTGATCGGTTGCTTCGGATGTGAGAGGGCGACCTTCAGCACGCCATTTTTTTAAGCCGCCATCCAGCACATAGACTTCAGTGTGACCCATGACGCGAAAGTGCCACCAGACGCGCGCTGCGGACCGCACGTCGCTGTCGTCATAAATGACAAGGGTATTGTCGTTCGTGATGCCCATCTTGCGGACTGATTTTTCAAATTCGTCAACGCGGGGCAGGGTGTGCGGCAGGGATGAGGCCTTGTGGGAGTTTTCGTCAATATCGAAGAAAACGGCATTCGGGATATGGGCCGTATTATACTCTTGAGCGGCATCCCGTTTGCTGTCCGGCATATGCCAGGTTGCGTCAATACTGATAATCCCGGGGTCACCGAGGCGCGAGGCCAGCCATTCCGTTGAAACGAGCGGAGGTATCATACTTGATTCCTGTTCCTGTCAGAAAGAAGACACAGTATTCAGTCTGGGGCGCGCGTACAACGGGCCATATGGCATGGCAGACTTGCGTTTAGGTTATGGCTGTATGGCATGGGACGCATGGTTGTAGGGCATGAAAACGATAAAAGCGCCTGCTGGGGGCAGACGCTTTTACCTACTCAGCCCCGGAACTCTGGGGTTATTCGGACTGAAAGTTATGTTTGTTGGGCCTGGGGGCTCAAATTTGTGGTAGCTCAGTGATCAGTTTACAATATGTCGGCTCGCAAAGTCTCCACCATCCTGTGCGGTGAAAAGACTGGACAGAAGCGGGTGATCAAAGGATTCCGTCTCTGCACATACTTCCAGATTATCCTCCGCGACATAGGTCGTATGGGTCTCACCGTCCACAAGGACGTGGTACCAGGGGCGATCTTTCGGGGGGTGCGAGCTAGCCATAATGTCATACCATTCAGGAGACTGGCTATACACCGCATCCACATCAAAGATCAGGCCGCGATATCCGAACCGGCGGTGGCGGATAACCGTACCGGGGGCGAAGCGGGCTTTGTGGAAATGTGCCATTATTCTTCTCCTACTTGTCGACCACTATCTTCAAATCTCTGTGCTTGCTTCAAGTCGACCAGATCATTTCTTGACCTGTTATCTGCCATTGTACAGGGCGTGCCTTAATAAATGCTGAACTAAAAATACAAAACCGTTAAGGTTTTGGTAATTATCTTACAAAGGTAAATGCCGAGAGGGAGGGATGCTGCAGCTGCGAAGGCTATGCAACTTGCGGAAAATCTTTGACAAAACCTGTACTGCGTCGCATAGGCAGAGCAATCGCGGTTTACTGAGGATATGTAGGATGAGCAAAGATATTTACAAGGGGCTCGGGCAGCTTGGCGCCAAGGTTGAGGCCCCGCAAAAGCCGGAAGACGCACAGCTTGAGTATGTGCCCAACCCGCGCCCCAAAGTCGATTATCTGGTGCGTTTCACATGCCCTGAGTTCACTTCGCTGTGCCCCGTGACAGGCCAGCCGGATTTTGCCCATCTGGTGCTTGATTATGTGCCCGGAGAAACCTTGGTGGAAAGTAAAAGCCTGAAGCTGTTTTTGCAATCCTTCCGCAATCACGCCGCTTTTCATGAAGACTGCACGGTGGGCATCGCCGAGCGGTTGGTGGATGAGATGAAACCGAAGTGGTTGCGCTTCGGCGGATACTGGTATCCGCGCGGCGGCATCCCCATTGACGTATTTTTCCAGACAGGCAAAGCGCCCGAAAGTGTCTGGATTCCGGAACAGGCAGTGCCCACTTACCGAGGCCGGGGCTAGGCGCGGGAGTTTTTATGCACCTTGTTTATCTTGCCTGTCGTTCAACCGTGCCTAGCTCGACAAATCGCCGTGTGGATGCGTTTGAACATGACCAGATGATGGATTGCCTCCGGCGGGCTTTCGAGCCGCATGGCGGCAAAGTCAGCGATGTTGCGTGGGACGATCAAACGGTGGACTGGTCTACGTTTGACGCGGCCCTGATCGGTACGGCGTGGGATTATCCCGACAACCTCCCTGCCTTTTTGGCTGCGCTGGATATGATTGGTGCAAAAATACCGGTCTTTAATTCTCGCGCGCTGGTGCAGTGGAACACTGACAAGGGCTATCTACGTGACCTTGGCGACAAAGGCGTACGGCTTATTCCGACCATATGGCTGGACAAGGTTATCCCACGTGCGTTTGGCGAGGTGTTCGACGCGTTTGGCGTGGACACGATTATTGCTAAACGGCAAGTAGGTGCGGGCGCCGACGGACAGCACAAGATCATTCGCGGCGACGCGGTGCCCGAAATGCCGCACGCTATGATGATCCAACCCTTCATGCCGTCCATAGTGGCGGAAGGGGAAATCAGCTTTATCTTCATTGGCGGCGAGTTCTGCCACGCACTTCTGAAAACTGCCGCAGCAGGGGATTACAGAATCCAGTCATGCTATGGCGGCAAGGAAACGCCTTTGACGCCGTCAGCAGATGACATCGCGGCGGCAAGCGAGGTGCTTGGTGCCTGTGACGAGACGCCGCTTTATGCCCGGGTTGACATGGTGCGTGCGGACGATGGCGGGCTGGTGCTGATGGAAATAGAGCTTGTTGAGCCCTTCCTGTATCCCCTGCAGGGGCCGGAGCTCGGCCCGCGGCTTTATCAGGCGATCAAAGCCAGACTTTAGGGTATGCCGACAAATTTGTGGGTCTGTACGCTCAGATGCCACTTTGGGTGGGCTTTGACATACTCCACCGCAGCCGCAGTGTTTTCTGCCTGCATGGGGCTGTCCATCGGCTGCAGGTAAAAATGTTTGAAGTCCAGCGCTTCGAACTGTGCCGGGTCACCGCCCGCTTGCGGGTAAACCAGTTTCAGTTCTTCGCCCTTCTGCACAATCATGTCCGAGCCGATTTTAGGGCTGATACAAAGCCAGTCGATACCCTCTGGCGGTTCGACTGTGCCATTGCTTTCAACCGCGATCTCAAATCCGGCGTCATGAAACGCCGCAATCGCCGCGTCATCCAGTTGCAGCAGCGGTTCCCCGCCGGTGCAGACGATAAACGGGATGCCGCCTGCACCAGCAGGCCACAGGGCTTTAACAGCCTCGGCAAGGTCATCCGCTGCCTTGAATTTGCCGCCACCGTCACCGTCGGTTCCCACGAAGTCGGTGTCGCAGAACTGGCAAATGGCCTTGGCGCGGTCCTGTTCGCGTCCGGTCCAGAGGTTACAACCGGAAAAACGGCAGAACACAGCCGGACGACCGGCATTCGCTCCCTCGCCTTGCAGAGTGTAGAACATCTCTTTGACCGTATAGACCATATCTAGTCCTGATACCGGGTTGGATCGGTCAGCCCGGCTTCCTTGAAGCCCTTGGCGCGCAACTGGCAGCTGTCGCAGTGACCGCAGGCGCGGCCTGCCGCGTCGGGGTCGTAACAGCTGATTGTCATGGCGTAATCCACGCCCAGTTTTGTACCCGCACTGACGATTTCAGCTTTTGTCATATCAATAAGTGGAGTCTGGATGCGAATTTTCTCTGCGTCTGTCACACCTGCCTTGGTGGCGAGGTTCGCCATCGTCTCATAGGCCGTGATATAGTCTGGTCGGCAGTCCGGATAGCCGGAATAGTCCAGCGCGTTCACGCCGATGAAGATGTCTTTAGCGCCGATCACCTCAGCATAAGCCAGTGCAAAGGATAAGAAAATAGTATTGCGGGCAGGCACATAGGTGACGGGGATATCATGGCTCATGTCATCGTCTGACCGGTCTTTGGGCACGTCGATGTCCGCCGTCAGTGCGCTGCCGCCAAACAGGCGCAGGTCAAGCTCCGCGGTTTTATGTTCGCTGACACCAAGATGCTTCACTACGCGGTCAGCGGCCTCAAGTTCAACGCTATGGCGTTGGCCATACCGGAACGAGATCGCGTGCACGTCAAAGCCCTGATCGCGGGCGATCGCAATCACGGTCGCGCTATCGAGCCCGCCCGAGAGAAGCACTACGGCTTTTTTCTGCTTATCCATCATTTCACTCATATAAATCAAAACTGCCGGGCGCCCTATAGCACCCGGCAGCCGGATTGATAAGAAAAAACCTGTGCGGAACGCTTGGCAGCCTTAGTCTACCGGTTCTGCAAGGAAGACTTTTTCGTCCAGTTCGCCTTCCCATTTGGCAACAGCGGTGGCAACAGAGAGGTCGCCGGTGACATTGACCACCGTACGGACCATGTCGAGCGGACGGTCAAACGGGAACACAAACCCCACGATGATAAAGGTTTGCGCATCGTCAATGCCCAGTACGCTCATGACCGTGGCCAGAAGGAACAGGGACGCCGACGGCACGGCGGCTGTGCCGATGGACACCAGCGTGGCGGACAGGGCGACCAGCAGGTATTCTGCGATACCCATGTCGACGCCCAGCGCCTGAGCGGCAAACACAGCGAGAATACCGACATAAATGGCCGAGCCGTCCATATTGATTGTGGCACCCAGCGGTAGCACAGAACTGGCAACCGATTTTTTCACGCCGAGGTTTTCCTCAGCCACCGTCATGGTGACGGGCAGGGTGCCCGAGCTGGAAGAGGTGGAGAAGGCGACGAGTTGCGCGCCTGTGATGTCGCGGAAAAATCGGCTCGGTGGCAGTTTGAGCAGAAACTTCATGATACCGCCATGCGTGATCAGCACATGCAGCAGGCTCGCCGCCATGAAGGTTATTACCAGTGGCAGCACGTCAAGCAAAAGGCCAAGGCCACCCTGGCCAACGAGGCCGGCAATAAGCGCAAATACACCAAAAGGCGCAACTTCCATCACAAGGTGGGTAATTTTCAACATGACCTCGGAGCCGGAATCGAAAAGCTTGCCGACTGCATCGCCCTTTTTACCCGTCAACAACACGCCCGTGCCCAGAAGCAGCGCGAAGAAGATGATCGCCAGCATGTTGCCGTCCACCAGCGCCTGCACAGGGTTAAGAGGAATGATCGTAAGCAAGCGGTCCTTAAGGGATTGTGCCTCGGCAAGGCCCTTGGCCTCAGCGCCGGCCAGATCAACACCGATGCCGGGCTGGATGATCGCCGCCATGGTCAGGCCGATAGTGATCGCGATCAGGGTGGTGCCAATATAGAGGCCAAGCGTTTTGGCGCCCAGTGAACCAAGGCGCTTTGGATCGCCCATGGCAACAACACCGGACACCAGGGTCACGAACACAAGCGGTACCACAATCATCCGGATCAGGCGCAGGAAAATATCGCCCATCCAACTGACAGACAAGGCATTTTCGCCAGCGACGGCACCAAAGATAATGCCAAGGACCAGCATCGCCATGATGCGTTTCCAAAGTGTAATTTTGAACCAAGCGGATACCATGGCGTGTTCTCTCCCCAGACAGCCTTACTTATTTTGAGCCTAGGGTTAAGCTATTCTGTGGTCAAGGCAAGGGTGAATTGCAGATTACCCCCCTCCTTTTTGCTACAGATATGCTGTTACTGTTTGTAATACTTGTTCTTTTCATGTTTCGACTGACGGCGCACGTGCTGCCGCAATGCGCTTGCTCTGACACAAAACTGCGCTAGGGTAAGGGGTGAATAGCCAAAAAAGGGGACACAGGGTGCGCAACACAGGTTTTTGGAGAAAGGCGCAGGCCATGGCTGCGGTCATGGTGCTCTGCACTGCAGGATCAGGCATCTCCGCGGCGACCGACGATGCGGGCGATAATGACTTGCCGATCCCGGCCCCGATGCGGGTTGAGACAAGCCACAAGGGCATTTTTGGCGGTGTCAGGACAGAATATAAAGCCATCGTTTCCAACCTGTCGCTCAAGAATGAAGCGGGTGAAGTGTATGCAGATGCAGTCACCACAGCTTATATATCGGAGCGACAGCCGGGCCGTCCGGTGACTTTCGTGTTCAATGGTGGGCCGGGCTCGTCGTCCATATGGCTGCATATGGGGCTGGTGGGCCCGAAACGTGTTGTGGTGCCAAGTGACGCTGAAGACCCCGGTCTGGCACCATACCGAGTGGTGGATAACGAGCATTCGCTCATCGGTGTGTCGGATGTCGTGATGATCGACCCCATCGGCACCGGCTACAGCCGCCTGGCTGGCAAGGGCGCGCCTGAGGATGTGTACGGCCTGGCGGAAGATGCCCGCACAGTGGCCCAGATCATCCGCGAATGGGTGCGCGCGAACAACCGCTGGAATACACCGGTTTATATTCTGGGCGAAAGCTTCGGCACCACCCGTGCCGCCGCCATGCTGCCGTATCTGGAGGGGGGCGCCGAGCCGCTGAGGGTAAATGGCTTAATCCTTATATCCCAGGCACTTGACTATACCGGTAGCTCTCCGTTTCCTGATAACTTCGTCGCTTATGTCACGTATTTGCCGACCGAGGCGGCAACTGCATGGTACCACGGCAAGGTTGCGAAACAGGGCAGTCTGGAAGACTACCTTCAGGAAGTTCGCGCTTTTGCGGTGGGGGAATATCTGCCAGCACTTTTCAAGGGTTCAAGCCTTGGCAAGGACGAGTTGGAGCGGGTGGCCGGCAAGCTGGCTGGCTATCTGGGGCTTGATGTCGGCTACGTCAAGCGCGCCAACCTGAGGGTGCTCGGTGGGCGCTTCGTGAAGGAACTACTGCGTGATAAAGGGCTTGCTGTTGGTCGTCTTGATAGCCGCTATGTGCTTGATGAGATTGACGATACCGCAGATGGTCCGCGTACCGATGCGGCGAGTGCTGCCATTTCCGGTCCGTATTCCGCCGCCTTCCACAGTTACATGAGAAATGACCTTGGCGTGGAGCTGGACAGGCCTTATTATGTATCAGGCCCCGAGGTGGGGCGTGAATGGGTCTGGGTTCGTGAACCTGAGGGGTATTATGAGCCCGAATATGTAAACACGGCACCGGATCTGGCGGAAAGCATGCGCTCAAACGCAAGCCTTCGGGTGATGGTGGCATCGGGTTATTATGATTTTGCGACCCCGTTTTTTGACGCTGAGTATACCTTCTGGCGTCACGGGATCGATATGAGCCGGGTGACAATGACATATTATGAAGCGGGCCACATGATGTACCTGCACCAGCCATCGCTTGAAGCGGTTGCCAGGGACATAAAAGCGTTCATAGCGGGGGAATAAAGCAGGTTAGCGTTTTGAGCCTGCAGTATTGGGCAAAAAAAGTTAACGCACGGGAGTGAAAAACAAGTTTCCTGACGTTCATGCTTTTTTTATAGACCTCTGCTAGAGTGTGCAAAACTGGCTGGATTCTGTGCAGAAAGTGAGCAGGGTTTCTGCCAGATCTGTGCAGGATATGTGTCGGGTTTGTGCAGTGCTGTGCATGAAATTGGCGCACGGGAACGTAAAGCGGAAGAGTGGGTATATGATCAAAAAGGCATGGCAAAAATTTATTGCCTCAGGGGCGGTAGCGGCGGTGATGAGTACGGCTGCTTCAGCGTCTTGTGTCTCAGTCGAGGAACTGCGTGCCGATCAGGTACGGTTTCTGGATATGCAGTTGCGCGTGGCGGCGCTTCAGTGCCGCAACCGGGGTAACGGTTTTCCCGGATTATATAACGCGTTTGCCTTGACCCACAAAAAATCGATACAGGCCAGCCGCATGCCGGTTGAACAATATCTCGCCCGCCTAAGTCACATCAATATGGACGGCTATACCACCCAGTTGGCTAACCGTCTGTCGTTCGAGAGTATAAAGGTTAAGAATTTCTGTGAAGAGGCAGCACTGTCTGCTGTCTTCATGGTGGAACTGGCGGACCCGCTGGACGGCCTTGACCTGATGCCCATCAACTACAGCGCCCCGCGCGGCATGTGTGCCGATACCGCGATGTTTCTGGGCGAATCACGGCTTGGGCCAGCCACCTTGCGTTAGCCCGATACCGAATGCTGGAGAAGACCGAACGCGGTATGACCATGTGCCGGGCGGAGCCAGCCTCAAAACCGCATATAGAAAAAGGCCAGCCGGTTAGGGCTGGCCTTTTCTTTTTTCATGAGCTGAAGTTTAGCGCTTCAGGACAATTTCAGCACGACGGTTTTGCGGTTCACGCACGCCGTCACCGGTGGAGACGAGCAGATTGCTCTCACCCTTGGCATCGGTCATGATGTTGTCCGCATTCACGCCTTCCGCGATGAGGGCCGCTTTCACAGCTTCAGCACGGCGCTGGGCAAGGCGCATGTTGTAGGCTTCGGTGCCTACCGTATCGGTGTGGCCCGTGGTTGCCAGCCGCACGACCTTCTGTTCTTTGAAGGCTTTTGCAGCTTCCCGGATAATGCGGGCGGCATCGGCTGTGATGTCGGCTTTATCGAAATCAAAGAATACGATGAACGGGCCGGGCAATACGGCCGGTTTCGGCTCTGGCTTCGGCTCTTCTTTGACAACAGGTGTTACGACAGGTGCAGGCTTAGGCGTTGCGACCGGCGCAGGGGCGGGTGCTGGTGCAGCCTTTGGCTCTTCACCGCCAAATTTCCAGCCGAGACGCACAAACAATTCGTTGTTGCGTACAGCATAGCCCACGTTTCCGTCTTCGGAGTTCATGGTATTGTCGAAGGTGCGGAAGTGACGGGCGCCGACACCCAGTTCCATGCCGCCTTCAAATTCGCGGATCAGTTGAATCATGCCCTGACCGGCAGTAGACCAACCGCTGTCATTGCCGATAACCTTTGAACCGGTACGGAAATTGTTCACATCAATGTTGGCAACACCAAGCCCGAGACCGGCGAACAGTTTCCAGTCTTCATTGCCGGCAAGCTGATACCAGGCGTTCGCCATCAGCGCGGTTGACTTCTGGTTGCCAGCGGCCTTGCTTTCACCCAGAGGAAGAGCCAGTCCGCCACCGTTATCTACATCGATGCCTTCGATGCGGTTCTTGCGAACGGCCATCTCGCCTTCGACGCGCCAGCGCCCCATGGCTTTACCAAAGTAAAGGCCGAGCATGCCGCCGAGTTTCTTGTCGTCTTCAAGGTCAAGGCCGGTAACGGTCCGTTCCATTTCGGTATCGCGTGAAGACGTCAGGCCAGCTTCAAAGCCGCCGTACAGGTGATCGTCTGCCATGGCCATCGTGGACGCGGTGCCAAGCAGGAGAGGGAGTAGAATCTTGCGCATAATTTTCACCTTACAATTCGTGAGGTCGTATATATTGGTCGGCACTGGGGTGCCACTTGAAACAATCTTTGCTGAATTACCGGTAAATTGAGGCAGAAACAAGGAAAATAGCGCCCGGTACGCTGCATTTGTGGCAATCCTGCCGCACATCTGTTGCAGATGTATCGCAGGCAGCAATGCGCCATTTTTGCATAGCTGAGCTAGCATTGTGACGGTGATATGTGCTTCTGTGCAACTTTGGTTGGGCTCAAAATACCATAAGGCAGCAGGGCTTGACGGCGGCTGACCGTGGATGGATGCTTTTCCCCTATAGGCTGTTTTTTGCCGCTTATGGATTATTTTTTTGACAAGAAAAAGGCTCACGGACCGATGTGTTAAGTCAATGAAAGTCGCTGAGAGCTAACGAACTCAATGGTGGATGGATTGATCAAGACTTCGGCAGTTAGGATAACTTTGAAGAAGGGCAAGGCGAATGATAGACAGCACGTGTGCAAAGCCTGTTTCAGCAATTGCCTATAGCATGGTCCCCATTCAGGGGTATTATCGTTACTGTCGTCAATCGGTGATAATTGAAGAAGGGTATAGGTAGACGCATTATTCACTTTGCGATGGGTACTAGTTTTTTGGCGCTCCTCGAATTAGCGATGCTCATGGGACTTGCTCCATGGGAAGCCGATGAGAAACTCTTGTTCGCTGTTATGGCATTCATGGGCGGCGTCTATGTTTCCAAACGAACAAATTTGCAAAAGAACGATGATTAGGAGGGAGAGGCGATGGATGAGACAGAGCTCGCTATCAGAAACACAGAAATACAACAAAATCATGCTTTGACTGTTTATCAAAGCAAGATTGACCTCGCGAAGGTAGCAAGCGGGATAGGGCTTTTCTTTGTTAAGTCGCTGATTTTGATTAATGGCGGTGCAATAGTGGCTCTATTGGGGTTGCTTGGTGGTGTCGGTGGACCGGCAGGTCTAGCCGCTAAATTAGCTCATCCAACCATTACTCTGATTGCTGGTATCGTAGCGGGCATGTCCAGCGCTGGTGCCGCTTTTATTGGCCAAGGTCTTTATGTTCATGACCAATACAATTGGGGCAACCTGTGCGCCGCTCTAAGTTATATATTTGGGGTTGTTAGTTTGGCAGCATTTGCGTCGGGAGCATACAATGCTGTCACAGCAATTGCCGAGTTCAGTTCTGTCAGCTGAAGCTCAGCAAATACGCGGAATTCATGAATGAAGGCCTGATGAACTGTTACCCTGATGTTACCCCGAAAGAAAAAGGGCCTAGCTGGATTTCAGCTAAGCCCTTTATCAGATTGGCTCCCCAGGGCGGATTCGAACCACCGGCCAAGCGGTTAACAGCCGCTTGCTCTACCACTGAGCTACTGGGGATCATGGTAGATGTCCGCAGGGCTTACCGCGCCGCGAATGGGGCCTTTATACTGAAAATTTTTCGCCTGCCAAGCCCTAATTTCATTTTTCTGAAATGTGAACGCAAAAACCGGCGAACGATAGGGTTTTTAAGGCTTCGCCCTGTGTAGTTATCCCGCATAAACGCTGCGTCGGCCGAGTGAAAACATCACTATTCGTTCCCGGTGGCGGGAATTCCGCGCAGACATTTTCCGGCTGTGTCACTGCTGCGTCTTTGAGGTCACCGGCAGGCTGGCAGCCCGAGATATAAGTGCTTGTGCCGCAATGCATTGCTGTGGGAAGCTTTTGCCATTGGCATAACAATCAGGTGGGGGCAGGGATGCTGCAAGGTTTCAGTCGAGTTGTAACAGCGATACTCGTGTCTGGCGTGTTTTCGCTATCTGTCGGGGCAGCCGACTATGAAATGCCGGACGCTCAGGCGATCAAGACACTCCATGTTGATTTTGAAGACAAGCTGAAGGAGCTGAATATTCCGGGCGGGTTGATCGCGGTGTATCAGGATGGCAAAATCCTGCACATAAAACCTTTTGGCCTGGCGAACGTTGAACTTGATGTGCCGGTGACCGAAGACAGTGTTTTTGAGATCGGCTCGATCAGCAAGCAGTTCACAGCCGCCGCAGTGATGATGCTGGCCGAGGAGGGCAAGCTGGCGCTTGATGACCCGATCGGCAAGTATCTGCCCGGCTTGCCCGGCGAGTGGATGCCCGCCACCATCAGGCAGTTGATGCTGCACCAGTCTGGTATTCCGGACTATGAAGAGATTCGCAGCTATGATGTCTATCGTTTCCGACTGACGCCTGAGGAGGTGATAAAAATTGCGCATTCCCGCCCGATGGATTTTGCGCCAGGCACGGGTTTCTACTATAGCAACACCGGCTATTATCTGCTCAGCATGATCGTGGAACAGGTTGAGAAAAAGTCCCTGAGGGATGTCTTGAAGGCACGCATCTTTGACCCGCTCAAGATGACCCACACCCGGTTCGCCGACCCTGCGGCGATTATCAAACACCGGGTAGAGGGATACTGGGAAAACAAGGTGGGCGAGTTGATCAACCGGAACCCGACCGAATATTCTTCAACGCTGGGTGCGGGTGGCATGCTGACCTCGGCGGCCGACATGGCCAAATGGGATGCGGCGCTGAACGGCGACAGGCTGCTGTCTGGAAAGTGGAAAGCCGAGATGTGGACCTCCGGCAAGCTGCCAGACGGCACAGAGACCAATTATGGTTACGGCTGGGACCTGAAGCCCTACGGGGAAAACCATACAGCCCGCACCCACAGCGGGCAGGTGGGCGGCTTCACCGCTTTTTATGCCCGTCTGCCGGATGAAGGGCTGTCTTTCATGCTGTTCATCAACCGCTATCAGGCGCGTGGTGTCCGGGATGCAACCCGCAAGCTGATAGACACATTCCTCCACACCACGGCGGCGGAATAAAGCATGAGGCCGGTGTCGCAGTTCAGAACTTCCGTGCCTGAACGATATAGGCGGGGATGGTCTCATCCCCCACTGTTTTACAGGCCTCAAGCCGGTTGACACCTTCAATCAGCACATAACGTCCCTTGCCCTCGCGGACACGAACGGGTTTTCTTGCCGCACCGTCCATCATCTCGGCGACGATGGTATCGATCTCGCTTTGCTTGATCTCTTTGCGGCGATCGGTGGGGATATAGATATCTTCAATTTTGATGGGGGCGGTTTTGAGCATGATTTATCCTCTCATGCTCGCACCCTATGCTGCCTCACGCTGTGCGTAAAGCTGATCTTTCAAGCATGGCAGTATTATTGCTTCTGGTACTTGAAGCCAGGCATTGCCCGTGATTTTTTCGGGAAAAATTGGAGGCGCGGACCGGAATCGAACCGGTGTACACGGATTTGCAATCCGCTGCGTCACCACTCCGCCACCGCGCCTCTCATGGTGTTCGCACCGTATAGAACCCCGCTCAGGGGTGGTCAAGGGGCTTTTTATTGTCGGCCGCCACTCTTTGAGACTATAAGGGCGTGAGAGACAAGGTGGTGGTGGGGCATCTCCTGCGTCAGGGTATTGGCAATGCTCGCGGGGAACGGGGAGATGTACGTGGGATTTCACGAAAAAATTCTGGTGATCGATGACAGCGCCATCGTGTTGGAGATGATCGAACGCAGCGTTGGTGATATGGCCGATGTCATCACGGCGCAGACCGGCAAGACTGGCTTGCTCAGGCTGCTGGAAGAGAAACCGACCGTTATACTTCTGGATGTGAAGCTGCCGGACATTGACGGCCTGAAACTGTGTCGGGCGATCAAGGCTGATAGCCGCACAAAGCACGTGCCCGTATTATTGATCACCGGCGAGGATACCGGCGCAGACGCGGAGGCCACCGCCTTTGGCGCCGGGGCTGCAGATTTTATTCGCAAGCCCATGCATCCGGCGGTGGTGCGTGCGCGGGTGAAACTTCAGCTTGATCTGGAAATGCGCACACTTGCGCTGAATGCCGCAAATGTGGAACTGCAGCGCCTCGCCAGCCTCGACACGCTGACAGGCTGTCTGAACCGCCCTTATTTCATTAGCGCTGCCGATGCTGAACTGAGCCGCATGAAGCGGCATCGCTATCCCGTTAGCATTGCGGTGCTTGACCTTGACCATCTTGAGCATATCGGCGAGGCCTACGGGCGCGCCGTTGGCGAAGAAGTACTGCGCGGCGGAGCCACCTGCATGAAGCAGTCGCTAAGGCAGGAAGATTCGCTGGCGCGGCTTGGTAGTGGCGAGTTTGGCGTCTTGTTGCCAGTGGCCGGCGCGGAAGGCGCAAAGCGGGTTCTGACCCGTATGTGCGAACGCCTCCATAGCCTGCAGATCAAGGGCATGGACCCTGACGTTGGTTTATCTGTCAGCATCGGCCTGGCGGAAGTTCATCTTGACGATATGCATGTTGAAGACACGATTGCTCGCGCTTCAGCAGCGCTTTCTCTGGCGCGAAAAGCGGGGCCGGGTACTCTCCGCGTGGCATGACCTGTCCTGCGTGGCGGGTTGGTTTTTATTGTTAGTGTCGTAAGAAGATGTAAGCTTGCGGGGGTTGCGCCCGGCTGAAGCTGCCGTAATAATCGGCTTCGGACACGATGGCCACGAATGCGCGAGTAAAGATTTTGACTGAAGATGTGATTATGATCGTAGAGGATATTCGCGTAATGGCGAAGCTCCTGCAGTCTACCGTTTGCGATTTGGCCGAGGTCAGGGCCGTGGCAAGCGGTGAAGAAGCCTTGAGAACGGCGGCAGATTTGCAGCCCAGCCTTATTTTGCTTGATATCGTGTTGCCTGACATCGACGGTTTTGAAGTATGCAAACGCTTGAAGGCTGATGATGCCACCAAGGATATTCCGATTATCATCGTCACCGGGCTGCACACGGAAACAGAGGATGAAACCTCGGGTTTTGCCTTGGGCGCGGTGGATTATATCCTCAAGCCGTTTGAGCGAGAAATCGTAAGGGCACGGGTCAAGACTCAGTTGGAGCTTGTGCGCGGCCGCCGTGAACTGGAGGCAGCCAACAAGGAACTGGCGTATCTGGCCGCGGTGGACCCGCTGACAAAATGTTTCAACCGGCGCTATTTCATGAATACGGCGGAAAGTGAGATCGCGCGCATGAAACGCCATGGCACTAACCTGACGGTCGCCATGCTGGATATCGATCGTTTCAAGTCCATCAATGACAGGTTTGGGCACGAGGTGGGCGACCTTGCGCTGTCGAACGTTGCAGAAATATGTGAGCACACACTGAGGCGCGAAGATACGCTGGGGCGTCTGGGGGGCGAGGAATTCGGCATTATTCTGCCGGCAACAGCCCAGGAAGGCGCGATGGAAGTGCTCAACCGGCTTAAAACCCTCATCAGTCATCAGGTTTCCATGCTGGATGGGGAAACCGTTTCCTTGACAGTGAGCGTCGGTCTGACCGATGTCTGTGATCAGGACGCCTCTATTGATGATGCGCTTCGCCGGGCCGATAAGGCGCTGTATACTGCCAAAAAATTGGGTAGAAACCGTATTGTTTTTGAGCCCAGCGTGCCTGCGGCCTTACCGCCCAGCTCGTTTCCCATGCATCCCTCGCAGGAGGGCGAGCATAGGTAACGGCAGGGGCTGCATGTGTGCCCGGTTCACCGCGTGTGGTGTTCCATTTGCCGCAGCGTGGTATGGTGTCATGCCTCACTGTGGCAAAAAGCCTCGCCAAAACATGTATTTTTGCATGAAAACGCGTTGCCTAGTTGCGCTTGCCTATTTATAAAGCGGCAAAGCCGTATGCAGTTTTTATGAGATAGAGGTTCAAGCCGTGACCGAATCAGCCGTAGCCCGCAGCAATATGATCGCCCGTAGCCACATGATCGATTGTCAGCTTCGTGTGAATGAAATGAATGACGAGCGAGTAATCGACGCTATTCGCGCGGTCCCGCGTGAGCAGTTCGTGCCGAAGGCGAAGCGGTCGGTTGCGTATGTGGACGAAGACCTGCCCATCGGCAATGGCCGCTACCTGATGGAGCCGATGGTATTTGGGCGTTTGTTGAGTGCCGCTGAAATCGGACCGAAAGACCTTGTGCTGGATATCGGCTGTGCCACAGGGTACTCGGCTGCGGTGATCGCCGGCCTCGCCGACGCTGTTGTTGCGCTTGAAGCTGACGCCGACCTTGTTGCACTGGCCGAGAAAAAACTGGCCACGCTTGAAGTGATGAACGCCGCCGTTGTGCAGGGTGTGCATGCGGCCGGTGTCGCCAAGCAAGGTCCCTTCGACGTTATTGTGATAGAAGGTGCGGTAGAAGAAATTCCCGCAGCTCTTGTCAAACAGTTAAAAGAGGGTGGACGCCTTTTGTGCGTAAAACTTGAAGGTGGGCAGGGTCGCGCCCATATCGTGACGATGGAGGCGGGTATTGCCGCGGGGCGCGATCTGTTTGACGCGAACACGCCGCTGTTGCCCGGCTTCGAGAAAGAAAAAGGTTTTGTGTTTTAGAATAACCTGGAAAACCATCGCTTGTTTGATGGCGTGGTAATCCGGGTAGAGTTGATATTAGAAAGGTGGTAAAAAGCCACCACCCCTTGGTGTAAAAGCTGATAAGAAGGCTTGAAGCCAATAATAACCACAGCGAGGAAACAAGGAGACACAAATGAAAAAGGGGATCGTATCTCTGTTGGCCATGGCCACAGTGATCTCAGGGACGTTCACAGCCAGCGGCGAAACGCTCGAAGAAGCGCTCGCGGCTGCCTATGAAAGCAACCCGCAATTGATGGCGCAACGGGCAGCACTGCGTGGCGTCGATGAAAGTATCTCGCGCGCTAAGTCGGCCTTTTTGCCGTCGCTTCAGGGCGAGTACAGCTATACCGATACCAGCACAAGAGCGATAGGGGACAGCGGTGAATACGATCCCTCTACGCCGGGTGAATCCGAACAGTATGGTGTATCCGCCAGCATGAACGTGTTTCGCGGCTTTCAGGACCGTAACGCGGTCAAGGGTGCGCGTAACAATGTCATGGCCGGTCGGGCGCAATTGCAGTCGGTCGAACAACAGATTTTGCTGGATGCTGTCGCAGCCTACATGAACGTGGTGCGTGACGAAGCCGTTGTGCGCCTCAACACCAACAACGTTCAGGTGCTGGACCGTCAGCTTCAGGCCAGTCAGGACCGTTTCCGCGTGGGCGAAGTGACCCGCACCGATGTGGCGCAGTCCGAAGCGCGGCTTGAAGGTTCCAAATCGCAGTTGTTGACCGCGCAGGCAACGCTGGCTGCCAGCCGGGCGCAATATCGCCGCGTGGTGGGTCGTGCGCCAGCCACGTTGGAAACACCGGGCGGCAAACCAGACCTGCCAAGCAGCCTTGATGCCGCGATTGAACTGGCCATGGAGCTGAGCCCCGGTGTGATTGCCGCGCAATATACCGAGCGTGCTGCCGATTATTCGGTCAAGCAGGCCAAAGGTGCGCTATTGCCGACCGTTGGTGTGCAAGGAAGCTGGACTGATAGCTCTAGTTCAGGGCTTACTGAATCGCAGCAGGGACTTGTGCCTTTTTCCAATGATAGTCAACGCAGGGCGATCGGCGTACAGGTCACCGTACCGCTTTATGCCGGTGGTGCCCGCTATTCAGACATTCGCAGGGCTAAGCAAATCCGTAGCCAACGGCTGATGGAAATCCGTCAGGCTGAGCGGGTAGCGCAGGAAAATGTCTTTGTCGCGTGGGATCAGTACCGTGCTGCCGTCGGCCAGATTACCTCATCCGAGGCACAGGTTCGCGCAAGCGAAATCGCGCTGGAAGGTGTCCGCCAGGAAGCCTACGTCGGTTCCCGCACCACGCTTGACGTGCTGAACGCGGAGCAGGAGCTCCTGAACGCGCGTGTCGCGCTTGTGCGTGCCGAGCGGGATGAGTTTGTCGCTGCCTACAGCCTTGTGTCGGCAACCGGACGCCTGACCGCCAAAGACCTGGGCCTTGGTGTCACCCGCTATGACCCCGACGCCTATACCGACAAGGTGGATGACAAATTCTTCGGCATGGGTGTCGAATAGAATTTGAAGTGAATATGATGACAAAAGGGGCCTTTTGGCCCCTTTTTCTATGACCTGCGAAAGTTTTTTTGTCGCCATTGCTTTTTCGACGTGTTGTTCGTAACTTCCTTTGTTAGTTTAAGAATTATTGACACCTGACTCTCTTAACGGTACCTCTGGTCTAGGGAGTTTTAACAGTGGCTGGTCTATGAGCGATAACGCATCCGAAGACGAACCGACTATGGAAGAGATACTGGCGTCTATTCGCCGGATCATTTCTGACGAGTCGGACGATGAAGCAGCAGAGCCGGAGGTGGATGACACCTTCGATGAAGCCGCTGCGCCACAGCCTGAACCCGAGCCAGAACCGGAGCCCGAACCACTGCCCGAGCCCGAGCCACTACCTGAGCCGGAACCAGTGCCAGAACCTGAGCCGCTACCGGAACCAGAGCCAGTCCCTGAGCCTGAACCCTGGCCTGAGCCTGAACCTGTTGCCGCAGCGCCAGAGCCGGAAGAGGAAGACGTCTTTGAGCTGACCGATTTCGCCAGCGCGGGAGATGTTGAGGCTATTGTGTCCCCGCCCGTTGAAACCCGCACGGCCGAAAGTTTCGCCCACCTCACGCAAATGATGGTCGCAGGCTACGCAGGCGCTGACAACACGCTTGAAGCGCTGGTGCGCGCCATGCTTAAGCCTATGTTGCAAGGTTGGCTGGACGAAAACCTGCCCGGCATTGTGCAGGACGCGGTTGAGCGCGAAGTTGCGCGCATTTCGCGCCGTAAATAGACCAGCTTTTCATCACATCACAGCTGCATGGCGGGGTGCGCTTTCAGACCACGTTGCTTTGCTTTTTGTCAGGCATGCCTGATGTTCGGGCTCGCACCGCCCGCGCGAACCCGGTTTGCCGGGGAAATGTGCTCCAAATACCCAGTTGAGGCTTTTGTTTTGTGCCAGAATTGTGCATTGTGCGCCCCCGGATTGCCCGGAAATATGAAGGTGCTGCAACCGATGCGGCATATGTGTGACAAAACGGAATAGAAGATGCTCGACAAGACATACACCCCGGCGGATATTGAAGCCAAATGGTACGAACACTGGGAAAGCACTGGCGCGTTTGAATGTGGCAAGCGCAAGGATGCCGAGCCCTATGTCATTGTCATGCCGCCGCCGAATGTCACCGGCAATCTTCATATGGGCCACGCGCTGGATAACAGCCTGCAGGATGCGCTGGTGCGCTTTGAACGCCTGCGCGGCAAGGATGTGCTGTGGCAGCCGGGCACTGATCACGCGGGTATCGCCACCCAGATGGTGGTCGAGCGTCAGATGGACGCCGAAGGCAGCAATGTTAGCCGTCAGGACATGGGCCGTGAGGCCTTTATCGAGCGCGTGTGGAAGTGGAAAGCGGAATCCGGCGGTGCCATCACCACCCAGCTTCGCCGCCTTGGTGCCAGCTGTGACTGGTCGCGCGAGGCCTTCACCATGGATGAGCCGCGCTCAAAGGCGGTGCTGAAGAAGTTTGTTCAGCTCTATAAGGAAGGCCTGCTTTACAAGGACCAGCGCCTCGTAAACTGGGATCCCAAGCTCAAAACCGCCATTTCTGACCTTGAAGTTGAGCAAAAGGAAGTGGACGGCCATTTCTGGCATTTCAATTACCCGATTGCCGAGGAAGAAGGCCGCTTTATCGAGATTGCCACCACCCGGCCCGAGACCATGCTGGGCGATACCGCCGTTGCCGTGCACCCCGAGGACGAGCGTTTCAAGGACCTGATTGGCAAGCATGTCAAGCTGCCGCTGGTGGGCCGCCTGATCCGCATTGTAGGTGATGAACACGCCGACCCCGAGCAGGGCACAGGTGCCCTGAAGGTCACGCCTGCGCATGACTTTAACGACTTTGAAATCGGCAAGCGCCACGACCTTGAAATGATCAACATTTTCGACCGTGACGCGGCGGTGAATGAAAACGCGCCTGAGAAATATCAGGGCATGGACCGCTTTGAGGCCCGCAAGGCTATTGTGGCCGACATGGACGCCGCCGGTTTCCTCGTCAAGGTGGTGCCGCACCGGCACATGGTGCCATATGGTGACCGTGGCGGCGTGGTGATTGAGCCCTGGCTGACAGAGCAATGGTATGTGGACGCGGCCACGCTTGCGGCGCCTGCCATTGAAGCGGTCGAGACCGGCAAGACCAACTTTATCCCCAAGAACTGGGAAAAAACCTATTTTGAATGGATGCGCAACATCCAGCCGTGGTGTGTATCGCGCCAGTTGTGGTGGGGCCACCGTATCCCGGCGTGGTATGCGGCCGATGGCAGTGTTTTTGTTGAGGAAACCGAAGAAGCGGCCCTTGCCGCCGCCCGCGCCAAGCTGGGTGGGGACGTTGAGTTGACGCAGGACCCGGATGTGCTCGACACGTGGTTCTCCTCCGCCATGTGGCCATACAGTACGCTTGGCTGGCCTGAGGACACCGCTACGGTCAAAAAATATTACCCCAACAGCACGCTCATTACCGGGTTTGATATCATCTTCTTCTGGGTAGCACGCATGATGATGTCCGGCATTCACTTCATGGCCGACCCGGAGAATCCGGAAGAAATCCGTGTACCGTTCAAGAATGTGTATATCCATGCGCTGGTGCGTGACGAACACGGCGCCAAGATGTCCAAGTCCAAGGGTAATGTGATCGACCCCCTTAAGTTTATTGAGAAATATGGTGCGGATGCGCTGCGGTTCACGCTCATTGCGATGGAAGCGCAGGGGCGGGATATCAAGCTCAGTGAAAAACGGGTGGAAGGTTACCGCAACTTTGCCACCAAGCTTTGGAATGCCGCCCGCTTCTGCGAGATGAACGAGATCGCGGGCTCAGAGAGCGCGCACGCACCTGAGGCCACCCTGGCGGTGAACAAGTGGATCATTGGCGAGGTTGCCAAAACCACGGCAGCGATCACGCAGGCGTTTGACGCTTTCCGTTTCAATGATAGCGCCGACGCCATTTACCACTTCACGTGGGGTACCTTCTGTGACTGGTATGTGGAACTGATCAAACCGGTCTTCTGGGGCGAAGACGAGGCCGCGAAGGCCGAGACCCGCAAGGTTGCTGGCTGGGTGCTGGATCAGATTCTGGTGCTTTTGCACCCCTTCATGCCCTTCATCACCGAGGAACTTTGGCACGCCACCAAAGCTGACCGCCCCTATGACCTTATCCACGCGGCATGGCCAGCGGTGGACGAGGCCAGCGCGGCCGCAGGCGAGGATGTCAACTGGCTGATCCGCTTTATTGGTGAGATCCGTTCAACCCGCGCCGAGATGAATGTGCCAGCGGGCGCCAAGGCAACCGCGCTGGTGGTGGGCGCGAGCGAGGGTACCAAAGCGCGCTTGACCGAGTTTCAGGACATGCTGTGCCGTCTTGCGCGGCTTGAAAAAGCCGAAGCTGTGGACGCGGCAGACAGCAAAGGGGCCGCCCAGCTTGTGGTGGACGAAGCGACGGTGTATCTGCCACTTGCCGACCTGATGGACCTGGATGCCGAGAAGGCCCGGCTTGAGAAAAACCTTGAAAAGCTGATGAAAGAATCGGGCGCGCTGAAGGGGCGTTTGGGCAATGAGAAGTTCGTCGCCAAAGCGCCGGAGCATGTGGTCGCTGAAGCGCGTGAACAACTGGTCGAGCTTGAAGAGCAAGCGGCCAAGGTGAAGGCGGCGCTGGCGCGGCTATAGGCGCATCATTGCTTGCTTCGCCACCGGAATGATAAAAAGGCGCTCCGTCATGGGGCGCCTTTTCTATTTTTACCACCCCCCACGCCAGCGCAGCATCAGGTTAAAGTGATACTTTAAGTGTTGAGTCGCAGCTGATTCGGAATCGGGAAGTTGGGTGTATTTGCTTAGCCACCCTAATTATCGCGAAATGATCGCCGCGTAAGGGCAGTGTGTTAGTTTTTCGGCTGACGCCCTTCGGCGATCAGATACAGAATATCGCAGGCGATGGTCGCCCCGGCGAGCGCCGTGATCTGCCCTGGCCCTTCATAGTGGGGTGCCACTTCAACCTGATCGCCGCCGACGATATTCATGCCCCTGAGCGCCCTCAGCACATCGCGCGCGTAAGCCACATTGGGGCCACCCACCACCGGTGTTCCGGTTGCGGGCGCATACGCCGGGTCGAGAAAATCAATATCGAAGGTCAGGTAGGCGGGGCGGTCGCCGACGCGCGCGCGGATACGCTTTGCCATTTCCTCAGCCGGGGTGCGCAGACATTCAAGCCCGTCATGCACCAGCATACCGTGCTGGTCCGGGTTTGGGGTGCGCATGCCAAGCTGGATGGAATTGTCTGGGACGATAATGCCTTCCTGAATGGCGTGATAGAACATGGTGCCATGGTTCAGGTCTTCATCTGTCCAGGTGTCCGAATGCGCATCAAAGTGAATAAGCGCCAGCGGTCCGTGTTTGCGTGCATGCGCCCGCAACAGCGGGTAGCTGATGGAGTGGTCACCGCCAATGCTGAGGAGCTGCGCACCGGTGGCCAGCACTTTGTCGGCTGCGGCTTCCACGCAGGGCATCATGCGGTCCGTATAAGCAGTGAAGCCTGTCACGTCGCCAAGGTCGGCCACCTTGAACCTGTCACGGAAATGATACTCCCACGGCCAGACGCCCCACGGGAATTCTGCCATGGTAAGGGACATTTCGCGCACCCCGCGCGGGCCAAAGCGCGCGCCGGAACGGCCCGTGGTGGCCAGATCAAACGGCACGCCCATCACGGCGATATCGAGCCCTTCCGCTGAAGGGGCAAACGGCATGCGCAAAAAACTGATCAGGCCTGCATAGGGTTCCATCATGCCTTGGGACACGGCGAGAGCTCCTCAACGGGGTGAAAAACAAGCCCCATCTATAGGCTGCGCCTGCGTGACTGGCAATGGATTTGGGCGAAATTAAAATACAAAAAATGGCTTTTTTCTTTTCATTTCTTATCGACAGCCGCAGGCGGGGCGGCTATGGTCGCGCGGATTATGACCTACTGATGCAAGTCAGTGATAAAGCCCCTGTCCGGAGAGCCTGAAATGCCCGAGTATCGTTCCCGTACTTCTACCCATGGCCGCAATATGGCGGGCGCCCGCGCGCTGTGGCGCGCCACCGGCATGAAGGATGACGATTTCAGGAAGCCGATTATCGCGGTTGCCAACAGCTTTACCCAGTTTGTGCCGGGGCATGTGCACCTGAAGGACATGGGCCAGCTTGTCGCGCGCGAGATTGAGGCTGCGGGCGGTATCGCCAAGGAGTTTAACACCATCGCCGTTGATGACGGCATTGCCATGGGTCATGACGGCATGCTCTACAGCCTGCCCAGCCGCGAGATCATCGCCGACAGTGTGGAATATATGGCTAATGCGCACTGTGCGGATGCCCTTGTCTGTATCTCCAACTGCGACAAGATCACACCGGGCATGCTGATGGCGGCCATGCGGCTCAATATACCGGCGGTGTTTGTCTCGGGCGGACCGATGGAAGCGGGCGAGGACGATTATGACGGCGAGGTCAGGAAGCTTGACCTTGTGGACGCCATGGTTGACGCCGCAAACCCGAATGTGTCGGACGAGGATGTCGCGCGTATTGAACGCAGTGCATGCCCTACATGCGGCTCATGCTCGGGCATGTTTACCGCCAACAGCATGAACTGCCTCACCGAAGCGCTGGGCCTTAGTCTGCCCGGCAACGGCACCACGCTTGCGACCCACGCCGACCGGAAGGAACTGTTCCTGACTGCAGCCCGTGTGATCGTGCAGGCGACAAAACGTTATTATGATGAGGGCGACCAAAGTGTGCTGCCGCGCAACGTGGCCAGCTTCGGCGCGTTTGAAAACGCCATGGCGCTGGATATTGCCATGGGCGGTTCCACCAACACGGTACTGCACATCCTCGCCGCCGCGCAGGAGGGTGAGATCGATTTTACCATGGCAGACATTGACCGGCTGTCGCGCAAGGTGCCGAATCTGTGCAAGGTGGCGCCCGCAACGCAGAAATATCACATTCAGGACGTGCACCGCGCAGGCGGCATTTTCTCTATCCTTGGTGAGTTGAACCGCGCCGGGCTGATCAACGGTGAATGCACGACCGTGCATACCCGCACGATGAATGAAGCCATCAGCCGTTATGACGTGCGGCTGAGCAACGACCCGGACTTGCATCATTTTTTCCGCGCGGCGCCCGGTCGCGTGCCCACGCAAGTGGCATTCAGCCAGAACAAACGGTATGAGGAACTGGACCTGGACCGGCACGAAGGTTGTATCCGCGATGCGGAGCATGCCTATAGTCGCGATGGCGGCCTTGCGGTGCTGTACGGCAATATTGCCGAAGATGGCTGTATCGTCAAAACAGCCGGTGTGGACGAAAGCATCCTCAACTTCACCGGTCGTGCGCGCATTTTTGAAAGCCAGGACGCCTCGGTTGCCGCAATTCTGGGCGGTGAAGTTGTCGCGGGTGATGTGGTTGTTATCCGCTATGAAGGACCGCGAGGCGGGCCAGGCATGCAGGAAATGCTCTATCCCACCAGCTATCTCAAGTCCATGGGGCTTGGCAAGGAGTGTGCCTTGCTGACCGACGGTCGTTTCTCAGGCGGTACCAGCGGGCTTTCCATTGGGCATGCCAGCCCGGAAGCCGCCGAGGGCGGTGCTATCGGCCTTGTGGAAGAGGGCGACATTATCGAGATATCGATCCCGAACCGTACCATCAACGTGAAGGTGGATGCCGCCACCCTTGCCGCCCGCCGCGAAGCGATGGAGGCCAAGGGCGACACAGCATGGAAGCCGGCGCATGCCCGGCCCCGCAAGGTGTCAAAGGCGCTTCGGGCGTATGCCGCCATGGCGACATCGGCCAGCCGCGGTGCCGTGCGTGACGTCTCAAGGTTTGAGTAACGCCTATGCCGTTTCGTGATGCGCACGCGGGTGACCATACCCGCCTGTTTGAAATCTGGCATGCTGCCGTTGTTGCCACCCATGATTTCCTGACCGAGAACGACAGGCAGGAGATCGCCGAGGTCGTCAGGCATGAGTATCTGCCAAACGCTACTTTCACGGTGTATACCGATGCGCATGACCGTATATTGGGCTTCATGGGGTGCACGGGCAATAATATCGACGCGCTGTTTGTCGACCCTTCGCATCACGGGCAGGGCATCGGCCGCTGCTTCACCGAGCGTATGCAGCGCGAGTTTGACAGCGTGACCGTGCAGGTAAACGAGCAACAGCCGCAGGCGCATGCCTTCTACCGGTCGTGTGGTTTCACTGATATCCGGCGCGATGCCGTTGACGATGCCGGACGGCCGTTTCCCATTATTCATATGCGGTGGGGTCGATAGAGCTTTTCAATCTGAAATTGATTGGCTAGTTTTAGCCCTTGTTCATTAGATCAGGGGGTATCGCCGTGAACCCAAAATTTCCCATAGTCGAGTTCATAAAGCAGTCTTTTACGCAAACATTTGCCTATCCCCTGGGGTTGGCGATCACCATAGGCTTCCTCGTCGGCGTTGTCGTTCTGGCCGGCGTGGTTATCAGCCTTGCGGGTATGGTTCTGAGCGACCTTTTGCCGCAAATGCTGACTTTGGCGTTGGCATCTGTTGCGATACTTTTGGTTGTGGTCCTTGTCCTTGGGTGGGGTTTTAATTTTTGGGTGCGCTACGGGGCAGAGGGGCGTGACAATGTTCTGCCGGCAGGTTTCAAGGGCAGTATCACCCCTGCATTGGAAACCGGGTTAAAGTTGTTTTTCATTACGATCCTCCTTGCCATTGTTGCGTCGGTCATGTTTCTGATCGCCGGAATATTCGGCTTTGGCGTTTCCCTGAAAGAACTTGCCACCCTTTCCGAGATGAGCACTGCCGAGATGATTCGCAAAGTGGGCGTGTTATACCTTTTTACCTTTGGCGTGACATGTGCCGTTTATTCGGGATTTTCCTCAAACCTGACCAAAACCGCGATGGGGCGCGCAAATGAAGAGATTGGCGAACCTCACATCGGCGAATTTGCCGTGGTGCTGTTCAGCATATATTTGATTTTTTATGTTCCTTTGACCCTTATTCAACTAGCGACACCAGCGATCATCGGTGAAATTTTTGAAATTCTGGTGGGTCTTTTGCTGCTCGCGGTTGTTCCGGTGGCGCACGGCCTTCGCTATGACTGGCAACGGCAGGTATATGCTGCACGGCAGGACGGCGATATGTCTGGCGCGTGACTGTGGCGAGAAGGCCATCATATGGGGAGCACGTGGGAGCGTGCCCCAATTTTCGTCGCCATTGATGTTGACGGCAGCCCCTTCATACGCCATATCCGCTGTCGGTTGCGGGTTATTGTGCAGCCGGTAGCAAAAGGATAGGCCGTTTGAGCAAACCTCACCTCGATGGCGCATTACGCCCCTTCATGTATGGCAAGCTGCACCGTGTGACAGTCACAGGGGCTGAGCTTAATTATGTTGGCTCCATCACGGTGGATCCCGTTTTGCTGCGCGCATCCGGCCTGCTGCCCCATACGGCGGTGGATGTGGTCAATATCACCAATGGCGAACGCATCACGACCTATATTATTGAGGGCAGCGAGGGCTCAGGCGTTATCTGCCTTAACGGTGCGGCAGCGCATCAGTTCTCGAAAGGCGACCTCGCCATCATCATGGGTTACGAGCAGGTGCCGGCCCGCGACCTGCCGGGCCGTATCTCCCGCGCGGTGCATGTGGACGCCCAAAACCATATCGTCGCGGTGGATGAATATATCACGCCCAGCCTTGATGAATTAGGCAAACCTGCCAATAACCGGGAAGGCGAAGTCTACGAAACCGTGGACGCCTGAGCTTCAATCGATATCCAGTTCAATCCACACAGGCGTATGGTCGCTGGCTTTTTCCTTGGCACGAGGCAGGCGGTCCACTTGCGCATCCTTGAGCATGTCGGCTGCCTGCGGTGATAGCAGCAAATGGTCAATGCGAATGCCGTGATCCTTGGGCCATGCGCCGCGCTGGTAATCCCAGTAGCTGTACATCGGGCCGGACGGTGTGATCTGCCGGATGGCATCCAGATAGCCAAGATTGAGCAGGCTTCTGAGCCGTGCGCGGCTTTCCGGTTGTGTTAGTGCATCATCGACCCACGCTGCAGGGTTGTGACAATCTTCATCGTGGGGGATGACGTTATAATCACCCGCCAGCACAACTGGCACCTCGAGCGTACGCAGATATTTTGCCCGCTCGATCAGCCGGTCCATCCAGCCTAGTTTATAGTCAAATTTCGGCCCCGGTTGCGGGTTGCCGTTGGGCAGGTAGATGGACGCGATACGCACACCTTTGATGGTCGCTTCGATATAGCGCGCCTGTTCGTCTTCCGTATCATCGTCACCATCCATGCCGGGCAGGGCCCGTTTGATATCCTCGATCGGGTGTTTCGAGAGCAGGGCAACGCCGTTGAAGGATTTCTGGCCAAACGTCTCCACGTTCCAGCCTTTTTCCTCAAGCTCAAGGCGTGGGAAATTATCGTCAAGGCTTTTGATTTCCTGCAGGCAGGCGACATCGGGTGAAAATTCGTCCAGCCATTCAAGAAGGCGTGGCAGGCGTGCCTTCACGCCATTAATGTTGAAGGTCGCAATTTTCATTGAGGAAGTCGCCTTTTGCTGCGCGCCGTTAAATGGCAAAGGAGGAGCCACAGCCACACGATGACGTAGCATTCGGGTTTTTCACCTGAAAGGAGGCGCCGACAAGGTCTTCAACAAAATCAACTTCCGACCCCATCAGGTACAGCAGGGACATGTTGTCCACCAGAAGCTTTACGCCTTCGCGCTCGACGACAATGTCGTCGTCCTTTTGCTCTTCGTCGAAGTCAAAGCCATACTGGAAGCCGCTACAGCCGCCACCGGAAACCGAAAGCCTCAGCTTCAGGTTCGGGTTGCCTTGCTGGTCAATCAGGGCTGCGACACGTTTTGCCGCGCGTTCGCTAAAGCCCACTGGTGGTGCTTTGTCCGTCATGGTGTCTCGCTGGTTCGTTTTGGCCTCAAGGGCGTTATGTGAAGTCATGACACATATGTAGGGATAGGAAGGCCGTGCGTCAATTCACGAGCCTGTTGTTAGCAGAATAATTACGGCGCACCGCTTACTGCGCCCTCAGGGGTGGTCAGCGGTGAAGGCGGTGAAATCAAGCTCTTGCCGGTTATGTTTGCTGAAATCAAAGGCCAGCATCATGGTGTCAAGTTGGCCTGCCGCGGCATCGTAGGAAAACGGCAGCACCAAAGCGGTGAAGTCAATCCGCCTATGGTCTGTTGGTATAAAGGAGCCCTTATAATACATCGGAGCATCGGCCAGGATTGTCTCGTTCAGCATGGTATGCATCACATCACGTATATTGACATCCTGTGGCTCAACGAGACGGCCTTTGTGTGGTCCGAGCTGCAAAACCTCGGATATGGTGTCGCCCGTCAATCTGTCAGCATATTCGCCTTTGCGATTAACCGACACGACCGCGATCTGCGATAGATATTTTGCGAATTTTTGTGGTCGGAAATCGCGCTGTATCGGATAGGCGGTGCTGCGCTGGATCTGCTGCCAGTGCTCAAAGATATTTTTCTGGAATTCACCACCATGTGGTGCCAGCGTGTCTCCGATTTTGAACGAGATATCTATCATTCAGCCAACATGGTTAATATTGTATTAACAACAACATGGTATGTTAACTATTCGTTAACTGTTTGGAGTTTGCCAGAGCACTCCAGAAAAATCCAGCAAACAGTTGCTCAAAAAATTAGGCAGCTTTACTGTGCCGAAAACTGGCCCGTAATCGAGATGGAGAGACCATATGAACGAAGCTTTGCCGCGCTACGAAGAGACGCTTGCGTCCTATGCCTGCAAACCGTCCGAAACCCGCGGCCGAGTGTTCAAAGAACCTGAGACCCCGAATCGCAGCTGTTATCAGCGCGACCGTGACCGGGTGATCCACTCGTCATCGTTCCGGCGCCTGAAGCACAAGACGCAGGTTTTTGTCTATCATGAGGGAGATCACTTCCGCACGCGGCTTACGCATTCGCTTGAAGTGGCGCAGATCGCGCGCTCGATCTCGCGGTCGATGCACCTTAATGAAGACCTTGCGGAGGCATTGGCGCTGGCGCATGACCTGGGCCATCCGCCGTTTGGGCATATCGGAGAGACCGTGCTGAACGACTGCATGGGCCAGTTTGACGGTTTTGACCATAACGCGCAGGCGCTTCGCCTGTTGACGCGGCTTGAGCACCGCTATGCTTCCTTTGAGGGCCTGAACCTGACCTGGGAAACGCTTGAAGGTCTGGCAAAACACAATGGGCCCCTTGCTGACGAACCGATTGACCCGGCGAACCCGCCCGAAAGCCTGCCGTTTGGTTTCCGCGACTATCTACCGGAAAATGATCTTGAAATTCATACCTACGCGTCGGCGGAAGCGCAGATAGCAGCGCTTGCGGACGATATCGCCTATTCAAGCCATGATCTTGACGACGGCCTGCGCGCGGGCCTGTTTGAGCTGTCGGAGCTTAAGCGCATACCGGTTGTCATGCAGCTGATCGATGAAGTGAAATGGACCTACCCGGACGCGCCTAAAGATGTGACCATCCATGAACTTGTGCGTCGCCTGATCAACCGCATGGTTGCCGACCTGATGGTGGAAAGCACCAAACGCATTACAGCACTTGCCCCGAAGACGCCGGACGATATTCGCAACGCCGGGCTGCCGACAATTTCCTTTGGTGCCGATATGCAACAAGCAGTGAAGGAGTTGAAGGGGTTTCTGTTTGAGCGTATGTATCGCCACTATCTGGTGAACCGTATGGGCAGTAAGGCAAAAAGGGTGGTCACCGACTTGTTCAATCTGTATATATCCGAGCCCGAATGCCTGCCAACGGAGTGGAGCGAACGCGCCGGTGAGCGAAATTCGGCTGAGACCGCCCGTGTGGTTGCCGACTTTATCGCCGGCATGACCGACCGCTTCGCCTTCCGCGAGCACGCAAAATTGTTTGATTTGAACCGAGTATCACTATGAATGTATTTACCCATTTTCGGGGTGCCCTTGAGACGCTTCTGACCACGCTTGCCAAAGAAGGCAAGCTGCCGGACGGGCTGGATTTCAGGAATATTGCGGTGGAACCGCCCCGCGATGCCAGTCACGGCGATATTGCCACTAACGCTGGCCTTGTGCTGGCCAAGCAGGCAGGCATGAAGCCCAGCGATATTGCGGAGCTGCTGAAGCCTGGCCTTGCGGCGCTCGCTGACGTGGAAAGTGTGGAGATCGCGGGGCCTGGATTTATTAACCTGCGTCTCGCGCCTTCTTTCTGGCAAGGGCAGGTGAAAGCCATACTGGAAGCAGGCACGGGCTTTGGTGACAGCACCATGGGTGGCGGTGAGAAGATCAACGTGGAATATGTGTCCGCCAACCCCACAGGCCCGATGCATGTGGGTCACGTGCGCGGTGCCGTGTTTGGTGATGCGCTTGCGAACCTGCTGAAAAAAGCGGGCTTTGATGTGTGCAAGGAATATTACATCAACGACGCTGGTAGCCAGATCGATACGCTCGCGCGGTCTGCTCACCTGCGCTACCAGGAAGCGTTTGGCCGTGACATTGGTGAAATTCCGGAAGGGCTTTACCCCGGTGATTATCTTGTGCCGGTGGGCGAAGCGCTGAAAGCCAAATACGGCGAACAGTATCTTGATGCACCGGAAGAAGAATGGCTGACCCTCTTCAAGGTTGAGGCGTCCGACGCCATGATGGACATGATCCGTGAGGATCTGCGCCAGCTTGGTGTTGAGCATGATGTGTTTTTCTCTGAACGCAGCCTGCACGAAAGTGGCCGCATTCCCGAGGCTGTCGCCGTGCTGAAAGAACGTGGTCATATTTATGAGGGCGTGCTGGAGCCGCCGAAGGGCAAGCTGCCGGAAGACTGGGAACCGCGCGAGCAAACGCTGTTCCGCGCAACCGACTTCGGCGACGATGTGGACCGGCCGCTGCAGAAATCCACCGGTGAATATACCTATTTTGCTGCTGACATCGCCTATCACCACGACAAATACGTGCGCGGTTATCATCAGATGATCGACGTGCTGGGCGCGGACCACGGCGGTTATGTAAAACGCATGCAGGCAGCGGTGAAAGCGCTGGCCGAAGACGGCGCACTGGACGTGCGCCTGTGTCAGCTTGTCAAGCTGTACAGAGACGGCGAGCCGGTCAAGATGTCCAAGCGGTCGGGCAACTTTGTGACATTGCGTGAAGTGGTTGAGGAAGTAGGGCGCGATGTGACCCGCTTCATCATGCTGACGCGGAAAAACGATGCGCAGCTTGATTTTGACTTCAAGAAGGTCATGGAACAATCCAAGGATAACCCTGTATTTTATGTGCAATATGCTTATGCGCGGGTTTGTTCGGTGCTGGCAAAAGCCAGAGAGGCCTTCCCGACGCTTGATACGGGTGATGACGCCCTTGCTGGTGCTGACCTGTCGCTCCTCAGGTCCGAGGGCGAGATCGGCATGATCAAGCAGTGCATGGCGTGGCCACGCATGGTTGAGGCCTCTGCCGAAGCGCATGAACCGCACCGCATTGCATTTTTCCTTTATGATTTGGCGTCAGAGTTCCATACTTTCTGGAATAAGGGCAATGATGACCCAAGTTTGCGGTTTATCATCGAAGGGGATGAGGCGTTGACTGAAGCACGCATGGCGCTTGTACGCGCCGTGGCACTGGTGATTGCGAGTGGACTTTCTGTGCTGGGTGTCACGCCGCTGGAGGAAATGCGGTAACATGAGCGATAACAACAGGTCACCAAACGATCAGGACCGGCTGAGCGCGGAAAAAGATATTCCGCCATGGCTTCAGCCTGTGCCGGAAGAAGAAGAGGCTACGGGGCTGTTTTCTGGCCGCAAAATGTGGGTCATGGCCGGTGTCGCCGTGACGGTCGTTGCGCTTTTTGTAGCGGTGATCTTCGCGCTTTACGATGGCGGTGCGGTTGAGCCACCCCGCCATATTGTGGCGGATACCAGCCCCATCCGGGAAAAACCGGCAGAGCCCGGCGGTATGGATGTGCCTTATCAGGACAAGCAGGTATTTGAACGGGCGAACGGCGATGTCCTGCCGTCAGGCGAGGTGAAACTTGCGCCGCAGCCGGAAGAGCCGCTTGAGGCATTGCCGGAAGACCCGGCTTCGTCAGGCGACCCAATCGGTGACATTGTGGCAGAAGTGACGGAAAGCAAGCCTGCACCTGAAGTTCAAAAGTCGGAGCCGGCGCCTGTTAAAAAAGCCGAGGTGAGCAAACCCAAGGCGGCTGCGCCTGCAAAGGCCCCACCGGCAAAAGCAACACCAGCAAAAGCATTTATGGTGCAGCTTGGAGCTTACGGTTCGGCGGAAAAGGCTGAGAATGCGTGGCGCACAATCCGCGGAAAATACAGCAATTTCCTTTCGGGCCTGTCGCCGTCATATGAACCGGTGAACGCCGGTGGCCGCACCCTGTACCGTCTGCGGGTTGGGCCACTGGAGACACGCGCCGCCGCCGATGAGGTTTGCCTTGGCCTCCGGGCCCAGCAGCAAGCCTGCATTGTTGTAAACCCGTAGGGCCGCCGCAATGATCCCAGTAATTTTTGGCTGCTCAGGCGCGACGCTTACCAAAGAAGAACGTAGCTTCTTCGCACGGGTGAAGCCGGCCGGATTTATTCTGTTCAAGCGCAACTGCGAAGACCCGGATCAGATACGTGCGCTCGTTGCTGATCTCAAGAAAAGCGTGGGTCGCCACAAGGTGCCTATCCTGATTGATCAGGAAGGTGGCCGCGTGCAACGCATGACGGAGCCGCACTGGCGCAAATATCCGCCGATGGCAACCTTTGGCAAAGTGGCGGCAAAAGACCCCACCCTTGCGGCCAGCGCCCTCAGGCTCAATTGCCGCCTGATTGCCGATGATCTACGGCGGGTGGGTATTAATGTGGATTGCCTACCGGTGCTGGACGTGATGCGCGACGACGCGGACCCGATCGTCGGCGACCGGGCTTTCTCCCGTGATCCGGACCTTGTCGCCGCATTTGGCCGCATCGTAGTGGACGCCTTGATGGATGGTGGTGTGCTGCCGGTGATCAAACATCTGCCGGGCCATGGCCGGGCAACGGTAGATAGCCATCTGGCGCTGCCGGTGGTGGATACCCCGATCGCGGAGCTGGATAAAACCGATTTCAAACCGTTTCGGGCGCTGCGCGATGCGGCTTTTGGCATGACCGCTCACATCACCTACAGCGATATTGATGCACACCGCCCGGCAACCCTGTCGCGTGTGGTGATCGGCCGCGTCATTCGCATGAAAATGGGCTTCACCGGTATATTGATGTCCGATGATCTGTCGATGAAGGCGCTGTCGGGTGACTTTACCGAACGAACGCAGGGTGCCTTTTCTGCTGGTTGTGACCTCGCGTTGCATTGTAATGGCAACATGAATGAAATGCAGGTCATCGCAAGCGCGGCGCATCCTATCTCAGGCAAGCTTGAGAAACGCATCGCGTCGCTCATATCAGAGGCGGATCAGGCGCCTATCGCGGACCGTGCAGACCTGCGTGCCCGCTATGAAACCCTGATGGAAAAGTTCTAGAGTATAAAGGGTCGTCTGTTGGACATTCTCGCCGATAAATTCTACCTTCTCAGCATCATGGCACTGCCGTTTCTTCTGGCGGTGACATTGCATGAGGCAGGGCACGCCTACGCCGCAAACGCGTTGGGGGACAGCACCGCCAAGTCGCAAGGGCGGCTGTCGTTGAATCCTTTTGTACATATAGACCCCTTGGGCACGGTGGTTATTCCGCTTGTCGCAGTGATGGCAAGCCTGCCGTTTCTCATTGGCTACGCCAAGCCGGTCATGATTCAGCCGCGCTACTTCAAAAATATGCGCCGTGATATGATCATCGTGGCGCTGGCAGGGCCGTTTGGCAACCTGATCGTTGCATTTTTCTGTGCTTATGTGTTGCGGTTTTCTCTCGGCTTCGGGGCTGGCGGGCAGGACTGGATCACCAACACCATGTATTATGGTATCTTCATGAACTGCCTGTTTATGGTGTTTAACCTGTTGCCCATTCCGCCGCTGGACGGCGGTGGCATTGTTGAGCAGTTGCTGCCGCATGAGGCGGCCAGAAGCTATCGTTCGATTGCGCCCTATGGTTTTTTCATCCTGATGGGTATTATCCTGCTCGCAAAAGAGATAATCCTTGTACCGACGCTGTTCATGACCGACCTTGTCGTGAACCTCGTTGGTGTGCCGATATGATGGAATTTGAAGAAGACATCCAAGGTGTGAAGCCACAGGATCATGGTGTGACTCATGACCCTGACCAGCTTGTGCTGCATATGGACGGCTTCGAGGGGCCGCTCGATGTGCTGTTGATGCTGGCGCGCGCCCAGAAGGTGGACCTGACGCAGATATCTATTCTCGAGCTTGTGGAACAGTTCCTCGGGTTTGTGGCGGAAGCCAAGAAACTGAAGCTTGAACTGGCGGCGGATTATCTGGTGATGGCGGCGTGGCTTGCCTACCTCAAATCGCGCCTGTTACTGCCCAAGGACGATGACGACGAAGAGCCCTCAGCTGAAGAGTTGGCATTCAGGCTGCAACTGCGCCTGCAACGGCTTGAGGCCATGCGTGAGGCTGGCGCGCGACTGATGGCGCGCGACCGCATGGGCCGTGATGTGTTCCGGCGCGGCAAGCCCGAGGGGCTCAAGCTACTTAAAAAAGGCACATACGATGTGACAATGTATGAGCTGTTGCGCGCTTATGCAGACAATCGCCAACGTCATTCCATAACTGAAATTCGTATTGAGCGTCGCCCGGTTTATTCGCTGGAGGACGCTATAGAACGGCTTTCGGGGTTGATTGGTGATACATTCACCTGGGCGACTCTGTCGACATTCCTGCCGTCGAATTTGAAGGATGACAGGTTACGCCGTTCTGCTCTTGCCAGCATGTTTGCAGCATCGCTCGAACTGGCCAAAGCCGGCCATGCGGACCTAAGGCAGATGGAAACATTTGGGCCCATATACCTTCGCCAGCGAGCCGATGATGACGGGGCCGACACCAGTAACAAGAATGAATAAAAACGATGCTAACAACTAATGAAACAGAAGCCCGGGCGGTAAGCCCTGAGACCACAATCCAGCACCGCCGCATGGTGGAAGCGATTTTGTTTGCGAGCGAAAACCCGCTTTCGGTTGAGGATATTACCGAGCGTGTGGGTGAAGGTGTTGATGTGGCCGCGCATATCGAAGCACTGACCGAGGCTTATGCCCCGGCGGGCGTTAATCTTGTGCGTGTGGCGGGAAAATATATGTTCCGCACGGCGGAAGACCTTTCCTTCCTGCTCAGACGTGAAGTGGATGAACCGCGCAAACTGTCGCGGGCGGCGGTGGAAACCATGGCGATTATCGCCTACCATCAGCCGGTCACACGCGCCGAGATTGAGGAAATTCGAGGTGTTTCCATCTCCAAAGGCACGCTAGATGTGTTGATGGAAGCGGGTTGGGCCCGCATGATGGGGCGGAAACGTACGCCGGGGCGTCCCGTGACATATGGCACCACCGAAGATTTTCTGGTGCATTTTGGTATCGAGAGCATTAAAGATTTGCCGGGTGTGCAGGAACTCAAGGCTGCGGGCCTCCTGGACAGCGTCGATATGGCGCTTGATAAGATGGGCGGCATGCCGGACCCAGCCAAGGCAGTGGCCGAGGCTGAGGGCCAAATTGACCTTGAAGAGGCGATCGCCCGGTCAGAGCAGGCCGCAGCTGTCGATACGCGCCCACCGGCGCGAGAGAATAGCGGGGAGCCACCGGAAGCCTGACTTGTGTCAGACCGTTTGCATTGCCAGATAATGAATAGAAACCGGCGCGACATGTCGGTGAGAGGGAGAAAAACATATGTTTCCGGGTTGGCTTCAAATAGCACTTGTTGTGCTGCTTATCGTGCTGCTGTTTGGTCGAGGCAAAATTTCAGGCCTGATGGGCGATATCGCGCAGGGTATCACCAGCTTCCGCAAAGGGCTCAAGGAGGGCATGGACACGCCTGAGCATGACGAAACCGTCAAAGCGGTGGAAGATAAAAAGACCATCGACGGTGAAGTCGTGAAATCCTCCGAAAAACAAAAAGACAAAACCGACGCGTAAGCCTGTGCTTGCGTTATAGGGTCGGGAGTCTTGTTTCATGTTTGATATCGGTGCGATGGAGCTTTTTGTGGTCGCGGTGCTGGCGCTTGTGGTTGTCGGCCCCAAGGAACTGCCACGCCTTTTGCGTACGGCAGGGGGGCTGATGCGCAGGGTGCGAGAACTGTCTGCCGAATTTCGGCAAGGCGTGGAACAGCTCGCGGCCGAGGCGGATCTGGACGCTGACCCTTTTCGGGACCTCAAGAAAAAAGAAGGTCTTCGGCCCGGCATGAGCCCGGAAGACATCACCGACCACATTATGAAAAACCGCGAAGCCGAAGAAGCAGCCGAGATGGCCAAAGAGCCTATCAAGCGTAAATCTGACGGTACCACCAAAACCGGGCCAAAGGCGCCTAAGGAAGCTGCGCCTGAGACGACTGACGGTGATGCCAAAGCGGATGGGGACAGCAAACCATGATGACCCCTAATGAGATCGGCAAGCCGGATATTACCGACGAAGAAGACGACGTGGAATCCAGCCGCGCGCCGCTTCTGGATCATTTGAATGAACTGCGCGCCCGCCTGATCAAAGTACTGATCGGCATGGCGGCCGCCTTTGGCGTCGGTGTCTATTTCTCGACCGAGCTTTTCCAGATTCTGGCGCGTCCTTACATGCAGGCGCAGGCCGGTAATGAGAATGCTCGTATGATTTTCACCGGCCTGATGGAAGGTTTTGCGGTGAACCTCAAGGTGGCGCTGTATGCCGCCTTCATTGTGACCTTCCCGCTTTTGGCGACCCAGATATGGAAGTTTGTCGCGCCGGGCCTGTACCGGGATGAGAAAAAAGCCTTTCTGCCATTTCTTGTCGCTACGCCGATCCTGTTTGCGATGGGGGCGTCGCTGGCGTACTTCCTGGTCATCCCGTGGGCGTGGGAATTTTTGCTGAGCTTTGAGCAGTCTGGCGGCGAGGGCGCGATTGCGATTACCGCCGAGGCGCGGGTGAGCGAGTATTTGTCGCTGGTGATGCAGATGATCTTTGGCTTTGGTGTCGCCTTCCTTTTGCCGGTGGCTCTTACCCTGATGGGCCGTGTCGGCATCGTCTCGGCTGAATCGTTGCGGGCCAAACGGCGTTATATGGTGGTGGGTACATTCCTTGCAGCCGCTTTCCTCACTCCGCCAGACCCGATTAGCCAGATCGCCCTTGGCATTCCCATACTGCTCCTGTATGAGATTTCCATCCTGTTGATCGCCAGCACGGAACGTAAAAAGGCACGGGCGGATGAGGCGAATACGACCGACGACGCCAGCTAACGCCTTTCTGAAAAGACCGAGATCATTATGTTTGACCTGAAATTCATCCGTGAAAACCCTGAAGCTTTTGACGCAGCTCTTGCCCGTCGTGGTGAAGCACCGCGCGCGCAGGAAATTGTGGTGCTGGACGAAAAGCATCGGGCGCTGCTGACCGAGGCGCAAACTGCACAGGCACGGCGGAATGAAGCGTCAAAGCTTATTGGCCGCGCCAAGGGGCAGGGCAATGAGGACGAAGCCCAGGCTTTGATGACCGAGGTCTCCGGGCTGAAATCACGCCTCGCGGAACTGGAAGAGGAAGAGCGCGCGGTGGGCGAAGAATTGAACGCGCTGCTGATGAGCCTGCCGAACATGGTCTATGACGATGTGCCGGACGGGGCCTCTGAAGATGACAACGAGGAAGTGCGTACATGGGGCACCCCGCGCGACTTTGACTTTGCGCCCAAGGAGCATTTCGACATTGGTGAAGCGCTGGCCATGATGGACTTCGAGCGCGCGGCCAAGCTTTCCGGTTCGCGCTTTGTGGTGCTGTCAGCTGGTATCGCGCGGCTGCACCGTGCGCTCGGCCAGTTCATGCTGGACCTGCACACCGGCGAGCACGGTTATACCGAGGTTATCACGCCTTCCATGGTGCGCGATACCGCGCTTTTGGGCACTGGCCAGTTGCCGAAATTTGGTGAAGATGCCTTTAAGACGACGACAGATCACTGGTTAATTCCGACATCTGAAGTGACACTGACCAACCTGCATTCCGGTGAAATACTGGACGAGGAAAGCCTGCCTTTGCGTTTAACAGCGCACAGCCAATGTTTCCGCGCAGAAGCAGGGTCTGCGGGCAGGGATACACGCGGCATGATCCGCCAGCACCAGTTCGAAAAGGTCGAGATGGTTACTGTGACCACGGAGGATAAGTCGGACGAGGAGTTGGAACGCATGACCGCCTGCGCGGAAGAAGTGCTCAAGCGCCTGCATCTGCCATTCCGTACCGTGAAGCTGTGCACCGGCGACATTGGTTTCGGCGCGCGCCGCACCTATGACATTGAAGTCTGGCTGCCGGGGCAGGGGCGTTACCGCGAAATCTCCAGCTGCTCGACCTGTGGTGACTTTCAGGCCCGCCGCATGAAGATGCGCTGCCGGCCTAAAGGCGAGAAGCAGACACGTTTTGTGCACACGCTTAATGGGTCCGGCCTGGCAATTGGCCGTACACTCATCGCGGTGATCGAAAATTATCAGCAGGCTGACGGCAGCATCCGCGTGCCGGAGGTCCTGAAACCCTATATGGGCGGCGCAAAGGTTGTCGGCGCCTAAAACTTGAACAGGCGAGGCTTATGACCGCTATTTCCCCAGCACGTATTCTTGTTTCCAACGATGACGGCATCAATGCGCCCGGGCTTGAAGTGCTTGAGCGTATTGCACATCAGTTCAGTGATGATGTCTGGGTGGTTGCACCCGAAGAAGAACAATCAGGCGCGGGCCACTCGCTGACGCTGTCCAAGGTATTGCGGCTGCGGCAGATGGGCGAAAAACGCTGGGCCGTGTCGGGTACACCGACCGACTGTGTGATGATGGCCGTCAATAAGATCATGAAAGATCATAAACCCACGCTTATTCTCTCGGGCGTAAACCGGGGTGGCAATATGGCGGAGGATGTGACCTATTCGGGCACGGTTTCGGTCGCCATGGAAGGCCAGCTTGCCGGGGTGCCGTCCATCGCGCTGAGCCAGTGCACACGGCCGGATACCAAGACCCGTTGGGATACAGCGGAACAGTTTGCGCCTGTGGTTATCAAGCGCCTGATTGAGACTGGTTGGCCAGAGAACGTGCTGATGAATGTCAACTTCCCGGCCATCGCGCCGGAAGAGATCAAGGGTGTCAAGGTGACGGAGCAGGGCCTGAGGGAGCTGTCCGGCACCAATATAGAAGAGCGGATCGACCCGCGCGGCTTCAAATACTACTGGTTCGGACTTGGCCGCGAAATGGGCGTGCCGGGGCACGAGACGGACCTTAAGGCCATTCGCGAGGGCTGTATTTCCGTGACACCGCTGCATCTTGATCTGACACACCATGAAACCCGCCGTTCAATGCTGGGCAAGGTGGATGGCAAGCTTTAAAATCATCTGGTAAAATCGCACTGATCTGTTGCCGAGCGAGGGGCATCCAGCTATCTTTTCGATCATGATGGGCGGAGAATCAATTTTGAAAGGCATAACCCCACGCTTGGGCCTGAGCGTGGCTGTCGTTCTTGTGCTTTCTGCCTGTTCCTCACACGGCTATGTCGTGGCGCCAGCGGATATCCCTGCGGTCGACTTTGTGCGCAACGCGCCAAGACCTGTTCCGTGGCCAAGGGTGAAACCCAATCCGCCGGTGCGCTATGCGTCCACCACACCACGGTCGGCGCACGTCAGCAGTAATAGCGCAGGCAGTCATATCGTGCGCAAGGGGGAAACGCTTTATGCCATCTCCCGCCGCTATGATATTCCGATCCGCGATCTTGTATCCGCTAACAATCTGCGTGCGCCCTACACTTTGGCGGTCGGGCAGCGGTTGCAGGTGCCCACCTCCCAGATGCATACCGTCGCCAAGGGCGAAACCGGCTATAGCATTTCGCGCCGCTACGGTGTGACTGTGTCGGCACTGATGAAAGAAAACGGTATCAGGCCACCCTATACGCTGGCTGTTGGCCAAAGGCTGCGTTTGCCAGGGGGTGCGAGCTCAAGTGGTGTGACGACCGCTTCTGCCAGCCCCAGGGTCGTGAGGCCACCGCAAACGGTTGGGCGCACGGTGCCGCGCACGACACCGCCGCCACGGTCCTCCAGCGGCTTTGACTGGCCCGTGGCCGGACGGCTTGCTTCGCGCTTTGGCGCCAAGCAGGACGGCCTACACAATGACGGAATCAATATCCTCGCGCGGCAGGGCACGCCGGTTAAAGCCTCTGAAGCGGGCGTGGTTGTCTATGCCTCAAACGCGCTTGAGGGGTACGGCAACCTGTTGCTGGTGAAACATGCAGGTGGCTGGATCACCGCCTACGCGCACAATGAACGCCTGCTGGTGCGGCAGGGCGAGCAGGTCAAAAAAGGGCAGGTCATCGCCCGTGTTGGCAACACCGGCGGGGTAAGTGACCCGCAACTGCATTTCGAGATCAGAAAGGGCAGGCAAGCTCTTGATCCATTACGGTATTTAAGCAAAATGACAGCGTCTGCTGGCCATTAAAACCGCACGCGTTTGCCCAGTTCTCCAGCGACATTCACCACAAATTGCCACGCAGTTCTGCCGGAACGGTTACCCCGTGTTTTGGCCCATTCCAGCGCGGCAGGCCGCCAATCAATATTGCTTTTGAGGTCAAAGGCAGTCAGATAGCCTTCGATCATTGACAGATATTCAGCCTGATCGCAGGGGTGGAAACCCAGCCACAGGCCAAAGCGGTCCGAAAGCGCAATTGTTTCATCCATCGATTCGTTTGGGTGGATGCCGGTAGCGCTTTCCTGCTCCATCATCGTACGCGGCAACAGATGACGCCGGTTTGATGTGGCATAGAAAATCACATTGTCAGGCCGACCCTCCAGCCCGCCTTCAAGCACGGACTTGAGGGCCTTGAAGTCCTGATCCGGGTTGTTGAACGACAGGTCGTCACAAAACACAATGAAGCTACGCTCTGCGTTTCTGAGGTCGCCAAGCAGGGCGGGGAGGGAGGCGATATCCTCGCGGTGGATTTCCACCAAGGCGGGCGCTACGGTTTTGCTTTCTGCCGCCACGGCTGCGTGCACGGCTTTGATGAGAGTGGATTTACCCATGCCGCGCGCGCCCCACAGCAGCGCGTTGTTGGCGGACGCGCCCGCGGCAAAGCGCCGCGTATTATCAAGCAGGGTGCGTTTCGTGCGGTCGATCCCTTTCAGGAGCGCCAGCGTGGGGGCTGATACATGCATGACCGACTTCAGCAGGTTTGTCCCGGCGTCAAAGACATAGGCGTCTGCGCTTTGCAGGTCTTGCCCGGCTGTGTCCTTCTCAGTGCCTTGGGCTTCCAGCGCGGCGGTGAGCCGATCTATGGCAGCGATAAGCGCTGTGTTTTGCTCCTGCTTTGCGGTCAACTCTTGCATCCTTTTTAATTTGCACCCATCTAGGGTGGGCTTGATACCACGGTGATTGTTGCATTTGAAGGCAATGAAGCTATAGTCCGGCGAAAGAATTTACCCGGTGGCCGAGGGAGCCACGTCCATTAAGAGGTTTGTCACATGTTATTCTCATCTGTTCTCGCTCAGGCAACGCCAAGCCAGCCTGGCATGCTGGAGAGCTTTCTCCCCTTTATTCTGATCATCGCCATTTTCTGGTTCCTGATTCTCAGGCCACAAAACAAGAAGATGAAAGCGCACCGCGAGATGGTTGCCAATGTACGCCGTAGTGACACAGTGGTAACTGCGGGCGGCCTTATCGGTAAAGTTGCCAAGGTGAAGGAAGACGACAATGAAATTGAAGTCGATCTTGCCGACGGTGTCCGCGTACGGGTTGTGAAAAGCACCCTGACCGAAGTGCGCGCCAAAGGCGAGCCAGCACCGACAGAAGACAAAAAGAAATAATCAAACCGCCCGGCCCGTCATGGTGCCGGGCGCTTGACCGCTTAGGGGACTTCGCATGTTGACCTTTCCGCGCTGGAAAGTGCTGATGATTTTGGCCGTGTGCCTGTTCGGCGTTTTGACCGCCGCACCTAATTTCCTGACCGAAGAGCAGCGTGCAGAGCTGCCGGGCTTCATGCCCTCCAAGTCGTTGAGCTTGGGGCTTGACCTGCAGGGTGGTGTTTATCTCCTGTGGGGCGCGGAGACCGATGACGTGGTCAAGTCGCGTCTCGACAACCTCGCCGACCAGGTGCGTGATGTACGCAACAGTAACCGCCAGTTCAAGATTCGCAGTATTCGCACCGAAGGTCAGCTCGTGCGTTTCCGTGTTGAAGCGGAAGACCAGATTGAAGCAGCGCGGCAGGAATTGTTGCCGTTGACGCAAAACTCGGTCGGCGCCACCAACCCCTTGATGGGCGGCGGTGTGAAAGAAGTTGAGATGACCCGTGATGGCGGCGAATTCACCTTGGCGCTGACGGAACAGGGTATTGAGGTTCAGAAGCGGGATGCAATTGCCCGCGCAATGGAAGTGATGCGCAAGCGTGTGGACCCTGACGGGACAAAAGAAATCACACTGCACCCGCAAGGAAATGACCGCATTATTCTTGAGGTGCCGGGCGCAAGCGACCCTGAGGAAATCAAGCGTCTTATCGGGAAAACTGCGAAGCTCACCTTTCATGACGTGAATACAAACGTCAGCCCTGAAGACATTGCCCGTGGTCGCCTTGGCGCTCGCGAACGGGCTGTGCCCATGGCTGATAGCCCTGGGCAGATCGTGATCAAGGAACGGGTGATCGTGTCGGGTGATGACCTGACAGACGCTAAAGCCGCGTTCGACGGGAATACCGGCCGTCCGGCTGTGGCCTTCACCTTCAATACCGCAGGCGCCAAACGGTTCGGCAATCACACCCGCGATAATGTGGGTCGGCCCTTTGCCATTGTGCTGGATAACACCGTCATTTCCGCGCCGAATATTCAACAACCTATCCTCTCCGGTAGCGGTCAGATTACCGGCGTGGGTACCGCAGCGGAAGCGCAGGAACTTGCGACACTTTTGAAAGCTGGTGCGCTGCCGGTACCGCTGACGGTGCTTGAGCAGCGGACGGTAGGGCCGGATCTGGGCTCAGATTCGATCGAGGCCGGCGAATGGGCAGCAACAGTTGGTTTTGCGGGTGTCATTGTGTTTATGCTGCTCGCCTATGGTGGTTTTGGTCTTGCCGCCAACCTGGCGCTGATCACAAACCTTGTGCTCATTATGGGAATGCTGAGCCTGTTTCAGGCAACCCTGACCTTGCCGGGCATTGCGGGTATCGTACTGACGATCGGTATGGCAGTGGATGCCAACGTGTTGATTTTTGAGCGTATCAGGGAGGAGCAATCCAACGGCCGCAAGCCTTTTGGCGCGATGGAACATGGTTACGGTGAGGCGCTGTCGACCATTATGGATGCTAATATCACCACATTTATTGCAGCGGCTGTGCTCTATATGTTGGGATCAGGGCCGGTTCAGGGTTTTGCCGTTACACTTGCAATCGGTATTCTGACATCAATGTTTACAGCGGTCGTGCTCACGCGGCTGATCCTCGCAACCTGGCTGAAGCGGGCAAAACCCGCACGCCTGCCAATATAAGGGGAGGGGATGATGTTACTGCGTCTCGTACCAGCAAATACAAAAATCAATTTCATGGCAGCCCG
Organism: Kordiimonas sp.; assembly: GCF_048260245.1. Taxonomy (GTDB): domain Bacteria; phylum Pseudomonadota; class Alphaproteobacteria; order Sphingomonadales; family Kordiimonadaceae; genus Kordiimonas. The sequence continues at coordinate 72,087 of NZ_JBLXGZ010000010.1, read as the reverse complement.
CAGGGTAGCTGTTGCTATATCGGGGCTGCTGATTTTGGCATCCGTTGCGCTTTTTGCTGTGAATAGCTTGAACTACGGTATCGACTTCAAGGGCGGTATCGCGATCGAAATCGGCATGAGCGACCGAAGCGATGTACCACTTGCCACTGTGCGGAATACGGCATCGGGCCTTGGCCTCGGTAACGTCTCTGTCAAGGAGTATGGGGACGCTTCTGAAGCGTTGGTCCGCGTCGAACGCCAGCCGGGTGACGAGGAAGCTCAGTCCGCAGCCATGGTGAAGGTAAGAAATGCGCTGACCGAAGCGGTGCCGGGTATCACCTTCCGGCAGGAAAATATCGTTGGCCCTGTTGTTTCGGGCGAGTTGAAGCGTGATGGTACCCTTGCTGTATCGATCGCGGTGATCGCTGTGTTGATATACATCTGGTTCCGCTTTGAGTGGCAGTTTGGGCTGGGTGCCGTTGTGGCGCTTGTACATGACGTACTGTTGACAGTCGGCTTTTTTGCCATCACCCGGCTTGAGTTCAACTTGTCTGTAATCGCGGCGCTTTTGACGATTGTCGGATACAGCCTCAACGATACGGTGGTGGTTTATGATCGCATACGCGAAAATATTCGTAAGTTCCGCAAAAAACCAATGGACGAGCTGATTAACTTTTCGCTGAACCAGACGTTAAGCCGGACGCTGATGACATCCCTGACAACACTGCTTGCCTTGTTTGCACTATATTTCCTCGGCGGTGCGGTTATTCAGGCCTTCACCGCAGCCATGATCTGGGGTGTTGTCGTTGGTACCTATAGCTCGATCTTCATTGCATCCCCGCTCTTGCTTGTGTTCGATATTCGGCGAGACGCCATGATTGGTGAGGATGAGAAAGCTGATCCCACGGTTGATAAATCCCGTCCGACCAACCCGTTTGAGCAGATGTAAGGCAGCAAGTTAAGAAGATGACAGGCAAAAGCTTCACATCCGGTGGCGTTACACTTGAGGCGCAGTCACGCGATGACTTGCTTCTGGTGGAGAGTTACGGTGATGGAGGCTTTCGCCTGATGGGGCGCCGTGTTTCAGGCGGTGTGCTGGTGCTACCAACCGGATTTTTCCCCATTGAGGCAGAGGATGTCAAAAGCCTTAGCACCGCTGACTTCGCCAAGGCCCTGGAAGCTGAGCAAAAACCTGAGCTTGTCCTGATTGGCACCGGGGAGAAGATGCAGCTTATTCCGTCTGCTCTCCGGCAGGCGCTGGAGGCCGCAGGCGTTGGCTATGATGCGATGGACACGGGGGCAGCTGCCCGCACCTATAATGTTCTGCTGATTGAAGGTCGTCAGGTTTCAGCCCTGTTGCTGCCCGTGAATTGACCTCCGCTGTCTGTTTTTGGCGGGCTGTGACACACGGTTCGTCGCAGGTATGGTCAATTTGTCGCAGCAATCCAACCTTCCACCGAATTCATCTTCCCTGTTTTGGCCTTCAGGCGCACGGTTCTATCACAAGAGCGTGATGACGCCCCTGAGCGCGTATGTCACATCAACAGGATAGAGCCGCAAAAGCGGCCTAAGCGAGGAGGTTGGTTATGCCAGCAAAAAATTCTTTCACACGCAGCGCTGCCATTGTGGCGGGGCTTTCATTGTCTGCCTGCATGTTCGCAGGTGCGGGCCACGCCATGGTTACCAGCGATGGCAATAGCCCTAAGGCAGAGAAGGCAGAGAAGAAAATTCGCATCGTCAAGGCAGGAAAGCCCATGGGATCCGGAGCAGAAAAAGCCACACGGAAGGCACGGGCCAAAGCGATCGATGAAACTGAAAAGGCGCTTGCAAAAGTAGAAAAGCGTCTGGAAAAGGCTAGGGAAAAAGCCGAACGGCACGCGCTGGAAGCTGCTGGAGAAGGTCTGCGCACCGCACTCGAGGCGCTGAAGTCGGCGGGAGGCGATATGAACTTTGCCTATGCATATGGCCCGTCGATGTCGGAGATGCGCGAGATAGAGATCAAGGCGCTTGAAGATGCGCTTGACGGTATGGAAGACCAGTTCAGCGACCTGGGCCGTGTACGCCTTGAGTTGAATGCCGACCTTGCCGACGCCCGCGCGGATATCGCGGAGGCGCTGGCAGATATAGAGTTTGAAGTTGATATCGACGATGAGTTGCGCGAGCACCACGCCCTTGGGCTTGAAGAGGCCGCTGCGCAACTTGAGGATATGGAAGAACGTCACCTCGAGGGTCTCAAACGGGCGGAAGAGCATCTGAAGCGCGAGCGTGAGCGGCTTGAGAAGCGGCTTGAAGAACGGCGCCAGCGTCAGGCTGAAGAGGAGGCTAAGGCTCCTGAAGACCGCTAATTCAAGAGATTGTTGGTTTCCTGGGGGCGGTGGGGCATCGCGGAAGCGATGCTTTCCTCCCTTTTTTGTGAAGAGGGCTCGGGTGAAACTTCCTTGTATGAAGTGTAATATTGTAGCATTATCGGGTTAAGTTCCGGCACTTGGGGAAAGTGGCAATGAAACCAATCGCATTCTTATCATTGACAATCGCGGCACTGGTTGGTCCGTCGACCATGGCTGGCGAACGGCCCATGTCCTTTGACGGTGTTGGTTCGATGGTTCTGGATATGGCGGATGAGCCAGCGCAGACAGCAGATTTCACCTCAGGTACGGATTCAGGCATGGCATCGCAGGATGCGGAGCAATGTGAGGACGCCAAAGAGGCTTTCGAAGCACGGTATGAAGCGATGCATTCGGACCTTGAATATCGGTTACAGCATACCGAAGAGGTGTATGCGCAGATTGATTTCGGTGAACTGGCCACGATCAAACAGGATGTCTCTGAGGCCATGGCTCAACGGCCGCTCGAGATCGCTTTTGCGGAGTCGGTAGCCATTGAGGGTGTGAAAGCTACAAAGGAACATGCTGTTGAGAAGGCGCGAATCGCCATTGAGGTGCATCGGCAAGAGCTGAAGTCACGCCTCTCAAAAGTTGATAACAAACATAGCCGGATGGCCCTTCAGCAGGCGGAAAAGGCGCTGAAAATCGCACAGCAAGCATTGGCGCGGTAAAACAGACGAGTTGCCATCGGGCACGGGGAGGTATCAAAGGGTCGGGCCAGTGGTCCGGCCTTTTGGCTGATTGAGCCGGGATCTTGCGGCCATTCAAAAGATAGGCTTATCTGGCGCAACACTATTACTCGCACACATCCATAAACATTCCGATCATTGCGCAATGCCGTTGCGCAGGCGGTTAAATTCCCTTAGAGCTATGCGTCTGGCCTTCGGGCCAATTCAAAAAGCTGTTTTCAACTCCTAATCTGGGCCTATCCGATCATGAGCAATCAGGACTTCTACCGCATTCGCCGCCTGCCCCCTTATCTATTCGCTGAAGTGAATCAGATGAAAGCAGCGGCGCGAGCGAGGGGGGAGGACATCATTGATCTAGGTATGGGCAACCCGGACCTGCCAACACCACAGCATATTGTCGACAAGATGAAAGAAACGGTGGATAAAACCACCACGCACGGTTATTCGGTTTCGCGCGGTATTCCGGGGTTAAGGCGTGCCCATGCTGCCTATTACAAGCGTCGCTTCGGGGTTGATATCGACCCGGAGAGCGAAAATGTGGTGACGCTCGGGTCAAAAGAAGGGCTGGCAAACCTGGCGTCCGCTATCACGACACCCGGTGACGTTATTTTGGTGCCGAACCCCAGTTTTCCCATCCATCCCTACGGTTTCATGATTGCGGGCGCGGCCGTTCGCCATCTGCCGATGGGGCCAGGGCGCGATTTTTTAACGGAATTGAAATATGCGGTTCAGCATGCCATCCCCACGCCAACAGCGGTGATCCTTTGTTATCCCGGCAACCCTACCGCCGAGGTGGTCGACCTCGCTTTCTATCAAGAGGTGGTCGATTTTTGCAAGAAGCATGGCATTTGGGTCCTTTCCGATCTGGCTTACTGTGAAATCTATTTCGATGACAACCCGCCCCCCTCGATCCTGCAGGTGCCGGGAGCGAAGGATATTGCAATCGAGTTTACCAGCCTGTCGAAGACCTATTCCATGGCCGGCTGGCGGGTGGGCTTTGGCGCGGGCAACAAGGATCTTGTGGCGGCGCTTACCCGGGTGAAGAGTTATCTGGACTATGGCGCCTTCACGCCCATTCAGGTGGCTGCGGTGGCCGCTCTCAATGGACCGCAAGACTGTATTGACCAGCACCGCGAGACCTATAAGCGGCGTCGGGATGTTCTGGTGGAGGGCCTCGCCGCGGCCGGCTGGAAAATCCCAAGCCCCAAGGCGTCCATGTTCGCCTGGGCGCCGATCCCTCAAGAGTTTCAGGAAATGGGTAGTATGGCCTTTTCAAAACTGTTGCTGGAGCATGCCAAGATCGCGGTCGCACCCGGTATCGGCTTTGGCGAGTATGGCGAGGGTTTTGTGCGTATCGGTTTGGTTGAGAACGAACACCGCATCAGGCAGGCTATCCGCAATATTAAGAAATTCATGTCACGCAAAGATGAACTGATCGCTGAGTGGCATGCTAAACAGGCTGTGACCTAACAGTATCTGCGCGATAGTCGCGCGTGTGAGTGGAGACATTTATGAATTCGGACTTGAGTGGCAAGATCGTCGTCGGCATTGCGGGGCTTGGAACCGTAGGTGCCGGCGTAATCAAAATCTTGGAAAAACACGGTGCCCTGATTGGTGCCAGGTCCGGACGGGAAATTGAAATTGGCGGCGTTTCCGCGCGCGACCGCAACCGTGACCGCGGTGTTGATCTTTCAGGGTGCCGCTGGTTCGATAATGCCGTTGATATGGCCGCGAAAGACAGCGGCATCAATCTGGTTGTTGAGCTGATCGGTGGTAGTGACGGACCCGCCTTTGCTCTGGCCCGCGAGGCGCTGTCGAACGGCATTGGCTTTGTCACTGCCAACAAGGCGCTTATTGCCATGCACGGCAAGGAATTGGCCGCGCTGGCTGAGAAAAACGGCGCTGAACTCAGGTTTGAAGCTGCGGTTGCTGGCGGCATACCGATTGTTAAAGCCCTGCGTGAGGGGCTGGCCGGGAACGAAATTACTGCCGTGCGGGGTATCCTTAACGGAACCTGCAACTATATTCTGACCCGGATGGAGCGCGAGGGCCTTGCCTTCGGTGATGTACTGGCCGACGCCCAGCGCCTTGGCTACGCCGAAGCAGACCCGACATTTGATATCGACGGGATCGACGCGGCACACAAAACAGCCATTCTCGCATCGCTTGCTTTTGGCGTGGAGCCGGATATGGAAAACCTGCCGACCGAAGGCATCCGCAATATCGCGCCGGTGGATATCGAATATGCCAAGGAGCTTGGCTATCGCATCAAGCTGCTGGGTGTGGCCCAGCGTACGGATGAAGGTATTGAAACCCGTGTGCATCCCGCCATGGTGCCTGTCAGTGCGTCGCTTGCCAATGTGATGAATGCCACCAACGCCGTGGTGGTTGATGGCGATTTTATCGGCCAGACAGTATATGAGGGCGCAGGTGCGGGCCAAGGGCCAACCGCATCGGCGGTCATGGCGGATATTGTCGATGTGGCACGCGGGCAGGGCGGCCCCCGCCTAGGTGTTCCTGCGGACGCGCTGAAGGCATCAACCTCGGTCCCTGTCGCCAAACATCGCGGCACCTATTATTTGCGGCTGCGGGTGCAGGACCGGCACGGTGTGATGGCGGATATCACCAAAATTCTCGCGGAAGAAAAAGTCTCGATCCAAAGCATGTTACAGCGTGGTTGTGCGTCGGATGGCGGTGTATATATTATCATGACCACGCATGAGATTGTTGAAGCTTCTGTTGCGGCGGCACTGAATCGTTTCACTGAACTGGAATGTGTGCTAGAGACCCCCGCAATGCTAAGAATAGAAGCTTAATCAAGGGGAACTGTTTATGTCGTCACAGGATCTGAACCGTATTCTGGTTCTTGAGGTGGTTCGCGTGACCGAAGCGGGCGCTATCGCTGCCAGCAAATGGAATGGGCGCGGTGACGAAAAGGCAGCAGACGCTGCCGCCGTGGAAGCCATGCGCAAGGCCTTCAATAAGCTGCCGATCGATGGCACCGTTGTAATTGGTGAGGGTGAGCGCGACGAAGCACCGATGCTTTATATTGGTGAAAAAGTCGGCGCTGGTGGCCCCAAGGTTGACATTGCGCTTGACCCGCTTGAAGGCACCACGATCTGCGCCAAGGCTATGCCCAACGCGCTTGCCGTGCTGGCGATTTCAGCCGAGGGCGGCCTTTTGAACGCACCAGATGTTTATATGGACAAGATCGCCGTTGGTGGGGGTCTGCCTGAAGGCGTGATTGATCTGGACAAAAGCGCCAGTGAAAACGTCAAGGCGGTGGCGGAAGCCAAAGGCAAGCCAGTTGGCGAGATGACCGTTTGTGTGCTCGATCGTCCCCGGCACACTGCGCTGATCAAGGAACTACGCGAACTGGGCTGTGGTGTTGCGCTTATTGGTGATGGCGACGTGGCCGGTGTTATTGCAACGACCGATGCCGGTACTGGTATTGACCTTTACATGGGATCTGGCGGCGCGCCGGAAGGTGTTCTCGCTGCTGCTGCACTTCGCTGTATTGGCGGGCAGATGCAAGGCCGCTTGTTATTCAGAAACGATGATGAGCGTGGCCGTGCGGCCAAATGGGGCATCGAAGACCTGAACCGTAAATATTCGCTGATGGATCTGGCCTCCGGCGATGTGATTTTTGCAGCAACGGGCGTGACCGACGGCTCCATGCTCAAGGGCGTGCACCGCGATGCCAACGGTAACTTTACTACAGAGACAGTGACGATGCGGTCGAAGACCAAAACCATCCGTCGCGTGCAGTCGATCCACGGCCCCGAAGGCCGCCATTAAGGGCTAATCTTGAACGTAACTGCTGAAAATACCGGTGCGGCGGAACCTCTTCTTGGGGTCCGCCGTTCTGCATTGGGGCAAGCGTGGATGATGCGTGGCGGTGTGCCGCGTATCGCCGAGGCAATAGCCGAACGCCTTGGTGTGCCCATGGTTGTTGGACAGCTTATTGCCGGGCGCGGCATTGGGATGGAAGAAGCTGCATCCTTTTATGCGCCGTCGCTCAAGGAAAGCCTGCCGGACCCGTCCAGCGTTCTGGATATGGACAAGGCAGGATCGCGCATTGCGCGGGCCATAGAGATGGGCGAGGAGATCGCCATATACGGCGACTATGATGTTGACGGTGCGACCTCCAGCGCCGTGCTGTACCGCTACCTGAACGCCCTGGGCGCCCGCCTGCGCATCTATATCCCCGACCGCATGGTGGAGGGCTACGGCCCTAATGCCCCTGCGCTCCTGGGGCTTAGAGAGGCCGGGGTAGACCTTGTTATCACCGTCGACTGCGGCACCCTCTCATTTGAGCCTCTCGCAGCAGCGAAAGACGCCGGGCTTGAAGTGATTGTCGTGGATCACCACAAGGCGGAACCCAGACTGCCGGCAGCGGTGGCTGTGGTGAACCCCAACAGGCTGGATGACGACAGTGACCTTGGCCAGCTTGCCGCAGTCGGCGTTGCCTTTCTGCTATGCGTGGCACTGAACCGGGCGCTCAGGGACGCGGGTCAGTTTAAGGGTGACGTGCGTGAGCCAAACCTGATCGGCCTTCTTGACATTGTTGCCCTTGGCACTGTGTGCGATGTGGTGCCTCTGGTCGGTGTGAACCGGGCCTTGGTGGCGCAGGGCCTCAAGGTAATGGCGCAGCGCCGCAACGCGGGCCTTACGGCCCTTGCGGATGTGGGGCGCGTGTCTGAACTGCCTACATGTTATCATGCCGGGTTTGTGCTTGGGCCGCGGGTTAATGCTGGTGGGCGTGTTGGCGAAAGTTATCTTGGCGCCCGGCTGCTGACGACGGATGACGCCCTGGAAGCGCGTCAGATAGCCGAAAAGCTTGATCTTTATAACGAAGAACGCCGCGCCATTGAGGCTGAGGTGCTGACCGCCGCGATGGAGCAGGTGGAAAGCGCCGTGGGGGCTGCGGGCAGCCCGGATACGCTTGTGGTGGCATCCGGGGAGGGATGGCACGCCGGGGTGATTGGTATTGTGGCGTCGCGGCTTAAGGATAAATACGGCCTGCCAACCTTCGTGATGGCGATTGAGAACGGTGAAGCCAAAGGCTCTGGCCGGTCAATCAGCGGTGTGGACATGGGGGCTGCGGTGATCGAAGCCGTGCAGCGTGGCTTGTTGATCAAGGGCGGCGGTCATGCAATGGCGGCGGGCCTGACGATGGCGGCGGACCGTATTGATGATTTTACTACCTTTCTGCAAGAGTTGATGCGCGCGCCTGTCGCCAAGGCGTTTGAGAAGCGGGCACTGAAGATTGACGGCGTTGTTGCCCTGTCGGGCGCAACGGCGGAGCTTGTTGAGCAAGTGGATGCAGTGGGCCCCTTCGGCGCCGGAAACCCCACGCCTAATTTTGTCATCCCCGATGTGGACCTTTTGAAGGCCGACCTTGTGGGGCAGAATCATCTGCGCTGTATCTTTAAATCGAGGGACGGCAAATCTATCAAGGCAATGGCGTTCCGACAGTGGGATGAGACGCTTGGTGAAACGCTGCGAAGCGGCATTGGTCGCCGCTTTCATATCGCTGGCAAGCTCAAGAAAGATACATGGGCCGGAGGCGGAAAAGTCGAAATGACACTTGAAGATGTGGCGCTTGTCGGCACACCGTAAGAAAAATGCAAAAAGATGTTGACCGGGATGCTGCACCCCGGTATCTAGGCCCCCGTCGCTTCGGAGATTGAAAAAACGGTCCCTTCGTCTAGCGGTCTAGGACGTCGCCCTTTCACGGCGAAAACACGGGTTCGAGTCCCGTAGGGATCACCATCTCCTAAACCGGCCATTCAGATGCGAATGGTCCCTTCGTCTAGCGGTCTAGGACGTCGCCCTTTCACGGCGAAAACACGGGTTCGAGTCCCGTAGGGATCACCATTTCTGCGTCAAAGACGCCCCGCCATGTGTGCGGGGCTTTTTGTTTTTCCTTACATTTTTCCCGAAGTTCCGCCCTTGTCTGGTGCGTAAAACCGCCTGAAGCGGTCGCGAGTGAAATATTCTCCGAAATTGCATCACTATTGTCTCTTTTTTGACAATTAGCTGTCATATTACCTGCATAGACCAACGGCATAACGAAAGGAGGGTAAGGGGAACTCGAATGGTCAAACGCAATTTTTTCAAGATGATAGGTGCGGGCAGCGTGCTTGCCGTTCTGGGCGCGGGCCCTGCGGCGTGCGCGAGCGACCTGCCGGATACTGTCCCTGACCAGCCAGGCGCAGCCGTGACACTTCTGCCGACCCAAGGTGCGGCGCAAGCGGTGCTGCTGAATGTGCTGTCCTATAATATTCAGGGCCTTCCATCGCCGCTTAAGAAACATAAGACACCACTGTTTGAACGTATTGCACAAATCCTGCGCGAACGGCGCGGAGAGGGCAGCCAGCCGCAAGTCGTATTGTTGCAGGAAGCCTTTGACAGCGACGCCAGTATTATTGCTGAACAGACCGGCTATCGTTATGTGCTCAAGGGGCCGGGGCGCAAGGCACGCTCTGAAAAGGGCCGGGTGCACTGGGCGATGCAGACGCGTAAAAGTTATATGACTTTCAGCGACCCGCAGAAATTTACCGGCAGTGGGCTTTACATCCTGTCTGATTATCCGATCGTGGAAGCCCAGCACAAGGCGTTTGACAGTGATATGTGCGCGGGCATTGATTGCCTGTCAAACAAGGCCATCCTGCTGGCCCGCATAGCGGTGCCGGGACTTGATGAGCCGCTGGACATCATTAACTCGCATTTCAATTCACGTGGGTCCGCAAAGGCGCCAAGCCGCCATGTTTTGCGTGCCCATCAGCGCCAGACCGATACATTGAGCTGGTTCATGGACAAGCTGTGTGGTGGTTACCCGGTGATTGTGGCTGGTGACTTCAACACGAAACAGCGCGAACGCTACGATTATTTCCGGCAGACCATCCAGCTTGTTGATGCTGCGGAAGATTGCCTGTCTGGTGAGGGAGACTGCGCGCTGGGGAAGGCCGCCAAACGCGATAATGTGCTTTATAAAACGAACGATAAGCAGTTCTTCCGTACCACAGACAAGTACCGCATTATCCCCACCTATATTGAGCGCAATTTTACCGAAGAAGTAGATGGCAGGCCGCTGTCTGACCATCTGGGCTATGAGGTGGAATATAAAATCACGCCGCTTGGTGCACAGACAGGGAAACAACAGTGGGCACTGCGCTAAAGCGCTGCGGCGCCCTTGTCCTGTTCGCCGTCCTTCACAGTTTGCCAGTAAAAGCCTGGCAGGATGTGGATATGACCCGTAGCGGCCAGCCGGTGTATATCGAATCTGTGCCTGTGGATGATGAGCGCCGCCGTGATGACTGGGTGGGGCAGTTGGGTGTTGGGCTGAACCTCAGCCCCGATTTCCTAGGGGCCGGAGCACAGGAATACAGCCTGCGTGCCGACATCAGGCTCAATTACAAAGACACATTTTTCCTTGAAAACAACAAGATAGGGGCTGTGCTGACGTCGCGGCGTTTCCTGCGTGCGGGCGTTATTGCACGTGTGCAGGATGGCAGGCGTGCCGACTTGAGCCGTGCGGGGATAGCCCCGGCCGACGCCGTTGACGACGCGCTTGAGCTGGGCATTTTTGCCGGAACTTCTGTTTACAAACTGTTTCTAAGCGGCGAAGCTTATTGGGGCGTGAGCGGCGTGCACGGTGGTATGAGCCTCGAGTTTGAAGCCGGATATTTGTTTGAGCTCAACTCAAGCTTCAAACTGGTGCCGTTGATCGGTATCAGCATTGGATCGCCCGATTATATGGACGCCTATTTTGGGGTGGGCCCCAATCATGCGTCGCTGGCTGCCTACAAGCCGTCCGGCGGCATTTATGAACTTCATGCTGAATTATCAGCGGAGCACAGGATTGCCAAGAACTGGTTGCTCAAAGGTAGCCTGCGAGCCTCCAAGCTGAAGGATAAGGCCTACGCGAGCCCCTTTGCCCGGGATAGTCGCGCGCAAGCACGAGCTTTTCTGGGGGTTGTCTGGTTATTTTAGGGGGGCTGAATGCGGCGATTGTTTATGGGGCTAATATCTGTGCTTATCGGTCATGCGGTGTCTGCGGCGCCGGTGCACGAGGGCTTTGTCGACCTTGGGGATTATATCCCCGGCATTGTGATTGAGGCGCGCTATGCCGGGCATGAAAACTTCATGGCCCGCCCGGTCAAGGGTTATCATACCAACAAGGCGTTCATGAGCCGCGCGGCGGCCGACAGGTTAAAACTGATCCAGAAACGCCTGTCGGACTGTGGCCTCACCCTTAAGGTTTTCGATGCTTACCGGCCCCAGCGCGCCGTTGATGACTTTATGGACTGGATCAAAGACCGCGATGATACCCTGGGCAAGCAGCGGTATTATCCTGACATCGACAAAGACAGGCTGGTGCCTGAGGGCTATATTGCCGAGAGGTCCGGTCACAGCCGTGGTTCGACGATTGATCTGACGATTGCCGCCATAGCTGAAGACGGCAGCGTGCTTGAGCTGGATATGGGCAGCCCGTGGGACTTCTTTGGCCCCATCTCCCACGCGCTATCGCTTGACGTGAATATGCAGCAGAGGGCAAACCGCGCGCTGCTGCGCACGCTGATGGTGAACCATGGTTTCAAGCCCTACGAAGCCGAGTGGTGGCATTTCACCCTTGTGGATGAGCCGTACCCGGACACTTATTTCAATTTTCCAGTGGAGTGAAGAACAAGGTGCTGGTTACTTAGTGTCCTTGACGAGGCGTTTCATATAGTCCTTGCCCGGCATTCGCAGGTTCTCGGCTTCGGCACGAGTATAACGCTCCAGCAGTTCGGTCTGGGTCATGTAACCAGCGCCGTCGCGGATATCGGCTTCAATAGCGGCCCTGAGGCCAAAGGGGTTGCGTGTCTCGATCGCCTGCATGATCTCTACGTGCCTGTCGGTGACGTAATGGGTCTCAAGGTTGGCAAGCGCCAGCCGGTGCAGGGGACCAAGTTGAAGCCATATCCGCTCGATCATGGGCAGCGTGACAGCGTGTGGATGGGCCATATAAAGTGCCCGGTGGAAGGCCTGGTTGCCGATGATAATGCCTTGTGGCTCGGGGTCCTCAAACGCTTTGTTCTGTCGCTCATTCAGCGTGTGCAATTCGGCCAGCCGCTCTTCGGTGACATAGGGCAGGGCGCGTTCTGCGGCGTGTACCTCCAGCAGGATACGCAGCTCAAGCAGTTCTGCCAGCCCGGCGGGGGAGAGGTCTGGCACCATAATACGGCGGTTTGATTTGAGCTCAAGCGCGCCTTCCGACGTCAGGCGCCTGAGGGCCTCGCGCACCGGCATGGCCGAGACGTTCAGCATCTCTGCAATACCGCGGATGGTCAGTGCGCGGCCGGGCTGCACCTGTCCGGACATCACGGCAAAGCGGAGTGCGCGGTAAACCCATTCCTGCGCCGTCTCACCATTCTCGCGGGCGAGCTTGTCAAAATTAATATCGCTTTTGTTCATACTCCCCTTCTTACGCAAGGATGGCAAAGCCAAGCAAGGATATTAGCGCCGCGAGTATCGCAAAAGGTAATTGAGTCAGCGCATGCTGGATGGATGTACAGCCGCAACTTTGTGCTGTGAGCACGGTGGCGTCGGCATACAGGCAAGCGTGGCTGCCGAACGTGCTGGCGGAGAGTGTTGCACCAATGATGAGCGGTATGTTGGCATCTGTTGCGATCGCCAGTTCGGCAATGATCGGCAGCGCGATGACAAACATGCCCCAACTCGATCCGGTAGCAAAGGCAATCAGCCCCATCACGCCGAATACGATAAAGGGAAGGGTTTGCGCCGTCATAAACGGTTGTGTGAGCTCAAGGATATAAGATGTCAGCCCCAGTGACCCGTTGACATCCTTTAGCATATAGGCGGCAAAAATGATCGCAAGCGGCTCGATCATTGTCTTGAAACCTTCAATGACGGTATCAAAGGTATCGTGAAGATCGAGGATGCGCAGTGACAATACGGCAAAGACGGTGAGGGCGAGCGTCGCAATGGTGGCGCGCAGGAATTCAAGATCAAAATAAATCGTCAGGGCGACAAGCGCCAGCATGGGCAGCAGGAACAGCGAGATCTTCTTCTCAACACCGGATCGTTCCTGAAGTGCGAGATGCGCCTTGTGGATATGCTCTGCGCCCGGCGGGATGCAGTGGCCAGCCGCCGCGCGTGCCTCTGCTGCTTTCATCGGGCCAAAGAGCGGGATTTTACCGGCCGCAACCAGCGGCACCATGATCACCGCGATCCAGGGGTAGAGCATATAGGGAATGCCGCTGATATAGGCCATAACGCCTTGGCCTTCTTCTGCCATGCCTACATCCACTAGGATGGTGCCAAAAAACACCGCCCACGTGGAGATGGGAATGATAACGCTGATGGGGGCCGCCGTGCTGTCAATGACATAGGCCAGCATTTCGCGCGATATCTTGAACTTGTCGGTAATGCGGCGCATAGCGGCGCCGACGGTGATGGAATTGAGGTAGTCGTCAACAAACAGGGCCACACCCATCAGCCAGGTGGCCATCAGGGCGCCGAAGCGGGTGGTAACACGTCCTGTGACCTTGTCCATGAAGGCGTGCAGGCTGCCGGTGCGGATGAAAAGACCGATCAGGCTGCCCATACCGCCACAGACAAGAATGATCCACGCCAGGTCATCATCCTGAAGCGTGCGCAGGGCGATATCTGCAAAGGCCCCAACCGACGCTGTACCATTGAGCATGATGATACCCGCGATGGCACCCGCGAGCAGGGCTTCAATGGGCCGTTTGATCCAGATAGCGATAATCAGGACGAGCAGCGTCGGTACGAGCGAAATCGCGCCGCTATGGCTCAGGGTGGTACCAATGGCGTCTGTCGCCTGCATGATAGAGTCTCCCCAAATTTCGATACCCAGAAACCAATAAAGGGCGCGGTCTTATCTCCGCGCCCTTCAATTTGCTATAGCTGAACCCACGTCGTTTTCAAGTTGGTATATTTATCGAGCGCGTGGAGCGACTTATCCCGCCCGAAGCCACTTTGCTTGTAACCACCGAACGGGATCGACAGGTCTCCGGTAGGGTCCCAGCAGTTTACCCACACGGTGCCGGCCTGAATGGCGCGAGCCATGCGGTGTGCCTGGCTTATATCCTTGCTCCAGACTGCTCCTGCGAGGCCATAGATGGTGTTGTTGGCGATCTCGATCGCTTCGTCTTCACCGTCAAACTCAAGAATGGCGAGAACAGGCCCGAATATTTCCTCGCGCGCGATCGTCATATTGGGCGTGATGCCATTAAAAATTGTTGGCTCGATGAAATAACCGCCTGATTCTGCACGGGCTACACCGCCTCCAGCCTCAAGCTTGCCGCCCTCTGCCTTGGCCGTCTCAATGAACTTCATGATGCGGCTGTGTTGTTCCTTGTCGACAATCGCGCCAAGGTTGGTTTTGGGGTCAAGCGGGTCGCCGGGCATCCAGTCTTTGGCCGCATTCAGAAGTTTGGCGATGAATTTGTCCTTGATCTTCTTGTCCACCAGAAGGCGTGACCCTGCGGTACAGACTTCGCCTTGGTTGAAGAAGATGGCACCCGCAGCGGCTTGTGCCGCAGCATCAAGGTCCGGGCAGTCATCCATAATAATGTGCGGGCTTTTGCCGCCACATTCAAGCGCGATACGCTTGAGGTTCGACTGGCCGGAATATTCCATGAAATATTTGCCAACCTGCGTGGACCCGGTGAAGGCGAGGCCATCAACGTCCATATGCAGGCCAAGGGCCTTGCCCGCAGTGTGTCCAAGGCCGGGTACAACGTTGAAGACACCTTTGGGAATACCAGCCTCATACGCCAGTTCTGCCAGGCGCAATGCGGAAAGGGGCGATTGTTCAGCGGGCTTGAGCACAACACAGTTGCCTGCCGCAAGCGCCGGGCCCAGTTTCCATGCCGCCATCAGTAGCGGAAAATTCCATGGCACGACAGCGGCGACAACGCCGATAGGCTCCCGCGTGACCATGGCAAGCGAACTTGCGTCAGTGGGGGCAATCTCATCCATCACCTTGTCAGCGGCTTCGCCGTACCAGCGCAGGCTGTTGATTACCGCCGGAATGTCAACTGATGTGGCGTCGCCAACAGGCTTGCCCATATCCATCACCTCGAGCACGGCAAGCTCGTCTGCATGCTCGGCCACTTTATCCGCAAAGGCAATCATCAGCTTGCCGCGTTTGGTGGGGTGCAGGTCCGCCCAGCCGCTGGCGCGGAAGGCACGGCGGGCAGAGGCCACGGCTGTGTCGACATCAGCCTTGTCGCAGCTCGCGACATGGGCAATGACGGTACCCGTCGCCGGGTTGATGGTTTCAAAGGTCTCCCCCGAGGCTGCGTTCACCCATGCACCGTCAATAAAAGCCTTGGTGTGGATGGTCGCGGCCTCGGCCTGTGCCTGCCAGTAGGCGTGGTTTTTATCCGTCATGATACACTCCTTACATACGACCAAGCTGTTTGGCGGTGAGGTCGAGGGCGTTCCTCGCCTTTTCCACCAGTTCATCAATCTCGGTATTCGAAATGACCAGCGGTGGGCACAGGATCATCGCGTCGCCCACAGCCCGCATGATAAGGCCATTGTTGAAGCTGTGTTCGCGGCATTTGAAGCCCACATCAAGGGCAGGGTCGAACGGCTGTTTACTGGCCTTGTCGTCAACCAGTTCAATGCCGCCTAAAAGGCCGATGGAACGCACCTCACCCACAAGCGGGTGGTCGGCCAGTGTTGCGAGTTGCTTTTGAAAATACTCTATGCGTGGCTTGGCTGCTTCACCCACAAGGCCGTCACGTTCCAGAATTTCAATGTTCTTGAGTGCGACAGCACAGGCAACCGGGTGGCCGGAATAGGTAAAACCATGCACCATTTCTTCATCACCCGACGCAATGGTTTCGGCAATGTCGCCACCGAGCGCCACGGCAGAGAGCGGTTGGTAGCCGGAGGTCATGCCTTTAGCCATCGTTATCACATCGGGAGTGATGCCAAAGTGCTGACTGCCGAACCATTCGCCGGTCCGGCCCCAGCCAGTGATCACTTCATCTGCCCACAGCAGCACGCCATACTTGCGGCAGACAGCCTCAATACGCGGCCAATAGCCCACAGGTGGCGGCATCATGCCGCCAGCCCCCATAACGGGTTCGCCGACAAAAGCAGCAACATTTTCCGGTCCCAGTTCCAAGATTTTGTCTTCAAGCGCCTGAACACACTGATCTGTAAATTCTTCTTCTGTCAGGTCGCCACCAAACTTGTAGTGATGGGGTGTTGGGCCAATGTGGTGAATCCCCGGTACTGGCAGGTCAAACTGAGGGTGCATGCCGGTGAGGCCCGAAAGCGACGCTGCGATCGTTGTTGACCCATGGTAGGCCCGTTCACGTGCGATGAACTGTTTACGCCCGGGCTGGCCTTTCAGATTCCAGTAATATTTGATCAGCTTGTATGCGCTGTCCACGGCTTCAGAGCCCGAGCAGGCAAACAGCACCTGTGAGATGCCTTCTGGTGTCTTCTCAGCGACCTTTGCGGCGAGCTCGGTCGCATAAGGGTTTGAGGTCATGAAAAAGAGATTGTAGTAGGATAGCTCCCGCATTGCTTTGGTCGCAGCTTCCACGATCTCTTCATTGCCGTAACCCACCTGTGTGCACCACAGGCCAGCCATGCCATCAAGAATTTTATGGCCCTCGGAATCGGTCAGATACACGCCTTTGGCGCTGGTGATCATGCGCACGCCGCGGTCGCGCAGCTCAGGGTGAGTGGTGAAAGGATGCAGATGGTGGTCTGCATCCTGACTTTGCCAGAATTTCGTCTGGTTCGATACTTGGTTCATGTTTCTTACACCGTGAGTAGGAGATATTTGGTTTCCCATGGACTTAGCACCGAAGAGTAGCTGTCATATTCCATGGCTTTGGCGTCGAGATATGTTTCGACAAAAGCTTCGCCGAGAATCTCCTTAAGCGCATCACTTTGCCTCATGTTCTTGAGGCCTTCGAGGAAGTGGCTTGGCAGTGAACGACCGCGTGCCTCATAAGCCGAGCCACGGAATTCTGGTGCGGGTTCAAGTTTGCCCTTCATGCCGAGGTAGCCGCACGCCAGCGATGCTGCGATAGCAAAATACGGGTTCACGTCAGAACCGGCGATGCGGTTCTCTATCCGGCGGGATTCCTTGGACCCACCCGGTACCCGCAAGCCTACAGACCGGTTCTCCCGGCTCCAGTGCGTGTTTGTTGGCGCTGACCACGCTAGCGAAAAGCGGCGGTAGCTATTCACAAAGGGTGCAATCATTGGCATGGCTTCATGCATGTAGTTTTGTAGGCCGGCAATGTGCGACAGGAACAGTTTTGAGTGGCTGCCATCCTCGTTGGCAAAAATGTTTTTACCGGTCTCAAGGTCAACCACCGACTGGTGAATGTGCATGGCGCTGCCATAAGTATCCGGGTAGGGGCTTGCCATGAAGGTGGCGAACATTTTGTGCCGGATGGCAATTTGCCTGAGGATGCGCTTAAAGAGGAATGACTGATCCGCCACATTGAGCGCGGGGCCATGTACCACGTTAAACTCGAACTGCGCGGGCCCTGCTTCGTGGATAAGTTCATCAACATTGATGCGCTGGGCCTCACAGGCGTCATAAATATCGTCAAAGTAAGGTGCAAATTCATCGAGGCTGTCGATGGAATATGGCGCGGAACCGCTGTCCCGTCGCCCTGACATGCCAACCGGTGAAATTGGTGAAGATTCAACATCTTCTTGTCGGTCGATCAAGTAAAACTCGAACTCTGGTGCCACAATGGGCTGCCAGCCTTCGTCTTCGTAAAGCTTCAGCACGCGCTTGAGGACCTGTCGTGGTGAAAACGCCACCGGGTCACCATTGTCAAGTTCGGCATCGCAGATGACAGCCGCGGTTGGTTCGGGTTGCCAGGGGGTCATGCACACTGTGTCAAGATCGGGCAGCAGCACGACATCACGCTCGGTTTCTGACAGATAGTCATTGAGGGCATAGTCCCCCGTTATGGTCATGCCGAACACAGTTTCCGGCAGGCGCAGACCACGTGTTTTAAGGCCGTCGATAAATTTGGTGCGCGGCATGGACTTGCCGCGGGCAATGCCCGCGTTGTCCGCAACCATGCACTCGATATCATCGATATTTTCGGCCTTTAGCCAATTGTCCAGTTCTTCGATGCGCTTTGCATCATACATGGATCACCAATCCAGGCCCATTGCGGGGCTCTGTCCTTCTTCTCAAATGTGGGGCATTATGCCCGTTGTGATGCGCGCACGGCGTCGCCAAACGCGCGAAATAGTTTGGTGGACTGCTT
The DNA here is from genome assembly GCF_048260245.1 of Kordiimonas sp. Classification (GTDB taxonomy): domain Bacteria; phylum Pseudomonadota; class Alphaproteobacteria; order Sphingomonadales; family Kordiimonadaceae; genus Kordiimonas. The sequence continues at coordinate 53,733 of NZ_JBLXGZ010000010.1, read as the reverse complement.
ATTTTCCCACGCTTTCCACTCTGGGTGCCATTGAACAGCGAGAGCGAAGTTTTTCGCGTCTTCAACCGAAACGGCTTCTATTGTTGTGTCCGGTGCCATTGCCTCAACTTTTAGTCCAGGCGCGAGGTCGCGGATTGCCTGGCCGTGCACCGTGTTGACCATGAAGTCTGCGCCGCCAAGGATGTCAGCCAGAACGCCACCGGGAGTGACGGCCACACGATGCGCGGGGCCATATTGAACCTCTACCGGGTCATTCTTGTCTTCGCGGTGATCCATGCGGCCTTCAATCTCATGAACCCGCGGGTATAGTGTCCCGCCAAGCGATACGTTCAGTTCCTGCAGCCCACGGCAGATGCCAAACATGGGTATGCCAGCATCAAGTACGGCACGCACGAGAGGCAAGGTATTTTTGTCTCTATGAGGGTCTTCGTTTTCGCTTTCCGGGGCCGGGGCCTCACCATAATGATGGCGCTGGATATTGCTGTATCCACCGGTAAAAAGGATACCGTCCGCGAGCCCAAGAATAGCTTCCGTGGCAATGGGTTTCTCAAGCGCAGGAAACAGCACCGGTGTAACATCGGCACAGCGCACCAGCGCTTGCACGTATTTGTCCCCCACCTGATGATAGCGGTGAGGGCCGTGCAGGGCGGTATCACAAACAATAGCTACAACTGGTTTCATTTTACCTTTTACCTTGTTTGGCTTCAGCTTCTGCACGTTCAACGGCAGCATCACGGGCGTATTCTTCTTCATCTTCGTCGGCGGGTACGGCTTCGTGCCATTTGAACAGGTTCATTTCTATGAAGAAGAAGGCAACAATCCAAAGAAGCGCGTCCCAAAACCCCATAAGATCGCCAAGCCATGCCCAGTAGCTGCAGCAGGCGATCAGCGTGATATAGAGCAAGGCCTTAACGACGCCGTTCCACTTATACAGTTTTTCGGTCAGCTCCCGACGTAATTGCAGGAAGATGTCGATCCACAGCACAATGACGATCAATACCCAAGTGCCCGCGTTGATTACGTCGGTCAGGGCCAGGTTTTCGAGATAGGGCAGGAGTTGCGCGGTGGTGAACGCGTTCAGGTGCTCATTATAGAATGTCGCCCCTTGCATGAACATGCCGCAATTCTCGGCGCTGAGTTCGGGGAACTCGTATAAGTCTAGGGCAACGCTCTGGACCATTCCGACTGCAGCACATGCATTGCCTGTGTAGGGCTGGAAATCGAAGATGATCTCCATATGGTTGATATAGCCCATTAGTGCTTGCAGGATCAGTATATAACAAATGCCAGCGGCGAGGTTCAGGCTCCATTTGAGCAGGCCTTTCAGCTTCTCGTCTGAAATGACATAGGTCTGCAGTTCAAAAATGAGCAAAAGGACGAGCCAGCCAAATGAATCAGTGGCCTGAGAGAAGGCATCAAATGCATGTTCAAACCCAATGCCATTCGGGAACCGCGCCGTCAGGGCCACATATTCCTCATGAAGGAAATAGACGAAATTGATGAAGATCAGCGTGTAAATGCTGTATTTGAATACCTGGAACAATGTTTCAGGTTTCAGTCCCAAAAGTCGTCGGTCCGATGACACGTATTTTCCCCCGTTCGGGTGCCAGGCTTTATATGCCGAGCTTGTCCCGCATTGAATACCACCAGCAGCCCATGGTGCTCAGTGGCACGCTTAGCAACTGCCCTCCAGGGAAGCTGCGCGCCGGCATGCCGGCAAATACATCAAATACACTGGCGTCGCCATGAACTGCGGCGCCGACAAGACGCCCCATCATGTGCGAGCTTGTCACGCCGTGTCCGCTGTAACCATGCGCAAAATATGTCGATTTGCCAAGCCGTCCGACATGGGGCAGCCGCGACCATGTGAGCGCAATGTTGCCCTGCCAGCCGTAATCGACCTTCAGGTCACGAGTCTGCGGGAAAAGCTTTTCCATGTTTGGCCGTAGTGCCCTCTCGACATTGGCCACATCCTCGCCGCCATAGACGGTGCCGCCGCCGAACAAAAGCCGGTTGTCGGCGGTCAGGCGGAAGTAGTCCAGCACATAGTTGGCGTCTTCCACGCACATGTCGGTTGGCAGGATGTCCTGCGCCATTGCGTCTGAAAGCGGCTCTGTTACGATGATCTGCGTACTGGCGGGCAAAACTTTAGGGTAGAGCTCTTTCACGGTTTTGCCGAGGTAGGCGTTGCCTGCGAGCACCACATAACGCGCCGTGACCGAGCCGTTCGTGGTATGCACCACCGGCTTGTCGAGCTGGTGCTCGACGCGGGTCACGCGGGTCTGTTCATATATTGTCGCGCCAGCCGCCTCTGCAGCCGCAGCTTCTCCAAGGGCCAGGTTGAGCGGGTGGATATGGCCGCCATTGTGGTCAAGCCAGCCGCCAGCATATTTATCGGTACCCACATGAGTGCGAATGTCCGATTTGCTCAAAAGGTCGATGCCGTCTCGTCCGAGTGGTTTCCATAGGGCGATGGTGTCGGCGATGTCCTTCATCTGCCGTTCTGTATAGGCGGCGAGCACCGAGCCCTGCTTCAGGTCGCACTGAATGTTGTGGCGTTTTATATGGTCGCGTATAACATTGCCACCCTCGAGGGCAAGCGCCGCCAGCGCCATGGCGCCGTCGTGGCCCACAGTGTCTTCGATATAGTCAATTTCACGGCTGAAGCCGTTGATGATCTGCCCACCATTGCGGCCGGACGCACCCCACCCGACTTTCGCGGCGTCCAGAATGACAACCTTATAGCCTTTTTCCGCCAAGGTCAGTCCTGTGACAATGCCGGTATAGCCTGCACCCACGATGCAGATATCGGTTTCCATGTCGCCGCTGAGCGATGGGCGTGCCGAGCTCACATTGGCAGAAGCCGCATAATAGGAGCCTGTATGTTCAATCTGTTGCATCGAAATTACACCTTGCGAACAAATCGGCCACTGCTCAAGCAGTAACCGCGAAATTTAAATAAAGTGATCACATTATTGACTCATCGTCAAGCCGTATTCGTGCTTGCGATGGGGGCTGTTGTGGCTGGATTTTTGCAGTTTGTACAGCGAACCTGCGCCGCCGCAATCGCTTGATCCAGCGAAATGTTGCCATCCTCATGTTGACAGTATGCAATTATTGTGATCACATTAATATAGATCGCGGGGCTACCTCTTGTGGCAATTTTGCGTATTGTTTTCAGCGTAGTATGAATTTGTCGTGAAAGGTAGCACTTACCGTTTGTTATGACGGCACGATCAGGAGGGGATGTTCCATGAAGTTGAATGATAAAGCGCTGTTGAAAGCGCACGCATATATTGATGGCGACTGGGTGTCAGCGGACACTTCGTTTGAGGTGCGTAACCCGGCGACGGGCGATGTTCTGGCGACCTTGCCTGATATGGGAGCGGATGAAACCCGTGCAGCGATTGAAGCCGCAGAAGCGGCCTTCAAAACCTGGCGCAAGATGCTCGCCAAGGAACGATCAGCCATTTTGCAGAAGTGGTTCCGGCTTATCATGGAGGCGCAGGAGGACCTCGCGCAGATCCTGACGGCGGAGATGGGCAAGCCACTGACAGAATCGCGCGGCGAAATTGCATACGGCGCCAGCTTTATCGAATGGTTTGCGGAAGAAGGCAAGCGCGTATACGGCGACGTAATACCCACCCCGCAGACAGATCGCCGCATTATGGTGATCAAGCAGCCTATCGGGGTTGTCGGTGCGATCACTCCGTGGAATTTCCCGAATGCGATGATTACGCGCAAAGTGGCACCAGCGCTTGCTGTCGGCTGTACCATGGTCGTAAAGCCTGCCGCTGAGACGCCGCTGTCAGCGCTCGCACTGGCCGAACTGGCAGATAGGGCCGGCGTGCCGAAGGGCGTGTTCAACGTGGTTGTGGGTAAAAAGTCCCGCGATATTGGCGGCGAATTGTGCGCCAATCAGAAGGTCCGCAAGCTGACGTTCACCGGCTCGACAGAAGTAGGCCGCATCCTGATGCGCCAATGTGCCGACGACATCAAAAAAATATCGCTTGAACTGGGCGGCAATGCACCCTTCATCGTATTCGATGATGCCGACCTTGACGCGGCCGTGGATGGTGCAATGGCCTCCAAATACCGCAATTCGGGCCAGACGTGTGTATGTGCCAACCGGCTTTACGTGCAGGACGGTGTGTATGATGCCTTTGTCGACAAGCTGGCCGCGAGGGTGGCTGAGATGAAAGTCGGTAATGGCGCCGAAGAAGGGGTGGTTCAAGGTCCGCTGATCAATGACGAAGCACTTGATAAAGTCGAAGAACATATCGCAGATGCACTCTCAAAGGGCGCCGAGCTGGTGCTCGGCGGTCAGCGGCACGAACTTGGTGGAAGTTTCTTTGAGCCGACGCTGCTGCGCAACGTGACCAAAGACATGAAGGTTGCACGCGAAGAGACTTTTGGTCCGGTCGCGCCCGTTTTCCGCTTCACTGATGAAGCAGATGTAGTGGCGCAGGCCAACGACACTGAATTTGGTCTGGCGTCTTATTTTTACGCTCGTGATCTGGCGCGTGTCTGGCGTGTGGCTGAAGAGCTTGAATACGGCATGGTTGGAATCAACACCGGTATCTTGTCGACGGAAGTGGCATCATTCGGCGGTGTGAAACAATCCGGCCTTGGCCGTGAAGGCTCAAAATACGGTATCGAAGACTTTATCGAGATGAAATATCTCTGCATGGCAGGGGTTTAAGGGAAATGAGTATCGTTTATGTCGGTTGAGCAGGAAATATCTAGTTTTCTCGAAGAACACCCCGATGTTGAAGTTGTCGAGGTCCTGATGGCCGACATGAACGGCATTTTTCGCGGTAAACAAATGCCTTTAAGCGGGCTCAAGCGGATAGCGAAAAAAGGTATACCTTTTCCGATCACAACGCCGTTCCTGACAACAAACGGTGCTAACGCTGAGACAATCTCGGAAGAATACGGCAGCGACCCAGACCGGATATGCATGCCAGTGCCAGGGTCGCTGCGCCTGATGCCGTGGTCGGACCGCAAGTCGGCACAGATTATCGTCACAATGCAGGACAGCGACGGCACATCGTTTTTTATGGACCCGCGTACCGTTCTGAAACGGGTGCTGAAGCGTTTTGAGGCCGACAAACTGAGGCCGGTTGTGGCGCTGGAGTATGAATTTTTCCTCTTTGAGGCAGGCTCGGTCCCACCGGTGCCGGTGTCACCGCCCAATGGCATGACTGCGGCGGGCGGCGCCAATTGTTACAATATGGACGTGCTCTATGACTTTGAGGCGTTGATGCGCGAGATTGAGGAAACCTGCCGCGCGCAGGAACTCGATATCATTGGCTTGGTCTGCGAATACGGCAATGGTCAGTTTGAGGTAAACCTCCAGCACACTGACGACGTCGAAGCCGCGTGTGACGATGCCCTTGCCCTTAAGCGGGTGATCAAGTCGGTTGCGCTCAAGCACGGTCTTCTTGCCAGCTTCATGGCCAAGCCGCGTTTTGAAGAAGTGGGGAACGGCCTGCATGCCCACGTCAGCCTGCTTGATGAAGACGGCAATAACGTTTTTGGCCTGGATGACGGTGATGAGCGGCTGCAGGACGCCATTGGTGGTTTGATCAAAACCATGCCGGGGGCAACAGCGATCTTTGCGCCCAATGCCAACAGTTATCGCCGGTTTGATCCGGACTGGTTTGCGCCCGTGGTTCCAAACTGGGGTGAAAACAATCGGCGACTGTCCGTTCGCTTGCCTCTTGCCGGGGCTAAAAATCGCCGGTTTGAGCACAGGGTTTGCGGTGCCGACGTATGTCCGCATCTGGTGGTCGCGGCCATTTTGGCCGGCGCGCACTATGGCCTGACCCACAAAGTCGACCCAGGCCCGGAATCCGGCGAATTCGACGGTGTGGATTTTGACAATGTGCTGCCGCCACGTTGGCGTATGGCGCTTGACCGGCTGGAAAAAAGCAAAGTAATGCGTGAGTATCTGGGCGATGACTTTGTTGACCTCTATTTACGGGTGCGCCGCGATGAAGAAGAAGAGTTTCACCGCCAAATAAGCCTGTGGGACTATGATCAATATTTACGGGTGATATAGAGGACGCACTATTTTATGCGAGTTAGAGACAGCATACATGACGACAGACTGCCGAATTCCTATTACACGGCAACTTGTAATGACCTGTCTGGCTTCAAGCGTCTTGAAGGCAATATCAAAGTCGATGTCTGCGTTGTTGGCGGTGGTTTCACCGGGGTGGCAACTGCGCTTCACCTTGCAGAGCGCGGTGTCGAGGTCGCACTTGTTGAGCAAAACCGCATCGGCTGGGGTGCCTCGGGTCGTAACGGCGGTCAGGTGATTGGAGGCTACGGGCAGGAATTGTCCGATTTTGCTAAAATTGAAAAGTCGTTTGGTGCCGGAAACGCAGAGGCTGTCTGGAAAATGGGGGTTGAATGCGTAGACATCATCGCGGACTGGGTCAAAAAATATAATATCGATTGTGACCTAAGGTGGGGCTACGTTGACCTCGCAATGAAAGAAAGCGAGCTTGAAGAGCTCAAACATTCCAAGGCTGCACTTGAAGCGCAAGGCTACACTTCAGAGCAAAAGGTGCTGAACGCTGACGAAGTCAAGGCATATGTTGGCTCTGACCGTTATGTTGGCGGTGTCACAAATATGGGCTGGGGACATTGTCATGTACTGAACCTCGTGCGCGGAGAAGCACGGGCGGCTGAAAGGCTTGGCGCGCAGATATATGAAGATGCGCGGGTGAGCAAACTTGAGGCGCGGGGCGACAGTATCGTGGTTGATATGGACCATTGCCGTGTGACCGCAAACAAGGTGGTACTGGCTGGCAATGCCTATCTGGGCAAGCTGGTACCCAAACTGGCATCACGTGTGTTGCCTGCCGGTAGTTATATTGTGGCAACGGAAACTCTCGATGAGGCACTCGCGCACAAAATCATGCCAGCAGGCTTTGCTGCCTGCGATCAGCGCTGGGCGCTGGATTATTTCCGGCTTACACCAGACAGGCGCCTGCTTTTTGGGGGCCTTGCCACCTATTCCGGGCGGCATCCCCGTGATATTATAGGCGCTGTCAGGCCGAATATGCTCAAGGTGTTTCCCGAGCTTGAACACGCCCGTATCGACTATGCCTGGGGTGGTTATATGGGAATTGGCCTTAACCGCATTCCACAGGTGGGCAGGGTGGCTGAAAATATGTATTACGCGCAGGCTTATTCCGGTCACGGTGTGGCGCCGACGCATATGTCTGCAAAGTTGATCGCAGAAGCAATTTCGGGTGATACCAGCCGTTTTGATATCATGGCCAAGGTGAAACATCCGCCGTTTCCCGGTGGGCAGATGCTCCGTCAGCCTATGCTGGCTGCAGGGATGGCTTATTACCGCTTGAAGGATGCGTTGGGGCGCTAATGGCAACAATGGGCAATATATCAGGCGCGGGGGCGCCAGCGGGCTCAAGCAGCGGTGGCCCCAAAATGAGCACGGCACAAGCGCAGGACTTTTTGCGCCGCGGCTATCGCGCCATGCAGCAGGGCGATTTCCGCGAGGCAGGTGGTTGTTGCAGCCTCGTGCTCAAGCATTTTCCAAAGGCCAAGGAAGCCCATTTTCTTGTTGGGCTTATCGGGATCGAAAGTGGTGATTGGGCGACAGCCAAGCGCGCTTTTCGCAATGTTGTCAGCCTTGATGAAGCCCATACGGCAGGATGGGCGCAACTGGCGCGCTGCTGTGTGACCATGGGACAATATAATCTGGCGGAGAAGGCCCTTCACAATGCTGTTGCAACCGGCACGGATGACCCGCTGGTAATGGATGTGATTGGTAACGTATATAGCTTGCTTGGTGATCAGCTTACGGCGCTTGACTGGTTTGACCGCGCGGCTGCTAAAGCCAGAACAGCCTTTTTTGAATTAAGTCGTGCCAAGGCGCTGACTTTCCTTGGTCGGTTGGATGAGGCTAAGGCAGCCCTTGCCGCTGTGTTGGCTGAAAAGCCGGATGCCGCTCTTGTCCATTGGATGTTGGGGCGCTTGAGAACGGCGAAGGAAACAGATCATATTGAGGCAATGACAGAAATTGCCGACCGCATGCCGGACGGCCACCCAGACGCCCCGTTCATCCAGTATGCAATTGGCAAGGACCATGAGGACCTGGGCAACTGGGATGAGGCGTTCAAGGCCTATGCTGCGGGCGCACAGGCAAGGCGTAAGCTGGTTGACCATGATGAAGCGGCGGAAGAGAACTTGTTTGAAACGCTCAAAAACACCTTGAGTAAAAGCTGGTTTGACGCGCAGGCAGGTGGGCACGATGATGCTGCTCCCATTTTTATTGTGGGTCAGCCCCGCACTGGTACTACACTGATTGAAAGGATTGTAACGGCGCACAGCGACGTAGAATCCGCGGGCGAGTTGCAGCAGTTTGGTATGGCTATAAAACGCATGAGCGAAATGAGTTCCCCGCGCCCCATGACAGCTGAAATTGTTGCCAAGGCGGCGGGTGCAAACATGTCTGCACTTGGCGAACTGTACCTGGAGACGACAAAGGCCGTTCGCGGTGACAGTCCGCGTTTTGTCGACAAGCTGCCAGTAAATTATCTCTACCTGCCTATCATTGCAGCGGCACTACCGAACGCCAAAATCATCCATATTGTACGCGACCCGATGGACAGCTGCTTCGCCAGTTACAAGCAATTGTTCGCAGATGCCTATTACCATTCGTATGACCAGCAGGAGATGGCACGACATCATGTGCGGTACCGCGATTTGATGGACCAGTGGCGTGAGGTACTGGGAGAGCGTATTCTGGATGTGGTCTATGAGGACACGGTTACGAGCCTTGAGCCTAACGCGCGAAAAATTATTGATTTTCTCGGGCTTGAGTGGCAGGACGCCTGCCTCAGTTTCCATGAACAGGCTTCCGCCGTGACGACCGCAAGTGCTGCACAAGTACGCGAGGCGGCGCACACCCGTTCTGTCGGACGCTGGAAGAAGTTTGAAAAGCATTTAGAGCCGATGAAGTCGGTTCTGGAAGAGGCGGGCTTGTTGGAGTTACCCGCATAAGTGGGCAGGCACCGGGGTGGAGCCTGTCCTTCAGTTCAACATGAGAGAGCAACCCTCAGGGCTTGTCTGGACGTTGCTCAAAAAAAGCCCGGTGACTGGCCGGGTATATTACCCTTAAGGGGAGGAGCCGAAAATGACCTCTGTTTACCGAACCCGCGCCCATGCCATCAAGGCAGGCGCATCGTTTGCAGCTATCCTGCTGTCTGGCGGAGCCACATTCGCTCAGGACGCAAGCGACTCTTCGCTTGCGATTGAGGAAGTCGTGGTGACAGCGCAGAAACGCGCGCAGTCCACTCAAGACGTTCCGGTTTCCATCACAGCGTTTGACGCCAATTTCACCAAGCGCGTCAACATTGATGATGTGAAGGATCTGGTGAAATTCGCACCAGGCTTTGCTGGTGACAGTAAAGATAGCTTCATCGACTATATCAATATTCGTGGTATCTCGACGAACGACTTTGGTGTTGGCGGTGACCCTTCCGTCGGTTTCTTCAAAAACGGCCTGTACCAGGGACGCAACGGGGTTGTTGTAACCTCGATGTTTGATATGGAACGCGCGGAAGTCCTCCGTGGTCCACAAGGGTTTCTTTTTGGCCGGAATGCCATTAGTGGGGCGGTCAGCCTTTATACCGCCAAACCGAATTTCGATTCTGCTTCGGGCTATGTTGAAGTGGGCTTGGGCGAGCGCGGCATCCTGGAGACGGAGGCGTGGACCAACATCCCCATGAATGACAATTTTGCCCTTCGCCTCGCGGCGTACCACAGTGAGGAAGACGGCTATTCGGATAACGCGGCGGAGATCGGCGACGATAACCTCGTTGCTCATGACAAGTCTGCTTTCCGGGCGACGGCTGGCCTGCGCGGCGAAAGCTGGGATGCGACTCTCATGTTCGAGTATGAGAACCGCGATCAGAGTGGTTCCATCTACCGTGCGATTGAGGATGATGAAGTTTTTGCTGCTCTTGAAGAAAATATCGGCCGTGATATCAGCCCGCGGGGCTCGATCCGCGATGTCGATAACGACGCCAAGCTCGGCAACTACGATAACGGCGAGATTATTTCGCTGAGCGCGGAAATCAATTTTGACCTTGGCTTTGCCACGCTGACTTCATTGACCGGCTATAAGGATCACGATTATTCCTACGCCGAAGATTTCGACGGCTTGAATATTGGCTTTAACGATTATGCTCAGGACCAGAGTGGTGACTATTTTGAGCAGGAGCTCAGGCTCGTGAGTCAGGCTGACGGGCCGCTAAGCTGGTATGGCGGTGTTTCTTACTACAAGGAAAATATTGATGCCTTCTTCCGCCAGCGTGGTGACGAAGATGTCATGTGCGCGGCATACTACTATTATTCCTGTTCGGAAGTTTTCGCTTACTACGGCTGGGGTGAGTTTACAGCCAGCCCGGATGGCCTGCTGGAAGCCAACGAAGTCTACGGCAAGTATCACGGCTGGGGCGCTTATGTTGACCTGACCTATGCGGTTAGCGACAAGCTCGAGTTTGGTGCTGGCATGCGGTACAGCAAGGACACCAAGGAATTTGGCAACTATATCCTGCCGGTCACCAGTGAGCTTGGGCCATTCTGGGCGTTTGGCGTGTACACCGAGGGTTTTGTTGAAGGAAAACACTCCTGGGATGCCTTCACTCCGCGTTTTGTTGCCCGCTATCGCCCCAATGATGACTGGATGATCTATGCCAGTGCCACACGGGGCTTCAAAGCGGGGGGCTTCGGCAGCTTTGCAGTTGAGGCGGACGATGATGATGTTGGCGATGGCGGTCTGCTGGCGTTGGCAGATGCCACACTCAACCAGTTTGAGCCAGAGACAGTCTGGTCATACGAGGTCGGTGTGAAGGGCGACATGCTTAACCGCCGCATCCGCATGGATGTAAGCGCGTATCATTACCAATATAAGGACCTGCAGCTTAATTACTTCGACAAGGGCACGCGGATCACCAACGTCGGTAAAGTGAAGTCCTGGGGCCTTGAAGGCACCGTGCAGGCCATTGTGAATAAAAACATCGATGTCTTCTTCGCGGGTTCCTGGAACGAAAATGAAATCTCGGGTGCTGAAAGCGTGGAAGAGGGCAGCACGGGTAACCGCCTGCCAGGTTCGCCGAAATTCACTCTCTCTGGTCTCGCGAGTTACCATGTTGAGGTTGGTAATGGTGAAATGAACGCTTCCGTTGATTTCCGGACCCAGACAAAGACCTACGGCGGCCTCGGCAATATCGAGGCTTTTGCCAATGACGGCTGGAGTGATGTCTCTGCGCGCCTGAGCTACGAAAGCTTCAACAACTGGAAAGTGACGGCTTACATTGAGAATATTTTCAATGCGGCTTATTTCGACGGTACGTCTGAAGCTGGGGGTGCTTTTCCGGCACACGGTTTTGGCATCAGCCGGCCAACGACTGTTGGTGTGAAGCTTTCCTATCGCTTTGGCGAATAAACAGAATCTAATCCGGTGAGGGGCATGCGTGCCCTTCACCCCTTTGTGCAAAAATAGGTGTTTCATGGATGGCACGAACAAACGCATAAATGACGATATGGCTGCTTACTGGATGCCATTCACCTCCAACAAGGATTTCAAGGCCAATCCGCGTATGCTTGAAAGCGCGGACGGTATTTACTACCGCACCACAGACGGCCGAGAGGTGATTGACGGTTCATCCGGCCTCTGGTGTTGTGCCTTGGGGCATAACCATCCGAAGGTGGTGGAGGCAATCCGCGAACAGGCTGGAACACTCGACTATTCAACGGCCTTCCAGTTTGGCCATCCCGGCGCTTTTGAGTTGGCCAACATGCTCAAAAACATCATGCCGGGTGATCTGGATCATATATTTTTTACCAATTCTGGCTCGGAATCGGTGGATACCGCGCTTAAAATGGCGCTTGGCTATCACCGTTTGCGCGGCGAGGGACAACGTACACGTTTTATTGGCCGGCTTCATGGCTATCACGGTGTGGGCTTTGGCGGTATTTCCGTGGGCGGCATGGTCAATAACCGCAAATTTTTTGGCGCGCAGTTGCCGGGCGTGGACCATCTTGCGTTTCCGTACGACGAGAGCATGCGTTTCTCAAAAGGCCAGCCAGAGCATGGCGCGGACTATGCAAACTCGCTTGAGGAGATTGTCTCCCTTCATGACGCAAGTACTATTGCCGCTGTTATTGTGGAACCGGTTGCCGGGTCGGCTGGTGTGTTTGTGCCGCCAGCTGGCTATCTGGAACGGTTGCGGGAAATTACAGAGAAGCACGGTATTCTGCTTATATTTGATGAGGTTATCACAGCCTTTGGGCGACTTGGCTATGCGACCGCTGCGGAGCGCTTTGGCGTGACACCCGATATCATCACAACCGCCAAGGCTGTAAACAATGGTTCGGTGCCCATGGGGGCCGTCGCGGTGAGGAAAGCGATCTATGATACCTATATGGATGAGGTGAAAGCCGGGGTTGAGTTTTTCCACGGTTATACCTATTCCGCCCACCCGCTGGCGGTGGCCGCAGCGATCGCCACCCAGAACGCCTATGCCGAAGAGGGGGTGTTTGACCATGTCCGGGAGACCGAAGGCTATTTTGGTGACATGGTCCACAGCCTTGGAGACGCGGAAAGTGTAACGGATGTGCGCAACCTGGGTTTCATGAGTGCGCTGACCTTCGCGCAAATAGACGGCAAGCCGGCAAGCCGGTCAGGCCAGATATTCCAACGTGCATTTGAAAACGGCCTCAAGGTTCGTATGAGCGGGGACCACATTGCGATTGCCCCGCCTTTGGTGTCGACCAAATCAGATATTGACAAGATTGGTGAAATCATGCGGAAAACCATCAGCGACGTTGGTTAGGCATGCGGGGGAATAGCCCGCCAGTTCATCAAGGGTTTCATGGTTAGACACACTGTCAGGAAAGTGACGCCTGCCTCCCGGACCGGTCGGGTTGTGGTTGGCGTCATTTTTATTCTCGGTGGGCTTTTGGGCTTTTTGCCGGTGCTGGGCTTCTGGATGGTCCCCCTCGGGCTTTTGATCCTTTCGCATGACTTTCCTGCGGTCAGGCGCTTCCGGCGCAATGCAGAAGTCAGGCTGGGCCGGTGGTGGCAGCGCCGCCGCGCCAAAAAATACAGCGCTAAAAACAATGGGGACGAGGAGAGTGAGCAATGAGTTTTGCCATCAACATGGATGATATCCGGAGTGCGGCTGAACAGATAAAGGGGCATGCGGTACGCACCCCATTACTCGAGCTTCCAGCGTTGAATGATGCCGCCGGTGGGCGGGTATTCATCAAACCTGAGAACCTCCAGCGGGTTGGCGCCTTTAAATTTCGCGGTGCCTTTAACCGGCTCTCACGACTGAGCGAGGCGGAAAAAGCGCGTGGTGTTGTCGCCTTCTCCAGCGGCAATCATGCGCAGGGTGTTGCCAAAGCTGCGCAGATGTTGGGCATCAAGGCCACGATAGTAATGCCGGATGATGCACCCAAACTCAAATTGGCGAACACTCGGGCCTATGGTGCCGAAGTCGTGCTTTATGACCGTTATAATGAAGACCGTGAAGCAGTTGCGAAACGCGTGGTGGGCGACAGCGGTGCCACGGTGGTGCCGCCCTATAATGATCCCTATATCATGGCCGGTCAGGGCACTGTTGGCCTTGAAATTGCCGAGGACTTGAAGTCGCTGGGCCTTACGCCCGATCAGGCTTTTATTAATTGCGGCGGCGGTGGTCTTGCATCTGGCGCCTTCCTTGCGCTCAAGCATGCTTTTCCTGCCATGCAGGGTTATGCGGTGGAGCCTGAAGACTTTGATGACGTTACTCGTTCGCTTGAAAGTGGGGTGATTGAGAAAGTTGATTTTGGCGGGCGTTCGGTCTGTGATGCCCTGCTTACGCCAAGCGCTGGTGACTTGACATTCCCGATACTGCAAGGCCTTGACATCAAAGGCGTTACAATCAGCGACGCTGAAGCAATGGCCGCTGTGCGTTATGCAGCGATTACGCTCAAACTGGTTGCGGAGCCCGGCGGCGCGGCGTCACTGGCGGCATTGATGAGCGGGCGCATTGATACGAAAGGCAAAACCTCGGTTATCATCCTGTCCGGCGGTAATATTGAGCCGGAGATGCTAGCCGATTGTATCGGGCGCGTGGCCTAGGCATAGTTGCCTAAACCATGGCTATAAGGGCTTGGCCGCAAGCCCATGATGCGCTATAGAGCGGAAAATAGTTTTTGTGGCCATATGGGCCGTCACAATTGGAGCCAATGAAAATGGATATTCAAGAGCAAGAACGCACCTTTGACGGGTTCATGAAGCACGGCACGCGCGCAACAATCGCGATCATCGCGGTAGTTGCTTTGCTTGCGGCCTTTGTTGCCTGATAGCACGTGCCCTTGGGCAGGTTGAAAAGCGGCGCTTCTCGGCGCCGTTTTTTTATAAAATGAAATCTATGTCGCTCAGGCTGATACTTCCCTGTCCCTGAATGATGATGCTGTCGCCATCACCTGTGGTGATGAGGAAAGCATAATCATATGAGCTTCCGACAGTTGGCGTGACCTCAGCCGTCGCGGCCAACAGGGCATCAAAATCATCAATACGGCTATCAAGGGCGGAGAGGTCAATCACTTCGTGGCTGGCGCTGAAGGACGAGATGGTGTCATTGCCGTGTCCGGATTTGAATTTAAAAGTGTTGATGGCCGTATCATCGCCGCTATCATCGCCATAGATCAGGTCGTCTCCGGCACCGCCCCAAATGGTATCAGCGCCAAAACCGGCGACAATTGTGTCATCCCCCGCACCACCAAAGATGAGGCCGGACCCATAGGCGCTTGAGATCGCATCATCACCAGCACCACCATAGACCGTGTGCTCATCCGTGACCGCTGTAATGGTATCGTTGCCAATGCCACCGCCCAATGTGCCGCCGCCATGAATTTGGTCGTTGCCGCCTTGGCCCCATACGCTGTCGTTAGCCCACGCCAGGCTTGTTCCGCCGCTGAAATTCAGCGCCCCGCCATAGGGGTTTCCCAGCCCTTCCGATGCAACATATTCATGTGTCCATGAGCCGCTAGCGATGGTGTCATCACCGTCACCACCGCGAATCCAGTCTGCAGAGTCCGGCGCTGTCTCGGTCACGTAAAGATGGTTGTAATAATGATCTTCTATTTCCTGAGGAACGGTGAAATAAAGGTCGCCGATGATAAAGTCATTGCCGTCGCCCCCATTTATCGCGTCATAGTCTGATCCGCCGTACAGTGTGTCGTTTCCTGATCCTCCATCAATGATGTCTATGCCGGCCAAGCCATCGATGACGTCGTTGCCGCTCAGGCCGTTGATCTCGTCGCTCACGGCTGTGCCGTTTACAGTGTCATTTCCATCGGAAAGTTCAATAGATGTGAAAAGCCGTATGGGTGTAGCTGATGAAAGTTTCATTGTGGCCCCCAAACCAAATTACTGCGCCAATCTAAGATAGCCTAAACGCAAGTATAGGCGGTTTTGGCGCAATATTTAAGTGTATACGAAAGAATATAAACAACACCGCGTTGCAACGTTGCTTTTTCAGGCCACGGGGTTTTTGTGAGAAGAAGCTAGTGCCGGGGGATAGCCTTTAGCTGATACTGGCCCTGGCTGAGGTCACCAAACAGTTCAATCACGTCAGGATGATTGACAGGTTCATCGGAATCGTCGGCAACCAGATTTTGCTGTGACACATACGCCTCATAGCTCGTGTCTTCATTCTCGGCGAACAAATGGTAAAATGGCTGTTCTTTCGCAGGCCGGATCTCTGCCGGGATGGATTCCCACCATTCTTCCGAGTTCGCGAACTCGGCGTCAACGTCAAAAATTACCCCCCGGAATGGGAAAAATCTATGGCGGACAACTTGGCCGATCGTGAACAGAGGTGTTTTAACAATGTTTGCTTCGCGATGCATGCTGTGTTTTTGCACTCCTTGACTCTGGCGTGAGATAGGCGCGTTCAGCCCATATGTCAACAGGGCTTGCATTTCATCTCAGGCTGACGCCATCCTACCGCAGATTGGTTGGCAAAAGATTACCGGCTATAAAAGATGTCGTCTTTTGACAATAATTTGGGTCCAAGGATACAAGAGGGAGTGACTATGTTACGCCAAACCGTTTCATCCATTGCACTTTTGCTGACACTTGCAGCTTGTGAGCCTGCAAATACTACAAAAGAGAATGAACAGAAATCTTTCGGGCAAGAAGCACAGATTGCCGCGGAACAACAGACAGAAAAGCTCGCCCAGTTTTTTGAAACCGCGATGAAGGACCGTCTTGCTCTCAACCCATTGCGGGCAGAGCGCCTCGGCGACCGCAGCCGTAACGATGAATGGCCGGATATAAGTGACGCGGCGCAGGATAAAGAGCTGAAACTTTACAAGGATCAACTTGCTACTCTGAAAACATTTGATTTCGAGAGTTTGAGCGAAAAGGACCAGCTCAGCTACCGCATCTTTCAATTAACCGCTGAGCGCTATATCGCAAATGATAAGTGGCGTGACTATGGTTATCCAGTGAACCAGATGTTTGGTTGGCATGCTGGCGCAGCCACGCACCTTATGAACGTGCACCGCATTGATAGTGTCAAGGATGCAGAAGCATATATTACCCGGCTGCAAAATATGGACGGCATGATGAAAGCGCTGGGTGACGAGCTTCAGGCGCGCGCGGACATGGGCATTCAGGCGCCCAGGTTCGTCTACCCTTATGTGATCCAGTCCTCTCGTAATATCATCAGCGGCGTACCTTTTGACGAGAGTGGCGAAGACAACGTACTTTTTGCTGATTTCAAGAAAAAAATTGCCAAACTGGAGATTGCCGAAGAGGAAAAGACGGGTCTGACCGAACGCGCGCAAGCGGCTCTTCTCGGTGGTGCAAAAGCTGGTTACGAAGCGTTGATCGCACAACTTGAAGAGTTGCAGGAAACGGCGACAACTGATGATGGTGCCTGGAAATTTCCGGATGGTGACGCGTTTTACGCCCAGTCGCTTAAAAACAATACGACCACCGACATGACCGCAGATGAAATTCATCAGGTCGGCTTGGATAACGTGAATCGTATCCATGAGGAAATGAAGTCGATTATGGCGCAAGTGGGATTTGAAGGCTCGCTGCAGGACTTTTTCGAATATACCCGCACCGACGATCAGTTCTTCCTGCCCAACACTGAAGAGGGTAAGGCGGAATATATCAAGCAGGCCAACGATTATATTACTGCCATGCGCGCCAAGGTGCCTGAGTTTTTTGATCTGACACCCAAAGCGCCACTGGATGTTCGTGCAGTTGAGAAATTCCGCGAAGAATCCGCGGGTAAAGCCTTTTACCAGCGCCCGGCGCTTGATGGGTCCCGGCCCGGCATCTTCTATGCCAACCTGCGTGATACCCGTTTCATGCCGACATATCAGCTTGAAGCGCTCGTGTACCATGAGGGCATCCCCGGGCACCATTTCCAAATTGCTCTGACACAGGAACTGGATGGTGTGCCGTTGTTCCAGCGTACAGCCCGCTTCACGGCCTTCACAGAAGGCTGGGGGCTCTACTCGGAGGAGCTTGGTAAGGATATGGGCTTCTATCAGGACCCATATTCCGACTTTGGCCGTTTGGCGATGGAGCTGTGGCGCGCGTGCCGGCTCGTTGTGGATACAGGCCTGCATGCCAAAAAGTGGAGTCGCGAAGAGGCTATTCAGTATCTCAAGGACAACACGCCAAACCCGGAAGGCGATATAATTGCCGCGATTGAACGGTATGTCGTGATGCCGGGACAGGCGACCGCTTATATGGTGGGCAAGCTGAAGATCATGGAACTGCGCCAGATGGCGATGGATGAGCTTGGTGACAAGTTTGACTGGAGAGGTTTCCACCGGGTTGTGCTGGAAAACGGTGCCGTGCCGTTGTCCATTCTCGAGGAGAATATCAACGCGTGGGTTGAGGGCTTGAAAAAGCCTTCCTGAGTACCCATTTAATAGTCCATGCAGGCGCCGGGGTGGTTCAGTCTCCTTCGGCGCCTGTTTTATTAGTGTCACCGATGAGACAAAAAAATGTCTTAAACCGATGATAAGTAATTACGGTACCAACTAAAAAATGGAAGAATAATATGTACCAACCAATTGACAGCGCAGGATTGCGTCGTCTTGTCAGTCTTGAGCTTAATCGCCTTCATCCGCGCACGCGCGAAGAAGCCCACCGCGCCATGACAGGCCGCATGGGAGCTTATGACACAGACGGCGATGCAATCGATGCCAGTATTGATGCGTATTTTGCCAATCGGGCAAGCGCACACTAACACTAAAACAACTATTAGATAGATGAAGCCCCGAAGTGGTTGACGAAGGAAGTGTTATGACACTTGAACTTCGCACCGGTCTCCGGGGCTTTTGTTTGGCGAATTCTTATTCTTCGGGTTGAAGCAGTTTGTGGAGATGCACAACCACATATTTGGTCATGGCATCGTCGACATTTGCCTGGCTGACACTGCGCCAAGCCTGTTCTGCTTCTGCGTATGTCGCGAAGATGCCAACAATATCAACCTTGGTGAGATCATTGAACTCAAGCGACTGCGGGTCTTTAACCTGACCACCAAAGACAAGATGAAGGAGCTGCTTGTCGGCCATGGAATACATTCCTATTGAATTGGTGATAACTGTAACATCTGATTGCTTCGAAGGCGTTTATTTAGCAAACTTGCGGGAAAACGCCACCCTTTTCTTGGGAGTACCTCTGTGACTATGACTTCAAACGACACATATCTAATCTCAATCACGGGACGAGACCAGACCGGTGTAGTATCGATTGTAACAGGTTATCTCTTTGAAACAGGAGCAAACCTTGCCGATAGTGCCTTTGCGGTTCTTGGTGAGGCTTTTGAGTTTTCCTGTGTTGCGGAATTTTCTGCGGGTGCATCAGCGGAAGAAATAGCAGAGGGGCTGAGGCGTCTGGAGCCGCTGAGCGATGCCAGAATCACCGTAACCTCTTTTCCGTTTTCGCTGTCGCGTGGGAAAAGCGCTACAATCACGCACGTCGTCGATATCTCAGGCGGTGACAGGCCAGGCCTTGTGGCACGGATAAGTGAGGTGCTGGGCGATTATGGTGCCAATATTGTCCGCATGAGTAGCAAGCGGGTGCCTGCGGGCGATGGCTATGACTACCGCACCCGGTTTGCGATCAATGTTGACACCGGGCGATTTACGGCCCTTGAAGCCGCCCTGTATAACACATCCGGCAGTCTGCGCCTGAACTGCGGCGTCGAGACCATTCTGGCCAACACCGCAGATGTCGATAAATGAGCAAGGCTAACGGGCAGAACCTTCTGGGGCCTGATTTTGAGACCTCAGCCAAGCCACCAATCCGTCAAAGCCATCGTTTTTGACCTTGCTGGAAAACAAATCTCTGTTTGTGATCAGCAGATTGATGCCTTCAAACTCCAGATTAACGATCTGAAATTCACCGTTTTTCTTGCGCACCCGCCAGTCGGCAAGAATGGGTTCGCCGGCTTCCCGTTTGACCTCGGTTTTTACGTATAGGTGGCCCTGCTTGCCTGATGCAGGTTTGGTACCAATGACTTCAAGGGCTTTGAAGCCGATCTGTTCCATCCGTTTATCAAACTCGGAGATAATATAATCTCCCATGGCTTGCATGTAAATTTGGCGTTGCTCTGGGGTGATGGTGCGGTAATGCACACCCAGCATGCCCTGAGCAAGAAGTTCGATATCTGTTGCCTCTTCGAAAATGGCCCGAAACGCGTTGTATCGCTCCACTTCCGAAAGTTTACTGTCACTCCAGACAGCAATCGTTTCTTTGCTCAGGTTCTGCACAAAATCCATCGATCCACGTACGTCGTCGACCGCACGGTCTCCACCGTCTTGCGCTGCCGCAGGCTGGGCAAGGATGAGACAAAAAGTTATAAGGGCGATAAGACGTTTCATGGTTTGGTCCTTGCTGACTCAATGCCTAAGTTATTCGTTCTCTAACGTCGCGGTTCGCAGGTAAGCCATAAGGTCCTTGCGGTCGTCTTCCTTCCGCAAGCCTGCAAATGCCATTTTATTGCCGGGCAGGAAGGTCTTGGGAGCCGCAAGCCATTGATTCAGCTTTTCCTCAGTCCATACAAAGTCTGCTTCCGCAAGAGCTTTGGAGTATTTGTAGTCTTCTTTGCTTCCCGCATCACGGCCGAACAGGGCATCGAGGTTAGGCCCCATGCGAGAACGTTTCGCTGCGGTCAGATTATGACAGGCTTTACAACGATTGAAAATACGTTTGCCTTTCTCGGCGTCACCTTGTGAAGACAAGGCAGTCGAACTTGGGTCGTCATCCGCCATGGCTGGTGCGCCTGCCGAGCCACAAAATGCTGCGATGGCCACTATCTTTAACAATGCTTTCATAACTTCTGCTCCTGACAAAATTGTGGCGGGGATAGGCCCCGCCACATGATGCATAATCATAGTGAATGGCACATTAATGCCGGTCAAGGCTACTGTGGCAGTTTGCCGCCTTCGCTTTCGTCGTGAATATAAGGCTTTATCTCCCCGGATTTAACCCGTTTGAGATAATTTTCCAGCATGCTTTTAACTTCCTTGCGCATAATGATCAGGCCGATAATGTTCGGAAAACCCATCGCGAGCAGAAGAGCATCGGCCATGTCCATCACAGGGCCAAGCGACATCGCGGAACCAATAACCAAAATCCCGAGGTACGAGAGTTTGAACGCAAAGTCCGCGGGTACATTGTTCCCAAACAGATAGAGGAACGAGCGCTGCCCATAATAGAACCACGTGATCGATGTTGAGAAGGCAAAAAGCACGACCGCAACCGTCAGGATATAAGGGAACCAGTCTATCACCGAACCGAAGGCTTTTGATGTCAGCGCAATACCTGCCGATGTACCAGAGGCATTGGCGTCAAAAGTCCCGGTGAGAATAATCACAAGGGCAGTAATCGTGCAGATCACAACCGTATCGATGAAGGGCTCAAGCAGGGCAACAAGGCCTTCTGCTACCGGCTCTTTTGTCTTGGCTGCGGAGTGCGCGATCGCGGCGGAGCCCAGACCAGCCTCGTTTGAAAAGCTGGCCCTGCGCAAGCCTTGGATCAATACGCCGATAATCCCGCCCTGTACGCCTTCACCAGTAAAGGCCCCGGCAAAAATCTGCCCGAAGGCGGCCGGAATTTCGGTGAAGTGGCTGAAGATAACAACGAGAGATGCAGAGATATAGATGGTGGCCATGATCGGCACCAGAAATTCCGTCACATGCGTGATCTGCCGAATGCCACCGATGATCACGAGGCCGACAACGCCAGCGAACAGAATGCCAAAGAGCCAGGGGCGACCGAAGAAAAAGCTTTCAGCGCCGCCGGTCAAGGCAACAAGTTCGTTGGTGAACTGAGTGGAAGACTGGTTCACCTGGAACATGGCGCCCGCACCGTAGGCACCGCCGATGCAGATTACAGCGGCGGCAATTGCCAGGATTTTACCGAGATTGGGCAGACCGTGCTGGGCAAGGCCTTTGGAAAGATAAAGCATAGGGCCGCCGGTGACGACGCCATTTTCATCGATTTCGCGGTATTTGACGCCAAGCGTACATTCCACGAATTTACTGGTCATGCCGAAGAAACCAGCGAGAATCATCCAGAAAGTAGCCCCCGGTCCACCGATAGACACTGCGATGGCCACACCTGCAATGTTCCCGAGCCCGACTGTGCCGGAGACTGCAGCGGTCAAGGCTTGAAAGTGGGTTACCTCACCGGGGTCGTTCGGGTTGTCGTAGGTACCTTTGACGATACGGATTGACTGTTTGAACCCCCTGATGTTGGGAAAGCCCATGTAAAAGGTGAAGAAGATCGCCCCACCTACGAGCCAAAGTGCGATGAACGGGATGCCAGGGGCGCCGGCCACCAGCCAGTCCATTGGTAGCGCGAAAAAGATAATATCTGAGATCACTTCGCTAATCGGCGCCATGAATTCATTGACCGATTCTGCAAATGTTTGCTGGGCCCCTTGCGCGAAAGCCGCACCGGTACCGGTAATTATCAGGATGATTGAAGCCAAAAGGCGTTTCATTGTTGCTCCCCAACACTCTGTTGTCATTGATTGGGCAGGAAATTCCTGCCAAGTCGTCATTTATTCTTGGGACAATGTCTTTGTCCGGTTAAATTGATCCGCATGCTAGCCGCTTCCGGTGTCTGGCTCAACGGAAAGATGCTCGCGTTATATGGAATACGAGACTTTCGGAGGTTTTGGGCAGCCTTGTTGTTGTTTTTTAACGGGCGATTAACCTGTTTGACATAGCGTGCCCAAAGGGACATGTGATTTAAGGGAAGATGGATTTGTCTGACGCCAACAAGCTTTCAAGCGCTGATGTCGCTAAATTACTTCAGGATCCAAATGTGGAAAACCGCGCGGAAGCAGCCGCGAAGGTTGCCGGAACATTTGGCGCTGCGGAACTCACGGAGAGTGAACGCAAGATCGCGGAAGATATTTTCCGCGTCATGCTGAAGGATGCGGCAGTGCGTGTACGTCAGGCGCTATCAGAAAGCCTCAAGGATAACCCGGATGTACCCTATGATGTCGCCACCTCGCTTGCACAGGATGTTGATGAGGTCGCGATCCCGGTAATCGAATTTTCATCGGTGTTGACGGATAAAGACTTGATCGACATCGTTCGCACCCGCGATAGCAATGTTCAGAAAGCTGTGGCAGGACGGCAGGAAGTCTCGGAAGATCTTGCTGATATACTTGCGGATACTGGAGACGAAGGCGTTGTAGCTACTCTTGTGAGCAATAAAGGGGCGAAAATCAAAGAAAGTACCTTTGACAAGGTGCTGGATAAATTCTCCGACAGTGAAGCGGTTAAAACGCCAATGGCGCAACGTGGGGAATTGCCAATAGGGGTGGCCGAACGTCTCGTGACACTGGTTTCAGAGCAGTTGCGCGAACACATTATGACGCACAACGAAATCTCTCCGGGCATGGCGGCGGACTTGTTGCTTGAAACCCGCGAAAAAGCGACGGTGTCGCTTCTTGAACCCGGTCAGGCGTCAACCACAGTACAAGAGCTTGTCGACCAGCTTTTTGAGAACAACCGCTTAACGTCGACACTTATGTTGCGGGCCCTGTGCATGGGAGATACGACATTTTTTGAAGTCGCGCTTGCCAAACGGGTCGGCATTCCTGTCGTCAATGCATACAAGCTTGTCCATGACAAGGGTGACCTCGGGCTGAGGCGTTTGTTTGAAGCGGCGGATATGCCGGTACAGTTTTTACCTATGGCGCGGGCGGCACTGGAAGTCGCCGATGAAATGCTGGAAACAGGTGGCGACGACCGTGCGCTTATCCGGCAATTGATGATTGAACGCGTGCTGACAGCCGTTGAAAACGATGTGGATACTGAAAATCTCGATTATCTGATCGGCAAACTGCAACGGGTGGACACTGAGGGGTCAAGCGCGGCATAGGCGCCAGACCTGCTTGCACGAAGGCGCGAGGCTACTGAGCGCTAAACCGGGGCAGCCATAAGGCGAGTTCCGGCCAGATCAAAAGCACGATCAAGCCGATAATCTGCAAGATCACAAAAGGGATAACGCCCCGATATATATCTGTTAATTTTACGCCAGCTGGAGCAACGCCTTTCATGTAAAAGAGTGCGAAGCCGAAGGGTGGCGTTAGAAAGCTTGTTTGCAGGTTGACTGCCATAAGGATTGCAAACCATGTCGTCGTCATGGCTGGGTCGCTCAGGTGGCTGCCAAAATCCAGTTTTGCAATAATCGGGGCAAAGACCGGCAGGATAATGAGGGTGATTTCAATCCAGTCAAAGAAGAATCCGAGCACAAACACAGCCAACATCAATACCGCCAGAACAGCCCAGGGCGAGATGCCGGTCGATGCCATTAATTCCAGAATCAGATGATGGCCCCCCAGCAAGGCAAACACATAAGAAAATGCGGTAGCGCCAACGAAAAGCCCAAAAAGCATCGTCGTCGTTAGCGCAGAACTTTCCACCACGTCTTGCAGGGTCTTGAAGGTCAGTTTCCGATTGATTGCCGCGAGCACGATGGCGCCAAGGGCACCAACGCCGCTGGCTTCGGTAGGGGTTGCGATGCCGCCAAATATCGATCCCAGCACGGCGATAATGAGCAGCAACGGTGGAATGAAGCTCCGGACAACACGTAGAACACTTAGGTCATCAGCTTTGGCCACGGGACCAAGCGGCGGCGCAAGCTTCGGGTTCAGGGCTGTGCGGCTGAAAATATAGAGCATATATAAAAGTGCGAGCAACAAACTCGGGCCAATGGCCGCGAGGAACAATCCGCCAGCGGATGTGGACAGCAGGTCAGCCATAACCACCAGCATAATGGACGGAGGCAATAAGATACCGAGGGTACCGCTTGCTGCGATGGTCCCGGTCGCGAGCGCCTTATCGTAACCGCGATCAAGCATGACCGGCAGCGCCAGCAATGTCATCATGACGACACTGGCACCGATAATGCCTGTTGTGGCAGCAAGAATGACCCCGAGCACCGTAACGGATAGAGCCAATCCGCCCGGGATGCGCCGTGTCATGAGTTGCAGTGTATAGAGAAGCTCCTTCGCTACACCGCTGCGTTCCAGCATGGTGCCCATGAAAATGAACATGGGGATGGCGACCAGCACCAGCTTACTGACAACGCCGCCGAATATTCTGCTTACCACCAGAAAAAAACTATCGGGATTTTCGATGCCCAATCCCACGGCCAACAGCCAGAAAGCCAGACCAACGCCGCCCAGCACAAAGGCAACCGGGTAGCCGGAAAAAAGAAGCGGTGTGAGTACCATAAACATCAAGATTGGCAACAGTTCAACAAGTGTATCCATCAGCTCTGTGCCTCCGGCGCGTGGGAACGGGCGAAGGTGCTACGGGCTGCATCTTCCGTGGTGCCGAACAGGAAAACGATGGCATTTAGCACGCGGCTGAGGGCCGCCAAGCCGAGCATGGCAAAACCAAGCGGGATAAATGCCTTGATGATCCAGCGGTTTGGCAGGCCTGTCGGTGATGCGGATGCTTCGTTATAAGCGACGCTGTATGCGACGTAATCTACCCCGAATGAAAGAATAGCGACAACATAGGGCAGCAGGAAAAGCAGGCAGCCAGTCAATTCCAGCCATGCGCGGGTGCGGGCGGAGAAGCGCTCACTCAGCAATTCGATACGGACATGAGCGTTGCGACTATAGGCCCAGCCAAGACACAGCAGAAACAGGGCCCCATGCAGGTGCCATTCAAGTTCCTGAAGCTTTGTTGAGCCGATGACAAACCAGCGTCGCAGGGTTACGTCGGTGATGATCACGAGCATCAACATGATGATAGCCCATGCACCAAGTCGTCCAACGAAGGTGGTCAGGCGCTCAAGTCGCCGAGCAACCATCAGAAGCCTGCGCATTCTCTAATCCCTCAAATAGCCGCGATCGGCCCAGGCTTTATATTTTTCACGGAAGTCTTGCAGCGATGCCCATACGCGCGCGAATTCGGGGTCTTGTTCGACAAGCTTTGCGGCAACGGAACGCCACGCAGTGTTTAACTCAGCCAGAATTTCCGGAGACCAAGTATGGATCTGCACGCCTCTTTCTTCCAAGGCTATCATGGCGTCTGCCTGCAGGGCTTCGCCCTCAGAGATGCCGTACCGTACATTCGCTGAACAGGCTGCTTCCACTTGAACCTTTTGGGTGCTGCTCAGGCTATTCCACGCATCAAGATTGATCATGAGTTCAAAAAAAGTGGATTGCTGATGCCAGCCTGGAAAATAATAATGTTTGGCGACCTCATGGAACCCCATGCGCAGGTCGACAGCAGGCATGGCATATTCTGTCGCATCGATGGTGCCGAGTTCAAGGGCCTGATATATTTCACCGCCTGCGATAAGTTGCGGCGCCGAACCAACCTTTTCAAGCACCTTGGCGCCCAGTCCGAAGAACCGTATTTTTAGTCCCTTCAGGTCTTCCACCGAGTTGATCTGTTTTTTAAACCAGCCGGAGGCCTCCGGTGGCGTCATGCCACAGATGATGCTGTGGATATTGTGTTTGTGGTAAATTTCTTCGAAAAGCTCCCGACCGCCGCCGTAATCGAACCATGCCAGATACTCTGGCGCAGAAGGGCCGAAAGGTATGCTGGAGAACAGTTGCAGGGCCGGATCTTTCCCCGCCCAGTAACCGGGCGTTGACCAGCCGGCCTCGACCGCACCGTAGCTGACGGCATCAAATGTCTCAAAAGGCGGCGCGAGAACGCCGGGCTCGTAAAACTTCAGGTTCACAGAGCCCGCAGATATCTTGCTGACCTCTGTCTCCAGCCGTTTCCCCATCGTACCCAGCTGAATGAGTGTTGAGGGGTATGTGCTGGTCATCCGCCAATTGACAGGGGTGGTGGTCTCGCGGGTGGCGTTGTCGTCACTCTGTGGCGGCGAAGAACACCCCGCAAGCAAACAGAACGCCGCCAGTGTGGCAACTCCAAACGATCGCATGGCTTCCCCCTTGCACAACTGAACGACAAGCCTTTCCCCAAGGCTTGCTAAATCATGCTGTTAGCTGAATTTCTTCAATGCCTGACCCAAAAGAATATATAACTTGCCCATATCCGAAGACACAAGGGTCACCGACAGCGCACTGCCGCGGTCCCCCATCATTGCGCGTTCCATCATGCCCTCAAAATCCCGACAGTACCGGGTGACGGCTTCCCTGAATTCGCTATCGGTCTGAAATTTGTCAGCGATGGCTTTCCGGGTTTTCCTGTCGGCGGTTTTGATCGTCCGCCGCATGAATACGGACCGGTCGCCCGAGAGGTAGGCCTCCCATACGTCATCGGGCAAATCATGGGATAGAGCTTTATTGATGTCGATGGAGGTCGACTGCAGGCTTTCCATAAGCAATTGTGACGTGCGGGCAAAATCATTTTTGGTGGCAGCCGCGATGCGTTTCTCTATCTCAGCTGTCTTGTCAATGAACTGGGACGCACGTTGGGCTACTTTTTCCGCTTCCGTGCCAATGCGCATCGCCAGTAAAGCGCTTTCTTTCTCGGCCTGATCCGCCGTTTCCTGATATTCGCTCAATACCCGTGCGAGGGCGGCCTGCATTTCTTCCCGCAAGAAAGTGATCCGTTCTGCAGCCCGGTCCGAGATTTCATCCATACTGCCAGCAAGCTCGGTCCGGGTCTCGTTAACTGCGCGCTTCATGTCGCCTTGAACACGTTCCGTTTGGTCCATTAATGACTGGCTGGCAGCATCCAGCCTTGTTGCTGCTTCCATGGAACCCAGTGAGAAATTCTCGACTTCCTTGCTCATGGAATCGGATGCCTCGTTTAGCTTTTTGATGACCCCCTCGGTCTCGGTGCTGATGCGATCCCGTTCCCCGGCGAACGCATCTGCCGCATTGCCCAAGGCCTCGCGAGATTCGTTGATTTCCTCTCGCATGGCGGTTGAGCGCTCTGTCAACACATCCGCCATTCCCATAAGGTCACTACCGGCGTCGTGGCCTTTGGCGCGTATCTCGTCCATGGTGCTTACCAAATGGTCGGATTTTTGTGACAGGTCTTCATGTGTCAGTGTGGCGGTGCTTTGCAGCGCCCGGCTATGTTCGCGGAAGCGTTCAGCGGCTTCGATGACACGGTCAGCGGCGTCATTGGAAGCACTATTGAGCGCGTCACGTTGCGTGGTCAGGTCTTCTTCAAGGCGCGCCAGCTTCATCCGGGTTTCGTTCAGGACACCAGCAAGAACATCACTTTGCGTGCTCATCTGCTGTTGCACATTTGTCAGTTCTCGATTGGCGCTTGTTGCCGTTTGCTCAAGGGTTGCCGCATGTGCGCTCATGTCATCTGTCAACTCGCCCGCTTTTTTGGTGAGATTTTCTGCATTCTCGGTCAAGGTGTGGGTACTGGTTTCGCCGGCGCGGGCGAGTTCTTCCATCTGCTCCTCCACGCCGGCGCGCAGTTGGCGGATATGTTGCAGTGTGCGTTCTGCGGCATGTTCAGCCTTATTGACGGCCTCGTCGCTGTGCCCGCTGATGGCCGCCATTGTTTCATTAAGCGCATTGCGTGCGCGTTCAAGGCCTTCTTCCAGGACTTTATCCACATGCTCCGCCTGCTCCAGCACGGCTTTGCCGGTGGCTTCCGTGGTCTCGAGTGTGCGCTTGTTGACGTGTTCGCTGGTTGATAAGGCAGAGGCGCAGTGCGCCTCAAGGGATTGCCCGGCTTCTTCCAGCAGATCCTTGGCTTTGTCTACCGTCTCAATAACTTGCGCCGACATCGCTTTGGCTCGCTCGGAGAATAAGCCTGAAACCTCATTGGTGCGTTCAAGAGCCTCAGTCGCAGTGGCTCTGACCTCCCCAACGTGGCTTCTGAGCGTTTCTTCAATTTTTGCAGATTCCTGAGCGGCCAGTTGCGCCAATTCGCCCAGCACGGTCGCCTGTGTCTTCATGTGCTCGGAAAGTTCCGCTGAACGGCCTTCGAGGCCCTGTACGTCGTGGCGGAAACGGTCCATGCCCGACAGTACATTATCGGTTACAGATTGCAGTCTGAGTTCGACATCAACCACCATGTCCTGAACTTCACTTGCCTTCAGGCCGACATGATGGCTGGCCTTGCCGAGCCGGGCTTCCATAGATTCGGTTGCGCCGGCCAGAGCATCAAGGCTGGTGTCTATTTTACCTTTCGCGGTGTCAGCTGTGCTGGCGGCATGTTCACCCGCGCCGGCAAGCCGGGTTGCAATACTCTCCACCGTGGCTTCCAGTGAGTTGAACCTGTCCTCCAGTTCGCTGGTTAGGCCAGACATGGATGAGCGCTCCCGTTCCAGGATGTCCCGGATCGAAGATGTGCGCGCTTCTGTGTCTGCAGTGGCCGAAAACAGATTGCTGATTTGCTCCTGGAACCTCTTTTCCAAGTTGTCGATACGGTTACCTGCGAGATCGGCCACAGCTTCGATGTTCTGGAGTTCTTTGGTTAGGGATTTGTTCAACTGACCGAGCCGCTGCTCTGCCACTTCAACCGGAGAAACCGCTTTGTGAAGGCTTTGCGCCATGGCCAGCCGTCGCTCCAGCAGAGGGTCGGTCCGCTGGAAAGCCAGCGAGATTAACCAGAATATCGCAACCGGTGTGGTAAGTCCGCCGACAAAGCTCGATAGCGCTATATTGCTTGCGGTCAGTTCGGTGAGGGCATCGGTGGTTAAAACATAATAGGCCGCGGCACCAAGCCAGGATAGCGTCGCGACAGAGGCCAGTATAAAGGGTAGCATGCGTCGGGTATTACGAGCAGCTACGGCTTTGTTTTCTGCCTCTTCTGAGGCTTTTCCAGCCTCGGGCGCGCCTGCTTCAGCGTTGTCTTCTGTTTCAGGGAAATTCATTTCCGCCTTCGACATTATAGCCCTCAACTTCCTCGTACATGCTTCTCAATACAGTTTATGATTACACAGCATCCGTCAATGCCCGCAACCTAGCTTTTCTCATCGCGGCTGGTATTCTGTAACCAACTTATGGCATCATTGGGTGGGAGGGAAGCTTTCTGCCGCTAAAGGGGATGATATGGCCAGGACGGCGACCAAAGGAGTTAAGCAGCCAAGCGCCGCACAGCGACGGTATCTGGAGCGTGGCTTGAAAGAGCCGGGCGGCAAGCTTCCCCTGTTTGACAGGGACGGGCGCCGGATGAATGAGCAAACCATCCAGTCATGTCTGGCGCACGGGTGGTGTGAGTCATGGCAGCGAAACCCCATAAAGCCAGACTGGCTGATTTGTAAACTGACGCCCGAGGGCCGGGATGTTGTGTGCAGAAAAATCAGGAACAAGAAACGGTGATGCAGCTTTCTGAACGTGATCATGAGGGCACCCTTGACCCTTTGCACTTGAGTGGTTTTACCGGAGGGGACGAGGATCTTGAGGTGGAGGTCCTGCAGATATTTCAGGCAAATGCGCCTGGCTATCTGGCTGTTCTTGAAAGTGCAGGGCCGGGAAATTGGAAACCTGCTGCACACAAGCTTAAAGGCGCTGCACGAGGCATCGGTGCTTGGTCACTGGCGCGGGAAGCAGAACGGGCGGAACACAATGCTTCCGAAGCTGCGGACGCCGAGGGCAGGGAGGCACGGTTGAGCCAGCTTCGCGAATGCCTGCAACAACTTAACATAGCCATAACCGCTCGAATAAAAGCGATCCGCGACGCTGAAATGATTGACCACGAATAAAAACAAGCGTTACAAAAGTATAGCGGCAGGAGGCATAGGGCGAATTGATGGCTGTATGTGCATCGGGGCGGGAAAATAAGGCGACTATATGACCGATTATGATTTTGACCGGGTCAATGTTTTGTTGGCGGAAGACAGTCCGTTTATCCGCTCTTTGCTTGTCAATTCGCTCAAGGTACTTGGGGTCGGTAACGTTTTTGCCGTAGAGCACGGTGGCGACGCCATTCACTTTTTGCAGCGGGTTAAAACCGAGCCAATGCGGGTCGGTGTACAGCAGATTGATATCATCATTTCCAATTGGGACATGCATCCTATTGACGGGATGATGTTTCTCCGCTGGGTACGCCGGCATAAAGACAGCCCTGACCGCTTTGTGCCTTTTGTGCTGATCACCTCCTATACTGAACCGGAACGGGTACTTCAGGCGCGGGAGATGGGGGTTACCGACATGCTGGCCAAGCCCTTTACAATTAAAAACATCGGCGAGAAGTTGATCTCGATCATCGAACGACCGCGGCAGTTCGTGCACACCAAAGACTTTTTTGGCCCGGACAGGAGGCGCCGCAAACAGGAGTTCGAAGGACCTGAACGGCGGATACTGACTGATAAAAGTGAAGGCGTGGAGATTATCCGTGGATAAAAAGCCAGTCATCGTGCGATTTTATCGGTTTAAAAACCGGCTGAAGGAGAAAACTGCCGGGCTGGCGCCGGGGCAGGTTGGTATTTCTCCGGAAGCCCTTGAAGCGGCTGAAAAGGCGCTTACAAAAATGTCCGAGGATTATCCCGACTGGGTTTCAGGTCTTATTGTGAAGTTGCAGGAGCAGCATGGACGCTGCGTGGATACACCAGAGAAACGCCGTGATTGTTTTGAGGAAATACACCGAATTGCCCACGACATGAAAGGGCAGGGCGGAACCTTCGGTTATCCGCTCATCACGGTTTTCGCTGACTCACTATACGGTTTTACTTACCAGCGGGATGATATAAACGACAATCAGGTCGAGCTAATCAAGTCTCACCTCGATGCCATGCGTGCGGTGATCCGCGGCAGGGTGAGTGGGAATGGTGGGGAAATAGGCGAAAAGCTGACAGAAACCCTGAATAACGCGATCACTAAGTATACTACCTGACAGTTTTGGGGTGTGGGTGCTGCAAACAGTTAAGGGGCCTTTCGGCCCCTTATTTTCTGTGTTAGCCGGAGGGCTACTTGGCTCCGGCTCGCTCCCTCAGGTCCAATGCATGATCCATGATATGGAAGATAACATTCTGTTCCATGGTGCCACGAACAAGGTAGGAGCGTGGGCCGATACCGAACAGGCCGACGTCTTCGCCACCATGGGTTTCTGACCCACGGGGCATAAGGGCCTGTTGCAGGAACGTAGGCTCAAGCACTTCCTCGTGTGTCAGCGTTGGCCTTTCGCCCGGTACAGCTCCCGGACCGTTTTGGTAGCCGAGCGTGGTGTAAGGCTTGCCGTCACCGCCAAGTGCCGGTGTTTCTTTATGTGCTTCAACAACGAGACCAAAGATCGGGTTCCCGCGTTTGGCGTATCCTGCCATCGTGAAGACATGGCTGTGGTCAGCTGTAACCAGAATGAGTGTCTCTTCCAGGTTCACCATCTCAACAGCTTTCCGAACAGCAGCTGAAAGTGCAACGGTGTCATTGAGCGCGTTATACGCGCTGCCTGCATGGTGACCGTGGTCGATGCGGCCGCCCTCAACCATCAGGTAATACCCTTCATCGTTACGGCTTAACATGTTGATGGCAGTTTCGGTCATGACCGCAAGGTCTGGTTGCTCGGCACCATGGCCGGCGGAAAACTGCATGTGGGAGTCGTCAAAAAGACCAAGCAGTTTTGACGTTTTGCTCAGGTCAACTGCTTTGAGCTCGTCTGATGTTTCGACGTAGGCCGCGCTTTTTGTCGACGCAACCCATTCTGCGGTAATGTCGCGGCCATCCTGCCGTTTGCCTTTGCCATTTGGCAGAAAATTGCGACGACCGCCGCCCAGGGCAACCTCAAGGCCGTCGCCCATCATAGGGTCGAGAATCTGTTGTGCGATATCACGGCAACCTGCAGCTTTTGCTTCAGCCGGCACTTCACTATCGTTCTCCCAATTGCGCGAGGGTGAATGGGCAAAAACAGCAGCCGGGGTGGCGTGAGTTAGCCGTGCTGTCGATACAATACCGGTGCTCATGCCCACTTTTTCAGCATAGTAAGCGAGCGGCGTAACCGCAGTTTCCGTGTCAGCCGTGCATTCATGCTGCATCTGCGTGGGCGGTGTGTTGATCACCCCGATGCGGGTTTTGGTGCCAGTATTCAGGGCCGATGCCGTGCCGGCTGAGTCCGCAACCTGTGAGTCAACATTATAGGTTTTTACCAGTGCGGTATGCGGAAACTTCTCGAAGCTCAGGTAGTTCTCCTCGCCACTTTCGCCGCGAAGTTGCCCTTCAAGAATACGACCAGCCGTCAAAGTGGAAATGCCCATGCCGTCACCGACAAACAGGATGACGTTTTTAGCGCGTTTGCGGTTGATTTTGTAGGCCAGACGCTCAGCGATGGCGGCTTCACCATCTTTGGTCCAGCTTTCTGCCGTGCCTATGTCCGTGTCAGGCGTGTCGGCTGCCATGGTGGCGGCGCTCATGGTTGCGGCTAGAATGAAGCCGCGAATGACCCCTCTTGTCATCAGTCTTCCCTTTCGGTGCAGTTTCGGGTTGGTATTGGGCGCCTAACGGCACTAGCTGTAGCAAACATTCCGTCTTTATTAAAAGGTGAATTTGACGGATTGGCGTCAGGTGCGTTTTTTTTATGCGTTCTTTGGGGTGGCACGCAGTTGCCTCGCGCGCGTAATTTGTAAACTTTTGTCTTGAGGGTTTATCGGCAAAACGCATTTTCGCCTCATCTCGTCGATCAGGGGGTGTAATTTGTCCGACTATCCCCCACATAAGAAAACGTCAGCGGCAAAAAGTCGCGGCTAAATAAAAAAATGAACGACAGACGACAAAAGCGAGGAGAGTCTCATGAAAAAAGGTTTTTTCAAATCAGTAGCTATGGTTGCAACACTTGGTGTGGCCTCTTTCATTGCCCCTGCCAGTGCAGGGCAAGATGATGGATTGCGCGCTTGGGCGAAATCGGCAGGTGTATCGGTGGATGACGTAATGGTATATCCGGCCATTGCATTGCGCCGCGGCGAGGAAGGTTTTACGAGCATACGTGTAACCGTCAATCGCGATGGCGATGTGGTTGCAACAGAGAACGTGATGCGTGCCGACAGGGCATCGATCAATGCTGCCGCCAAGCGGTTGCTCAAAAAAGTTGATTTCCCGGCACTTCCGGCAGATTACCGCGCTGAGAAGCTGAGTTTTGCGCTGTCGTTGAATTACGCTATTGCCAATTCGGCATCGGATGAGGTCAAACTCAAGCGTCAGGGCTTGGTATCAAGCCGCGAGATCGCGAGTGCGCGTGGCCCAATGAGCGCCAGTATCCGTATCCTTGAGGCGGATTAACGCCCACCAGCATACAGTGAAGTCAGAGAAGGGAGCCGCTCGTTTGGCTCCCTTTTTATCTAAGCGCCTTAATAGCATCCTCAAGTCCCGCGAGGGTGAGCGGGTACATTCTGTCTTCCATGAGGGTTTTCATAATCTGTATTGAGTGCGAATATTCCCAGTGAGTATCGGGTATAGGATTTAGCCAGACCGCCTTTTGGTAGATATCGGTCATGCGTTTCATCCAAACCTCTCCAGGTTCCTCGTTCCAGTGTTCAACCGAACCGCCTGGATAGCTGATTTCATAGGGGCTCATCGATGCGTCACCTATGAATATGACTTTATAATCATGCGGGAAAGTGTGCAAAACGTCCATGGTACTGGTGGTATCGTTGTGGCGTCGTGCGTTGTCTTTCCAGACTTTTTCATAAAGACAGTTGTGGAAATAGAAGAATTCCAGATGCTTGAATTCGCTGCGGGCGGCTGAAAACAGTTCCTCGCATACCTTGATGTGCGGATCCATCGACCCCCCGACATCAAGGAAAAGCAGTATTTTTACCGCATTATGGCGTTCCGGCACCATTTTGAGGTCAAGAAAGCCGTTATGCGCGGTTGCCTTGATAGTGCCGTCCAGGTCGAGTTCGGTTGCTTCGCCCTGACGAGCAAACTGGCGCAATTTTCTTAGCGCGACCTTTATGTTTCGCGTCCCCAGTTCAATGGTGTCATCGAGGTTTTTGAATTCTCGTTTATCCCATACCTTGATAGCACGGCCGTGGCGCCCTTCTTTTTGCCCGATCCGAACGCCTTCCGGGTTGTAGCCGTAGGCGCCAAAAGGACTTCGCCCCGCCGTGCCGATCCACTTATTTCCACCTTGATGTCGTTCTTTTTGCTCCTCAAGGCGCTTTTTTAGTGTGTCCATTATCTCTTCCCAAGAACCAAGGGCCTCTATCTCCTCCATTTCCTCCTTGCTCAGGTAAAGCTCGGCCATTTTGCGCAACCATTCTTCAGGTATCTCGACGTCTTCCTCGCCGATGAATTCAATTCCCTGAAAAGCTTTGCCGAAAATACGGTCAAATTTGTCGAGGTTTTTTTCGTCCTTCACGAAGGCGGATCGTGAAAGAAAATAGAAATCGTCCACGCTGAAGCTGGCACAGCCAGCCTGCATCGCTTCCATCAGCATTAAATATTCCTTGATGCTGACAGGAACACCACCGTCTTTGAGGTCGTAGAAAAAATTGGTCAGCATTGTATTTTTAACCCGACTGGCGCCTGCTCATAAAGGCAAGGCGTTCAAAGAGATGAACGTCCTGCTCGTTCTTCAGCAGGGCGCCATGCAGTGGCGGAATAAGTTTGCTTGGGTCCTTGGATTTCAGCACATCCAGCGGCAGGTCTTCGGCCATCAGCAGTTTGAGCCAATCCAATAGCTCGCTGGTGGACGGCTTTTTTTTCAGGCCCGGGACTTCGCGCATGTCGAAGAAGATATTAAGGGCTTCGCGCACCAGCAACTGCTGGATATCGGGGTAGTGGACTGCGATGATTTCCTTCATCGTTTCCTTTTCAGGAAACTTGATGAAGTGGAAGAAGCAGCGGCGCAGGAAAGCGTCCGGCAACTCTTTTTCATTATTCGATGTAATGATCACAATGGGGCGGTTCTTCGCCTTGATCGTCTCGCCTGTTTCGTAGACGTGAAATTCCATACGGTCGAGCTCAAGCAGCAGATCGTTCGGGAATTCTATGTCTGCTTTGTCGATCTCATCGATAAGCAGTACCGGAGTCTTGTCACTGGTGAAGGCTTCCCACAGTTTACCACGCTTGATGTAGTTCTTGATATCCTTGACTTTTTCATCGCCTAGCTGGCTGTCACGAAGGCGGGAAACGGCATCATACTCATAGAGCCCTTGCTGTGCCTTGGTCGTTGATTTGATATGCCATTCAATCAACTCCATGCCGAAGGAATCAGCGACCTCTTGCGCCAGAACGGTTTTTCCTGTGCCTGGCTCCCCTTTAATAAGAAGAGGCCGCCGCAGTGTTGCAGCAGCATTGACTGCGACCTTAAGGTCATCTGTGGCGACATAGTTTTTGGTGCCGGCAAATTTCATAATTAAAGTCTCCCAACTTCAGGGCGGGCATATTTATCTTTGGGTTTATGTATGTTGATAGCTAGCGCGACGGACTATATTGTCCAGCGTTAATTTTATCGTCTGGTCAGGATGGAAAACACAAAAAACCCGCCCCACTTCCCAGGAAAGGAAGGCAGATGCAGGTGGTGCAAAACATAGGCGCAGTGTTTGGCGCTGCGCTAGTGAAGCTTTAGCGCCAAACTAGGCTTTATCATCTACGGTCAGCCCTGCTACCTCGCGGTAATAGGACAGGAATTCGAGTATGCTTTCGGGCGGAAACTGTTTGATAACTTCGCCTGATTCATTATCGATATTCAAGTAGACGAAACGGCCGGTTTCGTCGTCACGGTCAATTCTCAACCGGGTATTTGGCAGAGCTTCATCTTCGGGAATAAACTTCTCGAGTGCCTGTGCCGCTTTTTCAAGTGGCGAATTAGCAGGTATTTCCTCTGCATAGCCTGTTTTCTGGTCCGAGATCATGGCGGAGTCCAATCCGCTTTTCTCTGATGAGACAGAGGATGAAAAGCGTTGGGCTCCGGCTGACCCGGAACTACTCTCGCGTGCGGGACGCAGGTCGGAGACCTGGGCACTGCCGCTTGTATTTCCAATCTCAGTCATCGGTCCACTCCGAGTGAAACATTAATGTGTCACTTTTCATCGTCTTAGCTGCTCTCCGAAGAGGGTGGGTGAGCCAGCAGGCTCACCCACAGACCTACTTAACGGAAGAGTCCAAGTACTGTCGAAGGCGCCTGGTTGGCGATCGACAGAGCCTGAAGGCCCAATTGCTGCTTCACTTGCAGAGATTGCAAGGCCGCAGACTCTTTGGCCAGGTCAGCGTCAACGAGGTTACCGATACCGACTTCAATCGAGTCAGACAGCTTGTCAACAAAACCGCGCTGCAGTTCGATCCGTTTTGCACCGGAACCAAGAGCAGACAGGGCATCGTTCACGTTAGCGATCGAGGATTCAATTGCTGTCACAACCGAACCAGCCGCAGTTGCTGTACCGATGGACTGTGTGGATGTCAGCGTAACGCTTGTGCCGCTTACCGACAGATCCTGCGCCGAGATCGAGATCACATTCGAACCGGTGTCGTTCGTGATTGCAACAACCGACGAACCGCCTGCATTCACAACGTTGGTGCCGTTGAATTCAGCGTTTTGCACGATCGAGGTGATCTGCGAACGAAGCTGGGTGAAGTCGTTGTTGAGTGAAGCCCGGCTTGCGGTGTCGAGACCGGAGTCTTTCGCAGCCACAGCCTTTTCTTTCAACTCAACAAGCAAATCAGAAACGGCTTCACCGGCCGCGATAGCAACGTCGATGGTGGACGTCGCGCGGTCAAGTGAGGACTTAACAGCGTTCAGACCAGATACGTCACCGCGCAGTTTTTGCGCAATCGCGAATGTAGCGGCATCATCTTTTGCTGAGGAGACCTTCTCACCGGTATTAATCCGGCTCTGAACAGTCTGGAGAGAGTTACTTGTTTTATTCAAGTTTTGCAGGGCCGCAAAGGCGCCCGCATTGGTGTTTACTGAAAAAGCCATTTTGCTTCTCCTTTTTGGAGTTTTTATAGGGCATTTTGCCCACGGGACCTTTTGTCCCGCATGCCTACATGCAATTAATAGGCCATGTTTCAAAATAGGGCGGTGTTAGGTAACGCATTGATATTTATCATTAAAATTAATCTGGGGGCGAATGGGAATGGGCGAAATGCCCGGCAAAAAATGCCGCATAGGCAAAAAGTGTCTCGATTTGCCTATCGGAGGGGGAAAAAAATACCGACCGAGCCGTAGCTCGATCGGTATAATTTACTGAAACAGACTGGTAACCGCTTGGGGTGCCTGGTTTGCAATTGATAGTGCCTGCAAGCCAAGTTGTTGCTTGACCTGAAGCGATTGCAAGTTGGCAGAAGCTTTTGCCATGTCGGCATCCACCAGATTACCGATACCCACTTCCACGGTATCCTTGAGCTTGTTCACAAATTCTTTTTGCAGTTCCAGACGGTGAGCCCCGGCACCCAGTGAGGAGAGGGACTCGTTGACATTTGCAATTGAAGATTCGATTGCGGTCACGACGGAACCCGCAGCCGTGGCAGAGCCGATGGACTGCAAAGAAGTAAGTGTAACAACCGTGCCGGATAGCGACAGGTCTTGGGCAGCAATGGTAAACGTGCTGGATCCGGTGTCATTGGTGATGGCAATAATATCGTCACCACCTGACTTCACGGCGTTGGTACCGTTGAACTCCGCATTTTCGACAATGGAGGTAATTTGAGAACGCAATTGCGTAAAGTCGTTGTTCAGAGAACTCCGGCTTGCTGTATCAAGGCCGGAATCCTTGGCGGCAACGGCTTTTTCCTTCATCTCGATGAGGAGGTCGGACACGGCTTCACCAGCGGCAATGGCAACGTCAATAGTCGACAAAGCCCGGTCGATAGAGCCGGGAGCTGCGCGAAACCCTGCAACATCCGCTCTGAGCGACTGTGCAATGGCAAAGATCGCAGCATTGTCTTTAGATGAAGCCACCTTGTACCCCGTGTTGATCTCAGTCTGAACTCTCTCCAGACCGCTGGATGTCTTGTTCAGGTTTTGAAGTGCTGACAGCGCAGCGGCGTTTGTGTTTACGGAAAAAGTCATCGTTGTCTCCTTTTGAGATGTCTTAGAGCCTTTCTGCTCTTGCGCTCGTTAGCGCAAAGGCTGTGCCATGTGCATCTATCTGATTTTAAAGGAGTATTTTTCCAGCTGGTGAGGGGTTGCTTATGGGGCAGGAAAGAATGGTCGGCAGCTTTTGCCATCCGGGCGGTATTTGCCGAGGGCGAGGCGGGGATGGCTAATAAAAATGGGGCCCCGAAGGGCCCCAAAAATTGTTCCAATACGGAAACGCTTACCTGAAGAGGGAAAGTACCGTACCTGGTGCCTGGTTGGCGATCGAAAGCGCCTGAAGGCCAAGCTGCTGTTTAACCTGCAAGCTCTGCAAGTTAGCGCTTGTTTTAGCCAGGTCGGCATCAACAAGGTTACCAACGCCGACTTCAATCGAGTCAGACAGCTTGTCAACGAAGTTACGCTGCAGTTCGATCCGTTTTGCGCCGGAACCAAGAGCAGACAGGGCATCGTTCACGTTGGCGATCGAGGATTCAATCGCTGTCACAACCGAACCGGCCGCAGTTGCGGTACCGATGGACTGTGTCGATGTCAGCGTAACGTTCGTGCCGCTTACCGACAGATCCTGCGCCGAGATCGAAATCACGTTCGAGCCGGTGTCGTTGGTGATCGCTACGATTGCGGTACCGCCGGAAGTCACAGCGTTTGTGCCGTTGAATTCAGCGTTTTGCACGATCGAGGTGATCTGCGAACGGAGCTGCGTGAAGTCGTTGTTCAGGGATGCACGGCTAGCAGTGTCAAGACCGGAGTCTTTAGCGGCAACCGCTTTCTCTTTCAGTTCGATGAGAAGGTCGGAAACTGCCTCGCCGGCTGCGATAGCAACGTCGATGGTCGAGGTGGCACGGTCGAGGGAGCCTTTAACCGCGTTCAGGCCTGCTACGTCAGCGCGCAGTTTTTGCGCAATAGCGAAGGTTGCGGCATCGTCTTTCGCAGAGGAAACCTTCAGGCCCGTGTTGATCTGGGTCTGAGTGGTTGACAGAGCTGCGGTGGTTTTGTTGAGGTTTTGCAGGGCAGCGAACGCACCTGCGTTGGTGTTTACAGAAAACGCCATTTTGTATCTCCATTCTGAGAG
Source organism: Kordiimonas sp. (assembly GCF_048260245.1). Classification (GTDB taxonomy): domain Bacteria; phylum Pseudomonadota; class Alphaproteobacteria; order Sphingomonadales; family Kordiimonadaceae; genus Kordiimonas. The sequence continues at coordinate 14,195 of NZ_JBLXGZ010000010.1, read as the reverse complement.
TCGTTTTGAGCCTTTTGCTCATGAAAGCTTTTTGCTTTCGAAACCCTATCTGCATGGGGCGTGCCAATTGCTAAAAGTTTAGCGATCTATAGCTATATAAATGAAAAATATAAGGTATTTTCCCTGGGTGGCGTGATGGCCAGTGTTGTGGAGCTGGGTAAAAAATGCCGGGTGGGAAGTTTTTTCTCTGCAGTGAGGAAGTTTTTTCCTCATCGGTAGGCAAAAATTACAGGCTGGAGTTAATTGAGCCAGGTGTAATGGGGCTGGCATTTTTTTCGGCAGCCTTGCTCTGCAGTCGGGCCTGATCGGCCAGGCCTTCCATGATGGTGCGGTTGATATTGATAAGATCATCGACCTTCTCAGCGCCGCGCATCACGGCCGAGGAGTGTTTGGAAACCCAGATCGAGAGAGAGATAATGCCAGCACGTAGATTCTGCGGGAGAGAGTTTCCCTCAGTGCCGCAGTCAGACGACAGCACAGACCACATACGCCGATTCCAGTCGAGCGCTTTGACCAGCTCCGCGCCGCTCAAGTTCTTGTCCCGTGCCTCTATAAGGGCATTGGTGACCTGAGCGAACAGCCGGTATTCAACCTGACTGGGGTTCTCGGAAGATTGCTGGGCCTTTTGATACGCTTGGTATGACATACTAATTCCCGGTTAGGTTCCTGAACACTTATCCCCCAAGGCGTTCTTCTTCAAATGCAATAAGCTTTTTACAGGTTATCAGCGCGCGATAGTAGTTTTTATCCATAACGTCCCTACTAATTTTTATGCAGTTTTCGACCGCAGCCGGCGTGCTGATCACATTCATGAATTCTGTCATTCTTACGACAAACTCATCATAATACTTATTTGTGTCGCCCTGATCCATGTACATGAGCATGATCGGGAAATAGATACGCTTTGCGGGCGTATCGACATTTTCTTCCTGCATTATATCTTTTTCTCGCAGGATAGACGCTTTGTTGTGCACGATCAAAGTCGTGCGTCTATCGGCATTTGCAATAACTGCGCCATTTATCACCAGCTTCTCATCCGGCTTCAGCGAAAGCTTGAGCGCCATACAGTCCTCCCTCAAAAGTCAGCTCTTTCCGCCCAGTGCGGCCGACTTTATACCTGAATCCTTTATATATCATAAGGACATCCCGTCGGATAGAACAAGATTAGGGGTTTGGCACCCCCCTTGCAAGCTTGAGTATGTAGGTGCACACTCTCATCAAATTTGAATGCAGCAATCGATATCCAGCCAGGAGGGGCTCGTGGCGACAACAAAGCGTCAGAATAAAAAGAATGAGCCAACTGCTCAGAAGAAGAAACGCAAAACCGAGAATCTCGGGCTGGCGAAAACAGACCTGACGATTGGTGAGATCCGCCGCGCACTTAAAAAAGGTCAGGAACATGCGGAGCGCGCCGAATGGCCGGAGGCCGTCAAGCATTTGCTCAAGGCTTGGGAAGCATTTCCGGAAGATCTCAATATTCTCACAGTGCTTGCACACGCACTCACCCAGCTTGGTGTCAGGGAACATGCGATTTATGTGCTGGAACGCGCGCTTCACTACCATGAGCCCACAGCTGACGTTTGCTCGGTGATCCAGCAACTTGCACTTGAAATGGGTTTTAATGCGATTGCGGAAAAGCTTGGTCACCAGCTAGTGGCGATGGAGCCAACGGTGGCGAAGCACTATATTAACCTGCTGACAGCCCTGAACAGGCAGGACAAATACACAGAGTCGATTGATATGGCGCAACAAGTTCTGCCCTTGTTTCCCGAAAACTCGGACTTGTGGAACGTGCTGGCCTCCGCGGTGCGGTACCGCGACGGGAATGATGCATCGGTTGTCTTTTATGAAGAAGCGCTTCGGCTGGACCCCAAAAACTATAAAGTACTCTCTAATCTTGCGAGCGCGATGCCTGGTACTGACCGGGCCTTCGAATTGACGCATGGCGCCCTTGCGCAGCAGCCGGAAAACCCTGAGCTTCATATTAATATGGCGCTTGAAATGTTCCGTAAGGGGCAGCTCAAGCAGGCGTTCGAACATTACAGCCACCGTCTTAGCTCCCGCCGTGTACAGGCCCAGAACATTACCTATACTCACAAACTGCCCGAATGGGACGGCAGTTCGCTCAAGGGTAAATCTCTGTTTGTAACGGCGGAGCAGGGCATCGGTGATGAGGTCATGTTCGGCAATTACCTGCCGTATCTCTATGAGCAGGCGGAGAAATTATATATCGGCGTGGACCGGCGGCTTGTGTCCCTCATGCAGCGCCGTTTCCCGAACGCGGTTGTCGACGGCTACACGGACCGCATGACTGAGGGTTACCGCTACCGTGTGTTCATGCAAATCCAGAAATCGCTGGAAGATGGCGCGATCGATATCGATTACGCGATCCCGCTTGGCTCCTGCGCGCGCTACGCCTGGCATGTACCAGAAGACGTGAAGGCGCACCCGGACGGCTTCCTTAAGCCGAACCCTGACCGCGCTGCCGAGTTCGGTAAACAGGTTGCCCATCTGAAAGACAAGCCGATTATTGGCCTGGCATGGCGCAGTGGGCTGTCTGGCGGTGTGCGTCGGCACAGGTATTCAACAGTGGATGACCTTGCACCGCTCGCGGCGCTTAAGGACAAGGTGCATTTTGTTAACCTGATGTACACCGACGTTACCGACGACCTCAAAGAGATAAAAGACAAACACGGCATCGATATCTTCCGTTTTGAGGATACCGATCTCAAGCAGGATATTGAAGCGAATGTGGCGATCATGGCGCACTGTGACCTGGTGGTCGCCGCTTGTACCGCACCGGGTATGTTCTCGCTTTCCAGTGGTCGGCCGACTATTCTTTTTGAATCAGACGCTGTCTGGTGGGGGTTTGGAAGCGATGATCATGTGCTTTTTGCCAAGGATGCCGATTTCATCTGTGGTCGTAGCCAGCAGACATTCAAACAATTGATCGAGCGTGTCGCTGCGCGCGTTCAGGAAAAGCTGGGCTTATAGCATGGCATCGCGCACCTTCTTTATATCCGAAGCTTCCAGTAATCACGCACGCAACCTTGACCGCTGCCTGCAGTTTGTCGATGTTTCGGCAGATATCGGCTGTGATGCGGTCAAGTTCCAGCTTTTCCGCATTGATGAGCTGTTTGCCCCTGAGATATTGGCGAAAAGCGAAACCCACCGTGCGCGGTCGCAATGGGAACTGCCGGAAGAATTTCTCGCCCCGATTGCCGCAAGGTGCCGGGACCGTAACATCAAGTTTTCCTGCACACCGTTTTTCCTGGACGCGGTCGAGATTTTGGCCCCACATGTGGATTTCTTTAAAATCGCCTCCTATGAGTTGCCGTGGACTGCGCTGATTGAAGCGTGTGCAAAGACGGGCAAGCCACTGGTGCTGTCGACCGGGATGGCGACACTTGAGGAAGTCATGGCGGCGGCGGATACCTTCAGGCACGCAGGCGGCCGCGAACTCACACTGTTGCACTGTGTGTCGGGCTACCCTGTGGCACCTGAATTTTGTAATCTGGGGGCTATTGAGACAATCCGCGATGCGACAGGTTATCCGGTCGGCTGGTCGGATCATTCGCGTGATCCTGCTGTCGTGGGCAGGGCGATTGACCGTTGGCGCGCCTCAACCATTGAATTTCATCTCGACCTTGATGCAGAGGGTGCCGAATATCAGACTGGGCATTGTTGGTTGCCGGAGGAGATTGCTCCGTTGATCGCCGGTCGCCGCCGTCTTGAGGTTGGTGTGGACGGTACGGGCATCAAGGAACCAACAGAGGCAGAACGTGCGGACAGGCCGTGGCGGGCGGACCCCACTGACGGCCTCAGGCCCACCTTGGCGGTGAGGGAAGAATGGCGGATAAAATAGTCGCTATCGTTGGTGCGCGGCTGAATTCCAGCCGGTTGCCGGGCAAACATTTGTTGCCGCTCGCAGGCAAGCCAATGATTGCGCGGATCATAGACCGTTTGCGTACCGTACCTGAGCTCGACGGTATCATGCTCGCCACCACGGCAGACGATTATAACAAGCCGCTGCGCGACTGGGCCCAGGGCTACGGTGTTGACTGCCTCGCCTATGAGGGAGATGTGAACGACCTTGTTGGTCGGATTGACGCGGCAGCCGAACTCTCAGGCGCGGCGCAGATACTATATATATGCGGGGATTGTCCGCTGATTGAACCAGAGACCCTGAGCCGCATGATCGCGGCCATGGCAGCGACACCGGACGCGGGCCTTGCTAAGCTGCGCCCGCCTGCGGGTGGCGGGGGGTTCATCCATGAAGGTTTTGACCTCTACTCCCTTGCGTTCTGGCGCGCGATGGAAAAGGTGGCGCACGAACCGTTCGAGAGGGAACACGTGGGCGCGGTATACCATCACCTGAGCATGGTTACACCCGCCGCAGTGGCATGGGCAGCGGAGCCTGAGCGTTACGCCACCATTGAACACCGCATATCGGTGGATACACCGTCCGACTATCGTTTCATACGCCGCATTTATGCCGACTGGTACCGGGAAAACCCGGACAACAGCATTGTGAGCCTGGACTGGGTGATGGAGCGGCTTCAGCGGGAACCGGACCTCGCAGCCATCAACCGGCATGTACATCAGAAAAAGGTTGGCGAAAACTCGGCCGCTATCGCCATCATCACGGAAACTGGTCCAAAAGTGGGCATGGGGCACCTTTCCCGCAGCCTTGTGGTTGCGGCGGCGTTGCAGGATTATCTTGGTGCGAAGGCCGAGCTTTTTATTATCGGTGAGCCCATAGAGCGCGAAGAGCTTAAACTTATTCCGCATCACTGGATCTCTGAAAACGCGATAGCTGTGGCGCTGGGGAATAAGGCGTATCAGGCCTGTGTGGTTGATATGCAGATCGTGGCACTACCAGTCACCGCTTTTCTGGAGCAGCGTCCTACCGACATGCCCGCTATCGGTATTGATGTGGCGCAAAAAGACGAAGCGCTGTTTGACCATGTGTGGGTACCGTCCTTTTATAGCTGCCCTGAAAGGCAGGCGCGGTTGCCCGGCAAGCTGTCCTTCGGCTGGGATCATTTTTTGCTGGCACAGGCACAGCCCGGTGACCGGCAATCTGAAAAAAGCCTGCTGGTATTGACCGGGGGCGGCGATGTTGCAGAGCTTGGCAAGATTTGGCCCGCATTGATTGACGACAGTATAGGCACCGATACCACCGTATGCTGGGTTCGCGGTCCCTATGCTGATGCGCCCGATATTAAAGATATAAACGGGCGTTGGCGGGTGCTGGATGCCCCCACCGATTTGGCCGATCGCCTGACATCTTTCAGTACGGCCTTATGTGTGTTTGGCGTTTCGTTCTTTGAATGCCTGCAGGCCAATGTGCCGACGGTTACTTTTGATCCACTTGGCGTCGCCAACCCGGAAGAGTGGGCGACGCTACGAAAGACGCTGCCGGCGTTTGTCGCGGGGGATGCTGAGGAGGCAGTCTCAAAAGCCGCCGAACTTTTGCGTCAGCCTGACGTCGGGGCAGAACCCCAGTCGTTTGCCAGCAAAATGCGGGAAGGGCCGCAGCGGTTCGCGCTTTGTATGGCAAACCTGATGCAGGAAAAGGCGCGAGCATGACACAAGACACGCGCCACGTGGGGCCCCTTCTGGGTAGCAGGGAAGGTCACTCGGTCATTGACTGTGCAACCTGCGGGTATCGTCATTTGATGCCGATGCCGACCGATCAGGAGATCGAGGATTTCTACAAAGAAGAGTTTTATCAGAATGAACGCGCCAATTACCTGAAGGAAGCGGACGAAGATTACCGCTGGAAGCGGGTGGAGATGATTCGGCGTCTGGCAAAAGCTGAAGAATTTATACCACACAGTGAACGCACAGCGCTTGATGTTGGCTGTGGCCCGGGTGATTTTCTGGCGGTGGCAAAAGAGCGTGGCTGGCGCGGCAAGGGTATCGAGCCTTCGGACGTGGCCGCGAGCCATGCCCGCGCGCGTGATCTTGATGTTGATACTGGATTTTTCTCGGCTGATACCGCCGCCATCCTTGGTCAGTATGACCTTGTGCATATGGGGGAGGTGCTGGAGCATGTGGCACATCCGCGCGATGTGCTCTCGCTGGCGTATGGATGCCTGAAGCCCGGTGGCATCCTGTGCGTATCAACACCCAATGATTTTAACGGCTTCCAAACGGTGGTGGCGGGTGCGTTTGAGCGACCCAAGTGGTGGATCCTACCTCACCACCACCTGAATTATTTTTCCTGCACCAGTCTTGAAACTCTGTTCCGGGAAGAAGGTTTTGAGCCGGTTTGCCGCACGACAAATTTTCCGATGGAGCTGTTCCTGCTGATGGGGCAAAACTATGTGGGCAACCCCGCGCTTGGGCGCGAGATGCATGGGTTGCGCAAAAATCTGGATATCACGCTTTTTGAACAGGCACCCGAGCTTCTTGAAACCTTCTATGAATGCCTCGCAAACGCCGACCTTGGGCGGCTTGCCATCGTTTTTGCGCGCAAACCGCTATAGTTGGCGTGGCATTTGCTTTTGTTTTTCAATAAGCTGAGAGAAACGGAAGGGCGCACAGGTGCCGGATAAAAGCCAACCACTATTCATTGTCGGATGCGGACGTTCGGGCACGCAGGCGCTTGGGCGGCTTTTTGACTCCTATGACACCGTTACAATGCATCATGAGTATATGATCCATCATGTGCAGCCGCTGGGTGTGGAATATTGGCACGGACGCATCAGCCGGGATGACGTTATCACCGCACTTCAGGCGCTTCATGGGGCAGCGATCGACTTTACAGAGACACCGGTGTGGGGGGATTGCTCCAACAAGCTGTCGTGGTTTGTCGATATACTTGCCGATATTTTCCCGGACGCACGCTTTATTCATCTGGTGCGGGATGGTCGCAAAGCCGTCTCCTCGCTATACCACAAGCTGGGGCACGAATGCCTCGATGACCGGTCAGTCAACTGCCTGCGGGCATACCTTGAGAAAGGCGGCCCCAAACCGCCGCCTGAGAAAAAATATTGGTGGCCATTTGCTCGGGCAGGCGAGGAATTTTATCAGGATTATCAATTGTTTGACCATTTTTGCCGTATTGCTTATCATTGGGCGCAGATCAACTGTGAAGTCAGGCAAAAGCTGGCCAAGGTCGATGCTTCCCGGCATATAAGGGTTCGGCTGGAAGATATCACTACAAGTCGGGATCATCTGGCTGATATGCTGTCATTTGCCGGTTTGCCGCTTGGCGATACACAGGCCGAGTTGATGGTCAGGCCGCATAACGTGATAAAGCCGGTAAACTTCATGCTGGAAGATGACCAGCTTGACCAGTTCTGGAAGCTGGCGGGCGATGAGATGAAGGCGATGGGCTATCACGAGCAAGACGAATATGTGCTGGACTATAATCCAACAACGGGGAAGGCCTGAATGAGCAACGGACCAAATACCGAACTTTGCGACCTTTGCGGCAGTGCCGACCTTGATATGACCTATGACGTGCCGGGCACGGCGCGCGGCCTGAAGGCTTATGTGTGCGCTTGCTGCGGTCTGGTGCAAAGTTTGCCGCGTATCGACCATGTTGCCCGCCGCTCTGCTTTCCCTGACAGTGGCGCAGGCTTCGGCAATATCCGCTACGGCAAGGGCTTCCGCACACAGTTTGCGCTGGATACCATAGCCAAGCATCGTCCGCTCGCCAAATTCAGGCATTGCCTTGATGTCGGCGCGAACCGGGGCAGCTTTATTCTGGCGCTGCAGCAATTGGTGCCGGATATAAAAATTGACGCGGTGGAGCCGGACGAACGCGTACTGGGCGACTATGAGGGCTGTGAAAATATCAATGTCATCAACAAACGCATCGAGGCAGTCGAACTGCCAGATCGTCGTTATGACCTCGTCTATCATTGCCACACGCTTGAGCATGAGGCACATCCACTGACATCACTGCAGGCGGTGCGTAAATCCATGGCACCTGATGGTATCTTGTTTCTTGAGGTGCCGAATATCGCCTTTCTAAGCGGTAGTGATCTGGTGGAAGAATGGTTTATAGACAAACATCTCTATCACTATAGCGCGGCAACCTTGTGCGCGACGATGGAAGCAGCAGGCTTTGAAATATTGCAGGCGCCAAACCCCGACGACGTGACCAACCTGACGGTTATTGCCACGCCGGGGGAGGTCAAGCAGGCTGGCGCAATTGCGGGCGAAGCCGTCGAGAAGAAAGCGCTGTTGGCGGCATATGCCAAAAACCTGCAGGAAAACCAGCAAAAGCTGAAAACGGGCGCCCAGAACCTGATGACATTTGCTGGACGCCGCCGGGTGGTCATCTGGGGTGCCGGGCGTATTTTTACCAGCCTTGTTGACATTGGCGGGTTTGATGCCACGCACCTCGCGGGTGTTGTGGACAAGAATATCCACAAATATGTGTCCGAGATGTTTGGTGTCGCCATCAAGGCCCCGGACGCCATTACCGAGATGAAGCCGGACGTGGTGCTTGTTGCCTCCCGGCTTTATCTTGATGAAATCAAGGCGGAGCTCGACGCGCTGTTGCCGGGCACCGATGTATTGACCTTAGACGACGTGCTGAAGGGTAGAGTAGGGGAAGACCATGAGAAATGACCTGAACGAGATGGCGCGGCTGATCCGCGCAACGTGTTTGCGGGCAATCCATGCCGCGCGCTCGGGTCACCCGGGCGGCAGCTTGTCGATCGCCGATATGCTGGCAGTGTTGTATTTTGACGTGATGAACGTGGACCCCGCAAAGCCCGATGATGTGGGACGGGACCGGCTGGTATTGTCAAAGGGTCATGCGTGCCCCGCGCTTTATGCCGCGCTTGCCCACCGGGGCTATTTCCCGGTTGCGGAGGCGGAAACACTGCGCCGCATCGACAGCATTATGGAAGGCCATCCGGACTTTCGCATCCCCGGCGTGGATGCGCCGTCAGGCTCGCTTGGCATGGGCCTAAGCCAGGGGCTAGGCATGGCCATGGGGGCGAAATATCAAGGCTTGCCGTTCCGCACCCATGTGATAGTGGGCGACGGCGACATGCAGGAGGGCAATACATGGGAAGCCATTATGTCGGCGGGTTTCAAGGGGCTTGATAATCTTGTGGTTATTTATGACGGCAACAAACTTCAGGGCGACGCGCCGGTGGAAACTCAGCTTAGCCTGGGGGATGTGGCCGCGAAGGTTTCCGCCTTCGGCTGGCACACGATTTCAATTGACGGTCACGATACGGCAGCAATTCGCGCAGCGCTTGAGGAAGCCAAAACAGTCACCGGCAAACCGACCTTCATTGTGGCCGATGCCGTCAAGGGCAAAGGGGTCTCTTTCATGGAAGGGGTACTTTACTGGCACGGCAGCGTGACAATGAAAGACGAAGAGCTGAACGATGCACTCAAAGAGTTGGAGGCTGCATGATGACCGAGCTGAGCTATTGGAATAAGGGCGAGCAAGTGTCGGTGCGGGAGGCCTTTGGTCGCATCCTCGTGCACGAAGCTGGCAAGCGTGATGACTGGGTGTTGCTGGACGCTGATGTTGCGGGTGGCACAGGCGCCAAGCCGCTTGTGGGCGCGCACCCGAACCGGGTGATGCAGTTTGGCATTGCTGAACAGAATATGATGGCTGCTGCGGCGGGTGTGGCCGATACCGGGCTTATCCCGGTGGTGTCGACATTCGCAGCCTTTGGCTGCATGCGGGCGCATGAACAGTTCCGTACCGCTGTGGCCTATGCCGGGCGCAATGTGAAGCTTTGCTGCTCGCACCACGGGCTTGATGTCGGGCCTGACGGCGCGACCGCTCAGATGCTGGAAGATTTTGCCACCATGCGGGCTATCCCCGACGTGACGGTGATCAGCCCTGCAGACGCCAATGAGTTTATGAAGGCCTTCACCGCTGTGCTGGACCATGAAGGCCCGGTTTATATGCGGATCGGTCGCAGTGCGACCACGGTGGTGTATGACGGCGACCATGATTTCAAAATCGGCAAGGCGCACCGCCTGCGGGACGGCAAAGACGTCACCATTGTCGCCACTGGTGTGATGGTGGCACGCGCACTGGTCGCGGCCGAAACCTTGAAAAGTGAGGGCGTGAGTGTCCGGGTGGTGAATCTGGCGACCATCAAACCGATTGATGTGGACGAACTGGTGGCTGCCTCGCTGGAAACTGGCGGCATTGTCACGGCAGAAGACCATAACATCATGGCGGGCATGGGCAGTGCGGTGGCTGAATGCTTGGCGGAACATGCGCCAGCACGCATGAAGTTTGTCGGGGTGAAAGACCGTTTTGGCAAGTCTGGCGAGCATGATGAGCTGCCAGCCATGTTTGAAACCGATGCGGCGGCGATTACAAAAGCCTGCCGCAGTCTATTGAAATAAGGGGCTTTTCATGGAACTGGAAGGTAAAGCCGCGCTGATTACTGGAGGTAGCCGGGGTATCGGCAAAGCCATCGTGGGCGCATTTGCGCGCGAAGGTGCCCATGTCTATTTCTCCTATGCCTCAAACGAAGCAGCAGCCAAGGCGACATGCGACGAATTTGACCTGCCACACAGCCGCGCTTTCCGCGCAGATGTGCGCGACCGCAAGGCGCTTGGCGAGCTTTTCGCGAAAATCGAGGATGACGCCGGGCAGTTGGACGTGCTGGTGAACAACGCAGGCATCAACAAGCCGGAAGATTTTGACAAGATCACCGACGAAGACTGGGATGAAATCCTGGGCGTCAACCTCAAGGGCCCCTTTGTGGTGACGCAGGAGGCGCTGGGGCTTCTACGTAAATCCGGGGCGGCGAGTGTTATCCATATCGGTTCCGTCTCAGGGCAATATGGCGGCCCGCGCACCGCGCATTATGCCGCCAGCAAGGCTGGGCTTATCTCGCTCGCGCAGGTCATTGCGCGTTTTCTGGCCACTGACGGCATCCGCAGCAATACGTTGGCTGCCGGGCTTGTGGCGTCCGAGATGGCGACCAACGCGCTGAACAACCCGGCGGTGCTTGCCGCAGCGGAACAGGTCTTGCTGAAGCGTTTTGCCACCCCTGAAGAGGTGGCGGAAACTGCTGTATTCCTCGCCAGTGATCGCTCGAGCTATGTCACCGGACAGACCATCAATGTTAATGGCGGTCTGTACTTCTGATGAAGCGGCTTCTGGTTCTTGGTGGCAGCAGGCAGGCCGAAGCAGGGCTCGCGCGGCTCAGCGAAATGGGCCTTGAGCTTGTGGTCTGCGACATTGACCCAAACGCGCCGGGCTTTGCCTATGCTGCCCACCGCATCCTTGCCAGTGTCTATCACGCGCAGGATTGCATCCCCGCCGTGCTGGCCTTTCATGCACACACAGCCGTTGACGGGGTGATGTGTCTCGCGTGCGACGTGCCGCATATTGTGGCACGGATAGCAAAAGCCCTTGACCTGCCGGGCATTGATGTAAAAAGCGCAGACCTGACGGTCGACAAGTTGGCGATGAAGGATCGTTTCCGTGCACACGGCGTCGCGGTGCCGCCCTACCGTGCCATTAGTGGCTTGGCTGAGCTTGAGGCGGCAAAAACCGAGTGGGGTGATGTGGTGGTCAAGCCGGTGGACAGCCGCGGCTCAAAGGGGGTCAGCCTGATGCGTGCCGCGGACAAGCTCGCCTGGGCCTATGACTATGCGCTTGAAAATTCACCGTCAGGACGGGTGATGGCGGAAAAATACCTTTCCGGCCCGCAGGTTAGCACGGAAAGCATTGTGATCGGCAGCACGGCGATCACGCCCGCCATGTCTGACCGCAGCTATGAATATCTTGACCGGTTTGCACCGTTTATTGTTGAAAACGGCGGCGATATGCCGTGTGAGCTTGCGGCCAATATGAAGGAAAAGATCGCAGGGCTGGTGGGCGCGGGCGCCAAGGCGCTCGGCATCGACAGCGGCATCGTCAAGGGCGATATCGTGGTGCATGAGGGCGTGCCCTATATCATTGAACTGGCGGCGCGGCTGTCGGGTGGGTATTTCTGCACCCATCAGATACCGCTTTCGACCGGGGTCGATCTTGTGGCCGGGGCGGCGCGTACGGCGCTGGGCGAAACACTACAGCCCGCCGGCTGGAACGCCAAGTTTGAACGGCATGTCAGTACCCGCTGGCTTATCCCTGAAAGCGGCAGGATCACTGGCTTTGCGCGGCCAGAGGCGGTGCTGTCGTCCCCCGGTGTGCTGGCGTTTGAACACTGGGCCGAAGTTGGCGCGCGCATCGGCGGCGCGATGAATGCGGCGGCGTCGGTGGCCATGGTGCAAGCCACGGGCGACAGCCGCGCGCAGGCGGTTCGCAATGCTGAAACAGCACTTGACGCTTTTGCCTTAACCGTAGAGGCTGGGTGAAACAACAGGGGCGCTTTTGTCGGGCACGCTTTCATATACCGCGTTTCACCTTAATCTGGCTTTTTCCTCGGTCGAGGAAGCCGATCACGCGCTTATTGTTGAGCGTTGCTACTGGCCTTTGCTGCGCTTGGCGCAGGCGGGTTATCCCATTGGAATTGAAGCAACTTCCTACACCCTGCAGGCGACCGAACGCTGTGATCCAAGCTGGATTTCCACGCTTCGGGAGCTGATCACAGACGGCAAGGTGGAGCTGATCGCAAGCGGGCTGGTACAGATGATCGCCCCCCTTGTGCCGCCCGAGATGACAGAGTGGAACCTGAAGCTGGGGCTGGAGGATTACGAGCGCATGCTGGGCGTCAGGCCCACCGTGGCGCTGATCAATGAACAGGCCTATTCGCCGGGCATTTTGCCGCTTTACAAGGCTGCTGGCTTCAAGGCCATCATGATGGACTGGGCCGAACCCGCCAGCCACCACCCGGAGTGGGGGCGTAAAAAATACCATGTACCTCAAAGGCTTATCGGGTCTGGTGACTGCGTCCTGCCCGTCATCTGGTCGGATGCCATTTCGTTCCAGAAGTTCCAACGTTATGCCCACGGCGAAATTGACGCCGAGGAATATTTTGAGTTCCTGAGCCTGCAAATCGAGAATGGCGTTAAGGCGCTGCCGGTCTATACCAGCGACGCCGAGGTGTTCGACTATCGCCCCGGCCGGTTCACAAGCGAGGCCGCAGCGGCAGGCGCAGGCGTGGAGGCGGAGCGTATCCGCCTTTTATTTCAGGCCCTTACATCAAGCGGTGCGGTCAAGCTTGCGCTGCCGAGCGCGGCACTTGCCCTGCTGGATGAGGCCGAGGAACCCATCAGGCTGGAGAGCGCGGCCGCGCCGGTGCCGGTTAAAAAACAGCGCAAATATAACGTGCTGCGCTGGGCGGTGACGGGGCGCGACGACCTTGGGCTGAACACCTATTGCTGGCGCCAGTTCACCATTTTACAATTATCAGGCGATAAAAACGCGGATAAGTGGCGAAATCTGTGCAGCATCTGGGCAAGCGATTTTCGCACCCATATTACAGAAAAGCGTTGGAAATCATTGGCTTATAGCCTTGATCCTGCCTGCACACCTGTGCAACATTTGGGCAATGTTTCAGCCTCGCTACCGCACAGCATCAGCCACACACGCGACAACCGCTTTTTAAGCCTTGAGACTGACACCAGCCATCTGGTGCTGAACCTTTATCGCGGCATGGCGATCCACAGTTTTGGCTTTGGCCGGGCTCAACCATACGTGGCGGGCGCACCGGCCCCCAACGGCCTCATCGGCACCATGGCGCATGGCTTTTATGAGGACATCGCTTATGGCGCGGATTTTTACTCCGGCCATCTGGTGGCCGAACCGCTGAACGCCCACAAGGTGACAGACTTGCAACGCTGCGACCCCACCGTGGCGTGGGACGAAGCCGCGGGTGCCGTGGTGATTTGTGCCGGGGTGGGCACCAGCATGGGCCAGGTGCAAAAGGAACTGCGTTTCTGGCCCCACAAGGCCCGGCTTGAGGTTACCTATAAGGGCCTGTCGGAAAAGCCGATGCCGGGGCCGAAGCGGCTGGCGCATGTCACCCTGAACCCGCGCGCGTTTGACCGCAAAAAACTGTATTTTGAAAGCCATAACGGCGGCCACGAGGCAGAGCGTCACAGCCTGTGGAAGCACGGCCCTGTGCCGGTGGACCACGGCAAACCGGTATCGCGGCTGGTGTCGGCCACCACCGGGCTTGGCATGACCGGCGGCACCCTGGAGATTGGCGACGACAAACACGCCGTCCGGCTGACGATGAAACGCACCGACGCCGCCGGCGCGGGCCTTATCCAGTGTGAAGCGGTGGGCGACA
>NZ_JBLXGZ010000009.1:0-127893 GCF_048260245.1 Kordiimonas sp. | reverse complement strand
TGCAAGGCTTTGTCGATGACGCTTTGCGCCTGATCTGTTGCGTGCAGTTTGGCCATCGCCGCTTCGCGGGTGACGCGGGCGGCGCCACTGTCTTTGGTCCACGCGGCGCGGTAGATGAGAAGGGCGCTGGTATCAATATCAAGCGCCATTTCCGCGAGGCGTTCCTGCGTGATCGGCAGGTCCGCCAGCGGCGCGCCGAAAAGCTCGCGGCTGCGGGTGCGGGACAGGGCTTCATCAAGCGCACGGCGCGCAAACCCAAGCGCTGCCGCGCCCACCGTTGACCGGAAGATGTCCAGCGTTGCCATAGCCAGTTTGAAGCCGTCGCCGCGCTTGCCAAGCAGTTTGCCCGCATCGACTTCGCAGTCGTCGAAGCCAAGGCGGCCCAGCGGATGCGGCGCGATTACCTCGATACGTTCCTTCACACTGAAGCCGGGGGTGTCGGCATCGACGATGATGGCAGACAGCCCACGTGCGCCTGCTGCCTCGCCGGTGCGCGCGAAGACGCAATAAAAATCTGCAATGCCGCCGTTGGATATATAGGTTTTTTCACCCGAGAGCCGGTAGGCTCCAGCCGATTCGCGGAGGCTGGATGCGATCTGGGCCACATCTGATCCGGCCTCAGGCTCCGTCAGCGCGAAGGCTGCGATTTTCTCGCCCGAAGCCACATGGGGCAGGTAGGCGGCTTTCACCGCGTCGCTGCCTGCCAGCGTTATCGCGCCCGAGCCAAGCCCCTGCATGGCGAAGGCAAAATCGGCCAGCCCGGAATGGCGGGCAAGGGTCTCGCGGATTATGCAAAGCGAGCGGACATCAAGGTTTTCGTGCATGCCGCCATAAGCTTTGGGTACGGCGTAGCGAAGCCAGCCGCCGGCACCAAGGGTTCGCACCAGGATACGGCAGGTTGTGTCCACATCATCGTGCGCGTTGGGGGCACCTGTGATCGGTGGCAGATATTCTGTGGCCCATGCGTCCAGATCCCGCGCGAGCGTGCGGTGATGATCCTCGAAAAACGGCCAGGTCAGGAAGCTTTTGTCTGCCATCAGTCGCCCTCGAATACAGGTTTTTGTTTGGCAACAAACGCGTGATAGGCGCGCTCGAAATCCTTGGTTTGCATACAGATGGCCTGGGCCTGGGCTTCGGCCTCGATCGCGGTGTCCAGGCTCATGTCCCATTCCATGTTCAACTGGTTTTTTGTCATTCCGTTTGCGAAGGTCGGGCCCGCCGCCAGCCGCGCGGCAAGGTCTTGCGCCTCCTGCATCAGTGCGGCCTTGTCCACAATCCGGTTGAAGAAACCCCAGCGTTCTCCTTCCTCAGCACTCATGGTGCGGCCAGTGAACAGCAGTTCAGACGCGCGGCCCTGGCCGATAATACGGGGCAACACGGCGCAGGCACCCATATCGCACCCGGCAAGCCCAACACGGTTGAACAGGAAGGCTGTGCGGGCATCCTTTGTGGCAAGCCTGAGATCGGACGCCATGGACATGATCGCCCCCGCGCCAACGCTGATGCCGTCCACGGCGGCGATGATCGGCTGGGGACAGCCGCGCATGGCTTTGACAAGGTCGCCGGTCATGCGGGTGAACTTCAGCAGTTCCGGCATGTCCATTTTTACCAACGGGCCGATGATCTCATGCACGTCCCCGCCTGAGGAAAAATTCCCACCGGCGCCTGACAATACAATGGCTTTGACGGCGGGCACATAGACAAGATCCCGGAACATGTTGCGCAGCTCGGCGTAGCTATCGAACGTCAGGGGGTTCATGCGGTCGGGGCGGTTCAAGGTCACGGTCGCGACGCCGTCGTTGAAATCCCACAGGAAGTGTTCGGGGCTGAATGTCTTCGGGTCCATTGGGGGTCCTTATCTGATCAATTTTTTCAGGCGCTGGTGCCAGTGTTAGGGCCAGTATTAGTGACAGTATCAGCGCCAGTATCGGTTTCAGGGGCGGCCGGGGTCGCCGCGCCAAGTTTCTCAAGCAGGTATTGCAACTGTGCGTGTTCCGTCGCCGTCAGCGGGCTGAAGATATCCTCAACCCATTCAGCATGCTCTGAGGCCATGGCCTCAAATGTCGCCCGTCCGGCTGCCGATAGCCGAGCCATTGCGGCGCGGGCGTCATTCGGGCAGGGCTGGCGCTCGACAAGGCCTTCCTTGATGAGCGGCGTCATGACCTGGGTAACATTGCCGTTTGAGACCATCAGCTGTTTGGATAGCGCCGACAGGCGAACGCCCGCTTCAGGCGCGCGGTACAGGTTGGCGAGAATATCAAACCGGGACAGCGATACGTTGTGCGCGGCTTGCATCTGTCCGGTCAGGCTTTTGCGAATGGCGTTGCTTGAGCCAAGCAGGCGCAGCCAGCTCCGGAGCGCTTGCTGTTGTGGCTCGCTGATGTCCGTATGGTCCGCCATCTACATCTCCCCGCAATGACGATTTATTTTAGCACTAAATTATATCGGTTTCAAGCGATCACACCGCAGTGAGGCGATTATGCCGACCGCGGCTGTGTTTTACATAACCTCCCCGTTTTACATAACCTCCCCGCCGGCAACGGCGATGGCCTGTCCGTTCATGGCGTCGGCTTCGGGCCGCGCCAGCCAGTATATGGCGTCGGCTACTTCTTCGGGGCGTATCAGGCGCCCCGCAGGGTTGTGCCGGGTAAGTTCGTGCATGGCGTCGTCGGTGCTGCGCCCGGTTTTTTCAACAATATTGTCAATGGATTTGCGTACAATGTCCGTATCGGTGAACCCAGGGCAGACAGTATTGGCGGTAACGCCGGAGCCGGCAATCTCAAGGGCCAGCGCCCGCGTCATGCCAATAACGCCGTGCTTGGCTGCGGTGTAGGCTGCGGTATAGGCGTATCCCTTCAGTCCCGCTGTGCTGGCTACGGTGATGATGCGACCATAACCGGCTTTTTTCATTGTGGGCAGCACGGCTTGCGTGCAGAGGAAGGCGCCGGTCAGGTTGACGTCCAGCGCGGCCTGCCAGTCCGCGACGGAGATTCGGTGAAACGGTGCGGTTTTGGCGGCGCCTGCGTTATTGACCAGAATATCAGGCGTCTGCGCCTGCGACGCCAAATTCGAGAAGGCCAATGTTACGGCCGCGCTGTCCGTTACGTCCAGCGGTAAAGCGATTGTGCCGGGCAAATGATCGCACGCTGCCTGCAGTCGGTCGCGGTCCCGTCCGGCGAGGATGACTTTAAAGCCCTTGTTCGTAAATAGTCGCGCTGTCGCCAGCCCAATACCCGAGCCGCCCCCCGTAATAAGGGCTATGGTTTTTTTGTCCGTCATAATGTTCTCCTGCCTAAATACTTTAGTTCTAAATTAATAATCCGACAAGTGGTAACAATGAGCATGGCGGATAGAAGTGGGCTGTGATCAATATGCATCAGCACACGAAAGAAGTGTAGGCTTGCGGGGTCAAGGAGCGCTGAAAATGTATTTTTCTTTGACGCCCGCTGGCGTCTGTGGGACAATAAATATAATATTTTTGAATGGCCTTATTCTCAGGTGATCTACGTCCTGAGATGGCGCCGAGGACGGAACGGAGCAATATAATGCGTATCGGGATGTTGGTTGCAACTGTTGGAATGATGGTCGGGGCACCGGGGGTAGCTATCTCCGTGGCGCCAGCCGCGATAGCGCAGCAAGTCACAGAATTGGTCAGCCAGGCGGAGCAGCAATTGCAGGCGCAGATTGTAGCCCTTGCGCAAGCGGGTGACACAGCGGGCATTCAGGCACTTGTTAGCCGTGAGGTCGCTGCGGGCCGCGCTCAATTGGTCGCCCAGGTAACGAAACGAGTTGCCGCGATGGGTGCCGATCTCGCGGGTAGCGATACCGAATCAGCGGCTGCGCTGGTGCAAGCCGCAGTGGTTATGGCAAGCGATAGCGCTGTCAGCGCCGCTGATGACAGCGTTATTAACGCTGTTGGGGCCTCCGCAGCGTCGGCTGTTGCTACGATGACGACAACCGATCCGGCGCGGGCATCCCAAATTCAGACAACTGTGGCAACCAGCCCCTCTGCATCCCTGCAGATCGCTTACGTAAATTCTGTGACCTCAGATGTAAACAGGCCGTCGGTAGTAGCGCAGCCAGTGCAACCCCCTGTTCGTCGGCTTGAACCGCCTAAGCCTCCGGAAGAACCAGTGATTCCGGATATCATCGAGCCCAACCCAGCGCAGAGCGGCAGCCCCACCTAAATATCAGGCTAGCTACCCGCGTTAGCGTTTAAAAAGGCGAAGGTTCGTGACCATCGCCTTTTTTATTGTTATGACGGACACCGTTTTACAATGATCAGGCATGGTAATTTGGTGGCGTCTTTCTGGAAAAGGCTTTTTGGCGGAGGTGTGTGGCGCGGCGATGACGGCTCTGTAGCTACTCGCGCGTCCGCTCCCGTGGAGATGCCGCATCCATCCACGTTTGGCTGGGCATTGCCCGAAGGCAAACTGGTATATGCGATTGGCGATATACATGGTCGCCTTGACCTCCTTGACGCATTGCTGTTGAAAATTGAAGAGGACCGTGCAACCCGGTGGGGCGTGTCAGAGACGTACATCGTTTTTCTCGGTGACTATGTGGACCGGGGATTTCAGTCAAAGGCAGTGCTTGATTTTCTGGTCTCCTACCGGCCTCATAACGCAACTCCGATTTTCCTGCGCGGCAACCATGAGGACCTTCTTCTCCAGTTTATCAACGATCCGATGATTGCAGACCTCTGGCTTCGTGTTGGCGGCGCAGCGACACTGGTCAGCTACGGTGTTGATATGCACGCCCCAGAAATTGCGGGTGATTTGCTGGCGGCATCCGATGCGTTCATGCGCGCTCTGCCTGCCGAACATCGCCAGTTCCTTGAAGGGCTGGAGGCCAGTTGGCAACTGGGCGATTATTATTTTGTTCATGCAGGGCTACGGCCCGGTATTCCGCTCGACCAGCAGGGCCACCGTGACAAAACGTCCATCAGGCAGGACTTTACACTCTCTGGCCACAATTTCGGCGTATGTGTTGTGCATGGTCACACAGGTGTCAGAAAACCTGAACATAATGGTACGCGGATAGCGGTTGATACCGGCGCATTCGCGACGGGTAAGTTGACGGCTGTTGTTCTAGAAGGTACGGAGGCGAGGTTTCTTTCAACGACCTAAAAAAAATAGTGTTGCATAAGGGGCACAAGTGAAATTATTATAATTTTCATAGGCTTCCTATAGTCTCAGGCACCAGTTTAAAAATTTTGTATATGTGTATATTGTCGGCAGCTTGCTAAATTTGATGCGCTGCATAGATTAGCGCACTTGTACCAATCGGGGTAAGATAGATGAAAAATCAGAAGAGTATCGTTCTGGCCTCCCTTCTCATGGGTGGCACTGCATTGGCGCCTGCGGCGTGGGCTCAAGATGCGGGCGCTCAGGCAGAAGCGGTAAAAGCAGTTTACGAACGCCAGCGGCCAGAT
This sequence comes from Kordiimonas sp., assembly GCF_048260245.1. Lineage (GTDB taxonomy): Bacteria > Pseudomonadota > Alphaproteobacteria > Sphingomonadales > Kordiimonadaceae > Kordiimonas. Next base: position 122,459 of record NZ_JBLXGZ010000009.1, on the reverse strand, counting down.
TATGACGCGCCAGGCGTGCGTACTGGCAGTTTTCTTTTCTACCCTACCGCGACGGTAGAAGGTAGTTACAACTCGAACATCTACGCACAGGAAAGCAACGTAACCGATGACTTCATCGTTAAAGTGAAGCCGTCTTTCAATCTTGTGTCTGACTGGAACAACAGTTTTTTCAGCGTCAATGCAAAAGCGGACATCGGTCGTTATCTTGATAACGGCGGTGAAGATTATGAAGACTATTCGTTGGGTATGAATGGTCGCAAAGACATCTCTCGCGGCATGGACGTGCATTCAAATCTGTCTTACGCGCACGGTCATGAAGATCGCGGTGCCCCGGATTCGGTTGGCTCTGCTGCGGAACAGACCAAGTTTAACGTCCTGACCGCCGGGCTTGGTTTCAAGCGTGACGTATCTGTGGTTTCACTGGGCGTGGATGGTGAGTATCTGAAGCGTGACTTTGAAGACAGCGCACGCTTTGGCGGCGGAGCACCGATCAACAACGATGACCGGGACCGCGAACGCTTTAAAGGTATCGCCCGCGTGGGGTATGAGTTGGCGAGCGGCTATGAGGCCTTTGTTCGCATGACCGCAGACCGGGTGAAATACGATGATTCGAAAGAGGATGGTGGCCCCAACCGTAACTCAGACGGTTACGAAGTAGTTGGTGGTGCATCGTTCGATTTCTCGGGTAAATCCAAGGGTGAGTTCTTTGCCGGTTATATGAAGCGGTCGTTTGACTCTGACACGCTTGGTTCAATTGACGGCATCAACTTTGGTGCGAATCTCTTGTGGAATATAACAGGGCTTACCTCTTTCCGTGGTGCGGTTAAGCGCTCGATCGAGGAAACGACCGTTCAGGCTTTGGATGAAACCGGGACGCTGACCTATGCGTCTGGCGTTGTGACCACGCTGATGTCTGCTCGCGTTGAGCATGAACTGCGCCGGAACTTGCTGCTCAATGGTGATGTTAGCTACACCATGCAGTCGTTCAGCCGTACGGAACGCGACGATGATATCTGGGCTGCGAAGCTGGGCGTGAAATACCTGCTGAACCGCAATTTCAATGTGAATGCAGGCTATAATTACGACTACCGTGATACCACAGCCCAAGGTCAGGATTATCAGCGTCATACGTTTAGGGTTGGTGTTACCGGTCAATGGTAACTATACTCCTCAATCAAGCATAATGTATTCAAGTATTGGTTGGTTGAGGTAATGGCAAAACTGCGTATATTAACATTATTGGTGGTGGCGAGCTTGTTTGGCTTCGCCGCCACTGCTCATTCTCAGGATGGCGATACCCCGCAACTGGACGTTGCCAGGTATCAGTTGGGCTCCGGCGACAAGATCCGCGTTATTGTATATGGCGAGGAAGATCTTTCCGGCGAATTCGAGCTTGACGGTTCAGGCCTTGTGGCCATGCCGCTTATCGGGCCGGTCAATATTGGCGGTAATGATGTGGCGGCGGCGGAAAGCCTGATCGGCGCCAAGCTTGCCGATGGCTATTTGGTGAATCCACGCGTCAGTATAGAAGTGCTGAATTACCGGCCATTCTATATTCTCGGGGAAGTGAAGGAGCCAGGCAGTTATCCTTATGTGAACGGCATGACTGTCCTCAACGCGATCGCTTTGGCATCGGGCTTTACATATCGCGCGAGTGAAAAGAAAATTATAATCACACGCAAGGTTGACGGAAGAGAGAAAAAGATCGACGTCAAGGATACCACGCTTGTGATGCCCGGCGATATCATTCGTGTGCCCGAGAGGTTTTTCTAGGCACCAACTTAGGTTTTAGCGATGTACGACAATCATTACACCGAACAGGACCGCCCTGTTGCAGGTTCCGCTGCGCCTGTCACCGATGAGAAAAGTGATGTGGATATCCGGGGTTTGTTCCTCGTTTTGTGGCGGCGGAAGTGGATAATTATCAACACCGTCATCTTTGCTGTTGTATTGGCCGTCATTGTCGTGCTGCAACTGACGCCAAGATATACCGCGCAGGCTATTCTCGCGATTGAAACCCGCCAGAATCGGGTTGTCGACCTTGAGGCGGTGATGTCGGGCATGGGAACAGACCAGGCGGCGATTAAAACAGAGATCGATGTACTGGAATCGCGCCGCCTTATCGGCAAGCTGGTGGACAGGCTCAAACTTGTAGAAGATCCTGAATTCAATATGGACCTGATCGAGGGCGGAGGCTTTCTGTCCGCGATCAACCCGCTAAGCTATATGCCGGATGCGTGGTCCAATGCCATATTGGGCAAAAACAACGCTAATAGCACGCCGGAGGAATTGGCCCAGGCAACACGCGCCAGGGTGATTGATCAGGTACTTGGGCAGTTGTCGGTTACAAACCCGCCCCGGTCCTATACCTTGCAGATATCGGCAGAATCCACGAGCGCCAAAAAGGCCGCGATCATTGCTAACGCGTTGGCAAACCTCTATCTCACCGACCAACTGGAGGTGAAATTCGAAGCGACGGAACGCGCCAATGAGTGGCTGAATGAACGTGTTTATGAACTGAGGGAGAAGGTGCGCCAGTCTGAAGAGGCCGCGCAGCAATTTCGTGAGGTCAACCGGCTCATCCAGACCCAGTCTGCCGGGCTGGTTAATGACCAACAGCTCGCACAGCTTAATACACAGCTGGTGACCGCCCGCACCGAGCTCGCGCGCATTGAAGCGCGGGAACGGCAGATCGAACAAAACATCATCAACGGTACAGTTGAGGAATCCGGCCTTCTTGAGGTGGTTCAGTCGCCCCTTATCCAGCGCCTCAAAGAGCAGGAATCCGAAGTCCGCCGCAGCCGCGCGGAGCTTGCCACCCGGTATGGTCCCAAGCACCCGAGGATGATGAATGTCGAAGCTGAGCTCGGGGACATCAAAAACAAGATCACGCTTGAGGTCAATAAAATCGTTGCCGGTATCAGGGGTGAGGCTGAAGTGGCCGCCATCAGGGTCGGTACGCTTGAACAGAACCTTGAGGCACTCAAGCAGGAAAGCTTTAAAAACAGCCGGGCTCAGGTGAAGATGCGGGAGTTGGACCGTGAGGCGGAAGCCAACCGTCTGCTGCTGCAAACGTTCCTGACTCGCTTCAAGGAAACATCCAGTCAGGACGGCATTCAGCAGGCCGATGCCCGAATTATCTCAACGGCAGATACGCCAACGCAGGCGTCCTTCCCCAAGCGTAAGCTGATGGTTCTGCTTGCAACCTTTGCCGGATGCGGCCTTGGTGTGGCTCTTGCGTTCCTGCTTGAGGCGCTTGATAACGGATACCGCAGCCCCGAGCACCTCCGTCAGGACCTTGGTTTGCGTCCGCTTGGTATGATTCCGCTGGTGGGCAAGACCGTTTTGCAAAGCGGGGGACCGGAAAAATATATCGTCTCGAAACCGTCGTCGTCGTTTGCCGAAGCGCATCGCAGCATTCATGCGTCGCTTATGTTTAGCGGCACGGGCGGGTCGACACCCAAGTTGCTTGCGGTAACCTCCTCCGTACCGGGCGAGGGTAAGTCCACGGCGACGCTTTGCCTGGCGCACATACTTGGGCGTACCGGGTTGAAGGTACTTGTTGTCGAGGCGGATTTACGGCGCCCGGTGTTGAGAAAGCGCTTGAATATTGACGAGGAAAAATATGCCAGCGTGAACTCGGTTCTGGCGGGTGCTGCAGGCAACGGCAAACAGTCGATATTCAAGGAGGAGTTGACAAATATTGATATCCTCTGGGCTGAACGGGAAGACAACCCGCAAAAGCGGTTTGCGGGGCCTGCCTTTAAACAGTTCCTGAGTGAGGCACGCAAGCAGTACGACCTTGTGCTTATCGACACGCCGCCAATTATGGCAGTGTCGGATGCGATGATTATCGCCAAGAGCGCGGACAGCATCATGTTTGTTGTGCAGTGGGAGGCAACTGCCAAGGGTATCGTCAAAACAGCGGTGAAGCAGTTGCAGCAGACGGGTATCCCGCTTGCGGGCGCCGTGCTGACGCAGGTCGATGTTAAGCGGCATCGCGGCTATGGTTACGGCGACCAAGGCTACTATTACGGTGGCAAGAGCAACTACTACACCAACTAGTTGGTGTGGCGAGATATTGCGGGCCGTGCCTTTGACACGGTTTGGCTGCGAGAGAACGGACAATAAAAGAAAAGGCGCCCTTTGCGGCGTCTTTTTTATTGCATGTTGGCACATCTGGTGTGGTGGAATGAGAGTTATAATGGCGGAGCCGGAGGGATTCGAACCCTCGAGGGGCAGGACCCCAACACGCTTTCCAGGCGTGCGCCTTAAACCGCTCGGCCACGGCTCCGTCTAAAGGCAAACCCGGTGACTATCCTGCTCAACACCGGGTGCGGGGCGCACTATAGCCATGTTCCACCCAAAGGCAAGTATGAATTTCGACTGGTATTATTGCGGTGTCTGGCCCGGTGTCTGGCCCGGTTTGTGCGGTGCCTTGGCCGGTTGCTCCGAAGAGAAGAGCCATATAGGCGTGGGAAAGCAGGCGTGACAAGCGCAGAGGCTGCATGGTAATCTCAGGGTGGGAATCACGGGAAGACCTATTTTATTAATACTGGAGGTGTGCATTTCCAAAACGGGGATCGATCACGAGGAGGAACGGGATGGTTTTTACAAGGGTGTTAACAAGGCTTGGCTGGCAGATTCGGTATGGGTTGGCTGCTGGCGCATTGACCGTGGGGATCGCGGCAGGCGCGGTACCTGTCGCTGCAGATGAGATTCAGGACTGGCAGCGTGATATTGTTAAGAAAATTATTAAAACGCATATTTATCCCAGATCGGCCATCGCGCGCGAGATTGAAGGCAGCGCTAAAGTGCAGGTTACAATCGATCGTAGTGGCAAAATAACTGGGTATGACATTGTTGAACCATCCGGCCAAGCGCAGCTGGACAAGGTCATCCCGAAGATGATGGAAAAGCTTGATCCGTTACCGTCACCCCCGGCGAGCTTGCCGGACGGGAATTTGAGTTTCGTCATTCCAATCGCATGGCGTCTGCAATAAAGCTGTTGGCGGAACGCGCAACGGAGAGGCCCTGAAAAGGGCCTTTTTATTGCCCGGGTCGTCGTACGCGTTGCCGGTGAGGCAAAAAAAGGGCCCGAAGGCCCTTTATAATCCAGTCATATGGTTCGGTTCAGTCTTCTTCGCGAATGGTACGCAAGAAGCCCTCTACCTGCCCGCGCAACTCGTCTGACTGCTGTGTCAGCAACTGCGCTGCGGTCAACACCTCGGTTGCGGCGGCTCCGGTTGAGGTAGCCCCCTGGTTCACGGCGTGAATGTTTGAGGTGACCTCTTCGGTGCCAGTGGATACTTCGGAAACATTGCGCGCGATTTCCTGCGTCGACGCGTCCTGCTCTTCGACTGCAGATGCAATGGAGACCGAGGTGGATTCAATAGCACCAATGATGCCCTTGATCTCGTCCATCGCGCGTACCGCAAGGTTTGTCGCCTGCTGCATGCCTTCTACCTGCTCGCTGATTTCCTGCGTGGCTTTCGCTGTCTGGTTGGCGAGGCTTTTCACCTCACTCGCCACAACGGCGAAGCCTTTGCCGGCGTCTCCCGCGCGGGCAGCCTCAATGGTCGCATTGAGTGCGAGAAGGTTAGTTTGCTCTGCAATGTCGTTGATGAGCTTGACGACGTCACCAATTTTCTGTGCAGCGTCCACAAGTTCGGCGACATCCTTGCCGGCGTTTTCGGTACGGTTCACTGCGTCGCGCGCCGAAGCTGACGACTGGTTGGTTTGACCCGTGATTTCACGTACCGACGCCGAAAGTTCTTCGGCGGCACTTGCCACCATCTGGGCGTTGGAACTGGCTTGCTGGGCAGCATTTGCCACCACTTCGGACTTTTTCGACGTGTCGTCAGCTGTTTCGGCCATGCCGCGTGCCGCGTTTTCCATTTCGGTTGCGGAGTTCGATACTCCCTCCACCACGGCCATTACAGAAGCTTCGAACTTGTCAGCAAGATCAAGCATGGCTTGCCGACGTTCCTGTCTTGCGGCCTCTTCGCGCTCCTGTTCGCGCTGGCGCTGAGCTTCTTCTTCCTCACGCTTCTTGCGCTCTTCCTCTTCAGCGCGTTCACGCTCTTTTTCTTCGCGTTCACGCTGCTGGGCTTCAAGGTCGCGCCGCTCGATCGCATTCTCTTTAAAGATTTGGACAGAGCGAGCCATATCCGACACCTCGTCGCCGCCTTCCGTGTAAGGCACGTCAACGTCAAGGTTGCCTTTCGACAGTACCATCATGGTATCTGACAGGGCATTGACAGGGCGAACCACTTTGAAAATTACCACCCAGAAGGAGACACCACCGATCGCAAACACAAAAATCATCAGGGCGCTGGAGAAGGTGAGATTGGCGGCCGCTGTATCCACGGCTTCCTCATTGAGGCTGGCGGATAGTTCCTGCGCATAGGCGTTCATTTTCATCACCGGCTCGGCGGCCTTTTCAGCCAAGCGAACCCAATCGATGGGGGTAATGTCATAGTCCACGACTGTCCGGCCTTCTTCGTCCGGCTCGGCCTCGTCCGACAGGTCATAAAGGTCAAAGCGTGTGAGTTCGAAGTCATTGAAAAAGGCTTTCTGAATGGCTTCGACTTGTGCATCGCGAGATTCCGGGGTGGTTTCCGCACGCGCAAAAGACACAGAATTGGCAATGGCCATCGCCTGCGACCAGGCCGCCTGCCCATAGCCGCCATAACGTGAGCCTTGATCCCGTTTGATGGAGGATATCTGTTCACCAGATGCCACGTTCTCTCCCAGCGAGGCGCTTTCGCGTGTGGCATATTCGATCATAAGCCACAGCTGATGCTTGAGGCGAATAACCTGAGAAATGCGATCGTCACCAAAATCATAATTTTCTTCAAGTGCCTGCCGCAGTCGAGCCGCGGCCTCTACAAGATCCGTCATCACATTTGTCGCGCTACGACCATTCAACTCCCGTGAACCTTCCCTCTTGCCGAGGTCCTGGTCGATGGTATCAAGCTGCGATTCGTATTTGGCGAATGCCTCGCGGAATTTCTTCTTGGTGTCTTCGAACCGTTTCGTAACAGCGATATATACCGCTTCGTTCACATCTTCACCGTCGAAGGGCTCGATCTCGTCCAGCTTCTCGATGATCGTGCCGTACGCGGCATCCACTACACGGCGGTTGTTGCTGATGATCTTTTCAAAGTCGTTGCTTGCGGATTGGGGTGAGCCATAGGACGTGTAGGTGGCTCCGCGTTCGTCACCCAGAGATAGTTTTAACTGCACGATGTCGTCGACCAGCGCATTAACCTTCATGGAGCGCTCCGCACGCGCGCTGTTGTCCAGTGCGTCATTCATCCGCATGGCTGTCAGGCCAATAACAATAGCCATCAAGGTAACCGTGACGATCAGCAGCAGGTTACGGATACTGAAAAATTTATTTTGTAGAATATTGTCTAACGCCGCCATCGCGGTGACCCCCTCGTTTTCAGCAAGCTTTGCCTCAAGTTTTCAAGCTAACATAAGCAATTCATTGCATAGTACCGTTAACGAAACTTAAAGACTATTGAATATGGTTGACGGTTCCGGGCGCCCCACACCCTCGTCTGGCGATAGTAACGCCAGATTTCTTGTGATCAACTGTATCGTTCTATAAAAATGGCTCCGTCATGCTTGTCGGCATGAAGGAAAGGCTTATAAACTCCTTATGGTTGAAAATTATACAGAAAAGCACGACGTGGTTGTTGTTGGTGGCGGCGCCGCTGGCCTTATGTGTGCGGCGACTGCGGCAGCGCGAGGGCGCTCGGTCGTTTTGCTTGAACACAACAGGAAGCCGGGGGCAAAAATCCTTATTTCTGGTGGCGGTCGCTGTAATTTCACCAATCAGGATACCACCGCTGCTGCCTATCTGAGTGAGAATCCTCATTTTGCCAAGTCGGCGCTCAGCCGCTACACCCCGTGGGACTTCATGGACATGCTAGCCAGGCATGGTGTGACTTGGCACGAAAAGACGCTAGGGCAGCTTTTCTGCGATCAGGGGGCAAAGCGTATATTGGAAGTCCTGCTGCGTGAGTGCGAGGATGCAGGGGCAGAGGTGCGTACAGGAACTGGCGTAAAGAGTGTGCAGTGCCGGAACGGACATTATGAAGTAGCGACATCTTCGGGACTGTTACAAGCCTCGTCGCTGGTTGTGGCGACGGGTGGACTATCCATCCCCAAGATGGGGGCGACCTCATTTGCCTATGATATAGCGCGGCAGTTTTCTATCCCGGTTACCGAGCCTGCGCCGGCGCTTGTGCCCTTTACCTTTGCCGATACCGACCTTGCCTTTATGAAGTCACTGGCTGGTGTGGCGACAGATTGTGTGGTGTCTTTGGGGGCGGCAACGTTTCGGGAAAACCTGCTCTTTACTCATCGTGGCTTGTCGGGCCCAGCGATACTGCAGATATCAAGCTATTGGTCATCCGGCAAGGCGATTACGGTCAATCTCTTGCCCGATGAACCCGATGCTCTCCTGTGGTTAAGGACCACGCGGGAGGGGCGCCCCAAGGCAGGTCTCAAATCCATTCTGGCGGAGCGGCTGCCCTCCCGGCTTGCTGAAGCGGTTGCGGATCATTGGCCGGGGCCCATCGGGACAATGTCAAATAAAGTGTTGGCAACTGTGGCGCAAAGACTAGTGAGTTGGCAACTCACGCCTTCTGGCACGGAAGGGTTTGCAAAAGCAGAGGTGACGCGTGGGGGGGTAAGCACAGCAGCGCTCAGTTCCAAAACGCTTGAAGCGAAAACGCAGGCCGGCCTTTATTTCATTGGTGAAGCTGTGGATGTCACCGGTTGGCTTGGTGGGTATAATTTTCAGTGGGCATGGGCCAGCGGTTGGGCTGCGGCGCAGGATCTATAACTGTATTGTTTAGAAATAATAAAGAATGAAAATTAGGGGCGTCTCTAATATCTTCCCGATAGAGGTGGGGGGATCATGGCACGGTACCGACAACTGAAGTCACTGGGAGACTATCGGCGAGCGATCAGGAATGGTTATGGCCTTGGGGTTGGGGATAGCTATAAGCCTTGGGTCAAGGTGCAGGATGTCAAAAGCAAAGGCCTGAGCGAGAAAATTCTCGGTATAAAAACGGGGCGCATGCATCATCTTCTTTCACAGGGGGAATCTGAGTTTTTTCGACTGGCCCAATTTTGAGCAACGGTTGTGGACATCAGAGAACAGTTTCCTTTGCTGCCCATAAAGCTGGGGAAACGTATCGCCGAAACGCTGGGTGTTAAATATCCCAAGGTGCCCGGGACTGATACTGATCACATAATGACAACGGATTTCCTGCTGACGCTCTAGTCGGGGAAAAGCCAAACGTATCGCGCTATTAGTGTGAAACAGCCTAACGATCTATTGAAATTGCGCACACTGGAGAAGCAAGAGATTGAAAGGGTCTGGTGGCACCTCCTTGGAGTGCCATTCAGTATTTTTTGTTCAAACGAACATACAAAGATTCGAGCCACAAATATCGATCAAATTAGTAGTTCACAACGCCGAGGTTTCTTCTCGGATGCGGAAACCCAAGAAGAAGTGTTGTCATGTCTGGAAGTCGGATTTCTTCCTCGGAGCGCTTGTATTGAACCGATCGCTCATAAACTAGACGTTGAACCTGCCCAAGGAATTCGTCCGGCTGAAGTGTATGGGCTAGTGCGTATGAGTTAATATTATGGGGCATAGCTACTTAGAGGTGGACCGCTTCGGGTTTGTATGATCCAGCATAGCCAATGCCATTTCCCCGGGATCACTAACGCCCACGCGTTGCAATTCAATGTTTAGAATAGCATAACTACTGTTGTTTAAAATAATGGTTGTAATATCAAGCGCTTCGCGTGCCATTGTCCACAAAGCTTGAACAGTGTACATCGCTCCACCGTCACCTTGAAGTGCAATGACCTTGTTGTTCGGGCAGGCAACGGCTACGCCAATGGCGACAGGAAGTCCCTGGCCAATCGATCCTCCTGTCAGTGTAAGCCAATCATGTTTCGCCGCTTTCTGGGTCTGTGAGAAAATGGCTTGTCCAGCAGTTGCTGATTCATCTGAAACGATAGTTCTCTCTGGCAGAAGTTCACCCAGTATCGCGCTAATAGAGGTTGTGTTGAGCTGTTCAGCTCCTGAATATGTTTCAGGTGCCCCATGACAAACCGCAGGTTGCGCAGGCGCTTCCAACCTTTCCGCCAAACGCTGAACAGCATCCAGACAGTCATGTCGAGTGTCGGCTAGCTCAGTAAGCCGGGTTTTAGGGTCGGCAATCCAGCTAGGTTTGCCAGGATACGCGAAGAACGCCAGTCCCCTCATCTTTCCACCGTATCAACGGCGATACTGCCTGCTTTGTGTCGCACGAAACCGCCCGTTCATGCGGCAGTATGCAGGCCTTGCTCGGTATGCAAATTCATGCCTGTAAAAATTATTATCCAAATGGATAAATATATGATAGGGTCCATTCCAGTAAAGGCGTGGGGAGGATACTCGCCGATTGAATGGCCGACTGCTTGGCCGACTGGCTGGAGTGGGTTTCAGGGGCGCTTGAGACAGGCTTTTCCGGATCAAGGGGTTGGTGTTCAGAATTACCTCGGGAGGAGGTAAACGGCCCTGCGCGTCGCTTATCAGAAGTGGCTTGTGAGGCCATGTTGTGGAAGGAAGGTCGAAATGCGGATCAGCATTACCTCTATATTTTCTATGGCTGTGAGGCGGCCCTCGGTTTCCGGGGTTGCGCTTATGGCTGCGTTCGCGGGTGGTGCACTACCTGCAGTGGCTCAGGCAAAGGACCAGAATGCCAGCAATCAGGTCCAGTTTGAGGAGATCATTGTTACGGCACAGAAAAGGGAAGAGACCCTTCAGGAAGTGCCGATTGCTGTCAGCGTGCTGTCGGGCAATGCCCTGCGTGACAATTTTGTCGATTCCATCGACACATTGACAACGCTGGCGCCAAGTCTGACGTTCAGCACAAGCAATAGCGACAAAAACGCCTCTGTGCGCATCCGCGGTGTGGGCTCATTTACTTTTGCCAACACTGTTGAGCCCAGTGTGTCTTTTGTCGTTGATGGCGTATCGCTTGCCCGTCAGGGGCAGGGTTTTCAGGACTTGATCGATATCGAGCGGGTGGAGGTGCTGCGGGGGCCGCAAAGCACGCTTTTTGGCAAAAACGCCTCTGCGGGTGTGATCAATGTCGTCACGAAAAAGCCGTCCAAGGACTTTGAATATGACGGTGAGGTCCAGTACGCTGAGCTGGATGATGTTCAAGTCAAGGCGTCGGTTTCGGGGCCATTGTCGGAGAAGGTCGGTGGTCGCCTGTCGGGGTTTTATAAAACCCGTGATGGTCATATCGAAAACCTGTCCACGGGTCGTTCCGGCAATGGTTATGAAAATTGGGGCATCCGCGGCAAACTGCTTGTGGAACCGTCGGGCGCACTGGAGCTGCAGTTGATCGGCGAATACCGTGAAAACAAAGCCGAATGTTGCCAGTGGACCGCGCGCGGTTTTGGCGAGGACCGGGACGACGTGTCCTACGCTCTCAACAATTCCGGGCAGGCCTTCCTTGCAAGCATTGGCGATGTGGTACCAAGCCCGACGAACAAGGAGGCGTTCACGAACGGCGACCTGTTCAATAACTCCAGGCAATGGGGCGTGTCCCTTGAAGCAAACTGGGACGTGGGGGAATATACCCTGACCTCCATTTCCGCGGTCAAGAGCTGGGATTTCGACAATAGTACCGATATCGACGGTACTTCGAACGCGCTGCCCATAAGCGCGACCCCGGTCAGGGATATCGGTATCGGCATCCCAGTCAGCCTGGGGGTGCCACACGAAAATACCCTGCCGGTCCTTGATATAAACGGTCACCAGTCGAAGGTGACACAATATAGCCAGGAGCTGCGGCTGCAGTCGCCAATTGGTGAAAAGTTCGACTATGTGGCCGGGCTGTACGGTTTCTATTTCGACCTTGATGACGCTTTCGATCGCCGGTACGCATATGTCTATCCTTATCAGGTTGCGCCGGGGGTGTTTTACGGCACACCTGTGTTCCTGAGCGGTACCAAATATTCGACGGTCAACACACGGAACGTAGCGGCGTTCGGGCAGGCGAACTATCATATCAATGACAAGCTTGACCTGATCATCGGCGGTCGGGTGCTGTATGAACGGCTTGAATATGATGTGTTTGTGGACCAGCAGGATGTGCTGGTTGAGGGCGATACCAATATCTACGCCAGCGCACCGGCGCTTGATATCCGCAACAATCCGGTCAGCACCAGCGATACGGCAGCCACGATCAAGGCGGGTTTCGCCTATGAAATCGATGACACGCTGAACAGCTATTTCACCTACACAACTGGCTACAAGGGGAAGGCGAGCGAATCCTATTCCGTCATCGAAACCGATCCGCAGACCAACCAGCCGGTGACCAATACCTATATCAATGAGGTGGAGCCCGAAACGTCTGACGCGTATGAACTGGGGCTGAAATATCTGTCCGATGACAAGCGTTTCCAGATGAACCTGGCGCTTTTCCTGACCAAATACAAAGGCCTGCAATTCCAGATTTTTGACCCCTCCACCAACACCGCGCGTCTTGCGAATGCCGGGCGGGCAGAAACCAAGGGGGTCGAGGCGGACTTCATTTTCCGCCCGCAAGTGGAAGGCCTTACCCTTTCCGGCAGTTTTGCCTATGTGAAGGCAAAGGTCAGCGAACTTCTGGGCCAGACCTGTTATCCGGGCCAGAAGGCGACGGAGGGGTGCGACATCAACGGGGGAGGCGACTTTGGCACGCAGGACCTGTTTGATGTGGACCTGCCCAACTCGCCTGATCTGAAGTTCAACGTTTCAGCCCGTTATGAGCGGGAGATTTCAGCCTCCGGTGCGATGGGGTTTGCACAGGTCACCTACAACTGGCAGGACGAAACGCAGTTCCAGCTTGGCGGCACGGACGATACGATTGAAGACAGCTATGGCATCATGAATGCTTCTGTGGGTGTCGCCAGCGCTGACGGCCGTTATACGCTGACGCTGTTTGCGAAGAACCTGATCGACAAGCAGTATTCAACCGCGCTCTTTTACGATTTTCTGGTGCCGGGCCTTGTCGATCAGTATGTGCCGCGTGAAGCAGAGCGGTACTTTGGCGCGTCGTTGCGGGTATCGTTCTAACGACACGGACCAGGCTAACAGTCACTCCAAGGGCGGCAGATGCCCCGTGCCGAGAGTATGTCGGGGCAGAACAGCAAAGGGTGCCAGGCTTAGGCCTGGCACTTGCGTTTTTATGCGGCATCTGAAGGGCCAGCGTCCGCACGGTGGCCGGTTCGTGGCGGCGCGCCGCTGCTTTTCTGTTTTCATAAGCCAGCGCGTGGTTTAGCGTTTGAGCCAAGGGCTATCAGCCAGCCTGTCACCGGCCGGCTAGTAACCCGCTGGCCTGTCATGGATCAGGTCTGTGCCAATAACGGGGATGTTGAAAAATCCCCCGCGCCTGCGTATGGCAATACAGCGCGGGCAGGCTGTCCCGCTGTATGGCGACAATTGGAGTTGAAATGGAATTCAAGAAAAAGCGGCAAAACAGGGCGCAGCAAACGGAAGAGACGCGCACCAAGATTATTCAGGCTGCGCTGGACGAGTTCAGCCGCCACGGCTATGGCGGGGCCAATATCCGGTCGATCGCGGCACGGGCGGGCGTGAACCACGGGCTGATAAAATACCATTTCAACGGCAAGGAAATGCTGTGGCGCAAATCGGTGGAATATATGTTCCGGCGATCGAACGAGGAAATATCGATCGATCAGGAAGTGACGACACTGGAAGGCGTTAAGGAACTGATCAGGCGATACACGCGCTATTGCGCCCGGCACCCTGAACATGCGCGGATCATGATCCAGGCGTCGATGCATGACCGGGAAATCCTGCAGTGGGCCCTCGAACAACACCTGTTGCCAAACCGCGACAGGTTGGTGGAAGCCATCCGGAAAGAGCAGGCTGGTGGCATCTGGCCTCAGGTTTCGGAAGTCAGCCTGATCTATATTATTGTCTCAGCTTGTCAGCTCATTTTCGCGCTGGCTGCGGAAGCGAATATTCTGTACGGCGTCAATGTCCAGGATGACGCTTTTGTCGATCAGCACGCGGAGGCAATCATCACCCTGTTCTTTGATCATATTGTCAAGGGGCCAGCCACCCTGACCGCTGGCCCAAGTGCTTGATCCTCAATATCATTTATTTATCCTTTTGGATAAAAATATTGACATGCCACCGAAAGTGTCGCCTATACTTGGGGCAGGATATGGCGGCAGGGCACAGGTATTTTGCCATGCACCGGGGTTGAGGGAAGACAAGCATCGCAGCCACCGAACATGAAGCTGGGCCGCAAGGTCTGGATGGTGGAAATTCACGCGCCTGCAGGCACGGTCATTATGGTCTGTCAGGCCTGGAACTTGGGGTTCCCTTCTCGGGCCGCGGCGCATTGTGCCAGCATACAAGGCTGTAGGGAGGGTATCGATGCGAAAAGCTATCAAGGTCACGTTTCTGGTGCTTGGGGCGCTGGTGGGCATTCCGGTTCTGGCCGCACTCGCATGGTTTGGGGTGGTGATGTATGGCCTGGACACTCCGTCAGACGCTGGCCCCCGTGTTGCCGATCCTGAAACGGCCAGAACGATCAGCTCCGGCCTTGTTGTCGGCTACTCCCCAACGCCGGACATGCATGTCTGGACCGGTATCCCCTATGCCGGTCCGGTGGGCGGTGTTCACCGCTGGACCATGCCGCAGGCCCCTGAGCCATGGACAGGGCAGCGCGAATTCACCGAACAGCCGCCTTACTGCCCGCAGTTTTCATTCGACGCAGGCGCGATCCCAGAGAAGGGCTATATCGGCGAGGAAAATTGCCTGACGCTTGACGTGTATGCACCGGCTGCCGCGAGCGCGGACGGCACGGAAAAGCGCCCGGTTATGGTCTGGCTTCATGGTGGCGGCAACACGCTGGGCGCGGCGGGGGACCTGACGCGCAACAAGCTGGTCACCGACGGCGACATTGTGCTGGTTGCAATCCAGTACCGGCTGGGGCCGCTTGGTTTCTTCAGCCATGCGGCAATACGCGATGCCGGGGTGAAAACGGCGAATTTCGGGCTTGAAGACCAGATACTGGCACTCAAATGGGTGCAGGAAAATATTGCGTCCTTCGGTGGTGATCCGGCGAATGTTACACTGTTCGGGGAATCGGCGGGCGCGGTGAATATCTTCTCGCTCATTCTATCCGAAAGGGCCCGTGGCCTGTTTCACAAAACAATCATGCAAAGCGGCAGTTCGACCACCACGCCGCGTGCGACCGCTGAAAACAGCGCGCAGCATACGCAGCCCGGCCACAAAAACAACAGTACGGACATCGTGAACCGCTGGCTGGTCCGGACCGGGATGGCAGAAAATGAGCAAGCAGCCGCGGCAAAAGTGACATCGACGCCCCTGCCTGAGCTTCTTTCTGTTATGCGCGATGTACCAACGCTGGATTTGTTGAAGGCCTATATGCAGGATGGCCCCAATCCCATGTACCCGCTGCCGGCCTCTATTCGCGATGGCTTCACATTACCGGAAGGCGAGCCCGCGGACCTGATCATGGAGCAGGGGCGCTTCAATGCTGCCCCGGGTATATTTGGCACAAACCGTGACGAACTTGGCTGGGCCTTCCTGTTCAACGACAAGATCACGTCGCGCAATGCCATCAAACTGCCCACGGTCGACAATTTCGAACATCATGACGCGGTGATCCGTTATACGTCGGAGTTGTGGAAATTCGTTGGCGCCGACCGCCCCGCTGCATGGCTTCATGCCGCTAATGAGCAAAACATTTTTGTGTACCGCTTCGACTGGGACGAGGAGCCGAGCTATCTTGGCCGTGATCTCGGCCGCTATGTCGGGGCCGCTCACACCTTCGAAATCCCCTTTGTGTTCGGGCAGTTTCACGGTGGCACATTGGCAATGCCCAAGTATTTTGTGACGCGGGACAACGCGCCGGGACGGCACGCGCTTTCGGCCGCCATGCGGAAATACTGGGCGGCATTCGCGCATACTGGTGTGCCGGGCGAAAGCGAATTGACCGATGACCTGCCGACCTGGACGCGTTGGTCGCCGGTCGGCCCGCGTGAAACCATGGTGTTTGATACGCCCGCTGGTGGTGGGCCGCGTATGGCTGATGCGCGGGTGGACGCCAGTGAGATACGCGATGCTTTTGACACTGATCCGGCGCTGAATGCCGTCGGCCGGTGCGCCGTTGCCGGCTTTCTGGTAGCGGCGGGGGAATGGAAGCCAGAGAAGTTTCAGGCCTACAGGAAGGGTGCCTGCGTCAGCGGGGAAGGCTGAGCGCAGGATGCGGGGGCTGGCAGATGGGGACGGAATTTTATTTGCCAGGGCCAGGGACAAGACTATTTATTATCCATACGGATAATAAATAGTAAGGGAGGTATTCGCCGTGAACGATAATGGGCAGCAGGACAAATTGGGTTTCGGCAGGCGACTGGGTTATGGTGTGGCCGATTTCGGGCTCAATCTCTATTACACCGGGCTCAATCTTTTCCTGTATTTCTATTATACCGATGTACTGGAAATCCGGCCGGCAGTCGCTGGGTTGATTTTTGCGGCGCCGCTTGTCTGGGATGCCGTCACCGATCCTGTCATGGGTATTCTGACCAACAAGACGCGTACGCGGTTTGGCAGTTACCGCCCTTACATTCTTTTTGGCATGGTGCCGCTGGCGCTCAGCTTTGTGGCCATGTTTGCTGCGCCGCTGTTGTTCCCGGGGGCGGTTGTCGCGACCGCAGCGATCACCCATGTCATTTTTCGAACCTGCTATACGGTTGTGTCGATCCCCTATGGTGCGCTTTCCGCAAATCTGACACGCAACAGCACTGAGCGCGGCAAGCTTGCCGGGGTGCGGATGTTCTTTGCGCCGCTTGGTGGGCTGTTCACCGCGTTTTTGACGCTTCAACTGGCAGGAAAACTGGGTGCGGGTGACCTGAAGGTAGGGTTCCTGCAGGTCGCCGCGCTTTATGGCGGTATTGCCTGCCTGCTTTTCACCTTAACCTTTTTGACAACGCGCGAGCAGCTTACGGCAAAGGCTGACCTCTGGCCGGGCCTGCGCACCTGTTTTCGCCAATTGGCGACCAACCGGGCTTTGTGGATTCTGATCGGTGCCATCATCTGGGGCTCGACCGGTAGCGCCATTTTCGGAAAGGCGATCCTTTATTATCTGCGGTATATGCCCGGTGTGAACCTTGATATCAGCCTAGCGCTGACCGCTTTCGTTGCCGCTACCACGATTTCCGTCCCGTTCTGGACGATCATATCTGGCCGGGTGGCGGCCAAGCGCAACGTCTGGCTTACGGGTTCGTGCATCACGATCACAATGCAGTTGCTGTTGCTGCTGCTTCAGCCGTCGCAGACGCCTGTGTTACTTGCGATCATGTTCGGCTTCGGTATCGCAGGCGGCGCCTATTACCTCAGCTTCTGGTCCATGCTGCCTGACACCGTTGAATATGGTCAGTTTCGCTCAGGCGTGCGGGATGAGGGGGTTGTTTTCGGTATCAACCAACTTGCCCTGAAGGCGGCAACAGGCCTCGGTATCGGGCTTCTGGGGGTCATGCTTGAGGCGTTCGGCTATGTGGCAAACCAGGCGCAGACGCCTGAAGCGCTGACCGGCATCCGTTTCATCACGCTTGTGTTGCCACTGCTGTTCGGCCTTCTGTCGGCGGGCACCATCATATTCTATCCCATTGATTTCAAACTGCACCGGCGTCTCGTCCGGGTGCTGGATTGGCGGGCGGCAAGGAAGGCCAACCGCGCCACATAGTTCTTGACAAACAGGGTGTCACTTATATTATCCATATGGATAATATAAGTGACACGGCCTGATGTGCATATCGGGCGCGGGATGGCTTTAGGTAAGATAATCCGGTGAATTTGACCACGTTGCGGTGCCGCCCATTTTGGGTGGCCGCTGGTTTCGCTTCGGCTTGTTTCGAAGCTTTTCCAGATGTCTTGCCTTGCTGCTTTGTCCCGCTGCCTTCGCCAATGTGCCGGTGATCAAATTTGTATCAAAAGGGAACCTTCATGCCTGATTATTCTCCCCGAAAAGGGATGAGCGAAAAAGATATCGCGTCGACAATTGACGCCATTCTGGCGGAGCAATCGCTGGAAGAGAAAGTGGCCATGATGTCAGGCAGCGGCTTCTTCAAGGCCATGATCGAAGATCGCATGCGCTGGAGTGCGCGGCCCTACCGTGCGGGGGCAGGGTGTGACAGGCTTGGGGTGCCGGCGCTGTATTTTTCTGACGGGCCACGAGGGGTGGCACGGGGCGAATCCACCTGTTTCCCGGTCACCATGGCGCGGGGCGCAAGCTGGGACCGCGAGTTGGAGCGCAGGGTCGGTGAGGTGATCGGGATCGAAACCCGGGCGCAGGGCTGCAACCTTTCGGGGGCGGTCTGTGTCAATATCCTGCGGCATCCCGGTTGGGGGCGCGCGCAGGAAACCTATGGCGAGGATTCGTACCATGTGGGCGAAATGGGCGCGGCCCTTTCTGGCGGTATCCAGAAACACAATGTGATCGCGACGGTGAAGCATTTCGCGGCCAACTCCCTTGAAAATATGCGCTTCACGCTGGACGTGCGGGTGGATGAACGCACGCTGCGCGAAGTCTACCTGCCGCATTTCAAGCGTATCATTGACGCCGGGTGCGCCTCGGTCATGAGCGCTTATAACAAGGTCAACGGGGTCTATTGCGGGCATCACCGCCAGTTGCTGACGGAAATCCTGCGTGAAGACTGGGGCTTTGAGGGGTTTGTGCATTCAGACTGGATCATGGGCGTGTTCGGGCCTGATGGCGCCGTCGCCGGTCTCGATATCGAAAATCCGGAACCCATGCATTACGGCGAAAAGCTGGTGAAAGCGGTGCGCAGCGGCGAAATTGACCCGGCTGTTGTCGATACGGCCTGCCGACGGGTATTGACTGTGCTGTACCGCTTCATGGCGGCGGAAGACCCGCTTGAGAGTTATGACGCTGAAAAGCTGGTCGCATGTGACGCCCATATCGCGCTGGCGCGGGAGGTGGCTGAAAAGTCAGCGGTGCTGCTGACAAACAAAGGTGCCCTGCCGCTTGCGCGCGATGCCCGGCTTGGCCTTTTCGGCAGAATGGCGGCACGCGCCATTACCGGCGATAATGGCTCAAGTAAGGTGCACGCGCGTTATGTGGTGACACCGCAGCAGGGGCTGTCCGCCTATCTGGGGCACGATCTTGCGCTGTCTGGCGATGAAGCTGATCCTGAACAGGCGGCACGCGCGGCTGCGGATATGGATGTGGCGGTTGTTGTTGTTGGCACCACCGCAGCGGATGAAGGGGAATATATCCCCGGTGACCTTGGCGCGGCGCCAGCGCTGCCGCCGGTGATCGCCGAAGCAATGGCCGCGGCATATGAAAAAGTGAAGAACGAAGACGGCGACGATAAAGACACAGGTGCCATGGGTAGCGGCAAGGACCGGGGCGGTGACCGTACCTCGCTCAGGCTGGCGCCAGATCAGGTCGCGCTGATCAAGGCGGTAAGCGACGCCAACCCGAATACGGTTGTCGTTATCGTCTCAGGCTCGGCCATTCTGTCGTCGGAATGGAGTGATGGTGTCGCGGCGATCCTGCAGACGTTTTATTCCGGTATGGAGGGCGGGCACGCGCTGGCACGCCTGCTATTTGGTGATGTCAGCCCCACCGGCAAACTGCCGTTTACGGTGGCGGCCAATGAAGGAGATAACCCCTTCTTCGATATCAAGGCTGAGACCATCGATTATGGCCCGCTGCATGGCTATGCCCTGTTTGCCAATGACGGCAAGCAGCCGCAGTTCGCATTCGGACACGGCCTATCCTACACCAGCTTTTCTTATGGCGATGTGACGGCGGAAGCCCGGGACGGCGGGATCGCGGCCAGGGTGATGGTCAGCAACACCGGCGGGCGGGAGGCAAGCGAAGTAGCCCAGTTATATGTAGCATTTCCCGGCACTGCAGTGACGCGGCCCCCCTTTCTTTTGCGCGGGTTTGAGCGTGTGCACCTGAGACCGGGCGAAAGCGCCTGTGTTGAATTCTTCGTGCCGCAAAGTGACCTCGCCTATTGGGACAGTGAGCGCAGGGACTGGCGCACAGAGAGGGGAGTTCACACTGTGCTGGTGGGCCCGTCGAGCCGTGCCGCTGATCTGCAGTGTGTTGAAATACCCCTGTGAGCGTTGATCCGCCCATCGTGGCGGTCCACAATAATGCAGGGAATTCTTTTCGGGAGGGAAAGAGATGAGGGAAGTTGATTACAAGAACCGGGGTGTGCTGAGGCTAGCCCTGGCATTGGTGGTGCTGTGCGGCCTTTCTCAAAGGGCGCTCGCGGGCGAAGTGAGAGAGGACGGCACAGCACCCCGGCCCAACATTATCGTCATTCTGGCGGATGATATGGGATGGGGTGATGTCAGCCTCAATGGGGCCAACCTCCTGCAGACGCCGAACATCGACAGGATCGGCCGTGAGGGCGTGCGTCTGGATCATTTTTATGCTGCGGCCAATGTGTGCACGCCTTCCCGTGCCTCGCTACTGACCGGGCGCTACGCGATTCGCTCAGGCATGCAGTTTGTCATCCGCCCGCATTCCACGGACGGTATGCCAGCCGACGAAATCACCCTTGCCGATATGCTGAAAAGCGCTGGATACGCGACCGGTATGGTCGGTAAATGGCATCTGGGTCACCGGGATGATTTCTGGCCTACGAACCAGGGCTTCGACGAATTTTTTGGCGTGCCTTATAGCAACGACATGAAGCCTTTTGATCTTTATGAGCAGAAGACGGTCATCCAGTCGCCTGTCGATCAGTCGGCGCTGACGGACCGCTATACCGAAGCGACGACCTCGTTCATTCGCAGGCATGCGGACAAGCCCTTTTTCCTCTATTTCGCGCAGACCTTTCCCCATATTCCCCTTCATGTGCCGACAGACAAACAAGGCCAGTCGCGGGCGGGGATGTATGGCGATGTGATCCAGCATCTGGACAGCGGGATTGGCGCCATATTGCGCACGCTTGAGGATGAAGGCATTGCCGATAACACGCTGATCATTTTCACCTCCGATAACGGCCCTTGGTTCGAGGGTGATGCCGGCGATTTCCGTGGCCGCAAGGGCGGGACCCATGAAGGCAGCTATCTGGTGCCGTTTCTGGCGCGCTGGCCGGAGAAAATTCCCGCCGGCACAACGTCATCCGCGATGAGCATGAACATCGACCTGTTGCCAACTCTGGCCCATGTCGCCGGGGCACAAGTGCCGGAAGACCGCACCATCGATGGCCGCGATATCACACCGCTGCTGATGGGAGGGGAGCAGTCACCCCATGATGTGTTGTTCTTCTTTAACGAGAATGATGTGGTGGGCGCCCGGGATGCCCGCTTCCGACTGGTGCTGCATGACTATTACAGAAAATACTATGTGCCGTTCGAATATTTCGGCGCCAAGATGCTGTTTGATCTTCAGCGCGACCCTGAGGAACGCTTCAACTATAGCCATAGCGAGCCTGAAGCGGCCGAACGCTTGATGCAGGCGGTGCAGGCGATGCGGGCGGACATTGCCGATCTGGTCAAGAAGCCGGAAAGCGTGCAGGCGCCGAAAGAGGGCGGCAAGGTAGGCCCTGACCTTGATACAGGCGCACCATAGCCGGTGGCGCGCTGATGCGTGAGGGTTTGCGAGCTATAGAGGGGCGCTACATGCTGCGGTCGCCCCTCTTTGCCTTTGCGGTTTTTCTGCTGCTGGGGTTCGGCGGGTTGCCTGCCTTCGGTGACGAAGGATGCGGGCAGTGCCACGGCGATACCCATCAGAAATGGCAGATGTCAGACCACGCATCGGCCATGCAGGAGGCCAGCGAGGCCACGGTTCTGGGGGATTTTTCCGGGTTGTCCGTTGCGCACCACGGGCAGGTCACGACTTTCACCCGGGCAGGGGAAGCTTATCAGGTAACCATTACAGGCGCGGACGGTGGGGCCGATACCTACCGCATTCGCTATACCTTTGGTCATTATCCGCTTCAGCAATATCTGGTGGCAACGACGGACGGAAGATATCAGGTTCTGCCGGTCGCATGGGACGCGAGAATAGAGGAGGAGGGTGGTCAGCGCTGGTTCCACCTGTATCCGGATGACTATCTGCCGAAGGGAGACCGCCTTCACTGGCAGCAACCGCTGCAAAACTGGAACGGTATGTGCGCTGACTGCCATTCGACCGGGCTGAGGCGCGGCTATGACGACCGGCGCGATCTGTTTGAAACCACGTTTGAGGCTGTCAATGTTGCCTGCGGGTCCTGTCATGCGGGCGCGGAAGACCACGCGGCTGCAATGGAGGGGCGAGACGAGGGCGAACCTGACGGCTGGAAAGACCAGCTTGTCGCGTATCTGAGAGAGATTGAACCCTTCACGTTCGCGCCGGACAGGGACACCGCGCATGTATCAGACCCTGTTGCCCGCCAGGGGCGCGAGATTGAAGTCTGCGCGGCGTGCCATGCCTTGCGGTCGCCGCTGACGGACGGCTTTGTGCCGTCACAGCCTTTCCTGGACCAGTTTTCCCCGACCCTGCTTGATGAACCCCTCTATTTCGCCGATGGCCAGATCAGGGACGAGGTCTATGTCTGGGGTTCTTTCCTGCAAAGCAAGATGTATGCGAGCGGGGTGACCTGTTCTGATTGTCACGACAGCCACAGCCTGCAGCCAAAGGCGCAGGGCAACGCGCTTTGCACACAGTGCCATAAAACGGAGGTGTTTGACACGCCACAGCACCACCGGCATGTGCGCGGCACACCGGCGAGTGAGTGCGTGACATGTCACATGCCGGCGCGCACCTATATGGGGGTGGATGCCCGCCGGGACCACAGCTTCAAAGTACCGCGCCCGGATATCAGTGTGCCGGTCGGCAGCCCCAATGCCTGTGTCAGCTGCCATAGCGACAAGGCCGACGTATGGGCGGCTGAGACGCTGCGGCGCTGGTATCCTGGTGCTGCCGCGCGACCGCGCGACCAAAGTGCGCTTGCGGTATATCAGGCGCGGCAGGGGAACCCGCATGCACGCGTTGGCCTTGAAGCGATCATCAGGAACACGGGTAACCCGGCTATCTTGCGGGCGACGGCGCTGTCGCTCGTCCCGCGGGTTGGTACGCGGGAGTTGACCGAGCTTGCTACGGGCTATCTGGATGACCCGTCCCCCCTTGTGCGCATTGGCGCCATACGGGCGCAGGCCGGGTTATCGGCGGCGGATCGTCGGACGTGGGTATCCCCGTTGCTGCAGGATGACGTGAAGGCGGTCCGTGTTGAAGCGGCGCGGGCACTGGTGGATAGTGCGGACGCGGCCCTCCACGAACCCGCGTTCACTGAGATGATGCAGGCAGACAGCGGTGCCGCCTGGCGGGCGGAGGGCAGGATGAACCTCGCCCTTGGGTTTGAGCACGCGGGGGATGTGTCGGCTGCCGAAGAAGCATACCGCCAGGCGTTGCGGCAGGAGCCGCACTTTGCCCCGGCCATCATCAATCTGGCGAACCTTCTGGCGCGGGCAGGACGTGAGGATGAGGCGCAAGAGCAACTGCTGCAGGCCGCGAACGCGCCGCCTGTGGACGCCTCGGTGCTTCACGCGCTTGGTCTTTCCTTTGTTCGGCGGTCAGACCTTCGCGCCGCTACCGGATATCTGGAGAAAGCCGCCCGCGCGGACCACAGCAATCCCCGGTATGTCTATGTGTATCTGGTTGCGCTCCAGAATACCGGGCGGGAGGAGGAGGCGTATGAGGGCCTGGCGCAGGCGCTTGATAAGCACCCCTACGACCCTGACCTGCTGTCCTTCGCCTTGTCGGTCGCGCTGAAGCGCGAGGATATGACCTGGGTTCGTGACGTGTTGCCAAGGCTGCAAGCCTTGTTCCCCGGTACACCGGCCTATGACGCCCTCGCCATCGGTTTGGGGCTGCCGGTTGCGTATCATTGATGCGTCAGGCCGGGTGCCTGAGGAGGCACCGGGCCTGATGGGGGAATAGTAAAGCAGGAAATTTTATTTCGCGATTTTGATCGACTTGGCGAGGCGGTTTATCTCATCCTCCGCCTTTCGGCAGCATCCTCTACGTCGAGCAGGATGGTTTGCAGCTCCACATGTTTCTTGATCAATCCGTTCAGAACGGGAGATATGTCCATAAATGCCTCCGTGATACCAAGCGATTATAGGCTGGTGGGCGAATGCTGTTTAGGTGTGGCTGCTACATAATACTGGACAATTGCATTTCAGCGTTTGGGTATCATTACCTTAATAGCTACTGCCGCACTTCTTGCTTTAATCCACTGTGGCCTTCTTGTTCCAACCGCATTCTTACTTGTGCAAACAGGTTCCACAATAGTTTTACTCATTGTCAGGCCTGCTTATATGCGGCTTATCTTTTCGGTGTTGCCGCTGTTCTTGTCGTACTATTTTCTATCGCTGAATCTATGGAGATTACTGAATAGCCCCTAGATTTCTAGACACCTTGCTTGGTAAAAATGAAGCATGGAGTTCAAGTATGTCATCTGGTATTCGTTATACGGAAGAGTTCAAGCGAGACGCGGTCGCGCAGGTGGTTGATCGAGGCTATTCGGTTCTGGAGGTTGCCACCCGGCTGGGGATCAGCACCAAGTCGCTCTATGACTGGAAGAAGTGCTATCATAAGCCGGAGCGACAGATCCGGCAGGAGGCAGTGGACGCGGCCGAGATACGACGCCTGAAGGCAGAGCTGGCCCGCGTCACCGAAGAGCGGGACATCCTAAAAAAAGGCCACCGCGTACTTCGCAAGAGAAGCCAAGTAAAGTACGCCTTCATCAAAGCGCATCGGGGCCTGTTCCGGGTGCGCGTGAAGTGCCGCGTGTTGCTGGTGCATCATAGCGGCTTCTATGCCTGGCTGCGCTCGCCAATGAGTGACCGGGCCAAGGACGACAGACGGCTGACTGGATTGATCAAACAGGCTTGGCTGGAAAGCGGCTGTGTCTATGGCTATCGCAAGATCCATGATGACCTGCGGTCGATCGGCGAGACCTGCTGTCCGAACCGGGTGTGGCGATTGACCCAGTTGGCAGGCATCAAGGCACAGGTCGGTTACCGTCGTCGGCACGGCAGCTATGGCGGATCGCCAGCAATCGTGGCCCCCAACCAGTTGCAGCAACAATTTGATGTGGCGCAGCCTGATCAGACCTGGGTGACAGATATCACTTATATCAAGACCCATGAGGGCTTCCTGTATCTTGCTGTCGTGATTGATCTCTATTCCAGACGCATGGTCGGCTGGTCGATGCAGTCCCGCATGCACATGGATCTGGTTCTAAGTGCGCTTTTGATGGCTGTCTGGCGGCGTAAGCCCAGGTCGAAGGCGATCATCCATTCAGACCAAGGAAGCCAATTTACCAGCTATGAGTGGCAGAAGTTCCTGCAGACCCACAATCTGGAAGCCAGCATGAGCAGGCGGGGGAATTGTCACGATAATGCTGTCGCGGAAAGCTTTTTCCAACTCCTCAAGCGGGAACGGGTCAGGCGACGGACCTACAAAGACCGCGTAGAGGCTCGGCAAGACGTGTTTGACTATATCGAGTTTTTCTACAACCCAAAAGGCAAGCATGGTAACAACGGGATGTTGTCACCTGTCGAGTTTGAACGGCAGCAAAATTGGAAAGCCCAAGGTGTCTATGAAACTAGGGGCTATTCAGTCCTCCCTTTGAGGAGGTCAAATAAGTCTTTGCCCCCTACTTTCCTCTGATACTAGCAAAAATTGCTTTAAAACAACCTATGAAACTTTGCCAGTGTGGTGCGGTTTTGTCATATCTGAATTGCGCCATCCACTTAGGAATGGGGAGCAGGATGATTTTTGTTCAAAGAACTAAAGCATTGAAAATGGAACCACTAGAGGTGGGGGGATCATGGCACGGTACCGACAACTGAAGTCACTGGAAGACTATCGGCGAGCGATCAGGAATGGTTATGGCATTGGGGTTGGTGATAGCTATAAGCCTTGGGTCAAGGTGCAGGATGTTAAAAGCAAAGGCCTGAGCGAGAAAATTCTCGGTATAAAAACGGGGCGCATGCATCATCTTCTTTCACAGGGGGAATCTGAGTTTTTTCGACTGGCCCAATTTTGAGCAACGGTTGTGGACATCAGAGAACAGTTTCCTTTGCTGCCCATAAAGCTGGGGAAACGTATCGCCGAAACGCTGGGTGTTAAATATCCCAAGGTAGCCAACCATGCCTTCAACCCTGCCCTCGCCGGGGCGGCCATAGCGGTCTTTGACCAGATAGTGGGACAGAAAGGCAGAGAATCTGTCGGTCCGCTTGCGCGTGCCGTCCAGCCACGTTTCCGTTGTGGCCCGGTGCATGGCTGAGCGGAACATACACCTCCCGGCTGACACGCTTGTGCTCTCGTATATAGTCCTTGATGATCGTATAGCCGCCCTCAAAGCCATGCTCGGAGCGCAGGCGCTCAAAAGATCCGCTTCGCTGTATGACGCTGCTTGCGCCCTACCCGACGGTCACCCTCTAGGATACGGTCGATGAGGTCGGTAAAGCCATCCAGCTTCGGCCGCTTGATACTGGCGCTCCGCTGGTAACCCGGCGGCTCCGAGTGGTGCAGCATCTTTGATATGCTGGCGCGAGATATGCCAAAACGGCGGGAAGCTTCTCTCTGGCTCAACCTCTCAACATGGCAGGCAAGCCGGATACGTCTGTATAAGGCTACGGTGAGTATCCTCTGGCCCTCCCAAAAATGGAAAAGCCCGAAACGGGCAAACTTTTAGTCCGCCCACAGCAACATTTTGTCGCCGCTTCCGTGGTCCACTTTTGCACCGCCCTATACAAAATCGCGCGCCGCAATATAGGCCCTGACTTTTTGCCAGAATTCCTCTGCCACCGGGGATTGGCGGGCGCGGGGACGCCAGAGGCGTATTTCGATCTCGATCCCTTCCTGCTCCTGTTCAGTACGGGCAAGGCGCCCGGTTTCCAGATGGTCGGCGATCAGGCTGAGCGGCAGCCAGGCCACGCCGCGACCATCCAGCGCCATGGCGGTCAACACGCTGGCGAGGTGGGACGCAAATGCCGGCGTGGGGGCAGCCGGCAGGCCCCGTTTTTCAAGCGCGGCACGGATAATGCGGCCCATGCCGGATTCCTCAGTGAAGGCAAGGTGTGGCAGGTCACCCTCGTCCGCCTGCTCCAACAGTTCCCTTGCTGCCACCGGAATCAACGTATCCCCCCCCACGACAAGCGAGCGAAAGCCCTGTTCAAGCCGGACATAGGCTGTCTCATGATGATGACACAGCAGGAAATTCGCCTGCCCCTCAATCATCAGCTTCTCGCAGGCCATCATGCTGTTGGCTGTCAGTTCGATCACGCCGCTTTGGAAGATTTCATACGCCATATCGCGCAGGAAACTGGGGAAAAAGGTCAGGGAAAGCGCGTGCGTGGACGCAAAGCGCAGGGTATTTGAGCTGGCGTTCGCCGCCGCAAGCGCTGATTCACGGCCCAGTTTTAAATGCCGTACCACTTCTTCCGCGGTCAGGCAAAACCGCTCCCCCGCCGGGGTCAGCCGGATGGTATGGGTGTCGCGGTCAAAGAGCGCGGCTCCGACCCATGTTTCAAGTGCCTGAATGCGGCGGCTGAAGCTTGACTGGCTGACAGCCCGACTTTCGGCGGCCTTGGAAAAACCACCGATTTCCACCAGAGCCAGAAAATCTTCCAGCCAGTTCATATCCATGCCGTTTGGCCCTCCCCATCACGCAGGACGCACCCGCAATTGAGACGATAGATAAACCGCTTTTTGCCCTGTTCACGGTCTTGCATGATTATATGCTGTTTCTGCATTAGCTCCGGCATCACCGCACCGCCTATCTTCTTTGCCTAAGACTCAACAGGTCTGACCCGAACAGGCCTAACACCGAACAGAAGGAAAACAAAGTGCCCGGGCACCGTGTCATCATTACCCAACGTTTTTTCCACGAGGCCGCCATGGATTATCTGGCTGCAAACGGGTGCAACCCCATGATCGTGGATCTGCCCAAGGGCCAGGCCGACGGCAATCTGAGCCATGATCACCTGTGTGAATTGCTGACCGGTGCCAGAGGCTGGGTCGTAGGCCATGCCCGCGTAACCGAAGCCCTGATCACGGCCCTGCCGGACCTTGAGGTAATCTCGCGCCGCGGTGTTGGCTATGACCGGGTAGACACAGTCGCAGCGGCACGTCACGGCCGGGTGGTCTGCATTGCCTCAGGCGGCAACGATGCCTCGGTTGCGGATCATGCCATCGCCATGATGCTGGCACTTGGCCGGCGTTTCCGCGAAAGCCAGCGCAACATGGCAGGCGGTGACTGGTCCATCCTGCAAGGGCATGACCTTTACGGCAAAACCGTTGGCATTGTCGGGCTGGGGCGCATTGGCCAAAGCTTGGTCAAGCGCTTGTCGGGCTTTGATGCACGCATCCTGGCCCCTTTGGGCTGGTGCAACACAGACTATGCCAGCGCGAACAATATCGCATGCGTGGATATGGACACCCTGCTGGCGGAAAGCGATTATATATCGCTGCATGCGCCACTGACGGATGAAACACGGTTCCTGATCGATGAAAATGCGCTGAGACGTATGAAAGAGAGTGCCTGCCTCATCAACACTGCCCGTGGCGGACTGGTGGATGACCGCGCGCTTCTGGCCGCGCTCAAATCGGGCCAGATCGCCGGGGCCGGGCTGGACACTTTCGAGAGCGAGGGCGACCCCACTTATGCTGATGTGTCGAAAGAACTGATCGCGCTTGATAATGTTATCGCAAGCCCCCACGCCGCCGCCTCTAGCGTTGAGGGGCTGGAACGCACCAATATGATCGCCGCGCGCTGTGTGGTGGATGTGCTGGAGGGTCGCACGCCCCCCGCTGAATGTGTCGTGGCTGACGGCCGCATGAAATAACCCCGCAAGGGCCCATCAGTCAGGAAAGAGAACAAGACATGAGCAATGAAGCAATATACCGCATCGCCGTTATCCCCGGAGACGGGATTGGCAAGGAAGTGGTGCCCGAAGGCCTTCAAGTGTTGGAGAAAGTCGGCAAAAAATATGGCTGCCGCTTTGAGCAGGCGCACTTTGATTTTGCGTCGTGCGACTATTACGTAGCCCACGGCCAGATGATGCCAAACGACTGGAAAAAACAGCTGACCGACCATGATGCCATCTTCTTTGGTGCCGTCGGCTGGCCCGAAACGGTGCCCGATCATATCTCGCTTTGGGGTTCGCTTATCCAGTTCCGGCGCGAGTTTGACCAATATGTCAACCTGCGGCCGGTCAAGCTGATGCCGGGTGTGCCCAGCCCGCTGGCGAACCGCAAACCGGGGGACATTGATTTTTACGTCGTGCGGGAGAACACCGAAGGGGAATATTCCTCGATCGGCGGGAAAATATTCCCCGGTACCGAGCGGGAGGTGGTGATGCAGGAAACGGTGATGACCCGCATCGGGGTGGACCGTATCCTGAAATACGCCTTTGAGCTGGCCTCCCGGCGCGAGAAAAAGCACCTGACATCGGCCACCAAATCAAACGGCATTTCCATCACCATGCCTTACTGGGATGAGCGCGTAGAGGCGATGGCAAAACAGTACCCCGATATCGCGTGTGACAAATATCACATCGATATCCTGACCGCCCACTTTGTGCAGCACCCTGACTGGTTTGACGTGGTTGTTGCCTCCAACCTGTTTGGCGATATCCTGTCAGACCTTGGCCCTGCCTGTACCGGCACCATCGGCATCGCGCCCGCCGGCAACATCAACCCGGAAAGACGTTTCCCATCGCTGTTTGAACCGGTTCATGGGTCCGCGCCCGATATCGCTGGCAAAGGCATCGCCAACCCGGTGGGGCAGATATGGTCGGCCGCCCTCATGCTGGACCACCTTGGCGAACATGACGCGGCAGCCGACGTGGTGCGTGCGATTGAGGAAGTGCTGGCCAAGCCCGAATACCGCACGCGCGACCTTGGCGGCAATGCCGACATGCGCACCTGCGGTCAGGCCATAGCCGACGCGCTTACCTAGTCATCAGACATCAGCTATCAGGCATCAGGCGCCGCAGGGCGGTTCACACGCAGCGCGTCAAACAGCGCGGTGAAATCGTCCTGCCCGTCAAGCTGCCACACAAAGGCACGCACGCGGCAGGCCTGCGCATTGCTCAGGTATTTCTGCGCGACATCGTCAAACTTGGTTTCAAAATCCTTGTCCGTCATCGGCGTGCCCATGCCACCACGAGCAGTGTCTACCTGTTCGGTCAACACCTCGCCGCTTTTCAGCGTCACTGTCACACGGTTGGCGATATGACGCGGGAAGGTGGCTGTCAGGGCCGGATCCTCGGCTGCGGTGATCTTGTCCATCAGTGGAATAACCCGGTTGTCGCGCAGGCTCTCATCTGAATAGCTGTCCATGGTGATACCGCCGTCGAGAAACGCGCGGGCAACGGTAAACGGCAGGCTGTGGTCTGCGGTTTCGCGAGTACTGGGGCGCCACTTTTCCGCGTCGCGGGCGGTGATGCGGTAGGCGGCGTTTGTTGTCTCCACATGGATGGATTTTACCGCGTCAAGGTCCGCGATTTGCGGCCTGAGCTTGAGCGCCGCCCACACAGCGGTCTGTATCTCGCCCTGTGTGGGCAACAGTTTGGTCAAGGTATGGGTGATGGCATAATCCGGGTTTTCGGCCGTCGCGAAACGCTTGATGTCAAAGTTCATATCCAGCGAAAGCTGTTTGATGAAACCCATTTCACCCTCAAAAATGGGAGACGGTCCTGTCAGGCCCTCCCGCGCGAGGGCAGCACAAACGATGGCATTGCGGGCGGCGTTCGCGGCGGAACATCCCTTCCAGCCCGACAGCTCCCCGGCACGCACCTGCCTGAGCGCTACATGCCCGCCAGCCGCCATGTTGATGGCCTGCGTCAGTTGGTCGGCAGACAGTCCCATCAGCTTCCCCGCCGCCACCGCCACGGAAATGAGCACATAATTCACATGGTCCCAGCCCAGGCTATAAAGCCGGGCGGCATCCTGCAACCGGCACTGGACCTCATAGCCCAGCACGATCGCAAGGATCAGGTCCTGGCCACTTTTGCCCTCAGCTTCCGCCACCGCAAGGCAGGCGGGAATATTATCACTTGGATGGCCCAGTTCCTTGCCGATGTAGCCGTCGTTATAGTCCAGATAGCGCACCATGGTGCCGTTCACGAAAGCAGCGGTGTCCGCCGTGGTACGCTCGGCCGTGCCGATAAGCGTAGCGCGGTTTACGGGTACGGTGCGGGCGTAACGCCGCCCCGCCACCACAGGCTGCGCATCATAGGCACCCAGCGCGCAGGCAAGGCTGTCCAGCACCCGCTGTTTGACGGTTTTGACCGCATGCGCACTAAGGTCTGCATAACTGAGCGACGCCGCATAAACGGCAATCTGCTGTGCAATGCTGGCCGGTTTGGTCTTCGCCATGGTTCTTCCTTTCCCGTTAGCCCTGCAATACAGCAGCACCGATATAAGCCGCGTAGGCCGTGACAAGACACACCCCCGAGGATCGGCCAAGGGACATGCGGCTGAATACAAAAATCGAGAGAACAACAGTCGCACCCGCGAGTACCCACAACTCTCCGCCAATCGTGCTCATATCGATCGGCTTAGGGCTTGACAGTGTGGTCGCGCCCAAAATGGCGGTGGCGTTGAAAATGTTGGAACCCAGAATATTGCCGACAATCATCGCGGAGTTGCGGTGCATGGATGCCGCCACCACGGTCGCAAGTTCGGGCAGCGAGGTGCCAAGCGCAACAATAGTAAGCCCCACGACGGAGTCAGAGACGCCAAGGCTGGCGGCGATGCCGGTGGCGCCATCCACCGTCAGCGCAGCCGAAAGCGGCAGCATGACAAGCCCGGCGAGCGTGAACATCACGGCCTTTGGCAAGCTGCCAGACTGCGCTGCAATGCATTCCACCTCGTTTACCAGTTCCCTCGAGGCCTGCCGTGTGGTGGAGATATTATACACCGTGTAAGCCATATAGACGACAAACAGGCACAAAAGTGCCACACCCGCCGCAGTACCCAGGGCACCCGTCAGCGCCAGCGCAATAATGGTAATGGTGGTGATCAGCATATACACCGTGTTACGTCGGATGAACGGCTGGTTGCAGCACACCGGCAACAGCACCGCCGGAACCCCCAGCACCAGCAGGATATTGGTGATATTGCTGCCAATCACGTTGCCGACAGCCAGTGCCGGTACACCTTCCATTGCCGCCTTGACGCCCACAACAAGTTCGGGTGCCGATGTGCCAAAACCCACAACAGTCAGCCCGATCAACAACGGCGGAATGTGCAAGGCCTGTGCAATGGCCGTGGCGCCGCGCACGAGAAAGTCGCCGGCAACGGTCAGGAGAGCCAGCCCGATCACCAGCCAGAGAAAGTCCATAAGCATATAATCCAATGTCCATTGTTCCGCCCCCGCCGATAGATGGAAGCTCAATTCCAGAAATACTCTCCCATATTATATTATAATTTTTTAATATTTTAAGGGTGCCTCTGCAGCAAGGAAAATTATTTTATAAATTATTCATTTATAATCAATGATTTAAGTTGTTATTTGAAAAAAGCATAATTCCATGCCTTTTGAAAAGGAAAAATATTATCATATAATTTAACATTGAGACGCTGGTCGGGGGAATGTATGTCCGGCGTTTCGGGGAGAAACCTAAGGGAAGAGGGAAGGTCCTAATTATGTCAAAGCACACACCTGTGCGTTTGAGGACACTGGCTTTATTGTCAGGCACGTCCTTTTGCTGGGCAATGGGCGGCATGGCCGCGCAAGCCCAGTCAACCACAACCAGCGAAGCATCGCTTGATGTCACGCTGGACGAAATTATTGTAACGGCACAGCGCCGCAGTCAAAGCCTGCAGGATGTGCCAGTAACGGTAACTACATTCGGCGACGAAGAAATTAAAAATGCGCGCCTGCAACAGGTTGACGATATCGCCATGCGCACACCGGGGTTGAGCTTTGATGCTTTCCCGGCCACGCAGCCACGGCTTGCCATCCGAGGCATCGGCTCGTCCGACCGGGGCGCGGCCGGTGACCCAAGCACCGCAGTCTTCCTTGACGAAACCTATCTCGGTCGCCCGGCGGCCATCGCCTTTGATCTGTTCGATGTGGGGCGGATTGAGGTCCTCAAGGGCCCGCAGGGTACCCTTTATGGCCGCAATGTTGTGGGCGGCGCCATCAATGTCATCACCGCCGCTCCTGAGGTAGACGCCGTTGAAGCGTCAGCCGAGGCAACATACGGCAACTATAACCGGGTCGATGCGGCAGCGTTCGTGAACGTACCTGTCGCCACCGATGTGGCCGCGATCCGCGCGAGCGGTGCGTGGCGCCAGCATGACGGCTATACGGACAATAATTACACAGGCGGGGAACTGGACGACCAGGACACCAAAAGCATCCGCCTGCAAGCCCTTGTGCGCCCCAGTGAAAACCTGAGCGTAAGGCTGGGTTTTGATGGCACACGCGACCGCGCCAACGGCCCCGGCCAGCATGTCGTGGCGCTGGACAACAGCGACCCGCTTTCCGGTTTCTGGACGGTCGATCAGAACCGCGACTACAACAGCGCCGAGACCGATGGGTACCAGAACCGCGATACATGGGGCCTGCGCGGCGAAGTCAATTGGGATATGTCCTTCGCGACACTCAATTACCTCGTGTCTTACCGCGACCTTGAATATGATGCGGCTTATGACTTTGACGGTGGCAACCCGACCGCCAATGTGATCAGCATAGGCGGCGGCAACATTGAAGACAGCGAACTTTTCAGCCACGAACTACGCCTGATGTCGCCTGAGAGCAGCGATATCTCGTGGGTTGTGGGCCTTTACCAATATACTGCTGACACAGTGAGGCAGGACAGGCTTGAGCTGGCGATCGGCGGACCGACCGGCACGGAAATCTTTGCACAGGACGCCGAACTGGACAGCGTCGCGGCTTATGCCGATGTCACGGTCCCGGTCAGCGACAAGCTGAACCTGATCGGCGGTATTCGTTACACCAAGGACAAAAAGACCTTCAATATCACGACAACGGAATCAAATTCCTTTTTCCGGGTCGATGGTCCGTTTGACGTGACAGCGGAAGAAAGCTGGGACGCGGTCACCTGGCGTCTGGGTGCCGACTATCACCTGAATGACAACCATATGGTTTACGCCATGGTATCGCGCGGCTTCAAAAGTGGCGGCTTTCAGGACACGCCGGGTTCCGCTGCCGAAGCGGTGGATTCCTTCAACCCGGAATATGCCACACAGTATGAAATTGGCCTGAAAAGCCAGTTTTTTGGTCGCCGCCTGACTTGGAACAATACAGTGTTCCAGATGGACTATTCCGACCTGCAAACCCGGCAGGTGAACGGGTTGATCATCACCACCAACAATGCAGGCGAAGCTACCATCAAGGGATATGAAACCGACCTTATGTGGCGCAGCGCAAACGGCCTTGGCCTGAATGCGTCCTATGCCTATCTTGATGCAACATTTGACGTTTTTGTTGAAAACGGGGTGGATCTCGCGGGCAACCGCATTTCGCGCACGCCAAAGCACAAGCTGGTGGTAACGCCGTCTTATGCCTACACGTTCAACTCCGGCGCAGACCTGACGATGGCGGTGGATTATGCCTACACCAGCAGAATTTTCGACGACAACAGCAACAGGGGGCCGGAACGCCGCGCACCTACGGTCTTTGTCGACGCAAGACTGGTCTACACCAGCAGCGAAGGCGACTGGGCCGTCTCTGTGTGGGGCAAGAACCTGACCAACGAGGTGACACGCACCCATCAGGCGACCTTCCTTGGCGGGACGTTCGCTGCCTATAATCCGCCGCGCACTTATGGGGTAACCTTGCGCTGGAATTACTGACTTCCCCTCCCCGTGAGGCAGGCTGCCGGCCAACCGCTGCCAGCCTGCCTCCCGATTGCGGGGCGGTGATATAAAACAGGATTTGAGTGAGCTTTATGGAACTAGAGGGAAACAACACGGTTCTGGCCCTGCTGGGTTTCGCCATGATCGCCACCTTCATGGTGCTGATCATGACCCGTCGGCTGTCTGCCGCAGTTGCGCTGATCATTATCCCCATCGTCTTTGGCCTGTTGTCCGGCCACAGCATCGATATGGGCATGATGATCATCAAGGGGTTGATGAACCTTGCCCCCACCGCGACGGCTCTGGTGTTTGCGGTGCTGTATTTTGCCATCATGATGGATGCCGGGTTGTTTGACCCGCTGGTGGAACGCGCGACCCGCTTCGCAAAAGGGGACCCAAGGCGCGTGGCAATGGCTACGTCGGTGATGGCTACGCTTATCTCATTCGATGGCGACGGTGCGACCACAGCCATTGTCACCATTACCGCCTTCCTGCCGATTTACCGCCATCTGGGCATGAACCCGCTTATTCTGGCGGCCCTGATGGGCATGGCAAACGCGGTGGTGAATCTGACCCCATGGGGTGGGCCAACCCTGCGGGCGGCCACCGCGCTGCAGTTGGATATGATGGATGTTTTCCTCCCGCTCATCCCGGTGATGGTCGCGGGCCTTGCCGCCAACTTCTGCATCGCATGGTACCTGGGCACAAAAGAACGCAACCGGCTGGGTGTGGTCGATATGGATACCGAAGCGTCCCATCTTGCGCTGGACCGTGAAGAAGGTGTGGTGCGGCCCAAGCTTTTCTGGTTCAATCTCATTTTGACGGTTGCGCTGATCCTGGGCGTTGTCGCGCAGCTTGTCCCGCTGCCCATCGCCTTCATGATCGGCCTTGCCATTGCGGTAACCGTCAACTATCCGGTCCTGTCGGAACAACGTGACCGTATCGCGGCCCATGCCCATAACGTGCTGCCCATCGCGCTGTTGATTTTCGCCGCCGCCGTGTTTACCGGCATTATTGACGGCACCGGCATGGTTGCCGCCATGGGTGGCAGCCTGCTGGCCGTCATTCCCGATGCGGTCGGACCCTATTTTGGTGTGGTGGTGTCCCTCCTCAGTGCGCCCCTGACATTCATCATGTCCAACGACGCCTATTATTTTGGTATCGTGCCGGTGCTGGCAGAAACCGCCGGACACTACGGCATTACACCGGTGGAGGTTGCCCGCGCATCCTTGCTGGGGGTCACTATTCATGCCCTCAGCCCGCTAATTGCGGCGATATATCTGGTGGCGGCACTTCTGGATGTGGAAGTGGGCGACCTGCAAAAATTTGCACTGCCCTACGCGCTTCTTGTATTCGCAATCATGATCGCAACAGCGCTTCTGACCGGCGCCGTGCCTATCACAGCCTGACAGGGAAACCAGCAGAATGGCAAAAGAAACCAAATTACGCGAGACGGGTGCCACAGGTACCCTTGTTGAACAGATCACCGCAGCGCTCAGGGAAGCCGTGCGCCACGGCGAGTTCAAGGCAGGCCAGCGGCTTATTGTCGCCGACCTGAGCGAACAGTTTGGCGTCAGCTTTGGCCCGATCCGCGAGGCGATCCGTCGTCTTGCCGGCGAAGGCTACCTTGACTTCACACCGCACAAGGGCGCAACCGTGCGCGGCTTTGGCGAAAAAGAACTGCGTGAGGTTTTTCAGGTCAGGGAAGCGATCGAGAGTTTTGCAGCCCGGCTGGCGGCTGAAAACATCCATCACGGTGACTATGCCCAGCGCCTGACCGCCTGCCACAAGGACCTGCATGACCATATGCTGGGCGGCGACGCACAGAAGTCATCCGACGTGCGGCAACTGTTCCATGACCTGCTGTATGAAGTTGCTGGCAACCCCTATCTGAAGGAAGCCGGACAACGCTTCACCTATCCGTTGCACCGGGTGCGGTTCAATGAAATGGCGGGCCGGGTGCGCACGGAGGACTCGCTGCGGGAACATGACGACATTATCCGCGCGGTACTGGCCGGTGACGGTGCGCGCGCCGAACGTATGATGCGCATTCACCTGCGCAACCGAGCGACTGCCTTCTGCGAACTGCTGGACGAAATAAACCAAACCGAAAGCGACGTGGCGTAAACACGCCGGTCCCGATGCAAGGAAACTGATATATGCTGGAAAAACCGATAAAGATCATTGTGCCTGTCGGCTCGCTCGGCGCGGGTGTGCGTGAGGAAGAACTGGCTTACGGCCTGAGCAAGGGCGCAACCGTCATCGCAACAGACGCCGGGTCCACCGACAGCGGCGCGGCCTATCTTGCGCTGGGCGTGTCGAAAAACAACCGAGGTTCTGTCAAGCGTGACCTGACACTTCTGATGAAAGCGGCCTATGGGGCGCAAATCCCGTTGATCGTGGGCACGTCCGGGCAAGCGGGCGGCGACAAAAACGTTAACTGGACGCGTGACATTGCGCTTGAAGTCGCGGGTGAACTGGGCATCAAGCCCCGCATCGCGCTGCTGTATTCCGAACAGGACAAGGCGGTGCTGAAGGCTAAAAACGCCGACGGCAAGATCACCCCGTTGCCGCCTTCAGGCGCGCTTGACGACAGCGCTATCGACGCATGTGAGCATATCGTTGCCGCCATGGGTGTGGAGCCTTATATAGCAGCCCTCGAAGACGGTGTTGATATCATCCTGGGTGGCCGCACGACAGACACTGCCGTTATCTCCTGCTTCGCGCTTTGGAAAGGCGCGCCGTGGGGGCCTTCGTGGCACGCCGCCAAGGTGGCGGAATGCGGTGCACAATGTTCCGACTATCCAACCAACGGGTCTGGCGTGCTCCTTCACATTGACAATGAAGGTTTCGAGGTTGAGCCACTTTCCACCACCAACCGCTGCTCGCCCCATAGTGTCTCGGCACATATGCTGTATGAGACATCAAACCCCTACCAACTGACGGAGCCAGGTGGTGTGCTGGATGTCACCAACGCCGTCTATACGCAGGCCGATGAGCGCACCGTGCGGGTGACCGGTTCGGTCTGGAACAAAAAGCCCTACACCATGAAGCTTGAGGGGGCAGGCATCGGCCGCTATCAGACCATCATGCTGATCGGCGTCCAGGACCCGAAGATCCTCTCCCGCGTGGATGAATTCCACGACAATATGCTTGAAGTGCTGAACGAGCGGGTCAAAAAGACCATGGGGCTGAAGGATGACGAGTTCCATATCTCGCTACGCATGTACGGCTGGAACGCCGTGTCGGGTGAAAAACTGCCCGCCGACACACCGCCCCCGCGCGAGATTGGCGTGTTGTTTGTCGCCACAGCCGAGACACAGGAAATCGCCTCGCAGATGGCCAAGGCGTGCAACCCGTATTTCTTCCACTTCCCGCTGAACCTGGATGAAGAACTGCCAAGCCACGGCTTTGCTTTCAGCCCGGCCGATATCGACCGCGGCCCGGTTTACGAATTCCTGCTGAACCATGTTATCGCAACCGAAAACCCTATGGAGCTTCTCCGCACCAACTTTATCGATCTCAAGAAAGAGGAAGCAGCCTGATGCCTACAGTCAATGATGTCTGTCAACATGTGCGGTCCAAAAACGCCGGGCCTTTCTGGGTAACGTTCGATCTGTTTTTTGATGGTGATGAAAACTTCAAAAAATACGCCACCAGCCCCTCACTCGGTCCGGATCTTTTTAACCGGCTGTTTGGTGCGGATGCGGCAACTGTGAAAGCCTTCCCCGTGCCCAGCCTCAATATGGTGAAAATATCCTATGGTCGGTCCTCCCCGCAGGGCGGCGAGGTAGAGCGCGACATGCACTGTGGCCAGCAATTTGTCCGTCTTCTGGATGTTGAGCTGGACGCTGTATCCTGAAGACTGAACCGCCCTGTCGGGAAAAGGCGGGAAAAGGAGAGTTTCATGTTTGATAAATCCGACCAACAAGACACCGAATGGCAAACACGGGTAGACCTCGCCGCCGCCTACCGCCTTGTGGCACTGTTTGGCTGGGACGACCTTGTGTTCACCCATATCTCAGCCCGCCTGCCGGGTCCGGAACATCATTTTCTCGTCAACCCGTTTGGCGCCCTGTTTGAGGAGATAACCGCGTCATCTTTGGTGAAGGTGGGGCTTGACGGCCACAAGGTGGATGACAGCGAGCAACCGGTAAACCCGGCAGGCTTCACCATCCATTCCGCCGTGCATGCCGCGCGGGAAGATGCCCAGTGTGTCATTCACCTGCACACGCGCGACGGCGTCGCGGTTTCCAGCCAGAAAGTGGGGCTGCTGCCTATCAACCAGACCTCGATGCTGCTGAACAGCCAACTGAGCTATCATGACTATGAGGGCATTGCGCTGAACCATGATGAACGGCCACGGCTGGTTGCCGACCTTGGCGACAAAAGCGCCATGTTGCTGTGGAACCACGGCACCATGACGGTGGGCGGCACCATTGGCGAGGCCTTCACCACGATGTATTTCCTTGAAACCGCCTGCTCGATCCAGATTGCGGCACAAGCGGGTGGGGAATTGCGCATGCCGGCCGACAATGTGCAGGAAGTGGTGCGGCAGCAGGCCGCCGCCATGGGGCCCGATGTTTCCAACCATCTGGTATGGCCTGCGCTCAAGCGGCGGCTTGACCGGCAGAATCCCGGCTATGATTGTTGAAAAACTGCGCCAGTGGTTGGGCATGCCATGGCTGAAATCCGGCAATGAACGGCGCCCGACCACCACGACAAGCTGTGCTGAGGAATGCCCACCCATGAGCCTGAGAGAAGACCCCGTCGCCTTTTTGCGTATGCTCTATGATACCGCGGTGGATGCAGCACGGCCCACGTTTGGCCCTCAGCATTTTTTTGATCTTGACCCAAGCCGCCCCGCGCTGGTGTTGGGTGCAGGCAAAGCTGCCGCCGCTATGGCGCAAGCGTTTGAGGACGCGTGGTCTGGCCCCGTGCGCGGGCTTGTGATCACCCGGCGCGGCTACGGCAAACCCACCCGCCATATCACGGTGCTGGAAGGTGACCACCCGAACCCGAGCGAGGACAATATCCGCGCCACCGCGCAACTGACCGAGCTTGCCAAAACCTGCCGGGCGGATGAGCAGGTCATTTTTCTGGTTTCAGGTGGTGGGTCCGCGCTTTTGTGCCAACCGGTCGATGGGCTGACGCTAGCGGAAAAACGCGACACCATAAAAGCGCTGATGCACGCCGGTGCCGACATCCGCGAGATCAACGCCGTCAGGCGGCAACTTTCCAAAGTCAAGGGCGGCGGCCTTGCCGATATGTGC
Organism: Kordiimonas sp.; assembly: GCF_048260245.1. Lineage (GTDB taxonomy): Bacteria > Pseudomonadota > Alphaproteobacteria > Sphingomonadales > Kordiimonadaceae > Kordiimonas. Next base: position 82,240 of record NZ_JBLXGZ010000009.1, on the reverse strand, counting down.
CACCCGCACAAGGTTTTCACCTTCGCGATTTCAGATGTGGTCGGTGACCCGCCGCTTGATATCGCGTCCGGTCCCACTGTGCCGGACAGCGCCACCCCGCGCGATGCGCTCCGGATACTCAAACGCTACAATGTGCCATTGTCCGATGTGCTTCTGGACATTCTGGACCGGGACGCCCAGCCCCGACAAGGCGCCACAACCTCCAGCCCGCCGCATTCCTACAGGTTCATCGGCACGCCCATGACATCATTGCGCGCAGCGGCAAAAGCGGCAGAACAACACGGCATTGGCACCATTATTTTTGGCGACGACATTATCGGTGAAGCCCGCGACGTTGGCGCGCGGCACGCCCAGCTTGCCATAAAATATGCCAACGGCACCTGCCCGGTCAAACTGCCCTGTGTGCTGCTATCGGGCGGGGAGACAACCGTCACAAAAACCGGGGGCGGCAAGGGCGGGCCCAACACGGAATATCTGGCGTCGCTGTTCCTGCACCTTGAAGGCCACCCCGCCATCTCTGCGCTGGCGGCGGATACAGACGGCATCGACGGGTCAGAGGACAACGCAGGCGCTGTTATCACGCCCGGAACATGGCACAAGGCAACAGCTGCAGGGCTGGAGGCGGCAACCTACCTTGGCAACAATGACTGCTACAGTTTTTTCCAGGCGCTCGACAGCCTGCTTGTCACCGGCCCGACCTTCACCAACGTCAATGATTTCCGCGCGATCTATCTGGAATAGCCGGTCAGCGGATCAACCGGCCCCCACAAGCCGAGCACCGAGATCAACCGTCAGAACGGCGATACCAAAAACATTGATGGCAATCGCGCAGCGCCACGACAGGCGCGAAGCATAAAGGTCTGGCGCATAGCCGGTCACGTGTTTGAATATGCCAAAGCGCAGGATAAGATATATATACTGCCATCAGCGCCGCCCACCCCGCCAGGGGCATAAGGCCCACGCCGGACCAGATCACAAACTGCACCGACATCATCAGGATGCCGAAGGACAGTTCGGTCGGTGCCAGCGCGCGCCTGCCGCTGTCCGCCGCTAACTGGCTCACGACGTTATAGCCGATAGCCAGCCCCAAGCGTGAACGTGCGCCGGACACGGGCTTGTGGCCGGGACAGGTTTGCCCACCAGCGCGAAAAAAAACGGCGGACACAATGATGGTGTCAATCGCGCCGACGTATGCGGGTGACACGCTCAGTCCCTATTTCAACAATGGCTGGGACAGGGATATCGAGAACCGGCATCTATCGCCGAATGTGTGGATTTGTGGCCATACCCGCTATTCCACGGAACGTTAAATCGGTAGGACACGGATTGTCTCTAACCAAGCGGGCTACCCAGGTGAACTTGAACCTTTCCGGTGGAAGATGATTGATGTCTGACTGCAAAGCGAGGTGTTTGCGGCTGGAGATAGTAGGACTTCTGGGCGCGATGGTCCCTAGCGGAGAATGCAGCTCGTGTTGCGACGAGCTTTTTCAGAAAAAGGGCATATGGGCTTTCGACCAAATTCCGAGGGCATGATCGAAACCTGGCCTGCGGACATTCCATTCTTCTTTAGTGGTTGCGAGCACGTGATCAGGCAGGGCAATTTCGAAAACGATCTCGCGCGCCAACTTTGCCTCTAACCCCTCGATCACCTCAGCTCTTAGCGCTTTAAGGATGAGAAGTTCACCGCTTCGATGAAGGAGAGTTTGTGTTGCGATACGCTTGGCAATTATTCAAAATTTTCAGTGTAACGCGTCACAACTATTCGCATTGCACACTAGCGCCGTTGTGGTCTTAAGTTCTAGATGTGCTTCTCGACGATCCTCTTAAAAATCTGCTGTTGCAAGTTTTTGAGGCCATTTTCATTTGAACGAACTTTTTTGTTCCTACTTGGCAGCTATGAAATGACTTTATTGTTCCTCTACAATTGCTCGTTATGGGCAGCGTATTTATGCAATGACATACGATAACAACAATGTTGCCAAAAAGCCCGTAACACCGATGAGCGTTGATGATACCGTCCAGGATCTCAGTGTTTCTGCCGAACTCAGATTAAAGTACCGGCTGACCAGCCAAAAACCGCTGTCGTTGACATGGGAGGCTGCCGTGGCGCCAGCGGCAATGGCAATCACGGTAAGGGCTGTCTGTTGCGGACTTAGGGCAGCCGCTTCGACGATTGGCGCCGTCAGGCCGGCTGAAGTGATCATGGCGACAGTGGCAGAGCCTTGTGCCACCCGCACAAGAAGTGCCAGCACAAAACCGGCGACAAGGGGCGCGAAACCAAGGCCGAGCGCAGCACCGGCAAGCTCAGCGCCCGCGCCGGTGTCGACCAATACCTGTTTGAACGCTCCGCCTGCTCCCGTGACCAGAATAATGGCACCCGCAGGCTCAAGTGCGCGTTCGCATACCTGCCTGAATTTTGCCCGCTGTTCGTCGTGGTCAGGTCTGAAAAGCATGTAGACCAGACCACATGACAGCAGCAAGGCCGAGAATGGATGGCCGATAAACTGTAACAGCGCACTTGACTTGCCGTCGCCCAGCAACAGGGGCGCGACGGTGGCCACACATATGAGGGCCAGCGGCATGATGATAACCAGCAGGGCTTTGCGCGCGTCGGATGCAGTCCCGGTCACGTGCGGTGCGTCATTTGGAGCACTATCTTGCTTGTGAACAGGTAGCCACCCCAGTCGGTCGAGCATACCTGCCCATAGGGGGCCGGCAACGATCATGGCCGGAATACCGGCCAGCGCACCAAACAGCGCAACCCAGCCAATATCAGCGCGCAACAGGTCGGCGACCGCCATGGGACCGGGTGTTGGCGGCACAAAGGCATGGGCAGTCGCCAGCCCTGCCAGCAGCGGGATGGCCAACTGGACGGGCGCCGTTTTGAGCCGAGCGGCCAGCGCAAAGATGATGGGAGCCAGAATAATCAGGCCGACATCAAAGAACACCGGGATGGCTACGATGACACCAAGGAAACCCATAAGCCACGGCAGCCGTTTGATTCCGCTGCCGCGTATGAATAGGGCGGCGAGGGCTTCAATACCGCCGCTGGCCTGGAGAAGGGCACCAAAAATGGAACCGAGACCCACGATAACGGCAATAAAGCCAAGGGTTCCACCCATTCCCACTTTAACACTCTCGATTGCCTGCATGGGCGGCATGCCAGCAGCGAGTGCGGCAATCAGTGTGGTTACAAGAAGGGCCAGAAAGGGTGTCATCCTCAGCTTCAATACAAGCCAAAGCAGCAGTGCGACAGCACCGCCGGTCGCCAGCAGCGGGTGCATTGGGTCAGTCACGCCAGTTCGCTCCGGTGGCTAGGGTGTTGATGCTCAGAAGGCGGTCTGCCGATGTGATAAAAAGCGTTTTGCCGTCAAGGCCAAAGGCGCAGTTGGCGGTGGGGCGATCAAGCCGGATGAGGCCAAGCGCTTTACCATTGGGCGCAAGGATGAAGACGCCGCCCGGTCCGGTCGCAAAGATATGGCCGCTACTGGCCACGGCCATGCCGTCCGGCAGGCCGGGCCAGCCTTTGGCCAGATAGGAAGAGGCATCAAAAAAGACCTCTCTCCCGGCAAATTGCGGGACGTCCGCATCCGTTACGTCGGAACCCTGTGCAGCTTTTGTGTAACGGTAAATGGTCGGGCTGGCTGGATCCGAGACGGCAACATAAAGCAATGTTCCGTCCGGAGATACAGCCAGCCCATTGGGGAAGCTCAGTTCATCGTCGACCAGGACGGGATCAGCGGTTTCACCGAGAGCGTAGACACCGTTGTGCGGCTGTTCTTTCAGCGGTGACGCGTCGATGCCCTCAAGACCGTATGGCGGGTCGGTGAAATAAAGCGTGCCGTCCGGTGCCAGCGCTATGTCGTTGGGGCTGTTGAGCCGGCGGCCCTGATAACGGCCCGTCAGTGTTTCGCGCCGCCCCGTCAAAAGGGAGTATATTTCCACCGCGCGCGCACCATGGTTGGCAATCAGCAACTGGTCGTCGGAGGCCATCAGGAGGCCGTTGGAGCCCGGTTCGCGAAAACCTTTCCGGCTTTCCCCTGGATGCCCGGACGGATCAAGAAATACGGCTACTCCGTCCTCGGGCGACCAGACATAGGCCTTGTTTTCGGGCACGTCAGAGAAATAGAGCCGCTTGCGCTTTTTGTCCCAGGCCGGGCCTTCCGACCACACAAAGCCTTTTGCCAACAGCTTTATCTCTGCCGTTGGCGCCAGAATGTCATCCAGCGCTGGGTCAAAGCGGATGATATGGTCTTCGGCGGTTGCCCGAAGGCCGGACATGCATACCAGCAAGGCTGCCCATAGCGTCTTTGATACCACGCGCACCGGGACTATGCCCCGATTGCGCTTTTGAACGCCTTGAAGCTGCGGTCAAGCGTCTTCATCGGGGCTTTTGTCTGGTCGTGCTCAATAAAGAAATGCTGGGTGCCGGCCTTTTTGAGTGGTTCGTAAAGTGCGGCAAAATCGATTTGACCGTCGCCCACATCAACCATTTTACCGTCAGCGCCATAGTCTTTGATATGAACACAAGGGAACCGGCCGGGGTGTTTTTTGATGAGTGCCAGCGGGTCAACTTCCGCGACGCGGGCCCAATATAGATCAAGTTCGAATTTCACGAGGTTGGCGTCGGTCTCATTGAGGAAGATGTCATAACCGGTCACGCCGTCATGGTCCTCAAACTCAAATTCATGATTATGGTAGCCGAGCTGCACACCGGCGATTTTGGCGCTTTCGCCTCTGCTGTTCAAAAGCTCGGCAATTTCATGATACCGACGGACCGTTCTGTCCTCAGGCGCCAACCATGCCAGAAACAGGTATTTATGGCCAAGGGCTGCAGCGGCCTCAAGGGCGGCATCAAAGTTCTCACTCAACACGCCAAGGGACACATGGGCCGACGGGGCTGACAGCCCGCTTTTCGCCAGCCAGCGGCCAATATCAGCGTATGACTGGTCGAAATAGCCAGCGAATTCGACTTCCTTGTAGCCAAGGGCTCCAACGCCGGCGAGGGTATCCGCCATGTTGTTCGCCATCAGGTCACGCAAGGTATAAAGCTGTACGCCGATCGGTTGGGTGCTGGCCTGAATCTCACCACAAGCGGTCAGGAAAGCGGGGGCTGAAAGTGCTGCACCGGCAACGGCGGTGGAACGCAGAAACGAGCGCCGTGTCATACCAAACTGTTTCATCAAATCACTCCTGCTTTCAATTGCTCATCCGCATAAGCGGCGGCGCGGGCCGATAGCGCCATGAAGGTCAGCGACGGGTTCTGGCAGGCCGTGGAGGCCATGGAAGCACCGTCGGTGACAAAAAGGTTATCCACGTTGTGGCACTGGTTATGGGCGTTAAGATAACTGTCATTGGCCGTATGGCCCATGCGCGCGGTACCCATCTCGTGGATCGCAATGCCAGGGTATGATTCTTCATAAATCGGGCTGACTGTTTTGTAGCCAGCAGCTTTCAGCATTTCGGTCGCGGTTTTCTGCATGTCTTGCTTCATGCGCATTTCGTTATCGCTATAGGCGCAACTGATCTCAAGCAGCGGCATGCCCCATTGGTCTGTTTGTGTCGTACTCAGCGACACATGGTTTTCATGCCGGGGGAGCATCTCGCCAAAACCTTTGAGCCAGAATGTCCAAGGGCCAGGCTTCTGGATTTTGGCCTTGAAGTCCGCGCCGATGCCCTGTGCGTCGATCGCGGCCGGCCAGCTCATGCGCTGGGCTTCGCCCTGCATGCCGTAGCCGCGTAGAAACTCGTCGGTCTGTTCTGTGACATTGCGGAAGCGCGGTACGTACAGTGACGTTGGTCTGCGGCCGCTGTAATAAATGTCTTCATAGCCATCGACGACGGCGAAAGCGCCAGCGTCGGATATGTGGTCCATCAGGTAATGGCCAAGGGCACCGCCGGTGTTGCCGATGCCGCTCGGGAAGGCCGCGCTTTTGGAGTTGAGCAAGATTTGTGTCGTGCCCAAAGTTGATGCACAGACAAAAACCACCCGTGCGGAGACAAATACACGGTCGCCCGTCACCATATCCAGCATGTGTACGCCCGAAGCTTTCTGGGTGCCGGGATCATAGACTACCTCTTGCACCATGGCATTGGGCACCAGGGTAAGGTTGCCGGTGCGCGCCGCCGCCGGAAGGGTGGCCGAGAGGCTGGAGAAATAGCCGCCCCACGAGCAACCGCGCTGGCATTCATTGCGCGCCTGACAGGGGCCGCGGCCAAGCTCAAGCTGCTCATCCGTCGGGTCGGTCAGGTGGGCCGCGCGCCCGATGATGATTTTGCGGGTGGGGTAGGCTTTTTCGATCGCGGCCTTGGCGTCAATTTCCACCGGGTTCATATCAAATGGCTTCTGGAACACGCTGTCAGGCAGTTGCGGCAGGCCCTCAGCTGACCCGCTGATACCCGCAAAACGCTCAACATAACTATACCAGTCCTTGAGGTCGTCGTAGCGAATGGGCCAGTCACAGCCGTATCCGTCATGTTTGTTGGCCTGAAAATCCATCTCGCTGAAGCGGTAGGAATGCCTGTGCCACAGAAGCGATTTGCCGCCGATGCTTGAACTGCGGATCCAGTCGAAGCGCTTGTCCTTTTTCACCTGAAAAGGAAAATCGCTGTCTTTGATAAAGTGGCGTTTGGTATATTCGTTGAAGGCGTAGCACAGGCTGGATTTTTCATAGTCCTGTGCCGCCTCGGCCTTGTTCACGGCACCCCGGTTGGGCATTTCCCAAGGTGCTTTGCTTTCGTTCTCGTATCCGGAGCCATGTTCAAGCGGTGCGCCTCGGTCCAGCACGGCGGTTTTATACCCGCGTTCACACATTTCCTTCGCCACCCAGCCGCCGGACATGCCGGAGCCGATGATCAGCACGTCAAAATCATGGGCACCGTTGTTTTTTGTCGAAGTTGTCATGTTGACCACGCTTTTGTTTCTGCTGTCACGGGAATGATGGTGTAGCCGCCGGGTACGGGATCATAAGCCAGCTCCTCAGTGGCGCCGACCTCGGATGTGTAATATCCGACCAGAACCAACTCCTTGAGTTGGCGGTAGAAACGAACGTCATAGGGCAGTGCGGGCAACTGTTCGTCTATTGCGGCGACAAGATCGTGTTGCCGACTAGCCTTGGCGGGCAGGAAGGACGGATACGCCGCGAGAAAATCATCAAGCGCGGCGAGAAACGCCTGTGTCTCTTCCTCAAGAAGCCAGGCATTCAGCGCATGATCAATAAATGCGGGCACCCCGGCACCGATAGCGCCAGATGTGTCAGTTTCCGGTATGATGATATCAGCGATTGTCGTGACAGCTTTCAACTGATTGGCCGAAAGAATTGTGGTCTTGCCGCCTTCGTTTGCCGTCAGGCTTTTTTCCAGCGCGAGCGCGGAGGTGGATAGTAGACCACCGCCCATAAGCGCAGTCACGCCAAGCAGAACTTGTCGTCTGTCCAGCATTTCGGACCTTCCCATTTTTCCCTATGCAACCAAAATGAAACCGGTTACATTCCCTGAAAACTACCATATTACGCTTTGCTGAATTTGCAACATCAAATTCCAAAGTTAAAGTGAAACCTTGATCCATGAAAGGTTTTGCTTCGGAGGGGGGAAGTATGATGTGTCCGGAAGCGGCCATTGTGATTATGGGGGTCAGCGGTTGCGGTAAATCCACCGTAGGACGGTGTCTGGCCGACCGACTAGGTTACAGCTTTTTTGATGCTGATGATTTTCACCCGGCCAGCAATGTGGAAAAAATGCGCGCGGGTGTGCCGCTTAACGACGAGGATCGTCAGCCATGGCTTGAACGACTTGTCAGGCTTATGGATGAACAGATGTCCATGGGCGAAGGTGTTGTACTGGCCTGTTCAGCGCTCAAGGGCCGATACCGGCGCGTGCTGTCGTCCGGTCAGGTGGTGCCCCGGTTTGTCTTTCTGGACGGTACGCGCGAGGTTATCGCCGCGCGTATGGGCGGGCGGGACGGCCACTTCATGCCCCTGTCACTGCTGGATAGCCAGTTTGATGCGCTTGAGGTGCCGAGTGTTGCCATCAAGGTCGACGTCGACCGCCCAGTCGATGTCCTGATCTCCGAGATTGAACGGCGGTTGGAAATGCCTGCGCTGTAGAGCCTATAAAAACTGTCGCAGGAAGGCACCGCTTTCCCGCAGGGCGCGCTTGCGGTCGTCGAGGGATGCTTCATAGTCGCTGTCTTCCACCTCGATACAGAAAGCGCCGTCAAAGCCTGATTTTTTCAGCGCCGCAATATAGGCTTTCCAGTCGATGTCACCGCGGCCAGGGATGCGTGGGTCATGGTAGGAGAGGGGCACTGCCATGGTGCCGACATCGTCAAGTCTGTCACGGTCTACCTTCACGTCTTTTGCATGGGCATGGAAGAAGCGCGTTTTGAATTCTTCCAGTGGCTTCATATAGTTCATTTGCATCCAGACAAGGTGGGATGGATCATAATTCAGGCCAAAATAGTCGCTGTCCAGATCACGGAACATACGTCGCCAGATGGACGGGCTGTAAGCGAGGTTTTTGCCTGCTGGCCATTCATCATCTGTGAAATACATGGCACAGTTTTCAATTGCTATACGCACACCCTTTTCCTGAGCGAAATGCATCAGGGGTTTCCAGATGGCGAGGAAATGTGGCCAGTTGTCGTCCACGGACTTGGTCCAGTCGTTGCCCACAAAAGTGGTGACAAGGTCAAGGCCCATCAAATGAGACGCTTCAATGACTTTTTTGAGGTGCCGCAGGCTGGTTTCGGCCTCCTCGGCGTCTGGCGTCAGCAGGTTGGGATAATACCCGAGCGCACTGATCGCGACGCCCTTGGTTGCAGCATAGTCCAGTGCTATTTTTGCATCGTCAGCGGAGAAGTCAGAAACATCAAGGTGGGTTACACCCGCATATTTGCGGTCAGCCTCACCTTTCGGCCAACACATGATTTCAACGCATTCAAAGTCGTTTTCGGCCGCAAAATCAATCACTTCTTCAAATGAGAGATCTGCCAGAATAGCGCTTTGGAAACCGAATTTCATACCTTATTCCTAACTTTAGCCAACCTCTACCCAGCTTTGCTGCCGGTGGCTCTTGAGGATGGCTTCACATAATTGCAGTTCGCGGTGGCCGTCCGGAAATGTTGGAAATGGAGGCGGTGAAGTAAAATTCCCCGCCTCAATATAGCTGTAGAAGTCGTGGAAACAGTGTTTGAATGTATCCGGGTAGCCTTCCATGTGACCACCGGGGTAGGACGTGTGACGCATGGCACCCGCGCTCAGGAGCGAGGGATCTTTTACCATTGTCTCATTCGTCCGTCCCCGATAGCCGCGCCATAATTCTTCCGGTCGCTCGCTATCCCAGGCGATTGCACCCTTTTCGCCCGAAATTTCATAGCGAATAGTATTCTTACGGCCTGACGCAACCTGGGAAACAAAAAAACTGCCCGCAAGCCCGCCATCCATACGAAATAGAATGCTGGCGCAATCTTCGGTGTCGACAGGCATAGCAGAACCGGCATGGGATCGGCTTTCATGCACAGTGGCAAGGTCAGCAAACACCCGGTGTATTTTTTGGCCAGTGATCATCTGTACCATGTCCATCCAGTGGGTGCCGATATCAGCAACAGCCCTTAGAGCGCCACCTTTCCCGCTGTCCACACGCCAGTTGAAATCGGTCTCCAATTGTAGCCAGTCCTGAATGTAACAGCCATTTACATGAAATAGGCGTCCAAGTTGACCGCCGCCAGCAAGGTGGCGGGCTTCAAAATTAAGCGGATAATAGCGCAGGTTATAACAAACACCTGCGGCAAGGCCGGACTGCTCTGCAACCCATACCAGATCTTCAGTTTCTCGCGAATCCATAGCGAGCGGCTTTTCGCACATCACGTGCTTGCCCGCGAGCAGCGCCTGTTTGGCCATGGTGTAGTGCAGATTATTGGGCACACATATGTGTACGGCGCCGACCGCAGAGTCGGCAAGCATATCTTCATAGCTGCCATAGGCGTTTGGTACGCCAAAATCGCTGGCGGTCTGCTGCGCTTTTTCAGGCGAACTGCATACGACGCCCGCGACTGTTATGCCAAGGCGGCGCAAGGCTTCCAGATGTGTCGAACCCATAAAGCCCGAACCGGCAATTGCTACTGATGATCTGTACACGATACCTTCCCCTGCCCACGTATGAGCGACCTTATCGTTGATGAGCTTTGTAACCGGTTACATTTTATCTTGTCAAGCGTATGCTAAAATGCCTACTCTTTGCCCGGGAAGACAGCGGCGTGCTAAAAGCGCGCTATGACGTTGAGGGAGGGGTCTTGTGTCGGCTTCAGTTCACGCGCGCTTGAGCGCCATGATGTTCATTCAGTTTTTTATATGGGGCGCCTGGTTTGTGACCCTTGGTACCTATCTGGCGCGGCTTGGCTTTGGTGGTGCCGACATTGGCTTTGCCTATCTTACCAATAATATCGGCGCGATGGTGGCGCCGTTCCTTGTCGGTATGGTTGCGGATCGTTTTTTCTCGTCCGAAAAGCTTCTTGGCGTGTTGCATATATGTGGTGCCCTGATGCTGTTCATTGTGTCGGACCTCGTTGCCCAGTCCGCGATTATCATCGGGCTTGTCCTTTATAATATCTGTTATATGCCGACACTGGCGCTGGTGAATTCGGTATCCTTTGGTGTGATGAACACGCCGGATACCGAGTTTCCCAAGGTTCGGGTTTGGGGCACGCTGGGCTGGATTGCGGCTGGGCTGGTGATCAGTTTTGGCCTGTCTGGCTTTGTTTCGGATGTGGAGGCGACATCGGTGCCGATGAAGCTGGCCGCCGGGGCGTCGCTGCTTCTGGGTCTTTATAGTTTCACGCTGCCGAGCACGCCGCCACAAAATGCGGGCAGTAAAACCACAATGCGTGACCTCTTGGGTCTTGATGCGTTGGCGCTTTTGAAAGACCGTTCGTTTGCTGTTTTTGCGCTGTGTTCGTTGTTGGTCTCCATCCCGCTGGCATTTTATTATGCCTTCACCAACCTTTTCCTCAATGAAGCTGGCATGTCGTCTGTTGCGGCAACCATGAGCCTGGGGCAGGCGTCCGAAGTCTTCTTTATGGTTTTGATGCCGCTGCTGTTTGTGCGGCTTGGCGTTAAGTGGATGTTGTTGGCGGGCATGCTGGCCTGGGTTCTGCGCTATGCACTTTTTGCGGCAGGTGACTGGGAGACTGCGTCATGGATGCTTTATGGCGGTATCCTGCTGCACGGCATCTGCTACGACTTCTTTTTTGTCACTGGCCAGATATATGTTGATCAGAAAGCCGATAAATCAATCAGGGCCAGCGCTCAGGGTTTTATCGCCATGCTGACATATGGTGTCGGGCTCGCCATCGGCTCGGTCCTGGCAGGTGCGACGGTTGACTATTTCACCGCCGAAGGGGTAAAGGACTGGCCCAGTATATGGTGGGTGCCTTGCATTTTTGCGGCGTTCGTGGCTTTGTTGTTCCAGGTAACATTTAAAGACGACACAAAACGCGAGAAAGCGGCTGAGGTTCCAGCGCGTCCTTGAGGGCGCCAGGTTGGGGCCGAGTAGTCCAGGGATTGAGAATGACAAATATTCGGGCAGTCGCGAAAAAGGCCGGCGTGTCGGTTGCTACTGTGTCCCGTGCGATGCAAAAGCCTGACGTCGTATCAGAGAAAACCCGTAAAAAGGTGGAAGAGGCCGCACGGGAGGTTGAGTATAAGCCTAATATGATGGCACAGGTTTTCCGCTCCAAGAAAACCTATTCCATTCTTGTTCTGGTCCCCGACATGTCGAACCCTTTCTTCGCGCGTGTGATCAGCGGCATTCAAAAAGCAGCGCGCGCGCGAGGCTATAATGTTGTTCTGGGCAATACACTTAGTAATCCCAAAACCGAGCAGGAGTTGGCCCAGCTGCTGCTGACGAGCCAGACCGACGGTATTATCCAGTTAAGTGCGCGCTATCCGCTGGGCCCTCGGGAAAAGGAAGCTGGACAGACCCTGCCGATCGTAAACTGTTGCGAATGCGTTGATGATGACAGCATGCCTACCGTCCGGCTGGACAACAAGGAAGCAGCAAAGGCGATTGTGAACTATCTTATTGGTCTGGGGCATCGCCGAATTGGTGTGATAGCAGGACCGCCGCACAGCCCGTTAACGCGTGAGCGCATGGCCGGATATCAGGAGGCGTTGGCCAGTCAAGGCATTGATTTTAATGAAAACCTTGTTGTTGAAGGCGACTATTCACTTGATTCTGGTGAGCAGGGTGCGGGGCACCTCCTGGCCCGTGGCAGGGCGCCTACAGCGCTGTTCTGTTTTAATGACGAGATGGCGTTCGGTGCGATGCGCGGCATTAAAACAGCAGGTTTATCCGTGCCCGGGGACGTGTCGGTGGCAGGGTTCGATGACCTGCCCTTTTCCAAATATATGGAACCCGCCCTCACAAGTGTGCGCCAACCCTCTGAGGAGTTTGGCCCTGCAGCTGTGAACCAGCTTTTTAAACTGATAGACGGAGAAGCCATTAAACGACGGCACCAGTTGATGCCGTTTGAGATTGCCATTCGTGCCAGTACGGGGCCTGCGTCTCAGTCCGATTGACGGCTTGGCTTGGCATGGTGACGACGGCTTTCAATTTGAAATGGTTTTTCCCGCAAATTTTTCCCGGAAAAGTTCAATTAAATTAGCCGTTTGACAGAAAGTTGCAAAAATATGGCGGTAGCAGCAATTTTTTTTTGCATAATGTAACCGGTTACATTATAGTTTGATCAGTACCAAGCAGGTATGTCCTGGGAAGGGGCTGCCTTTTAGATGTGGTACATCGCAAATTTGTTAGGGGTATCTGTTGTCTGGTGACTTTGCCAGATTGCGAGGCGATGTTTATCCGCGGGTCTTGGCACGAGGTTAGTAGAAAATAGTTGGGAAGTTGAGGGAGGGAACGATGACCGACCAATTTATTATCAGGTCCCGGAAGCGGCCGTCTGCATCTATGCGTACGGTTCAAACGCTGTTGGGAAGCACTTCATTTGCTGCCATGCTTACGGTGGGACTGGCGATGCCCGTCACCGCTCAGGACGCGGCTAATGCCGATGTGGATGCGCTCGAAGAGATCGTAGTCACCGGCATTCGTCAATCACTTCAGGCTAGTGCAGATATCAAGCGTAACGCACGAGGTATCGTGGACGGCATTGTCGCCGAGGACATGGGTAAATTCCCGGACTCCAACATTGCCGAGTCGCTACAGCGAGTAACTGGCGTATCCATTAACCGACAAGCGGGTGAAGGTTCACAAGTCACTGTTCGTGGTTTTGGTGCCGGTTTTAACCAGATTACAGTAAACGGCCGTACGATGCCGTCTGCCGATATTCCGATTGTTGGTGGTGACGGTCAGGGTCTTCTCGGTCAGGCAAGTGACCGGGCATTTGACCTGTCAAACCTTGCATCTGAAAGCGTGCGCTCGCTGCAGGTGTACAAGTCCGGCCGGGCTGACATCGCTTCTGGCGGTGTGGGTGCAACCATTAACATCGAAACTCGTAATCCGCTGGACACAGAGGGTTTCGCAGGCACGATCGTTGCGAAGGCTGCGCATGACTCTGGTGTGGACGAGGGTAACTCAATCACCCCGGATATCACTGGCATGGTGAGTTGGAGCGATGACGAACAAAAGTTCGGAATCAGCCTGTTCGGCAGCTATTCGCGCCGCGATACCGGTGCGGGAGCGGTCTTTAACGCAGGTTGGGATATCTTCACCGCAGACCAGTTCCTTGACCCGTCAAACGGCATGGTCAATGACAGCACGGTAATAACCGGCCTGCCAAGTGATGGTAGCCGGCTTGTTGCTGTGGCAAAAGACAGCCGTCATCAGTTTGCCGATATCACGCGTGAGCGCATTAACGGTCAGGCTGTGTTGCAGTATAATCCAACCGACTCACTGCGAATCAAGGCTGATGTACTGATTGCACAAACAGAAGCATCGGAACAGCGTACGTCTCTGTCTAACTGGTTTAACCGCCCGTTTGATCAGGTGACCTTTGATGACAGCGACGTGGTTGCGACATCTGTCTTCCTGTCGGAGACAGTCGGCGGCGGCGGCGTGAAAGATTACGCTATGGAGCAAGCTTACCGGGCAACCAAGGATGAGCTTGAATCCTTCGGTATCAATGTCTCCTATGATGTTTCCAATTCGCTTACATTGACGTTGGATGCCCATACATCTAAAGCCGAGGTTTCACCCAACGCCCGTTCCGGCTTCGCCGAAACAAACGTAGGGATGGCAATGCCGGTTGTAAGGTCGCACTCTGTTGACTATTCGACCGGTTATCCGATCATCAGTGCGGTACGTGACGATTCGGTCGCCAGCAATGGTGATGGCGTTTATGATGTTCAGGACGTCAGTACCCAGATTGCTAACGATCTTCGCGATATCAGCCAGATCAATGAGATTGATCAGATTGATTTCCGGGCAGACTGGGAGCTGGACGAGAGCATCTCCTTCACCTTCGGCGGAAACTATCGTGAGCAGAAAAACGAAACGTCCGAGGCCCTCTACCGCCAGACCATGGGTAACTGGGGTGCAACTAACCCTGGCGACATAGAACAGCTGGCACCAGGTGCGCTGCAAGAGTTCAACTGGGATGACGCCTTCAGTGACTTTGATATCACCCCTGGTTTGGTTGGCGTGCGCGGCAACGCCCTTGATATCTGGGATGCCACGTCACCCTATTATGAAGCCCAGGGCAACACCATTGGCCTGCTGCAAAGCAACTTCGACGTTATCGAAGAACAGATTTTGGCTGTCTACGCTCAGTTTAATGGCGAATTTGAACTGGCTGACCGTCCGGTGCGGATCAGTGCAGGCCTGCGCTATGAGCAAACGGATGTAACCTCGTTCACGCAGTCTGCGCCGACAACCGACATCATCTGGGAAGGCGATAACGACTTTGCGCGTGTCGCAGGTGCCAGTGGTGAAGGATTCACGCAAACGGCGTCGTATGATAACTTTTTGCCGAACCTCGACCTCGCCATCAATATGACCGACGACTTTGTCACGCGTTTCTCCTACAGCAAAACGCTTGCACGGACGTCCTATGATAATCTGAACGCCAGTATCGCGGTCAGCCAACCGACAGGTCCGTCGGCCCTGGGTAACCCGGTTACGGCATCGGCGGGGACTCCCAGCCTGTTGCCTCTGGTGTCGGAGAACTTCGACCTGTCGTTTGAGTGGTACTATGGTGATGACGACTTTATCTCGGTTGGTGCATTCCACAAGAATGTGAAAAACTTTGTCGGTCAGCGTACGGTCGTCGAACAACTTGGCATTCGTGACGTGACGTCCGGTGCGCCAGGTACTCGGTCAGGCGATGCACTGGACGCTCTTGCCAGCATTGGTGCGGACGCAACCAACCAGAGCATGTTTGCCATGACCGCCCTGATTGACCAACTTGGGACCGTTGATGCCGCTGTTGCGGAATATCAGGCCAACTCGACCGACGGTGTGCTGGACGCGGGTTATTACACCAGTCTGGAAACAGACTATGATGTGATTGCAAACGGGGATGACCCTCAACTGGACATCAATGTCACCCGACCGTTGAACGCAGAACAAGCCTCTATCCGTGGTCTTGAATTTGCTGCGCAACACTTCTTCGGAGATACTGGCTTTGGTATCGCGGCCAGCTATACTTTGGTGGATGGCGACATCAACTTTGATGTCGGCGCTGATCCAAGTCAGGACCAGTTTGCACTTGTCGGGCTAAGCGACACGGCAAACGTGACACTGATCTATGAGAACTATGGCTTCTCTGCTCGCGCTTCCTATAACTGGCGCGATAGCTTCCTCTCCAATGCCAACCGTGGTGACAGTTTCAATAACCCTGCGTTTACAGAATCGTTTGCAACGATCGACGTGAACGTGAGTTATGCGGTTACGGAAAACATCTCGGTGTCCTTGGAAGCAATCAACATCACCGGGGAAAACTCGCGGGATTATAACCGGGCGACAAACCAGCTTTGGTTTGCGCGCGAAAACGCGCCGCGCTATTTCCTCGGCGCACGCTACAAGTTCTGATGTGATGCCTGCGACGGGGTAATCCGGCGTGGAAATCAGTCCAAACAATAAGGCAGGGCCGTTCCGTGGAGCGGCCCTTCCCGTTATAGTGGCACGTCAGGCCTATTGACGGACGTGTCTCCGGTCGCCCAAAGTTCCAGCAAGAACAAAGGGCCACCATGTGGGGGTTATCAGAGTTGGGGGTATCTATGCCGAATATCAAAATGCTGGATAATGTTGAACACCATAACCTGAAGGTGAAACCGGAACGCGGCGCGGTTTTCGGTGACAACGTTAACCAAGCGCTGGTTTTTCCAAATGAGTTTCGCGACCTTCAGCGCGAGTACCCCATACTTTTTCGGAAAAATGCCGAAGGTGCATTTCAGGCTGTTGCCTTGCTGGGGCTGGACCGGGATGAAAACCTGTATCTGGGCGGTGACGGGTGGGATGCGAACTATATCCCTGCTGTCTTGGCTCGCGGGCCGTTTTCGATCGGCCTGCAACGCGGTGACGGCGCTTCTGCCACTGAGGCCGACGCCAAAATCCAGATAGACCTCGACAACGCGGCAGTGAATACGCAAGAAGGCCATCCCCTCTTTCTGCCGCAGGGAGGCAACGCGCCCTATCTGGAATATATCATCGCTGTGCTGCGCACCCTTCATGACGGCATCGGCGTGGCGAAGATGTTTTTTGACGCGCTGGATAGCCTGAAGCTGATAGAACCTGTTACGCTGGAGGTCAAAATTAGTGAGACGCGCCAATATACCGTCCCAGACGTATATTCCATCAGCGAAGAAAAGTTTCAAAATCTGCCCGCTGATGAGCTTAATAAATTGCACAAATCAGGTTTGCTGGCACCCTGCTATTGGGTGCAGTCCTCCCTTGACAACATCAGGCAACTGGTGGCGCGCAAAAACAAGGTGTGATGCAAATGGACAGGGACAAACCAAAACCAAAAGTGGTGATAGCGGGCGGTGGTACTGCCGGGTGGGTGGCCGCTGCCGCGCTTAGCAGTCAACTGCCGAACCTCCTTGATATTGTGCTTGTTGAATCAGATCAGATTGGCACCGTCGGTGTTGGTGAGGCGACCATTCCGACCCACAGGAGCTTTCATGCGCTTATCGGTGCGAATGAAACCGAGTTTATGCGCGCAACCGGAGCGACCTTCAAGCTAGGTATTCAGTTCGAGAACTGGGGCGCGCTTGGAGACAAATATATCCACGCGTTTGGCCAGATCGGCAAAGCTCCCTGGATGGCAGATTTTCATCATTTGTGGATGCAGGCCAAAGCCGATGGATTTGGCGGGGATCTTGATGATTATTGTCTTGAGCTACGCGCGGCGGAGGCGGGAAAATTTGCCATCTCCAACAAGTTAAACCTCAATTATGCCTACCATCTGGACGCCAGCCGCTATGCAACCTTCTTGCGCGCGCACAGCGAAAAGCGCGGTGTGAAGCGGGTAGAGGGCAAGTTTGTCGACGTGCGCCTGTGCGCAGATACCGGGTTTATCAAAAGTCTGGTGATGGAATCAGGCGAAGAAATTCCGGGCGATTTTTTTGTTGATTGCAGTGGCTTCCGCGCAGCACTTATCGAGAAAGCGCTTGGGGTTGGTTATGACGACTGGTCACACTGGCTGCCGATGAACCGTGCGGTTGCAGTGCAAACTCGCGCTACCGGCGAGATCAAACCTTATACCCGGTCAGTCGCCCGACAGGCTGGCTGGCAGTGGCGCATTCCGCTTCAGCACCGGGTCGGTAACGGCCATGTTTATTGCAGCGACTATATCAGCGACGATGAAGCCCATGACACGCTGGTGAAAAACCTTGAAGGCGAGATGATTCGTGAGCCGCGCTTCCTGCGTTTTTTGACCGGTAGGCGAAAAAAACTTTGGCAAAAGAACTGTGTGGCGCTGGGGCTTTCCAGCGGTTTTCTGGAGCCGCTCGAATCGACGAGTATTCATCTGTTCCAGCTTGAGGCGACGCGCCTCATCCAGTATTTTCCGTTTAACGGCAGCAACCCGGCACTCGCAGACCATTTCAACCGTTTGGCATGCGAAGAGTTTGAAAGCATCCGCGATTTTATCATCCTCCACTATTATGTCACCCGGCGCGACGATACCGCCTTCTGGCGCGACCGCCAGACGATGGATATCCCCGATTCACTGAAACATCGGCTGGAACTCTATCGTCACAACGGTCTCGTCTACAAGGGGGAGGAAGATCTTTTCCGTATCGATTCGTGGGTGCAGGTGTTGCTGGGGCAAGGATTTGGAACTGAGGCATACCACCCAGCCGGGCGTCTGATGGCACCGGAAAAGCTGCGGTCTTCGCTCGCGAGTTACGCCGAGGGCGTGCGCCGCACGGTGGAGAAACTACCGCGGCATGAAGATTTTATCGCCGGGTATTGTGCAGCGCCTGAGCAGTAAAATACCCGGCGTCAGACAACAGTCCGCATGGAAGTGTGCCACTTTAAACCAAGCGGCGTCGATGGTGGCACTGTATCCGGTAATGCTGCCGATCTACCGAACACTTTTGGATATGCTGAACTGTGTGTAGACTGGCGAGTAAAATGAGGGAAGCCGGACATGAGCAATAGCCAGCAGGTTCGCGAAATCTTGGGTCTGACCCCCGACAGCATCCCCTATGAGGACTTGCTGTCGGCGGGTGAACCTGCCGTATTGAGGGGCGTGGCAAAAGGCTGGCCGCTTGTGCAAAAAGGCCTGCGGTCCGCCACCGAAGCTACCGGCTACCTCAAGGCGTTTGATGCCGGGCGCAAGGTCACAGGCTATATTGGCGCGCCTGAAATGAAAGGGCGGTATTTCTACAATGAAGAGCTGACGGGCCCAAACTATGAGGCCGTGACTGTCAGCTTTGGTGAATTCCTTGATGAAATTCTGGATGCAGGCGGTGGTGCAGGTGCCAAACACTGTTATATCGGCTCCACCGACGTGGACACCTTCCTGCCCGGCATGCGGGCTGAAAACGATCTGACGCTCAGTCACCCCATGTTTGGCCGCTCGCCCATGCTTGTCAGTGTCTGGATTGGTAACCGCACCACAGCGGCGGCGCACTATGATATGTCGAACAATATAGCGTGCAATCTGGTCGGTCGGCGGCGTTTCACCCTGTTTCCGCCCGAGCAGGTGCATAACCTCTACCCCGGTCCGCTTGAGCCAACGCCCGGCGGGCAGGTGGTCAGCATGGTGGACTTCAGCGCGCCCGACCTTGAGCGTTTCCCGCGCTTCTCGCGCGCGCTGGAGGCGGCACAGGTCGTGGAACTGGAAGCTGGTGACGCACTTTTCTTCCCGGCCCTTTGGTGGCATCAGGTTGAGGCGCTTGATGGCTTCAATGCCATGATGAACTATTGGTGGAATGATGTGCCGGCATTTATCGACAACCCCATGGACACGATGATGCATGCCCTCCTGAGCCTGCGTGACCGGCCGCCGCATGAAAAGGCGGCTTGGAAGCATATGTTTGATTATTACGTTTTTGGCAGAAGCGATCAAGCAGCCAGCCACCTGCCACAGCATGCGCGGGGTGCGCTGGGTCCGATGGATGATGTGACATCAAGGCGGCTGCGGATGCAGCTTCTCCGGCGGCTAAACCGGTAAAACCCGAGAGAGCCGGTCAGCGCGGCGCTGTGATTATGGCCGGTAAACAGCGTTAGCCACAGCGTTAGCCGGCGCATAAGGCGCGCAACCATGATCATGTATACACCTGTGGTGGGTCTCATCTTTTTGCCATTATGTTCAGGCATTTATGCTGAAACGAGGTATCAGGGAAACAGGATCAGAAGTTAATTATGGGAATTTCACTGCCGCAGACCGCTTTTCGTGCCTGCCTGTTCGGTATCGGGGCAATTGTGATCAATATTTCTGTCGCCAGCGCCGGCTATGCTCAGGGCAGCGCTTTTTCCCGACAGCTTGTGCTTGATGAAGCCAGGCTGTTGTCCGAGACAGCGTTTGTCAACCCGCCGAAGGTGCCGGAGGCTCTTTTACAGCTGGACTATTCCCAGTACAGGCGAATTAACTACCGAAAAAAGGCTGCGATCTGGGGAGGAACCCCAACACGTTTTTCTGTTGAGATGTTTGCGCCGGGGAACCTTTACGCGAGCGGTGTGGACATCTCGGTGGTTGAAAACGGCAAGGCCTTTCCAGCCCCCGTAAATGAGACTTCTTTTGATGCTCCCAGCAAGGAGATTTCCTCGCTTTTGGCCAAGGTGGGAAAGTTGGCCGGTTTTCGCCTGCACTACCCGCTGAACCGGGCGGACTATGAAGACGAGTTTATCGTATTTCAGGGGGCCAGTTATTTCAGAGCAGTTTCAAAAGGGCAGACGTACGGTCTGTCTGCCCGTGGTTTGGCGGTGGACGTGGCGGAGCCCACAGGTGAAGAGTTCCCGATTTTTCGCAAATTCTGGATTGAGCGACCATCTTCTCAAGCAGACGCCATTGTCGTGCACGCGCTGCTGGACAGTCCGCGGGTAACAGGGGCATATAGGTTTGGCATTTACCCCAATGATCCGACGCGCATGGAAGTTGAAGCAACCCTTTTCCCGCGGGCGGTGCTCAAGCATATTGGCCTTGGTGCACTGACCTCAATGTTTCATTTTGGGAGCATAGACAGGGCGGACATTCCCGATTACCGGGATGCGGTGTACGATTCTACCGGGTTAGCCATTCATACCGGCGCGGGAGAGCGCCTGTGGCGCCCGCTCAGTAACCCTGCGGACCTTCAGGTCAGCGCGTTTATGGATAAAAACCCGAAAGGGTTTGGTCTCGCGCTGCGAGACCGGACGCCAGAAACCTTCGAAGACCAGGAAGCGGGCTATCACACAAGACCTTCTGCGTGGATAACCCCGCTTGGTGAATGGGGCGAAGGTCATGTGCAGCTTGTCGAGATTCCGACACGCTCGGAGGCTAACGACAATATTGTTGCCTATTGGCGCCCCAAGTTACCGCTCGCGCCCGGAAAGCCTTACAAATTTGCATACCGGCTGACGTGGCCCAATGACAATCCCTTGCCCGCGAATTTTGCACGAGTACGCCGTAGTGCCTATGGATTGAAGCTTGGCACAGCATATCCTCAGATGGTGGTGGACTATCGAGGGCTGCCCCAATCCGTGTCCGCAAAAGACTTGACGCTTGACACCAGTGTTGGCAACGGGCGCGTGGTAGAGGTGGTAACGCACTCGGTTACGGATGATCACGTGCGTATATTTTTGACATTTGAACCTGAGGATGCGGGCCCGGTCGAAATACGCTTGCAACCCAAATTCCAAGGAGCGGCAGTTGGCGAAACCTGGCTTTACCGTTGGGCCAATTGAGGCAGGCAGCTTACCTGAAATGAGAGCACTGCCTGAGGAAAACCGGGTGGAGATGCCACGGCAAGGTGTCCATGCTCCGCGTGCGAAGGACCGTGGGCGTCTTCGGGGGGGGCGGTTTATCGGGACAATGCTTGCGCGCCTGGTTCTGCTTGGTGGTACGGGCGCGGTATCAGCTTACGGTGTGCATGAAATGTACGCAGTGATGAGTACCGGCAATATTACCCTCCTCCAGTGGCTCTTTCTGGTTCTGTTTGCGCTTAATTTTGTCTGGGTCAGTTTTGCTGCCTGTCAGGCAGGGCTGGGCTTTTTACTGATCCTTCAGCGTGACCTGTTCGGGCGGCGACAGGTCTATGAGAAATCTCTGACGATAAAAACCGCGGTACTGGCTCCCGTATATAATGAAGACCCGGTGCGTGTGGCAGCGGCAATCGACGCTATGGCGAAAGGCTTGGCAAGTGAAGCCCCCGGTCAGTTTTGCTTTTTTATCCTCAGCGACAGCAACAGGCCGCGCGCATGGCTTCGCGAGGAACATGTCTTTCACCAGTTGATCGCAAAAGCAGACCCGGCGTGCCCGGTATACTACAGGCACCGGGCACACAATACAGAACGCAAAGCAGGCAATATTGCCGATTGGGTTACGCGCTGGGGCGGAGCGTATGAAGCGATGCTCATTTTGGATGCAGACAGCATCATGAGCCCCTCCACAATGATTGAGATGGCCCGCCGAATGGAAGCGGACAAGGGGCTTGGTTTATTGCAGACGTTGCCATCAATCGTGCTTGGTGAAAGTCTTTATGCGCGGTTGCAGCAATTTGCCAACCGGGCTTATGGGTTGATATTTGGCAACGGTCTGTCGGCGTGGCACGGCAACGGCAGCAATTTCTGGGGCCATAACGCCATCATACGTACGCAAGCTTTTGCGAGCGCCGCACATTTGCCTGTTCTCAAGGGGAAGGCTCCATTCGGAGGGCATGTTATCAGCCACGACTTTATTGAGGCTGCGCTGTTGCGCCGTGCGGGATGGAGCGTGCGGTTCGACACTGACCTAACCGAGACATATGAAGAAGCCCCGCCTTCCCTCAGCGACGTCATTACCCGCGACCGGCGCTGGTGTCAGGGCAACCTGCAGCATATTAAGTTTCTGTTTGCGCGCGGGCTGGCGTTTACCACCCGTTTGCATATTCTTTCCGGTATTATGGCCTATATGAGCGCGCTATTCTGGTTCCTGCTTCTGGTTGTGGGCCTGACACTGGCCGTGCAGGCCAGTTTTACCCGGCCGGAGTATTTCGCTCGCCCATCACTGTTTCCCACATGGCCAGTGTTTGACAGTGAAAGGGCAGTGGAGCTTTTCATTTTGTCGATGGGGATCGTATTGGCTCCGAAGATACTTGCCTGGGTGACGGCAATGCTGAATCCCATGCGGTGCTTGCGGTATGGCGGACCAATCCTTGTAACCTTGAGCGTGCTTGGAGAGATTTTGCTCTCGGCCCTCTACGCACCCGTGATGATGCTGGCGCAAAGCCGCATTGTCTGGGAGATTATGACTGGCGGTGATAGCGGATGGCAGCCCCAGCGGCGCGGGGATGGCTCTATTGGCTTCGGTGCAGCGCTGAAGGCACACCGGTGGCATACATTCATTGGTGTCGCTGTTGCCGCGCTTACAGGCTTTCTGCATCAAGATCTGTTCTTATGGATGCTGCCGGTGACCGGCGGCTTGATGCTATCGGCCCCGCTATCATGGCTCAGCGGCCGGAGTGATGTGGGCCTGAGGCTCAGAAAACTTGGCATCTTGCGCACACCGGAAGAAAAACGCCAACCACCCGTCCTTGAGGCGGTCACGACCCGGATTAAACAGGACGAATTGCGCGCTGCCAAATCGCCGCTGGGCGCCTTGGCCGCAGACGGAAACTTTCGCGCGTGGCATCGGGCACAGTTGTTTGAGCGCGACTGTAACGGGGACTTCGACCCGGCGCTTATTCTCGCATCAGCCAAGCTTGAGCGCGCCAACACAGTCGATGAACTTGAAACCTGGTTAAGCGACAGTGAGGAAATGGCACTTCTCGGCAATCCAGCCTTGGTTGATGCGCTGCCCGCATGGGTCAAGACACATAAAAACTAATAAGGTCATGAAGGCCGGCTGGATCCCGCTCGCTGGCTCGCAGCAGGGGGCAGCCAATGTCATGTTCTTGTAGGATAGGCCCGATCGAACTGCCCACCGCCACCTGATCGCTTCTTTCTGGTGTTCAAAACCGAACAAAGGACTGTCCGAAAACGGACATGTTGGCGATGGCTAGGTGCCTGGATATCTATAAGCCACTGATTTAAGTGTAGTTTATTTTCTGGCACGGCGTTTGCTGATCATAGGGTAACAAAATAAACAAAAGCAGTACGAAACGACAGTTCCTGAGGCGAAGGCCTTAAAATAATGATGACCGGCCCGATAGAGGCACGGCAGCGAGGAGAAGACAAATGGTATTCATCAACGAAGTTATGCCAGCCAGCCCGAAGATCGTCGTATACGCCAGCTTTGGCGTGATGGAGGCCAAATACAGCCGCCGCCGGACACGACGCAACAAGCTGCGCCGTTAGTAAATACTGCGGTGCAGCCATAACAACAGATACAACAACAAGAGAACAGTGACCTAAAGAGCACTCAGCAGGATAGCACTCGGCAGTTTTGCTCACTGAAAAGGCGGTACCCTTAACGTGGTGACCGCCTTCTTTTTCTTTTTAGTTCAAGCGATAAGCGGATCATCGCCAGGGTCCCGTGGGCTATCAGATAATGCCCGTCCCGAACCTTCAGCAAATTTTTTGAGCACAAGATCTGGCCCCGCCAGGATCATGAGGCCCAAGCCATGCGTGCCCTGCCACTTTACCACACAGGCAAACTCACCCAACTCATCAATGGTGAGCAGAAGCTCTTGCCCCATATGCACATCCGCGTCGCAAGTGATCAGCGTGCCGGCCAGACTGACATCCCTGATCTGACAGGTGAACTCACGGTCATCTGTCGTGGTCAGTTTGCCATGCCATAAAACTGGTAGCCGGTCATCGCGGCGCTTATCCTGGTCGCTCACACTTTTTCCCTTCGTGTGCGGAGGGTTTGCTGATAGCAAGCTAACTGATTTTTTTCTTGAGTTAAAGCTGTGTAAAGTGGCAATGCCTGAGCGGGCATGGCATTACCATATGGTAACCGGAACAAAAGACAGGAGAGATGGTGTGAAATTTTTGAGCAATGGCATTCGCTCAATCCTGTTCAATATTGTCTTTTATCCCTTCACAATTCTGTATTGCGGTGGCGTTCTTATGCCGCTGTGTCTGGCCAAGACCGACGGGCCGGTGAGGCGGGGTATTCTGGTTTATTGTAACTCGTCGTTGTGGATCGCGCGTATCTGTCTTGGTCTGAAGCATGAGTATCGCGGGCTCGAGAAATTACCCAAACGTGGCTCGTTTATTCTGGCTGCCGCGCATCAAAGCAATATGGACCCTATTCTGACCTTCCCGCTGCGCAACGATGTGACGGCGCTGGCGAAAAAACAACTGTTTCAGGTACCCTTCATTGGCACGGCGCTGAAAAAGGCAGGCATCGTTCGAATCGACCGGGAAAGCCATACTGCCCACAAGGGCATGGAACAGGTGGCAGAGCATATCCAGGAAACGGGGCGTCCGCTTATCGTGTACCCCCAGGCCACACGGGTGCGCCCGGGCGACCAAAGACGTCTTAAAAGTGGTGCCTATTATCTACAGGCTGAAACAAACCTTCCAGTATATACAGTTTCCACGAATACGGGCTTGTTCTGGACCAAGGGTTTCTGGCACCGCTCAGGCACAGCTATCTATGAAATTGATGGACCGTTAGAGCAGGGGCTTGATAAGGCGGCATTTATGGCCGTGCTTGAAAAAGCCATTGTCAGGCGCTCCGACGAATTGACGCTTGAAGCGGGATACGGGCATTTGCTGGTTCATGATAAACAAGAGGGCGAGTAAGCAATTACCCTCAGCAATAGCTTTCCTCGCATGAAAGTGAAGAATTTCTCGCCTTCGCGGGGCTTGTAGATGGCCCCGACCCTCCTAAACTGTTATACAGCAAAAAGAGGGCCAAGCCATGAGCACCGAGCCAATGACCGATACCAGCCTTGAGCATATAGCCGCAAAACTGCAGGCCCATCATCAACGCTATGGTGACCTGTCTGGTATGTCGCTTGCCAAAATTGGCAGCCTGCTGAAAAAGACAGCTGCGGTTATGTTCCCGCATTATGCCGTTGCGGAAGACGATGAACTGAACCTTGGCGCGCGCCTTGAGCTGCTTGAGCGTGAATTTTACAATTTGGTCGAACGGTTATGCAAAGGCCGTGATGTTGGCTGCGAGCGCTTGTTGGTGCAAGGGTTCTTATCTGATTTGCCGTCTATCGCGGATGATTGTTACCTTGATGCGCAGGCTATTTTCGACAGTGATCCGGCGTCTTCTTCTGTTGAAGAAGTTATCCTGTGTTATCCCGGATTTTATGCCATTACGGCCTACCGAATTGCGCATGCGCTGCACAAGCGCGATGTGCCGCTTTTGCCTCGTATGATTACTGAATATGCACACCAGAAAACAGGCGTGGACATTCACCCAGGCGCTACGATCGGCAAATCATTTTTTATTGACCATGCGACAGGCGTTGTCGTCGGGGAAACTGCGGTTATTGGTAATAACGTCAAAATATATCAGGGTGTAACCCTTGGTGCCCTGCGAGTGGACCGCGATCAGAAGTTCAAAAAACGACACCCCACAATTGAAGACAATGTGGTTATCTATGCCGGGGCCACCATTCTGGGCGGTGAGACTATCGTCGGCAACAATTCGGTTATTGGTGGCAATGTCTGGATCACACGGTCTGTGCCTGCGTGGTCCAGGGTTATGTTCCGCCCGTGCGATACTGATGAAATAGTCTCAATCAAAGAGCGAAGAAAAGCGCAGGGTTAGGTTCGGGCTTTTGTTTCACAAATCATCTCAATAGGGGACACTAATGAAAGCTGAATCCATTCTGGATACCATCGGCAATACGCCGCATGTACGCTTGAAGAAACTTTTCCCGGACCATGAAGTCTGGATCAAGCAGGAACGCGTCAATCCCGGTGGTTCGATCAAGGATCGTATCGCACTTGCCATGGTTGAAGAGGCGGAAAAGGACGGTTCGCTCAAGCGGGGTGGCGTGATTATCGAGCCGACCTCAGGCAATACGGGTGTTGGCCTGGCCATGGTGGCGGCGGTGAAAGGCTACCGGCTTATTCTTGTGATGCCCGAATCCATGTCTGTTGAGCGGCGACGCCTGATGCTGGCTTACGGGGCGGAGTTTGAGTTGACTCCAAAGGAGCTGGGAATGAAGGGCGCGATCGCCAAGGCTTCTCAGCTACTGGAGGCTACGGATGATGCCTGGATGCCGCAGCAGTTTACCAACCCGGCCAACGTTAAGGCACACGTTGACAAAACGGCACAGGAGATCCTGCAAGATTTCCCGGATGGTCTGGACTATATGATTACAGGTGTCGGTACTGGCGGGCATATTACCGGCTGTGCCATGGTGTTGAAAAAGGCGTGGCCTGCGTTCAAGGTGGTTGCGGTAGAGCCGACCTTGTCGCCTGTGATGTCGGGTGGCGCGCCGGGACCGCATCCCATTCAGGGTATTGGTGCAGGCTTTGTGCCGGATGTTCTCGATATGGGTCTGATCGACGAGATATTAAAAGTCGACCCAGCGGATGCCAAGGAAATGGCGCGCCGCGCCGCGCGAGAGGAAGGTATGCTCATAGGGGTGTCTTCCGGCGCTACGCTGGCTGCGATAGCCGCCCGTGTGAAGGACCTGCCAAAAGGTAGTCGCATTGTCGGGTTCTGCTATGATACGGGGGAACGATACCTCTCTGTCCCGGACTTTTTACCCGAATAGGATTTTCAGTGTATGGCAAGGGCGATGCTTACTCTTCGTCCTCGTCAATCCCGGACTGCATGGATCCCGATTCAAATCTTACGATCAGCGCAATATGCGAGCCGCGGATTGCCAGTTCTTTATAAGAACCGCGGGGCAGAGGGATGCCCTGCTCAATACAATGGTTGAGAACAGCAGCGCCGACTTCGCGGCTGTTGAATGTTATCGGGTCTGAGCCATCGGACAAGATGAAACAAACGGTCACCTCACCATCATTGTCCAGTTCTGACCGGATGGAGGTTACTGGCAAGTTCAAAGCGGACCCCCGGCTTTCAAGGACGGGGCGCATTGCCAATAAAAGTTCTTCATCCGAGAAGATGATGCTGCGAGATTCCAGTATCATGATTCTGTCCAGCCAATCCTTTTTTCAACCCCTTAACATTTAGGCAGAAATCTGCCGGGAAGAAAAGTTTTTTTAAAATCAGGTGTTAAGCGGCGGCAGTGCCACCTGCCGCCCGTTCTCTCCAGCCGCGCAGCACGGCGTTGGTGACGGTGGCGAGCGGAATGGCGAAGAAAACACCCCAGAAGCCCCAGATGCCTCCGAATACAAGAATGGCGATGATGATTGCGTTGGGATGCAGTTTCACAGCTTCTGAAAACAGGAGCGGTACGAGTACGTTACCGTCCAGCGCCTGCAATACCAGATAGGCGATCACGGCAGCCGCCATCTCGTGGCCAAAACCCCAATGAAAATACGCGACAAGGGTCACGGGGAAAGTTACCGCAGCGGCCCCGAAGTACGGGATAATGACACTTAAGCCGGTGGCCACGGCAAGCAAGGTTGCATAGGGCAGCCCCAGCACCTGATAGGTGATATAAGCGGCGAGGCCAACGATCAGGATCTCGTAGACCTTCCCTCGGGCATAGTCACCCGCTCGGTCAAGAATCTCGCGCCAGACCTGCTCCAGCAGAGGTTTGTCATTGGGGAAGAAACGGCCAAACCAGCCCAAAATTTGTGCTTTATCTTTCAAAAAGAAAAAAACCATAACCGGTACAAGCACCACATAGACAATGAATGCTGCAGCGCCGGTGAGGCCGGAGAGCGAGTATTGCACAAGGCGGGGACCAAGGTTTGTAATCTCATTCCCCAGACCCGCGAGCCAACTTTCCACCTGCATCTTTGAAATAAGGTCAGGAAAGCGAGCCTGAAGGTTTAGCAAGGCGTCCTGCACGGCGCTGACCATGGCGGGGGCGTCGTTGATAAATTGTCCCACTTGCCGGAACAGTGGTGGCACCACCGCGAACAAAGCTATCAGCGAAAGTGTCAGGAACAGCAGATACACCGTAATCACCGCAAGCAACGCATGCATGCCTCGGCGTTTCAGCCAGCTGACAGGGCCGTCGAGCAGAAAAGTAATCACCACCGCAGCGATGGCAGGCGCCAACATGTGCCCAAAGAAGGAAATGCCGATCAGTGCAATCACAAGCACGAGGACAAGCAAGACCATCTGAGGGTCAGAGAAGGTTCTACGGAACCAGTCCGTTACCAGTTTCATTCTACGAGCACTCCCATTGGCGCGAGCGCCATCCGTTTATCTGTCGGTCCCGGCCCCGTATTTCAAGGCCTTGTATAGTATTATCCGTGTTGTCCGGAGGAGGTGCCGCCGTCTACAACCACATTGGCTCCGTTCATATAGGCTGCTTCTTCGCTGGCAAGATACAATACCGTTCGGGCGACATCGGCAGGGTCGGCGGGGCCACCCTTGGGAAGGCCACCGGCAAATTTACTCATATCACCGCCAATGTCGCTAAGGGCGCGTTCGAACATCGGGGTCAGCATTGGGCCGGGGGATACAGCGTTGATACGTATGCCGTGGTCGACATAGTCAAGGGCGGCACTTTTGGTCAGGCCGATAACGGCGTGTTTGCTGGTGCCATAAGCCGCCATCCATTCCGCGCCGGACTTTGACAGGATCGAGGCGGTGTTGATGATGGCTCCTCCGCCAGATTTCAGCATGACTGGAATTTCGTTCCGCATGGCGTGCCAGATCCCCATAACATTGGTACGCCATACATCCTCGACGACGGCCATGTCCTGCTCGGCAAAACGTGCGGCGGTATGACTTATCCCAGCGTTGTTGACAGCTATGTCAAGGGTTCCGGTTTCAGCCGTTGCGCTATCGATAAAGGCCTTTACATCTGTTTCAAGCCGGACATCCGCATGGTGATAATACGCCTTGCCAGCTACGGCTGTGACATCGGCTATGACCCGTTCACCCTCTGCATCAATCAGGCCGCAGAAATGCACAATCGCCCCTTCGCGCGCAAAAGCCTTGACGATAGCTTCGCCAAAACCTGATGTGCCGCCGGTAACAACTACGGTGCGCCCGTCAAATCGCATGGGTGAAATCCTCTTGGTTTCTGCGCGCATGGCTAGCGCTCTTTGCTGCTTTGAGCAAGGAAAACCTTATGATCTCACAGGTGGTGTCTAGTGGCTGTGGCCGTGGCTGTGTTTATGTGCTGCATATCGTGGCATCAGGGTAGTGAAAAATGCCCGGGCACCCATGTGGATGATCAGCCCGCTGACGATTATAAGCCATAGCGCAAAAAGCAACCAGCCACCGCCCGCGCCGGGTACGGTCAGGGGGCTCAATTCCACCAATACTGTTGCAGCCAGCCAGAACAGCAACGTCCATGGTGCGACTTTCTTGAGACTGGTCATGGTGCTGGCAGGCCCTCTTCCGTATACACGGGGTAGCGCTGCAGCCACCAACAACACCAACAGCATGATCGGCGCCAAAAGCCGACCTACCGCATTCAATAGTTCGACGGTGTGGTGCATACCATGGACAGGCATGTGACTTAAGGTGCCTGGTGTGTGGTAAAAATAATGGGCGGCGATAAGGCTAAGCACAAACAAAAGGCCAAGCGCAGTACCCAGGCGATGTGCAGGCAGGGTGTCCTTGCTCGGGGTCTGGCTATGATCTTCCAGTGGGTGCAACACCACATGCAGAAGCGACCCTGCAGCAAAAGCCTGCCAATAGCCAACCAGAGGCAGATTATACCATTCACCCGCAAAAAGCGCGATAAAGTAGCCAACGACGGTCATCGCCCCCAGGCCAGCAAGCACAAGTAGACCACCAGTTGTTGACAGTACAGGGCGCAGTAACCACCAAACGGCAATGGCAACGCCGACACGGTGCAAGAGAATACCGGTTGCAACAAAATTGCCTGCGGTACTTTCATGCGCCAGTGCAAGGATCGCCCCGTCAGATGCCGCGTGCACCACTAATGCAAGTGAGGCTGCGAGCAGGACGATACGGTGGGTCATTTCTTCTGCCCTGTGGAACAGGAATTCGGCAATCCAGGGAAGAGCGAAACCAATCACCGCAATTGCAAGCCCCCAAAGGCCACCATGTGCGATCGCTTCAGGCAGCAGGGTAAGGGTGATCAGGCCAAGTACGGTGATCAATACAAAGCCGTCGAGCGCTCCCTTGATGTGGGGCGCACGAGCGACAAGCCGCGCCAAAAGCGGTGCGGCCAGCAGTACAATAACCGATAATGCCAGTGCCCAGTCCAAAACCGTCCTCGTCTCATTTCAAGGTGCATAGTTATAATATCACAATTTGGAAAGCCAGCCTAAATCTTACAAGGGGAGAGAGATTCTTTTGTGTGCGACATGGTGGCCCATGGGAGCACCGAGTAACCCCATGGGCATGATGGCTATGGATTTATCGCAGCGGGGGTCTGGCCGAGCAGGATTTGTGCAAGGCCGTCGGCAATTATATAGGGCTCGATGGCGCGGTTGTGGCTTGCAATGAAAAATGCGGTGCCATCGTCTGTAAAACGCCAGAATTCGGCGCGGCTGAAATAGCTGCCGCCATTATGCCAGACCAGTTTTTTGCCTTTATAATTTGGTACCACCGACCAGCCGTAACCGTAGTGGTAAACGCCTTCCTTGTCTTCCGGCACATGAGGGGTAAATAACAGCTTTCTGGATGCTGCCGATAGTATCTTGTTGCCCAGCAGTGCCCGGTGCCAGCGCAACATGTCGCCTGCCGTACTCAGCACACCGCCATTGCCATACAGGTGCCAGCTATCTCCGCGCGTCCGGTCCAGCACCTCTTTTGCTGTGAACATGCCGTGTACGGGCGCTTTGAGGCGCGGCAGGGTGTGGTCACACCAATCCGGGCGGTAATAGCCGGTGTTGAACATGCCGGCAGGCTTCCAGAGGTTTTCAAAAAGGTAGATCTCATAATCCTGGCCGGATGCTATTTCGATCACGGCGGCGAGGATTGAGTAACCCACGTTGGAATATTCGTATTTTGTACCAGGAGTAAAATCCAGCGGGCCAGCAAACGCGCGGGCAATATAAGCTGCCCGGTCGATGGCTTCGTCGTCCCGGCCGATCACATCGGGAAAGCCTGCGGTATGGGTCAACAGTTGGTGCAAGGTAATCGCCGCCTTGTCGTCCGGTGCCTTGGGGAAAAAGACGCCCAGCCTGTCGCGCAGTTTCAGCTTTCCCTGTTCCTGCAGCCGCAAGATGGCCGCACCGGTGAACTGTTTGGTGATGGAGGCAATGTCGGCGATGGTTCTTTCATTGTAAGGTGTAGCTTCTGCCGCAGTACCAAACCCGCGCACGTAAAGCGTGCCGTCAGCATCGGAGAGGCCTACAACGCCGGCAAAACCCTTTGCAGTGGCGTCCTCCAGAAAACTGTCCAGTGCTTGCCGGTTCAGCCAGTTGTTTGTTGTAGTATCGTCTGCTGATGATGAAAATGTCACCACCAGTATGGTTAGGAAATAAGTCAGAAATCGCATCGTGTCCTCGTTTCGTCTTTGGTTATTGCCTGTTTGACAGATCGGCAAAACAGGCCGTATCTGTTTTAACGAGGCCAGATAACGGCACAATTTGTCCTGACGAAAAGGTTGAGAAACATTGAGAGAGCTTGCGGGCACGGACAGAAAACTGATTGGCGAAGTGGTTTTTGACCCCGCGCGCAACGAACTGACGGTGGCGGGCGAGACAAAGCCGCTTGAGCCGCGACTTGTCCGTCTGCTTGAGGAATTGTGTGCTGCGGGCGGTGCACCGGTCCCGCGCGAGCAACTGCTTGCCAGTGTATCGACACTGCCCTACGCCGGGGACGAGGCGCTCACCCAGGCCATGTCCAAGCTCAGGCAGGCGTTGGGGGACGACCCTCGACGGCCGCGCTATATCAAGACCATCCCGCGCCGGGGGTACGCGCTCATTGCCACCATCGCGGATTACCACGAAGAGCAAGAAAGCCCTGATGGGCCCGTCATGCTTGCGGGCGGCAAGCAGCATGCGATCTTTTGGTATTCCGCCTCGGCCGCGATCTTCTTGCTTGCGGTTTTTGTCGGCTATTTGCTTTACATCTCGCGCACATCGGAAATTGAGATTGAATTCCACGAAAAATCACAGCAGGAATTTATCGAGAAGCAGGACATGAAGCCCGAGGCGCCAGTTTCATGAAGTGGTTAAAAGCTGTCAGATATAGGTACCAACCAGAGTGACTGGCTTGGCTCCGGTACCCAATTTAAAGCGTGCGATGCCTGCGCCGTTAGCGGTATTGACGCCGCCCAGGTCAAGGAAGCTGATACCGCGATCCTTCAGCGCCAGCATACCTTCATAAAGCACCCGGTTCTGCGCATTCACTGCACGGGCTTCTTCCCCGGCCCAGCCAATGTGGTAAGTGGCGCTGTTGCCATGCAGCAGGAACAAGGCGCCTGCGATCTTGCGGCGACCGCTGAGCGCGTTGACCGATAGCACAGCCTGTTCGCCTGCCTCCTCCAGCACACTGTTAAAAAGCGGTACGAGTCCCAGTGGCAACCCCTGATAACCCCGGCCTTTGCGTTGTTCTGCTTCCTTTTCCAAAAGCCAGCTATGCTGATGCGCTTTGCGGCCGCCAAGGCTGATGGTCAGGTGTGCGTCTTCCGCGCGGGCCAACTGGTTTCGCCACTTGCCAACAAGGCCATCACGCAAATGAGCAACATCCGGCCTGAGGTCCAGCCACGGTGTGGAATATCCGGTGATAATGCGTTTGAGCCCAGCCCTTTTCAGCTTTTGCAGTGCAGGCTCCGTCGCCTCAATTTCTGGCTGCTGGGCCAGAAAACGCCAGCGCCACGGCTGGGACTGTGCCTTGAGCGCCGCGAGGATGGAAACCCGCGTATCAAGGCTTATACCCGTGTCCAGCCAAAGGGGCCCGCGCATAATGCTCTCGATACCGATAAGTCCGGCCAGTTGCCGTCTGGCGACGACGCAAAAGGCAGCGGCATTCTCGCCTGCCGCTATCTGCCACATCTCCACCGGCACGCCGATGGCTTCAAGCGCGCGACCATAGGCCCAGTGTTGTTGCAGCGGCAACGGCACACCTGAAGGCACCTCTTGCCAACGGGCAGGCTCTATCCGGCCTTTCCTGATATCAAATGCAGCGGGCGGTGTTCGATCGGTGCTAGGCATGATGGCTGGCCCCGGCTATAATCGCGTCATGATCAAACGTCAGGACAAAGCGGAAGAAGTGATGGGGCAGCGCATTGCGCCGCCCCGGATAACTTTTGGCGCCGTGGGCGTCTTGCTCAAATATATCCTGTTGCCAGTTTTTCTGGGACTGGCCTTGCTGGATATCGGATTTTACTTCTTTTTCCAGCATGTGCTTGAGCGTTGCTATGGCATCCTTTGTTATTTTTCCTAGCTGTCGACCGACACCAGTTCAACAGTGAAAATAAGCGTCGCATAGGGTGGGATGGAGCGCGAGCCGCGTTCGCCGTAAGCAAGGTGGTACGGAATGAAAAATTCGTACTTTGCACCCGGCTTCATCAGCTGAACACCTTCAGTCCAGCCTTTGATCACGCCATTGAGCGGGAAGCTTGTCGGTGTACCGCGACGGTAGCTTGAGTCAAACTCTGTACCATCAATCAGCTTGCCCGCGTAATGCACTGTTACATTTGCTTCTGCCGTTGGGCTATCGCCTTCACCTTCTTCGATCACACGGTATTGAAGGCCGCTTTCGGTCTCGGTCACGCCGTCTTGTTTGGCATTCTCTTCGAGGAAAGCCAATTGCTGGATCTTGAAGGTTTCTGCTTGCTTACGGGCTTCGGCCTCAGCTTCCTCAAGCGACATGACACCTAGCAATTCTACATCAAAGACAAGGGTTGCGTCACCGGGGATTACGCCACCGGCGCCGTTCGGGCCATAGGCAATCTCAGCCGGGATGGCCAACTCCCACTTATCGCCCACCTGCATCATCTGCAGTGCTTCGGTCCAACCCGGGATCAGCCGACCAGCAGGGAAGGTTGCAGGCTCACCGCGCTTGTAACTCGAATCGAATTCGCTGCCGTCAATCAGGCGGCCAGCGTAATGCACGGTGACGAAGTCTTCGGCGGACGGGCTTTTGCCGTCACCACTTTCAACCACACGGTATTGAAGGCCGGAAGCTGTAACCTGAACGCCCTCTTTCTTTTTGTTTTCTTCGAGATAGGCGAGGTTTTCAGCCTTGAACGCGGCTTGTTCAGTCATTGTATCAGTTGCTTTCTGGTCTTGGGTTTGAGGGGCGCCATCTTTGGCGTCTTCTGTTTTTTCGTTTTCGCTGCTATCGTTACTGCAGGCAGCAAGGCCAAGCATTGCGGCGATCGCTGCGAATTTCAGTGCTTTTTGCATGGAAGACCCCTTATTCATTATGGCCGCGACACTAGCCCGGCAAGCCTATAGGGGAAAGCAAAAAAGCGCCGAAAAGAAGGTAATTTGAAGGGAAATAATGGTGACAGTAGCGGATAGCGTGGTTCGGGATGAGATTATGCGGCAAATAAGCGAAGCAAAAAGCGTCGCGCCGCGCGACGTGGCACAAGCGCTGGCCGGGGAAGACGAGGACTGGCGCAAATATTTGCCGCGGGTTCGCACTGAGGCTACGGCACTGTACCATGCCGGGGAGCTTTCTTTTCTGCGCAAGCGCAAACCGGTGTCGCCGGATGGCTTGAAGGGTATATACCGGCTGAGCCAGCCGCAGTAGCACCGGGGGCGGCTTTGGCTTGCCCTTGGTGGAGTTAAGCAAAGAATGTAGTGAGGGGGGTCCGATGTCGTTGCTCGACAAGAAAGTGCTGGACAAGTTAACCAATGATGTGGGGGAGGAATCCGTCGAATTTTTGGTTGGGTCACTCAAACAGGAAATTGAACGCACAGGCTTGGCCATTAGTGAGCACCTGTCAAAAGGCGAGATTGAGCAAGTGGAAATTCAGGCACATGCCTTGAAAAGTGCGGCTCGTAGTTTCGGCGCCATGCCACTTGGCGACATATGCCAAGCCATCGAGGAGGCAGCTCGCGCCTCCCGCACATCGGAGATCGCAGGGTTGATGAAGCGGTTTCGTTTTGTCTCGGCGGAGACGATAGCAGCGTTCGGATAGGTCAGCTAAAGCTGCTGAGGCGCATATCCAGATATTTCATGTCCGGGTCACTGCCGCCTGTAAAGCGGGCTTTCTTAAAAGCTGCATGCGCCTCATCCAGGCGACCGAGACGATGCAGTATTTCTGCCCGGGCGGTATGAAAGTGCCCATCGCCGCGCAACTCGGGTGATGCCGACAAGCTGTCCAGCTTCTCAAGCGCGCTTTCATTGTCTCCGGCCATCGCAATTGCGATAGCGTGATTAAGTGCCACGATGGGTGCGCGGGTCATGCACCATAACTGTTCGTAGTAAAGGCTAATTTGCCGCCAGTCGGTTTCCGCTGACGAACGGGCGGTTGCATGCAGGGCAGCAATGCCAGCCTCCAGATGATACCGGTTAAGCTCAGGTGTGGTTTGTGCTTTCTTCAGGTGGTGAAATCCCTTCATGATCAGGTTTTGATCCCATAGTTCGCGGTTTTGCACGGTGAGTGGGATGAAGGTGTCGCCCGCCCCTGTACGGCTGGTTAGCCGGGACGCCTGAAAACACAGAAGCGCGGCAAGGGCATGGGCATCTGCGCTGCTGATTGCACGAATGTTGCACAAGCTCTCTGCCAGCCGCAGGGCTTCAAGCGCGATATCGGTGCGGACGGCCAGAGCGCCGGGGCCGGGACTGTAGCCTAGCGAGAAAGCCAGATAGATCACTTTCTGCACGGCAGCCACCCGCGGCGCGAGGTCTGCCCCCATGGGCATATCGAACGACAACCTCTGACCGCGAATGCACTCCTTGCAGCGCATCAGGCGCGCGGACATCGCAGCCGGGCCTATATGAAACAGCCGGGCAATTTCGCGGGCGCTAAAGCCAAACGCAATATTGAGCGTGAGAGCGAGACGGTCGCGTGCCAGCATGGCTGGGTGGCAACATAGGAATAGTAGCCGTAGCTCTGAATCACTGATGCCGGGGGAGGGCTGCTGTGGATTGGTTTGTTCGGCTTCAAGGGCAGGTATGGCATTCCGAGCCACACTATGGCGGCGCAGCAGGTCGATGGCCTTGCGAAAAGCGACGCTGTGCAGCCAGGCTGCGGGGTTTTCGGGCATGCCGTCATAAGGCCATGTGCGGCTTGCCGCCAACAGGGCATCTTGCGCTGTGTCTTCGGCAAGTGCGAGGTTGTGAGCCCCCAATTTCCGCGTGAGCGAGGCGACAAGCCGCCCCGCCTCGCGGCGAAACAGCTGGTCAAGCGTTCGCCTGATCTCGGTGTCTGGCTCGCCTAACATTATTCAAGCGGGTCTATCTCGCGCAGTTCAATGCGGCCATATCTGACGTGTGGGCATGTCTTGGCGATCTCGGCTGCTTCGTCGTAGTCGGCCGCGGTAATCGACATGAAGCCGCCGATTATCTCGTTGGCTTCGGTGAAGGGACCGGCGTGGCTTTCAATGCCGCTTGGACCCATCATCAGGCTACGGCCGGGTTCGTCCTTGAGTTTTTCGCCGCCCAGAAAGCGACCGTCAGCGATCATTTGTTCTGTCCAGGCGGTATATTCTCGGATCATCGCCATCATTTCATCTTGGGAAAGCTGGGGAAAACCATCCAGCTTGTCGTGCAGCAACAACATGAATTGAGCCATGGTCGTCTCCGATATTTTGGGCGGTGGGCGGGGTGCCCTTTTGCCCGTTATATCGTGTTGACGTGCGGCTTGGGTATGATTTCGACATCGCGGCCGGTTTTATTTTCCGTTGGCATGATCCAGGCGGGCAAGGGCGTGTTCTATTACAGCCCTGTAGGCTTCCTGCTCAAACACCAGTTCCGGGAAGTCCCGGTACCGCCAATAGAGCCCATCTTTCGCCTTGGCCTTGTCGTCGCGGTAGGGGTTCGACCAGCCATGCCAGCGCACAAAGCCATAGTCTACGCTGATTTTGCAGGTTAGAAACCAGCAGAAGGGTTCGCCGCAATTACAGGCATACGGGGTCAGGCCGCCGGGAAAGGTTTGCAACAAGCCTTCCGCGTCTTGTCGGGTCAGGTAAGGCGCGTAAGCCCCGGCGATCGTATCGGTATGCTTTGCTTCGAATGCAGTGATGCTGTCCAGAAGGTTGGTGCCGTCGACATAAATATCGAACACGGGGCCATAGGGCTTTTTTTCGGCGGAAAGCCTGAGCTCAAGGGTATGGACAAAGGCGTTGGTCATGCAGTGTCCTTAAGCTCAAGGCCGGGTCTTAGTCCGCGTATGGGATGATTAGAAAGCGAGGGTCTGGGTCAGTTCAGCGCGAAGCTCCGGAATGCCCCAGCCTTTTTCGCTTGATGTAGCAAGAACAACCGGGAAACAGGCGATGAATTTTTTTGCATCTTCCTGCGTTTTTTTGAGGATTTTTTCCCGGTCGGCAACCTTGAGCTTGTCCAGCTTCGTCAGCACAATCTGGTAGTTGACGGCGGCCTCATCAAGCATGGTCATGATCTCGCGGTCGTTTTCCTTCAGGCCATGACGGCTATCGATCAGCAGCATGATACGCCTAAGGTTCGGGCGGCCACGAAGGTAATCTTTCACCAGTCGGGTCCAGGCATGCACCTTCTTCCGCTCGATTTTGGCGTAGCCATATCCGGGCAAGTCCACAAGGTATGCGAGCTGGTCTGCCTCGCGCCCGATCTCGAAGTAATTGAGCTCTTGCGTGCGGCCAGGTGTGTTGGAGGTGCGGGCCAGGGTTTTTCGGCCTGTCAGTGCATTCACAAGGCTGGATTTCCCCACATTGGAGCGTCCGGCGAATGCTACTTCCGGACGGTCTGCACCCGGCAGCGTCTGCAGGGATACCGCGCCCATGATAAAATCAACGGGACCGGCAAAAAGAAGCCGGCCACGTTCCATATCTGTCTGGGTAAATCGCTCTTCTTCCATTCTCGCCTTATGCCTTAGTTTTTTCTTTGGCCGCCGTGCGGGCGTCCTCGCGGCGCATGATCAGCCACTGTTGTCCAATCGACAAGGTGTTGTTCCATGTCCAGTAAAGCACGAGACCAGCGCTGAAAGGCGCCATGATGAAGGTGAAAATCAGCGGCAGGAAGCCCATGATTTTCTGCTGTGTCGGGTCCATGGCGGCGGACTGCGGGTTAAGCTTCTGCTGTAGCCACATGGAAAGCCCCATGAGGATAGGCAATACGCCGATAGCAATGAATGCGGGCGGGTTCCAGTCAAGCGCGCCAAAGAGTGTGATTGGTGTCAACGGGTCCGGTGCGCTCAGGTCCTGAATCCAGCCGATAAATGGCTGGTGGCGCATTTCGATCGTTACATACAGCACTTTATATAGCGCAAAGAAAATGGGGATCTGAACCAGAATGGGCAGACAGCCTGCCATCGGGTTGATTTTTTCTTTTTTATACAGCGCCATCATCTCCTGCTGCAGTTTCTGGCGATCTTCCTTATAGCGTTCCTGCAGTTTCTTGATCTTGGGTTGTGCCTTTTTCATATGGCTCATGGAGACATAGGATTTGTTCGCAAGCGGGAACAGCGCCAGCTTCAGGATAACGGTCATCAACAGAATGGCGACACCATAATTGCCGGTGTATTCAAAAAGCAGGTGCAGACCCTTGAAGATCGGCCGTGTCAGCCAATAGAACCAGCCCCAGTCGATGGTGCGGTCGAACAGCGCGATTTCATACTTTTCCTGATAGCGGTCGATGGTGCCGACAATCTTGGCGCCAGCGTAAAAATGGCTGGTGCTCTCCAGCGCGCCACCTGCAGGCAGAGTATGCCAGTTTTCTACATAATCAACGCGGTAGCTGACATCACCCCCTGTAGCACGGCGTACAAAGCGCGCGCGGGATAAGGCTGCATCCTGTGACGGGATAAGGGTTGTCATCCAGTATTTGTCGGTAATACCCATCCAGCCACCGGTGGAGCTGACTTCATAGTTTCCGTCGTCTTCGAGGTCGGAATATGACTGCTCTTCGAGTGTGCCGTTGAAAACGCCGATCGGACCTTCATGCAGAATGTACAGACCCGCTGTATCGGGTTCGCCGCGGCGACTGATCAGGCCATAGGGCGCAATCTGCATGGTAGCGTCGGTTGAGTTGATGACGCTCTGCGTGACCGAGAACATGAACTCTTTGTCAACTTCAACCTTCATCAGGAAGCGCAGGCCGTCCCCATTATCCCACGTGAGCGTTACGGGCTTGCCGGGCGCAAGCATGTCGCTGTCTGCGCTCCAGACACTGCTTGCGTTTGGCACAGCGTCGGGGTTCTGTCCTGATACAGACCAGCCGTAGCGGACAAAATACGCGTCCGGCGCGCCCACGGGTGAAAGCAAGCGCACATTCTGGGCGTCTTTTGCCATGCTTACTTTGTGTTTGTTAAGCAAGAGGTCATCAAACCTTGCGCCGCGCAGAGCGAGTGATCCGGATAGCTCCGGTGTCTCAATACGCACGCTGCCAGCGTCGGCGAGAACAGGTTCGTTCCCGACAACTTCAGCGGTGGTTTCATCCTCGGGGGCTACCTCTCGCGGTGCCAAAGCCTCTTCAACTGCCTGGCTCGTGCGTGCCTCCTCCACTTCTTGACGCGCAGCTTCCATTTTCGGGCCAGCATAAAAATACTGGTAGCCCAGAAGTATCGCCAGCGATAGCACGGCAAAAAGCACAAAATTCTTATTGTCACCCATGAGATGTCATACCCTGATCATGTGGCCGCTTCACGTCGGCCTCTTCACTCTTATTTGTTGTGCTGCATGCACATGACGGCGACCCGTGAGCCGCTTTACCGCGTGGGCTTTGTGGCACAGGATCGTAACCAAATCCACCCCAAGGATGGCATTTGAGGATGCGGCGAATTGCCAGCCCGCCGCCGCGGATCGCACCGTGCAGCCTGATCGCCTCAAGCGCATAAGCGCTGCAAGTAGGCTGAAAACGGCAGTTCGGCCCCAAAAGCGGCGAGATAAATAGCTGATAAACCTTGATAAAGCCAAGCAGAACCCAGCCAAGGGGTGAGGTGCGGGAGGGGCGAGTATTGTCGGTCTCCGGCATTTTATCCTCGGTTTCGCTGTGGTGCTTTGCCGCGAAGGGCGGGTCGTCTGTCTGATTTTAAATCGGCGCCCGATGCCAGTTTTGCAAGGGCCCAGCGCATGTCAGCCCCTAATTTCTCAAAATCGTAGCTGATAGCGGCCTGTCGGCCTATGAATACATAGGCCCAGCCGGGCTCGCCGTGCGCGGCCACTATTTGGCGCGCTACTTCCTTGAGACGCCTGCGGGCCCGGTTGCGAGCGACGGCATTCCCAACCTTCTTTGAAACAGTAAAGCCGACGCGTGGCGAGGTGTCTGATTCGCCCGGCATGGCCTGCACGATAAAGGCAGGTGTCACCCATTTGCGCTGGGTGCCAGCTACTGCCAGATATTCGGGCCTTTTTTTGATGCGATCGAATGTGGCCATGTCTGTCTTGCTTTATTCAGGCATTTGCCTCGGGTGTGCCCCGAGCTTAAGCCCAAAAACAACGAAAGCCGACCGGATATCTCGCGGTCGGCGTTTCATCTGTGTTACGCGGTGCGCAAGCGCGCCCCGAAGACCTCTACGCCGAAAGGCGCTTACGGCCTTTTGCGCGGCGTGCATTTAGAATGCGACGGCCACCAACGGTTGCCATGCGGGCACGGAAACCGTGACGACGTTTGCGAACGAGCACACTTGGTTGATAGGTCCGTTTCACTTGTCTTACTCCAGCTTTATCGCCTAGCCTTGTATCTCGGTCGCGGCCCGGCGTTCAAATTTCGAGCGCGCTGTATACTCGCAGGGTAACCCCAAGTCAACAGCGCATGACGGGAGTTCTTAACATAATTTTGGCGTCTTTTCGCGAAATTCTGGTTGCCGACCGCAAAAATGTAACCAAATTTACGGTCAGGAGGGACTTTGAGCCCTAATGGTTCAGGATTGGATGCGTCGATTCGGCGTGTGCATTAGTTTACTTGCAATTCCAAGCAGGATGCGATTCAAGTCATTTTATGCCCGAGCATTACAGACCGTTTACATCCAGTCTCAGGTCTCGCCTGCTGATTCTCACCTGCATCTTCGTGATGGGGGTGTCTGTGTTTGTTTATCTGCCATCCATCGCCACTTTCCGTCAGGACTATATCGGTACCCGTCTTGAGAACGCGCAAATCGCCGTGTTGGCGCTTGAGGAGGCACCGAATAACATGGTCAGTCCTCAGCTTGAGCAACGGCTGCTGCGACAGTCGGGCGTCATTGCCATTATTGTCCGGCGGGAAGACAAAAGTCTCGTGCTCGGCTTTGATGTCATGCCCGACGAGGTAAATGCGACCTATGACCTGCGGAACCCGTCTCTCGGGGCATTGATCATGGATGCGTTTGACACTCTGGAAGAAGGTGGGGATCGGGTGATCAGGGTAATCGGCGACCCCATGCTGCCAGGCACGCGTATGCTTGAGGTCACGATGGATGAGGCAGGATTATACCGCGCGCTGGCCAATTATTCCAACAATGTCCTTGTGCTGGCGATCCTGACATCCATTTTCACCGGCATTCTGGTTTACCTGGCTCTGCATTGGCTGCTTGTGCGTCCCATGCGCAGGATCAAGGACCGTATTGTAGCCTTCCGTCGCCAGCCTGAGGCGGTGCAAGGCCGGTCACGCTTCTCTCGGAGGCCGGATGAGATTGGCCTTGTCGAGCGTGAACTCATGCGCATGCAGGACGAGTTGCGGCAAAACCTTAAGCAAAAGTCTCACTTGGCGGCACTCGGCGAAGCGGTCGCCAAAATCAACCATGACCTGCGAAATATTCTCGCGACTGCGCAGTTGGCATCAGATGCGCTGCAACGTGTGGATCACCCGGGCGTGCAGAAAGTGTCTCGCCGTTTGGTTTCCGCTGTTAGTCGGGCCGTTGCGCTATGCGAAAGCACCATCCGTCACGGGAAGGCGGATGACCCCTTGCCCGAAAAGCGCTGGAGCCCGCTTGAGGATATTGTGCGGGATGTGGCTTTGTCGCTTGGGCTGCCTGAACGGGAAGACTTCTCCTTCGAGTATTTTGAAGAGGAAATTATCCAGATCTATGCCGATCCGGAACAATTACATCGGGTGTTGCTGAACCTGTGCAGGAATGCTTACGAGGTGCAAGGAACGGGAGGCACAATCAAAGTGCGCGCCAGCCGAGACAGTGATGGCACGGTTCATATCCGCATTCACGATAGCGGGCCCGGCATCCCCGAGCATGTACGGCCTAGTCTTTTCAAGGCTTTTTCAAGTGCGCGCGCTGGCGGTACCGGGCTCGGCCTTGCCACTGCCCGTGATATTGTTTTGGCTCATGGTGGCCAGATCGTCCTCGAGGATACCGGGCCGGAAGGCACAACTTTCCTGATCCGCTTACCCGGTGACGAGGTGGAACGCTGACATGCATATCAAGGCAGTGCCTGGACCGACCGATTCGCTGACGGATGTTGCTGGGCTTAAAGTAGGGCAGGCGCATGATGCGGACGCCCGTACTGGCGTTACCGTCGTTGTCCCCGATAGACCGGCGGCGATGGGTGTCGATGTTAGAGGCGGCGCCCCAGGTACGCGGGAAACCGAAGCGCTGGATCCTACTTGCCTTATCACCCACGCCCACGCCGTGGTGTTGTCAGGCGGTTCGGTGTTGGGTCTGGCTGCGGCAGACGGCGTGACAGCAGCGCTCTCGCACAAGGGTATTGGCTTGGCGATCGCACCGCAGGCGGTGCCGGTGGTGCCAGCGGCAATTCTTTTTGATCTCACCAACGGTGGCGACAAGGACTGGGGCATGGACCCGCCATATCGCCAGCTAGGCATTGATGCCGTGGAGGCGCTGAGCTATGAGGTGACGCAAGGGCGGGTTGGTGCCGGTTTTGGGGCGCGGGCAGGTGGTGTGCAAGGCGGTGTCGGCAGCGCAAGTTATGTGACGGAAGACGGTATGGTCGTCGCCGCGCTTGTCGCGGTGAACAGTTTTGGCAGCGCTGGGACAGAAGAAGCGGCCAATGTTGGTGCTGTGAACCTGCCGAAGGTTGGCTTGGTGGGCACCAATACCACCATCGCGGTGGTTGCTACCAACCTTGATCTCGACAAGGCCGCGTGCCGGCGGCTGGCGATCATGGCGCAGGACGGCTTGGCGCGCAGCATCAAGCCGGTGCACACGCCTTATGACGGCGATACGGTTTTTGCTTTGGCAACCGGTGCACAGGCCATATCCGGTGATCTGCCCGGCACCTTGGCGGTCGCCGGTACGCTTGCGGCCGATTGCCTGGTGCGCGCGGTTGAAAAAGCCGTGAACACTGCGGCCGGGTAGCTGCCGGTTATTGGGGCTCACTTTCTGCCAGTCGCTGTCGTTCTCCCACCACAAAACGCTCTATGATATCGGCTTCTGCTTCTGCCGCGCTTTTCACAGTTGGCATGTCCATTTCCAGCAAAGGGTCCAGTCTTGAGGCGGTCCGGCTGAGCCGGGTGAGCGCGAGCTGTGCA
The DNA here is from genome assembly GCF_048260245.1 of Kordiimonas sp. GTDB lineage: Bacteria > Pseudomonadota > Alphaproteobacteria > Sphingomonadales > Kordiimonadaceae > Kordiimonas. The sequence goes on along the minus strand of NZ_JBLXGZ010000009.1, from coordinate 38,157 downwards.
CTAAACCACATATCCTGCAGTTTGTCGGTGTCTGCCGTGCCCAGTCTGGCAACAGCCTGCCGGTAGGCTAGCGTCTCTTCCCTAAGGTTTTTTTTAATCTCGTCAAGCAGGGACATGGCGGCGGATTCGGATTGCGGCAGTGGGTCTTTGTCCGGTAAAGCGATTGCTTCCCCGCTGAGTGCGGGGCGGACTGGAGCGGGTGGTTTGACGTTCGGTGTAACCGCAGATGTATCGGGGCGATTTCTATCTGCGGTGTCAGGAAGGGGGTCGGAAAGATTCGGCCATTCTCCGTCCTGATGCGAACAGGCGCCCAAGGCGGTCAGGGCGATAAAAATTGAAACATATTTTAGGTCAATTATCACGGTAAAAGCCTTGTTTTCCGGGTGTTTGCGATGTGTACGCTACGCTGGATTTGTGGCAGAAACAAGAAAAACGGATTTCTGGCTTGCAATATAAATTTAATCTGATTAGGTTGCGCCGCACACCGCAATCACACTGGGTTGCGCGACTGTTTTGATGGCTTGCACCGGTAGCTCAGCTGGATAGAGCACCAGACTACGAATCTGGGGGCCGGGGGTTCGAATCCTCCCCGGTGCACCAATCAAAAACACCAAAAAATCACGAAATCATTGAGTTGACTGACTGCTGAAACGGGCTCAGCCCCGGCGGTGCAATAACTCACCCGCTATATAGGTGTGGCTGACGGCGCGGTCATCCCCTAACATCGCCAGGACAAAAAGTGCCTCTTCGATGCCTTTACAGTGTGCAAGGCGGCGCGCAAGCAGTGGCGTAGCCGCTTTATCAAGCACAATAAAATCGGCTTCCTTGCCGGGAAGGAAGTTCCCGACCTTGTCTGCGATGTGCAGAGCCTTTGCGCCGCCAAGGGTCGCAAGATAGAAGGCTTTGAATGGTTCAAGCCCCTGTCCTCGTAGTTGGCAAGCCTTATACGCCTCATTGATGGTTTGCAGCACAGAGAAACTTGTGCCGGCGCCCACATCAGTGCCAAGGCCAACCTTTACACCGTGTTTTTCAGCTTCTGCCAGATTAAAAAGCCCGCTTCCCAGAAACAGGTTTGATGTGGGGCAAAAGCTGATGGCGGCGTCAGCTTCTGCGATGCGCTGGAACTCTTCGCCCTCAAGGTGGATACAGTGCGCAAAGACGCTGCGGTTGGTCAGCAACCCGAAACGGGCATATACGTCCAGATAGTGTTTCGCCTTTGGATATAGATTTTTCACCCAGTCAATTTCGCGGGTATTTTCCGAGAGGTGTGTATGCATCAGCACGCTCGGATGCTCCGCCAGTAGCTCACCCGCGAGGGTGAGTTGCTCGTCAGAACAGGCCGGCGCGAAACGGGGCGTGATCGCGTAGCCGATGCGCCCCTTGCCGTGCCAGATGTCGATCAGGTCGCGGTTGTCTCTGTCGCTGCCTCTGGCGGTATCGCGCACATTTGCAGGCACGTTGCGATCCATCAAAGCCTTACCTGCAATAAGCCGCATATTGCGGCGGTAAGCTGCGACAAAAAGTGCCTCGACCGATTGTTTGTGCGCGGAACCGTAGACAAGCGCACTTGTGGTGCCACACCTTAGCAACTCTTTGACGAAAAATTCTGCACATTCCGTGGCATGCGCCGGGTCTGCAAATTTGGCTTCTTCCGGAAAGGTGTAACGCTCCAGCCAGTCGAGCAGTTGTTCACCATGCGAGGCAATCATATCAAGCTGTGGGAAATGTATATGGGTGTCGATAAAGCCGGGTGTGATCAGGTTGCTGCCGAAGGAAACGATAGGAGTATCCGCTGGTAAATTGTCCTGTAGGACCCGGCGGTCGCCTACCGCTTTTACATGGCCATCTTCCACCAACAGCAAGCCGTCAGCCAGATGCTCGTGGCATTCGTCTGCCCCGACCACAGCGGGATCATCGATCATATGGAAGATGGCGCCTGTATATGCGACTAAAGACACAGCATTCACCCTGTTTTACATTTTGGCTTGTTGCGCGCCTATCATCACGCAGGCGCTCACCGTTCGGCTTTACGCCCGTCAGGCGCGGCCAGCCATGGTATGACAAATCCTGACCATATGGTCAGCTTACGGTGCAATATAGGAAAAACCAAGCGTTATTGTCGGGCTTCTTCCCTGCATTTTTTCGTGCAGCACCAGTTGTTTATGGGGACTTCGCCGAGACTTTCCCTCCATCAAGGCCAAGTTCTTCTTCTGGGGGTTCCTCGTTGGCTGTTGGGCGTTGGCGCGGCGCATAGAGCCTGACAGAGGTGGCAAGGAAAGCCGCGAAATTCATAACCTGCGACATGGCGCCAGCGGCCAGAAACATACTGGCAAGGGTCGCTTGCGGGGCATTGACATAGCCCATAAGTGTCAGCCCGAGGCCTGCCACCAGAAGGTCCGTGTTCGGGAGCAAGGGCACGCGGGTTAACACGAGTTGGGCGGTGAGGAACAGGAACCACATGTTGAGGGGTACATCGGGCAGGACCACGCTCCACTGCAATGTCTGCAAAACCAGAAGGAGCACCAGCCTCGTCAGGTGAATAAGAAAGACTCTTTTGGCGACCTTGGGTTTCAGTGAAATGATGTGTTTCCTGAAGCGCAGAACCACAGGTACGAGGATGACACCAACAAGCACAGCCAGAACAAGATAACTCTCGTAGCTGGGGTCTGCGCTGGTAATGATGCTGAGTTGACCTGTCATAAAGAAGATCGCAAGCATAATGACGGTGAAGCTATTGGAGGCGAGCCCCGAGAGGATATTGCTATCTTTGATGGTGGAGAATATGAAACGATCTTTCAGGTCCAGCCTGCGCCGGGCCCAGAAGGCCATATAGGCTTCACCGGAGTAACTGAGCACAGCGTAATTATACACTCGCTTGCGGACAAAAACACCAAACTGTCCCCTGAAATCCACGCCCCACATCAAGCGATAAATCAATAGTTCCGCAACGGGGAAGGCGAAAAACATCAGGGCAAAGATAATGTAAAACCACGGCGTGGACGGCAGCGAAGACCAGACCTCCTGCCAGCCGACTGCGGCCAGCTTACTTGCCAGATAAAAGATCACTGCAACCATAAAAAGCATTTGCAGGCCTTTGAGAAGGACCATGAGTGCACGGTTCGCCCGTACGCGTTCAAATGCTTCGGTAGTAAAGAGGTTTCTGATAGCCTGCACGCGGTTGCCTTCGTAGTTTGCCAATTATGGCCACCCATGTCTGGACAAAAGGGTGGCTGAAACGCCTGTTGTATTGCGCACTCGAGCGGAGGCGTCAAACATTAGTGTTTGGGCTGGCTTTCATTTATTCTGCGGCCGATAGATCCCTGCGCCCGTCTCGTCTCCAGTTGCGTTCGGGATACTGTGCGATCGCCTCGGTATAGTTATTGAGTAGCCGACTGAGGACTGCGTTCCAGGTTCGGTCCCGCCCGGCGGCATAGCTGGCTTTGGCCAGACCTTCTCGCAGTTGCGTGTCTGTGATGAGAAGTGCCAGCTTGTCGGCGAAGGCGTTAATGTTTCCGGGCTCTACCAGAAAGCCGGTCTCACCCGAGGTTACCAGTGAACGGCTCCCGGTAGCATCTGCGCATACGGCAGGCACAGCTGAAGCCATGGCCTCAAGGGTGACATTGCCAAAGGTTTCAGTAATGCTGGCATTGAAGAAAATGTCGCTGCTTGCGTAGGCGCGGGCAAGTTCATCGCCCTGTAGGTAACCGGTGAAGACAGCGGATGGCAGGCGCTCTGTAAAGCTGTCTCTTTCCGGGCCATCGCCGACGATCAGTGCTTTATACGGCACCCCTCGACGCTTTAGCTCATCAAGCGTATCGGCAAAAACACCCAAGCCTTTCTCCAGCACCAGGCGTCCGACAAAGGCAATGACGATCTCATCGTTTGCAATGCCCAGAGACCGGCGCCATGCCATGTCACGGCGTTCGGGGTTAAACTGTGCGGTGTCTATGCCCCGGCTCCAGATACGCAGATCCTTTGCCATGTCTTGGTCGGCAAGGATGGTTTTCATGCAGTCACTGGGAACATATACCTGCTCACAACGGTGATAAAACCGACGCATGATGGCCGTTACATATTTTTCCAGCCAGGCCATATGATAGTATCGCGGGTATGTATCGAACCGGGTGTGAAAGGATGCAACCGCCGGTACTTTGTGAGCCTTGGCCCAGTTTAGCGCCCGCCAGCCTATAATATCAGGGGCGGCAAGATGCACCAGATCGGGTTCGAAAGCCTCAAGTTGCCTTTTGATCCGTCGCGGCAGACGTAAGCCCAAACGATATTCGCTACGGCTGCCGGGCAGTGCAACTGATGGCACAGAGACCAAAGTACCATTGTGACGGAAGGCGGCTTCCTTTGCTGTTGGCGCAAACACCAAGACCTCAATACCCAGCTTTTCAAGAAAGCCGACAAGGTGATTGAGGGCTCGCACGGGGCCATCCATGACGTAATTGTAATTACCGGAAAATAAAGCGATTCGCTTTGGGCGTAGGTTGTGGGTCTCGAACGGCATATCCATTTCCCGAAACTGAAGGAATAGAAACGAGGGACCTTCAGAAGTCTAACATAAACTGGCGCGCAATATCGGGGAAATGTGTGGTGTTGTTTTCTCCCCGCAGTTCCTCGTGGCAGCGCTTTTTGAAAATTTGATGAACCAAATAAAATATGTGTCATCACATCAGAGAATAGCAACATGAGGAAATGGCAAAAATACGGCAGCATTTTTTGTGACGGTGTAGGTGCTGGCTAAACCTATGAGGGTGTACCGTGGCCGATATCAATATATCCGAACTGATCAATCTGCCGGTGTTCTATCACCGCGCCGCCTTGATAAGAAGCCTCTTCAAAGCCGTTTCTGGATACTGCATATTGACCCACGGTAAAGCACGGCACGCCTTTTTTATCGGCGAGTGGCAACACAAGTGCAGACAGAATGAATTTTTTGCCGTCGTCTATGCGTATGGTCTCTGAAATGTAGAAACCGCAAGGCATAGAGAACAGGTTTTTATAGACCTTTCCGATACGCGTGCGTTGTTCAGGTGGCGTGAGATCAAGCAGATTGACCCCGGAAAGCGTGCGGTTGGTCATCGCTTCCACCGCGGAACCGGCCAGTCGAATGAGAACAGTGTCCGCGTTTACATGTTCGCTTAACACAATATTGGGCAAGACTGTACGCAGGCCGGCTATTTGAAGAGCTACCTTTTGGGGCAGACTGTTGCTGTTCGCTGTCCGCAACTGCTGCCAATAGCGCCAGAGTTCGTGAAGCGCTGGTTCAAGGAGTGCCGGAGCATCCTGTGTCATGATCAGGTTTTTTCTTACTGTTGTCATAGGCGTATTAAGCTTCCCGGCGCCGAAGCGCTTCAAATTAGAAGAATAATAGCAAGATATTAGCCGTATGGCACCTATCATTCGGACTGTGGAGGCGGGAAGTTTGCCAGGCGCGGTAACGCCGGTAACCTATGCTGAGTGCGAGTTTCACTTGACCGGCTGGCTTTTGTGCGGTATTGATACTGCGAATTGTTCGCAATCGCAGAGAGCAAACGCCCATGTATGTATGCTTGTGTAATGGTTATACAGACCGTGAAATCCGTACCGCAGTGCGCGAAGGCGGGGTGAACACGGCTGAAGAAGTCTACCTGTCGCTCGGCAATGGTTTTTGCTGCGGAGCCTGCCACGATTGTGCCACCAGCGTGGTGGAAGAAGAGATGCCGTCCCGGCGGGTACTTGCTGCCGAGTAGACCGCCGAAGGATCACAGATCGGAACACCTGAGGGTGTATGATTGGGGAACGAAAAAGCCACCGCTGTTGCGGTGGCTTTTTTAATGGCAACTACAGGCCGTTTGCCGCCGGGATATAGGCAGGAAACCCGTGCAGTTCAGTCGTCGGCGGATGGAGACTGTAGCTGAACATAATTCTGGTAACCCATCTTCTCAAGAAGGCCGAGTTGGGTTTCCAGCCAGTCGATGTGCTCTTCTTCGGATTCGAGGATATCTTCCAGAAGCTCACGAGAGACATAATCCCGCACGTCATCGCAGTGTGCGATTGCTTCCTTGAGATCCTTATGGGCAGTATGTTCCATCTTGAGGTCGCACTCGAGGATTTCCTTAACGTCCTCGCCGATCATCAGCTTACCAAGATCCTGCAGGTTTGGCAGACCTTCCAGGAAAAGGATGCGCTCGATGAGGCTATCGGCGTGTTTCATCTCGTCGATGGATTCTTCATATTCCTTGTCAGCCAGTTTTTTCATGCCCCAGTCCTTGAGCATACGTGAATGCAGGAAATACTGGTTGATGGCCGTGAGTTCGTTTTTCAGAATCACGTTGAGAAACTGGATGACTTTTTTGTCGCCTTTCATGACGAACCTCCTTCAGTATGTCGCTGCGACCACTATCGCTGATTGCGTGCCACTATAGGCGCAGCAGGGCATATTTCCAAGCCTTTTCCCTAGTTGCTAACTCTTATTAATATCATGAAATAAAAGGGTTTTTACGCTATTTAATGCAGAATTAGTCTGATTATCATTCGCAGCGAAATGCCTGTGCGCAGGATGCCCTGTTTAGTGGAAAAATTGCGCATTGGTCCCGGCATTTTACAACGGAGGCCAAGCCCTGTATAAGGCACGCGATTTTTTGGACCCGGCTTTGCGAGTCGGCTAACTGAAATGGAAAAGACATGTCGAACTATCTGGTTGCGGCCCTCTATAAGTTTGTGAGGTTGCCGGAGTATGAAGCGCTGCAGGCGCCTATCACTGAAATCTGCATTGAAAACAACGTCAAGGGCACCCTGCTACTTGCCGCCGAAGGCATCAACGGCACCATTGCTGGTCCGGAAGATGGGCTGAGGCGTGTGCTGGCCTACCTGCGCACTATTCCGGCCTTTGAAGGCCTCGTGCACAAGGAAAGCTGGGCCGACAAGGCGCCATTCCTGCGCATGAAAGTGCGGCTTAAGAAGGAAATTGTCACCATGGGCGTGGAGGGGGTGGATCCCAACCGTACCGTTGGCACCTATGTGAAACCCGGCGACTGGAACGCCCTGATCTCGGACCCGGACACCATTGTGGTTGATACCCGCAATGACTATGAGGTCGCTATCGGCACCTTCAAAGGGGCGGTTGACCCCAAGACCAAATCCTTCCGCGAGTTCCCTTCGTGGGCGGCTGAGAACAAGGATCTGTTGAAAAAGCCTAAAGTCGCGATGTTCTGCACTGGCGGTATTCGCTGTGAAAAATCAACAGCTTATATGAAAGAGCAAGGTTATGACGAGGTCTACCACCTCGAAGGTGGTATTCTGAAATACCTTGAGGAAGTGCCAGAGGAAGCAAGCCTTTGGGAAGGCGACTGTTTTGTGTTTGACGAGCGCGTTTCCGTACGCCACGGGCTGGAGCCGGGCGACTATCACATGTGCCGCGCCTGCCGCCGCCCGGTGTCAGAGGAAGAGATGGCGTTGCCCGAGTTTGTTGAAGGCGTGAGCTGCCCATACTGTCATGAAGAGACAACGGAAGAGCAGAAAGAGCGTTTCGCAGAACGTCAAAGACAGATCATGCTGGCAAAGCAGCGCGGCGAGAAGCACATAGGAATTACCAAGCCTCGGGCACAAAATGCCGATGTGGAACAATCACTTGAGATGAAGGAAAGCTGAAACCTGTGACCGATGCTCGCCCCATCCTTTATAGCTTCCGCCGTTGCCCCTATGCCATGCGGGCCCGGCTGGCGATCAAGGCTGCGGGCGTGACGGTTGGCCTCAGGGAAGTGGTGCTGAGGGACAAGCCGGCGGCGCTTTTGGCGGCTTCCCCCAAAGGTACCGTGCCGGTGTTAGTGTTTGGCGCCAGCGAAGTCATTGACGAAAGTCTTGATGTCATGCGCTGGGCGCTGACGCAGGCTGACCCTGAGGGGTGGCTGAACCCGGATAGCGGCAGTCTTGAGGACATGCTGGCGCTGGTCAAGCTGAACGACGGTGACTTCAAACACCATCTGGACCGTTTCAAATATGCCACGCGTTATGAGGATGTAGATCCGCTTGAGCACCGGGCGGGGGCCGAGGTGTTTTTGGCTACGCTGGAAGAGCGTCTGGCGCACAATAGCTGGCTTTTTGGCCATAAGGCAAGCTTGGCAGACTACGCTGTTTTGCCCTTCATTCGTCAGTTTTCCGGCGCAGCCAGAGGCTGGTGGGAGGCGGCGCCTTACCCCCGTGTCAGGGCGTGGTTGGAGGCCTTTGTCGCCAGCGAATTTTTCAAGTCAGTGATGAAAAAATACCCGCAATGGCAACCCGGTGATGCGGACTATAAATTCCCGTAAAACGCGAAATATAGATTGCACACCTGTGCAGGATCTGTGCAACAAAACGGCGATTCTGTGCCATATCTGAGCAGGATATGTGCAAGATATTGCACAGGCATGTGCAAGGGGCTACAAGCAGTTAAAGTTTATCACAGGGAGCAGCGAAATGGCAGATAGAATCGCACGGGTAAAATGGGCAGGCGACATGACCTTCGTGGGCGAAAGTGTATCCGGCCATGCAGTGGTGATGGATGCCGGGGCCGACAATGGCGGCCGCGACCATGGCATCCGTCCGATGGAAATGCTGTTATTGGGTGCGGGCGGCTGTTCATCCATCGATGTGATGATGATCTTGCAAAAAGCACGGCAAAAAGTGACCGACTGCTGGGTTGAGCTGACAAGTGAACGCGCAGAAGAGCACCCGCGCCACTTCACAAAAATCCATATGCATTTTGTTATCACAGGCGCGGACGTGGATGCCAAACATGTGGAACGTGCTATTCGCCTGTCGAAAGAAAAATACTGTTCGGCATCCGTTCAGCTTGGCGCGCTGGCGGCCATTACCACAGGCTTTGAAATCCGCGAGGCCGAGTAAACGGCCTCAGTATAGTGGCACGCGCTTGCGGCCAAGCTCGGGGTATGTGAGTGCGTCGTTCACAGCGATCAAGGTCAATTTCCCGCCGTGTACACAACCGGTGTCAATGAACAGGGCGCTGCCAAGCCGGGTTGGTGTCTTGAGCGGCGTATGGCCATGCACGGTGAGTGCTGCGCCAGGATCAACGCGGACTTCATGCTGCGTGAGCACGGTCCGACCCCAAAGCATCTGTTGCCGCATCCAGGGTACTTCCAGTATTTCTTCAATGTCGCGCCAGTTATCAGCTGGCCATTCGGCGTGACAGATGCCAATGCAGGTGCCGTCCTCCTGCTCCAGCGTTATGGCATGGGGCAGTGTTTCCACGATGGCAAGGCTGACCTCCTGACTATGGGGCGTCAGCTCGTAGAACCATTCGCCACCGTTCTGCTGCCACATCAGACGTGTGCGCTGGTCGTCAGCCTCCAGCATCATGATTTCATGGTTGCCAAGGGTCGAGAAAAACCACGGCTGGCGTGCCAGTTTCAGGGCGTCCAGCGACCGGGGTCCACGGTCGATCAGGTCACCCACGGCAATGATGCGGTCAACCTCAGGGTCGAAGCTTACAAGTTTCATTGCCTCTTCGAGGGCATCCACACAGCCGTGCAGATCACCCAGCAGATAGTCCCGTCCCCGTGTGTTAGGGGGCAGGACCATATGGCCTGACGTATGGTCTGACTTTGCCAAAAAATCCTCTGTTTAGCGGAAGCCCTACATCACCATGATGGGGGCTGTTTGCACCTGAAGCCAGTTGCGAGTGGCCTCGTCCACATGGGGGCTGACCAGCTCAAAAACCTTGGCATGATAGTCGTTCAGCCATTTCAACTCTACATCGTCGAGGAGCGAGGCTTCGACAAGGTTGCGGTCGATCGGCACCCAAGTGAGGTTTTCAAACTCGTAAATCTCACGCTCGGTATTTTCCTCAACCTTTTTGACCAGAATAAGGTTCTCGATGCGGATACCGTAGGAACCTTCCTTATAATAGCCTGGCTCGTTGGAAAGGATCATGCCGGGTTGAAGCCAGATATCGCTGGAGTATTTGGCGATGCGCTGCGGGCCTTCGTGCACCGCAAGGAACGAGCCCACACCGTGCCCGGTGCCGTGGTCATAGTCGCAGCCAATGGCCCACAAGGGGCGGCGTGCTATTGCGTCAAGCGCCATGCCCGGCGTGCCCTCGGGGAATCGCATTGTAGAGAGCGCGATATGGCCCTTCAGCACACGGGTGAAGCGGTCTTTCATCTCAGCCGTTGGTGTGCCCACAATCACCGTGCGGGTGATGTCGGTCGTGCCGTCAAGATATTGTCCGCCACTGTCGACCAGATAAATCTCATCCACCTTCAAGGGGCGGTTGGTTTTTTCGGATACCCGGTAATGCACGATGGCGCCGTTTGGCCCTGCGCCCGAGATGGTGTCGAAGCTTTTGTCCTTCAGGCCACCATGGCTTTCACGGCATTGCCACAGTTTTTGCACGGCTTTCATCTCGTCGACCGTACCTTTGGGCGCCTCAACCGAGATCCAGTGCAGGAATTCGCTGACCGCTGCCCCGTCCCGGATATGACAGTCGCGCGCGCCCTGCTGTTCTGTCTCGTTCTTGACCGCCTTGGGCAGAATGCAGGGGTCCGCACCTTCGATGAGCTTCGCGCCCGCATCGCGCAGCGTTTTGAACACCTTGGCGTTGTTGGTTGCCGGGTCCACCAGCACGGATTTGCCGTTCGTGCCCAGTTTGGCCAGCGTGTCATAGAATGCGTCACGCGGCTCAACCTGCACGCTGTTGCCCAGATGCTGTTTCAGTTCGGACGTTACCTTTTTCTCATTAATGAAAAGCGTGGCGGTTTCATCGGCGTTCATGACGGCGAAGGCGTGGGTGACGGGCGTGTTCATGACGTCCTTGCCGCGAATGTTGAAAGCCCAAGCCACACTATCGAGCATGGTGATGACGGCAGCGTCAGCGCCCGCTTCTTTCAGCTCAGCCGCAACTTTAGCCCGTTTCTCGCGCGTGTCCTGGCCCGCGTATTTGCTGTCGTGCGGCACGGCGGGTGCCATGGGCTCGGACGGCTGGTCGGCCCACACGGTGTCTACCGGGTTACTGTCCACGGCGACAAGCTCAACGCCTTTGCGCGCGCAGGCTTTGCGTGCGGCGTCTTCCCAGCCCACGGTGGTAAGCTCGGGGTCATAGCCAAGCCGCGCACCTTTTGGTAGGTTGTCGGTCGTCCACTTCAGAAGCGGTAGTTTGGTGAACAGATGATGCTCAAACAAGGCCGGGTCCAGCTCGGCCGCAGCCTGAATGGTGTAACGTCCGTCAATGAACACCGCCGCCTTATCCAGCAGCACCACACCATTGCCCGCAGACCCGGTGAAACCGGTGATATAGTCGAGACGGCCCGCGTAAGCGCCGACATATTCGCTCATATGTTCATCCGTCAGCGGCAACACAAAGCCATCCAGCTTGCGGGATTTCAGCTCGGCGCGCAGGGCGTTCAGGCGGTCCTTGTGCTCACTCACGGTATCGTCTCCTTGGATTTCAGCTTACTCATACACATATATTCTGGCGTCTACATGGCAGGCCACCCCCCTTTTGACAAGGGGCAGCGTTGACGCGGTGCAGCAAGAATGTAAGCCCTTTACAGGCTTCTCCCTGCCCCCTAGAGCTAGGGCATCAATAAAAGGACGGACCTCACTGTATGCTGAAAACACCCGCAAGCCCCAAAGCCCCTATGGCCAACACCAAAGACTATAGCGCAAGTCATCATGGCTTTACGATCACAGACCCCTATTTCTGGCTGAAGGACCCGGGCTACCCTGAAGTGAAGGACGAGGAAATCCTCGGCTATCTGACCGAGGAAAACAGCTATTTCAAAGCGGTGATGAAACCGCAGGAAAAATTGCTGGATGCGGTGTTTGAAGAGATAAAGGGTCGTCAGAAAGAAGATGATGAAAGTGTACCGTGGAAAAATGGCGCCTTCGAATACCGCTGGGCATTCGCCAAGGGCGCGGAGTACCGCACATGGTACAGAAGGCCCGTGGGCGCGGATGATTGGGACGTGCTGCTTGATGAGGTGACAGAAGCCGAAGGCGCGGAGTTTTACCGCCTCGGTGGCCTCAGCGTCAGCCCTTGCGGGCGCTACCTCGCCTATAGCGCGGATAAAAACGGCTCTGAGCGTTTTACCCTACAGGTGCGTGAGCTGGACAGCGGTAAACTGCTCAAGGACGAGATCACGGAGACCTCGGGTGAGATCATCTGGGCAGCAGACAGCAGCGGCTTCTTTTATGTTGAGGTCTCTAAGGAATGGCGGCCCTACAAGGTGTGGTTCCACACACTGGGGCAGGCCGAAGACCGCGTGGTGTTTGAGGAAAAAGACAGCAGTTTTTTTGTTCATATCAGCCGCACCAGCGACCGTCAGTATTTGACCATCCGCAGTGCCGACCATGTGACGGCGGAAAACCACATCCTGAAGCTGAATACGCCCGAGGGCACGCCAGCCGTCGTGGTGCCGCGCCGGGCAGGGCACGACTATACGGTCGAGCATGGCAATGAGGGTTTTTATTTCCGTTCCAACCGCGCCCATAAAAATTTCTGCGTTTACCGCGCCGATGACGGCGACATGCAGGAAGACAAATGGCAACTGGTGCTGGCAGGCGATGACCGCCATTATCTCACAGGAATGCAGGCGTTTCAGGGCCTCTTGGCTATTGAGGAACGCAAGGACGGGCTGGACCAGATCCGCCTGCTGACGGCAGATGGTGGCGACAGCTATATTGAGTTTCCCGAACCTGTTTATGAGGTTGGCCTTGGCACCAATGCGGAATATGTGCCGGACCATATCCGGCTTGGTTACTCAAGCCTTGTCACCCCACCCACGGTGTTTGACTATGACCTTGCCACAGGTGAATTAATCCGCCGCAAGGAACAGGAAATTCCATCAGGCTACGACCGCACGGCTTATGCGTCAGAACGCCTGATGGTGGCAGCGCGCGACGGCGTGATGGTGCCGGTCAGCATTGTCTACCGGAAGGACTGGAAGAAGGGCACGGGTGCGCCGCTGCATCTCTATGGTTACGGGGCGTACGGCCTTGGCATGAGCCCGTCTTTCTCCGCTGCGCGCCTGTCGCTTCTCGACCGGGGTTTTGCTTATGCTATCGCGCATATTCGGGGCGGTGACGAATTGGGCTACGGCTGGTACGAAGACGGCAAGCTTGAAAAGCGCACCAACACCTTCAACGACTTTGTCGACGTGGCCCGCTTCCTTACCGATGACGGATACGCGGCGAAGGGCGGTATCTCCGTATCGGGTGGCAGCGCGGGCGGTGAGCTGATGGGCGCGGTGGTCAACCAGGCGCCGGAGCTGTTTACAGCCGCCGTGCTGCATGTACCATTTGTCGATGTGCTCAACACCATGCTGGATGCCGACCTGCCGCTGACGCCCATTGAGTGGCCGGAATGGGGCAACCCGCTTGCGGACAAGGCGGCATATGAGACCATCGCGGCCTATTGCCCCTATTCGAACATTGAGGCGAAGGATTACCCGCCCATGCTGGTCACCGGTGGGCTGAATGACCCGCGCGTGACCTATTGGGAACCGGCCAAGTGGACCGCCAAATTGCGGGCGACCAAAACGGACGACAATCTCTTGTTGATGAAAATCAACATGGGCGCGGGCCATGGTGGCAAGTCAGGCCGGTTTGAACGGTTTCATGAAGTGGCGGAAGAATATGTTTTCATCCTGATGGCTTTTGGATTGGCGTGATACGTTTCCCAACCGGCTGATTGGGAAAGGGGTTCGGTGAGTTTCGAGTATCCAGCTTTTATTATTGTTCCGCATGCGGAATAACATATGAAAAGGGCCAAAACGATGAAACCGATCATTAACAAAGCCGATGCTGAGACCACAAGGGTTGCGGACGGCGAATATTTTGAAGCCAGCATGAGCCATCTCGCCGCTGCCGTGGGGGCGCAACAGATTGGTGCCAATGTCACCACGGTGCCGCCGGGCAAGGCGGCGTTCCCGTTGCACCATCATTATGCCAATGAGGAACATTTTTATGTGCTGTCGGGCGTGGGAAAGGTGCGTATCGGGGCGCAAGTCCATGCCATTAAACCGGGGGATTATATCTACAGCGCGCCTGGCGGCCCGGAACATGCCCACCAGATGATCAACACGGGCGACGCGGATCTTGTGTATCTTGCGATCTCTACCAAACAGTTGCCGGAGGTAGTAGGCTACCCAGACAGCGGCAAGACCGGTGTGCGCATCACACCGGAGCTTGACGGTCGTTTCCTGCTTGAGGATACCAACAAAGACACCGTCACCTATTGGGACGGGGAAGACGGCGCCACGGTCGCCAGCATTGCCGGATAACTGCCGTTTTTCTAGTCGTTATCGGCGCTGGGTTTCTGTTTTCTCAGGTCCTCAAGCGTGTCAGCCATGTGCGAAAGATCGTAGCCGACATCCGACGCCGCGCCGATAATCTCTTCAACGCTATAGTCGTCCGACAGGTTCTGCGCCAGCGCCCACAAGGTGCAGGACCGGGTGCCCGACCGGCAGAAGGCGAGAATCGGCCCCTCGGCACTGAAGATGCACTCCGCCATCTGGCCTACGGGCTCAAACGACAATGCGCCACCGGCCACCGGGATATGCTGCCACTTGATGCCCTTGGTTTTGGCATAAGCCTTGAGCTCATCGTTTGTCGGCTGGTCGGCTTCTTCGCCGTCCGGGCGGTTGTTGATGATCAGCGTCACGCCGGCCTCCGCTGCCTCGTCAATATCGGCTGTGGTAATCTGCGGTGAGACGGCGACGGTGCCGGTCAAAATTCTGAAGTCGCTCATGAGCTGTTCCCCTTGTTGCCCGCGCGTCAGATTGCCGGGGCGTTTGAATAATAATGCCAGGCCAGAAGCGCCATGACGCTGCGGTGGGGGCGCCAGCGCTCCCCGATCTCCTGACATTGTTTCTCGGTTGGTCGCTCGTCAAGCCCGATGATGCGTCCTGCGCCGACGCGCACCGCAAGATCACCCACCGGCCAGATGTCTGCCCGACCGAGCGAGAACATCAGATACATATGTGCCGACCAGACGCCAAGGCCTTTGACCGCCGTGATGGCGAGGATGGCGTCTTCGTCTGACATATGGGGCAGGGCGTTGATATCCAGCGTGCCGTCCTCGACCACCGCGCACAAGGAGCGCGCGTAGGAAATTTTTTGTCGGCTGAGGCCTGCTGCGCGCAGGTCTTCGTCTGATACGCGGGCATAATCCGCTGGCCCCGCGCCGGGGCCTACCAGCGCCTCTACCCTGTCGCGGATGGTGGCGGCGGCCTTGACGGAAAGCTGCTGGCCAACAATCACGCGCATGAAGGTGTGGAAGCCCTGTTCGCCGTGGCGGGCAGCCGGGATGCCGACAAGCCCAACGGCCTGTGCCACATGGGGGTCGCGGTCCGCGAGTTCCAGAAGCCGGGACTTGATACCTTCAGCGTGAAGGTGAAAATTTTCCATGTGCTACCCTTGGTGTGGTTTTCGCCCGTCAGGGCCAGAAATGCTCCAGCCGGGCATGCTTCACCCGGTCATTTTTCTTGAGCGCTTCGTGGATAGCACGGGCTTTATCTTCGGCCAAGCGCTCAACGATCACTTTCACTGCAAGGGTACCATCGGCGTGCCTTGTGGTGCGCACGGTCGAGCGATCGAACGGGGTATCACGAAAATGGGTAAGGATCGCCTCAAGCGTATCGAGGCTGTAGGGTATCAGAATGTCAAAACGGTTGGCAATTTGCAAAGGCGCGGTCATGGCGCGCGTCTCCTGTAAACGATGGTGTGATGATGCGAACGGATACGTCCCGGCTTCCTTTGGAAACCGGGGACATCATTCGCCACCACATTCGTTTATAGGCACTGCAATCTGTCATGGACGCGACCCTAGTGCGGCAGCTTTATGAAGGCAAGGCGTATTTAAAGCGCCGTGAAATTACCTGCCAGCCCCAGGGCAACGGTGATCAGGAACAGCGCCATGGCCGCAATGCTGAGAAGGGCCAGATGCGGCCCGGCAAGAATGAACGCCACGCCCCTTTCCGGCAACAGACCCCGGCGCACAAATGAGACAGCCAGAAGCGGTACCGCAAGGATCAGCATCAGCCCGATATTCAACCCCACGCGCCACAAGGTGACAAGGATGGGCAGGTCAAACCCATACATGACACTGGGCCAGACATACCATTCCGCAGCCAACGCAGCACCGATCAGTCCGGTGCCCGTAAGGGCAAACGCTGCCATGTACCGCCATGGCCGACCAACGGGACTTTTCAGGTGGAGAGCGGCGGTCAGGAGGGCTGCAAACACCCACGGTACAAGGCGGGCGATCAGGTCCATATGCCCCAAGGGCCCGGTACGGTGAAACAGCCTGTCATCCAGATAGGCGTATCCGCCCATTCGGTATGGGCTGAGCGTCAGCACGTTGCCGGTCCTGTTTTCATAGCGGTAGGGGGCAACCTCCAGAAAGCGGGGATCAAACGGGCGCGGGGTGTCCGTTGCATCCTGACTGGGTACTTTGGCAAGGCTGACATTCAGGCTGCCATCTTTTTCCTCGCGCAGGGCCATCCAGTCGTGCGCCATGGCCTTCGCCCGGGTTTGCAGCCATGCCGACGGCTTGCCCGACAAGGTGTACCGTCCGCCCACTTCGCTCGGCCGCGCCAAGTGTCTGGCTTCGTCTAGGGGGCCGGGTATCGAACGCGGTGGGAAATGGTTGCGTGCGACGGCTATGACCGCGCTGCGGAACAGATTTTCCTCACCGGCGGTGAGGTTTGGGGCAATGAAGACGACCCCTTCGCGCGGAAATGCGATGACGCCGGGGGTGATCTCCAGCCAGCTTAGTCCGTGTGCCATGCGAATGTCGCCAACGGCGCTGCGCATGGGACCCATGGGGTGAAGGCGCCACAAGGTTTCACTGGCAATAAGGCGGTACAGCGCATCGGACAGGAAAGCCTGCCTGTCCGGTGTTTCATTATACAGCAGGACGCGGGCGAGGCCAGGGACAAGCGGATAGCCCAGCGGGGAGGTGAGGTGCTGCTTGAAAACTTCATGCAGTGACAGGCCGGTCACCTGTTCTATAAGCTTTGTCAGAACAGCGTCTCCGACAAGATCGTCTGTCGAGACATGCCCCGGCGTACGTACTTCGATAGCATAGGAGCGGAGCGAGATGTCCGGGTTGATAAGCCCGCCAGGGGGAGCGGCGAACCCGCCGGTACCGGTCAGAAGGTGACGCAGGGTCAGTGCAACCTTGAACGGATACTCGCCCACAATTTCCGGCAGGTGCTGGCTGATGGGCTGGTCTATTGATAAATGGCCATCGTCAAGGAGCCGTAGTGCTGTGAGCCGCAGTTTCAGTCGCTGCAGGCCGCGGCCCTCGTTACCGCCCGCGTCGGTATAGCCATATATATTGTAGCCATTGACAAAAAAGGCGTCTGCTGTAACGGCTTTCAGGTGCGGCAATACCTCGTCGGCGCGCAACACAACACCCTGCGCACTGGCGGCACAGCTCAGGAAAAAAACAGAGAGAATGGCAAGGGCGGTGCGTTTCACAACCTCAAGGCCTTGATGTTATTGAATAACCCGCCTCAATTAAAGCACGGAAAGCGCGCCCTTGCTATAGGTCAGAACTGAAACTGGATACCGGTGCCGCTAATAAGCTGTGTTGCGGAGCCATAACCACCCGCCGCTAACGGACTGTTTTTAGCACTGCCAAAAAGTCTGCCAACGGAAACAAGCGCCAGCACCCGAACGGATTCAGTGACTTTGTAGGCACCGATAACATTCAGGGACAGCTCCGACAGCCCGGCATTAGCGTCGAAGGCCTCAAGCCCGCGCGCTGACGTGGCGGCTTGTGCCGGTGTGACGCCGTAATTGGTTTGCATCGCCTTTTCCGACAGCCATTTTGCCCGGATACCAGCACCCATCGCAAAGTCACCGGATTTGAAAATGCCGTGCCCGGCGGTCAGGCGGATTTGCATGCCTTGTTTGGCGCCGAGCGCTTGTCGGACGTCACCGCTTATGAGCATGTTTTTCGTGCCGTACCGGGCGAAAACACCAACGTCAACGGTCGTTGAGATATCACCCAGACCTTCAAGCGCGCGGTTGTCTTCCTCGCTGCGTCCGGTATGCAGGTTAAGGAGTGGCCCCGCTTCGAAAGCCCCCTTCTTTAATGCAGAATAGGTAAACTGGCCGCCATTCAGCCGCCAGACTTCCTTGTACCGGATATCAACCAGAGGAAGCGCGCGAAAGCGATAGTTGTTGGACCCGTCGTAGTCCGGTGTCCAGCCAAGGCCAACGCCTATGCGGGCTTTTACGTCCTTGCTGTCAAGGTCACCGGGCAGCAAGAGGTCAATGCCTTCCTGCACGGCTTCAAGCGCATTGTTGAACCGGTCCGCCATATTAAAGCGGTCAGCATGCGCGCCGCTTGATGTTAAGGCTGCCAGGGCTGCAACTGTGAGCGCACCCGCTGTTCCTTTAAAAACGTTTCTTTTGTGCAACACAGGTCCCCAAGCTCCTGTAAAAAATGCGCCCATATGGCCGCAAAAACCCTGTCGTGTCATTGGCTTATTGTCCGGGACAAAAAGGTAAAATTAAGGCGCCTTTGTGCCCGAAAAAATCTTGCTTGTTTCAGGCAGGATAGCCGCTGAAACGGGGAATGAAAGCGCAAATTTTAACTTTTATGATGGCTGACAATGCCGAGCACTCCATCAGGGTTTGGTGCGGCTCAGGTGATAAAAGCGGATCATTTGAAGGACAAAAGAAATGACCACGCCGACCAGCATACCCTCCATCAAGCCCTGTAGGCCACGACCCATGGGGAAGGCCAGTACATAACAGGCCGGCAACATGACAAAGGCGAAGGAAAAGCCCTGCAGCACCGTGGGCCACCATGTTTCGCGGTAACCGCGCAAAACCGCAGACGCGACCATCTGTGCCGCGTCAAATATCATTCCGAAGGTGTATATCACCGCGAATGGCAACAGCAGCAAGATGATGCGCTCGTCTTTGGTGAAGATGCCCAGAAGCGGGCCGGTATAGACATAGATACCAAGGGAAAAAAGCCCGGTGACGATGAAATTCAATACCACACCCGAAAGGCCCGCAAGGGCTGTATCAGCCCTGTCACGGCGTGAGTATGCGATGCCGGTACGCACGCTGGTGGCCACGCCGATACCGATGGAGATCATCAGCGGCACGCCAAGCACCTGGTAGACCACACCGTGCGCTGCCAGCGGTACGGTACCCAGCCAGCCTGCGAAGACAGCAAGGGCGGAGAAAGCCAGTACTTCAGCGGCCAATGATACGGCGCTGGCATAGCCCATATGGCGCTGGTCGCGCCAGTCGTGCCATTTCTGGCCATGGGGTTTGCGGGTGCCATAGCCGCGCACGCTGGGCGCATACCAGACATAGGCAAAGGCGGCACCTGCAAGGCACCAGCGGATAACGGTGGAAGACCACGCGCTGCCAGCCGCGCCCATTTCCGGGAAGCCAAAAGCGCCGAAAATGAGGGCATAGTCCAGGCCAAGGTTGATGACATTTGCGCCCAGCATCAGGTAAAAGCCCACCTCGGCACGTTTTATCCCCTCCAGGAACATAGTTGAGCAGACGAACAGCAAATGCCCCGGTACGCCAATGGCCAGAATGCGAATGAGATAGCCAGCCTCGCGGGCTTTTTCGTCGGTCTGGCCCAGAAGCCCAAGCCAGAACTCGGCAGGCCATATCACAGCAAGTATGAGCATCCCGACCACGATGGTGAACGGCAGGTTGCGTCGCCAGACACGACCGGCTTCGCGTGGGTTGTCCTCACCAATCGCATTGGCGACATAGACCGTGATGCCGCCCAGAAGTCCAAGCCCGACGACAAGCGCAAACATGATAACGGACTGGTTGGCTAGGTTCAGCCATGCCAGATGTTCGGTGGCATAGTGTCCGACAAGGGCGGTGTCCACCATCGACAGCCCCATCACACCAATGCGCATCATCACAGCAGGCAAGGCAAGCCTCGAGAGTTCACTGAAGTGACGCTTCAGGCGGTCTTTGAGCCACTCGGGGCTGATAGATAAACCACTATTGGGCATATAGTCGGCAACCTGAATTGATAGCAGCAAAATTGACAGGATCATCTGGACGGCGCCCAGACGATACTGCTAGGCTGGTTTGGGTTCGCTGGCAAGCGCTAGCGCGCAGGTCACAGGAAAAAGAAAAACAATCCCAATCCTCGGGGGAGGTACAGGTGTCACAGGAAAAATTTGCTAGCCAGGGGCCGATTACACACGGCGCGTATCCTGAGCTGTCGTCCTACGCGATTGTCGTAGGCTACTTTTTGGGCGTCATTATCGCGGTGTCTATCGGCTTTGCGTCTTTGAAGCTTGGCTTTTCTATTGAGGGGTCCGAACTTGCGGCCATTCTTGGTTTCGGCATTTTGCGCGGTATTTTGCGTCGCCGCTCGATCGTGGAAAACAACGTTACCCAAACGGTCGCCAGTGCGGTAAACGGGGCATCGTCGGGCATGATGTTTTCGGTGCCAGCCATTTTCATTCTTGGTTTCGGGGGTGACTTCAACCCCTATGTGCTGACATTTGGTGCCATTGCTGGCGCTTTCCTCGGTATTGCCTTTATTATTCCGCTCAGGAAGCAGATGATCGATTTTGAACGCCTGACCTATCCGGGTGGGGTAGCGGTCGCGACAATTTTGAAATCACCGGGCGCGGGCATAGAGAAAGCAAAGCTGCTGGTGATCGCCATGCTGATCTCGGGGGCCCTGCACGCTATCAGCTTGGCGTCGGGCGTCGAGAACTGGCCGCTTTTTGATCAGCTTGGCCTGCCTGCCTATATGAACGGTACATTATACCTGTCCCTGATGACGGTTGGTGTGGGCTACATCGCCGGGCGTGGCGGTGTGGCCTTTATCATAGGTGGTTATGTCTGTTACTTCGTGCTGGCGCCGCTCTTGGCCGCGACGGACCTGTTCCCGGTGGTGAACGGGCAACTCGTCAATGAGCCGGGGCCTTTGCGTACCCTTTTGTTCCGTCCCGTCGGTATCGGCATGCTGATCGGTGGTGCGGTGATAGGTGTGATGTTTGCGTTGCCGCTTATTCGCTCTGCTGTGTCTTCCATGCAATCGTCCGCCAAAGTGGATAGCGCGATGAGCCGCGACGAAATGCCGATCAAATTTCTATATATTGCAGTGGTGGGTGCAGCGGTGCTTCTGGGCGTCATGGCCGTCACCTCGGCAGAGCAGGTTGGCATCGTGCGCGGGCTCATGATGGCGGTTTTGGGTACGCTGTGGATATGGATGGCCGGGATTATCCTGTCTGAAGCCATTGGCCGTACCAACTGGTCACCGCTGTCGGGCATGACATTGGTGGCGGTCACACTTCTGATCGTGATCACGCAAAGTTTCGGCGGCATGGATGACATGCAGGCCATCGTGGCGGCTGTCACGGTGGGGGCCGCAACCTGTGTGGCCATGAGCCAGGCAACCGACCTGATGCTGGACCTCAAGACAGGGTATCTCGTGGGGGCGACGCCGCGCATGCAACAGCTTGGGCAGTTCGCCGGGGCATGGCTTGGGCCGCTCGTGATCATCGTATTGATATATGTTTTGCATGATGCTTATGGCCTTGGCTCCGACAAGTTGCCGGCACCGCAAGGGCAGGCGCTGGCAAGCATGGTCAATGGTATTTTGGGCGGTGATGTGCCGACGGAGAAATATATCGCCGGGGCATTGATGGGGGCTTTGCTCTCCGCCGTGCAGGCGGGCCTGGGTATCACCGTGGGCCTTGGTTTCTACCTGCCGTTCAACATCGTGGTGACCTATTCGGTAGGTACGCTGTTGCGCGAGATCAGCGACCGCAAGGCCGGGCACTCGTGGTCCGATAACAAGGGCATCCCAATTGCGGCGGGCCTGATTGTGGGCGAGGCGCTTGTGGGCGTCGGGTACGCTGTTAACATCATCATCAGTGCAAATTAAGGGAGGGTTTCAGGATGAAAAAGATTGCTTATTTGACCGTGGCCCTGGCTTTTCTTGCCGCTGCCTTTTTGACATCGCTGCACCCGACAGAATTGGATTGGCCGACATTTTTGCCGGTGATTTTGGCGGGCGTGATCGGTGTGGTGTTGGTCAAACGCTCGGAAAGTGCTGAGGCGCGCTCCAGCGACAAGCTGGCCCGCAACCGCATACTGCTGGAGGAAAGCCTGGATAATATCGTCACCAATTTGAAGGCGCTCAATGGTCGCAAGGACAAGGTGCCGACATATGACATGCGGTTCGAGATCGATAAATTGTTCCGCGAGGACCTGAATAATTTTGCCGACGCGCGCGACAGCATGAAACATCTGTTTGGCTTGCAGTTCTATGCCGATGTCATGTCCAGCTTTGCCGCCGGTGAACGTTACATAAACCGGGTCTGGTCAGCTTCGACCGACGGTTATATCGACGAGGTGCTGGCCTATGTGGAAAAATCCCTGAGCCAGTTTGAGCACGCGCAGGAAGAGTTCGCCAAGGCGGTTGCCAGTGTGCAACCGGGCTAAGCGGGTTTGCGGTTAAACCTTGCGAACCGGCGGCCATGCTGCCGCCGGTTTTTGTTTGCGGATGTATCTTGGCTATTGTGGTGAGTAAGGCCTGAGCGGCAGCTCGATATAACTGTCGTTCAGCCATTCGATCAGCAAAGGCTCGCCCGCGTCTACAATGCTTTCATCGCTGACATCCTTGCCGGTGCCATAGTTGACTTGGGCAAAGGCATTCATGTTGACGTTGACGACTGCGGCGATCCGGCTGCCTTTCGCCAGCTTTTTGGCGACCATGCGGCTGCGCTCAAAGGGGATAGTCTCCACTGTACCGGGTTTCAGCAGACGGCGCGTTGTCATGTCATGTGCGTAGCTCGCGCGGCCCAGATAATAGCTCAGGTGAAAGGCGCGCCCATCGGGCATGATTTCATAGAGGGTGATGCCGACATCGACGTCTTTTTTGTTGATGCGAACCTTCAGTGCGCCACTGAAACGTCCGGCGAAAATCATGTCTTCTTCAAGTGGGGCGCTTACATAGGCATAGCCGTTTTCCAGCGCCAGTTCGTCGCGGATGATAGGCCATGGGTAGTAATCGTTATACTCTGTCTCCCGCTGTGTGAGGTCGATGCTCTGGCCCAGGCTCGCTTCTTCATTTGGTTGTATCGTGCTCAGGCTATGAAACGCGCCTGCAGGGGTGGGGCTTAGGTAAAAGCGCTGCATATTTTTGTGCAAGGCACCAAGGCTGGGCGCATGCCGCCAGCTATCATCGTCCATCAGTTGATAATTGACCTTGCCCTTGAGGATCCCAGGTTTGGGCGTGCCCTTGAGGATATGGTCCATCCATTCAAATGTCAGCTCCGGCGTGTTGATATGGGCGCCAGCGTCCAGCGTATAACCGCGCAAGTTTTCGCCTTGTGTGCCCTGCGCGCTGAAATGATCATAGGGGCCGATCACCAGATAATGCTCAGGATTGGGGTGGTGGCGTTCATGTTCAGCCATGTAATGCAGCGCCGAACCCTGCCCATCATCATAATAACCGGTGATGGTTAAAACCGGAATGTCGATGTCAGCGAAGTCCGGGCCGAACGGCGCCATGGCCTGCCAGTAAGCGTCATAGGACGGGTGATCAAGCCAGCGTTGCAGCCACGGGTTGGGTGTGCCGTCAACGGCGTCAATGTCCCGGTAGGGACGGCCGCTTTTAAACCATGTATCGTTCAGTGTGCGCCAGCGGACGGGGTCAAAATATACCGCGTTGTCCAGCGTGCGGTTGCCGGTGACATAAAAAGCCCAGCCATAGTTGGCGTTGAGGAAAATATTGTTCTCCATCGGCAGGCCCATGCCGGGAATAGCCGCCACATAGGGCACAATGGTTTTGAGCGCTGGATGCGGTGCCTTGAGCGATGCCCACTGTACAAACCCGTTATAGCTGCCGCCATACATGGCGACACGGCCGTCTGACCACGGCTGATTTGCCACCCAGTCGATCACCGCATTCACATCAGCGCCCTCGGTTTCATAGGGACGGATGGTATCGCTGCTGAGGCGTTTGCCGCGTGCGTCGGCCACCACGCCCGCGTAGCCGTGGGCTGCGGCGTGTATGGCCTCACGCAGGTTACGGTTTTCGCGGGTATATATGGTGAAGGCCATAGCGGTGGGTTGCGGCAGGGTGGCCGACCGGTTGCGCACAACGGTAGCGGATAAGGTTGCACCGTCTGGCGTGTGGATCAGGGCATCATCCCTGATATTATACCGGCGCCGAAGGTCTGCTTGCATCAATGCTGCTGAACCAGGCAGCACAAGGGCATAGACGGCATGGTCCTGATAGCGCCGGATGAGGTTAGCGGCTGCTTGCGCGCCCATGTCTTCGTTTTGTGCGGCGTGCAGTGCTTGTGCAATTTGCTGTGCGCCCAGGTCAAGGTCATAGCCGGTATAATAAGTGGCGTCATAAGCTGCGTGGTTATCAAGCGGGCTGAATACGTCATCAAACACCGTGGCCAGCGCCGATTCAAACGCGCCGTCAGTCAGTCGCGCTTTCAGATAAAGCTCATAGTGCATCAGCTGGAATCGGTCGCCCGAGCTCTTGCGAAGGTCTTCCAGCGTAGCAAGCGCCGCCGCGTATTCCCCGTTCAGGCTTGTGAGGCGAAGACGAAGTGTCGGATCATCGGGGTGATCCGCTTCCAGAATATGCAGGGCTTTTGTGACGCTGCCGGGCAAAGGGGAGGGTGCATTGTCGGCGCGCGCGCTCAGAGCGGCGCAAAAGGCAAACAGCACCAGAAGCATAGAGTGTAGCTGTTTCATCAGGGTTCCTCATTGTGAGACGTATAATCCACCCCGCCTGTGCACCCTGCCGGGGTGGAAGTCATGATGACGGGGTGATTTTTTGATGATTTTTTGTGACCAGCCAGCGAGCCCGTGCTAGTTCTGTATGGAATTTCAGCGAGATAGCAGCCAATGCAGTGGAAAATTGTGCACGTCATTTTCAATGAGGAAAACCAGTCGCTGCTGGTGGAAGGCCGCACCCTACAGCTTGAACCACTGCAAGCCGAAGTGTTGGCTTACTTCTGCCGTCACCCCGGTGTAACGATCAGCCGGGACAGTCTTATTGACGCCGTGTGGGCGTCGCGTGCGGTGACAGACAATGCCGTTAACCGTATCATCGCCAAACTGCGCGCCGCCCTGGGCGACAACAGCCGTAGCCCGGCGTTTATCGCCACCTATCCGAAGAAGGGGTACCGCCTTGTGGCCCCCGTCTGCGCTTTGCAGGCAGGCGGCGAGAACAGACCGAGCGAGCTGCGCGCACGGACGCGCCACGGATGGTGGGTGTTTACCGCCTCAGCTCTATTGATCATGGCGGCAGGCGCGGTGCTGTGGTGGCCGGCCGTGCCGGGCGGTGGCGCACATCTGCAGCCTATCGCCGGAGTGGTCGCGCTCACCCGCGGGGCGGAGCAGGAGCTGGAACCCGCAGTCTCCCGCGATGGGCGCTATCTGGCCTATAGCGGGTTTGTCGAAGGACGCTTGCGTTTGTTTATCAAGGACCTCGCCAGTGAAGACGTGCGCGAGGTAGGCGCGAAAGACGGCTTCAGCGCCGGGCCAGCATGGTCAGGCAGCGGTCGTTTTTTGCTGTATCTTTACACAAAGGGAGATAGCTGCGCGCTTTACCGGCTGACGCTAGAGGGGCTTGATGTGACCGCGCGGGACATGGTGCACCGCTGCCCACCCAACAGCTACGGTAACGCGCTTTTTACGCATGACGAAAAACGAGTAATTTACGCCGAGGCCAGCGCCGCCGGGCCGCCCTATTCGATGTACGAGCTTGACCTGGAAACGCGCACCACCCGGCGCTTGCCGCAGCCAGAGCTTGTGCTTGCGGGCAACACCGAGTTTGACTTGCATCCCACCGACAATAAGCTGCTGATCAGCTCGCCCGACCCGGAGCAATGGCTGGCTTTTTATAGCCTTGACCTTGATGCTGACAGGCTTACGCCCTTGTTTCGGCTGGATGAATATATCTGCTGTCCCATATGGTCTGCGGAGGGTGACCGTGTGGTGATGATCGGCGAACACCCGGCCTATGACCTGATCAGCCTTGACCTCAAAGGTGGGGACCGCAGGGTACTGTATAGTGCCCCACACAGGATCAATGCGCCCGCGCGTTTTGGTAACAGGGGGGACTATGTCTATGTCGGCGGGCTAATGAACCGGGATGTGGTTGTGCGTGATATAGCGTCGGGGGCGGAAAGCGCGCTGGTTACCTCTTCGGTTGATGATCGCTTGCCAAGCTTGAGCCCTGATGGGGACACTCTGGCTTTTGTATCAGACCGGTCTGGTCGCGATGAGATATGGCTTCATGATGTGGCAGGCGTCAAGGCGCGTAAGCTGACCAGCGGCGACAAACGCCCCTATTATTATGACCTCGTATGGGCGCCTGACGGGCGGCATCTTGCGGCACTTGGCATCAATGCGCTGTTTCTGGTGGATGCAGGCTCGGGCGAGATGCGCGCGCTTGACCTGCCGCAGGGCGAGATGCGCGGCCTGTCGTGGAAAGATGCGACAACCCTGTCATTCAGCGTGCCAGTACCGGGCGGTTGGGGCGTGCGCTATTATAATATTGTCACCAACACGCTCACGCCTGAGCCGCGCTCATGGCAATATGTGCGTTTTGCCGCGAAGCCCGACGACACCTTGTGGGTGGACGGCGTGGGCAGCCTTTACGCGGGCGCAGAACCTGTGAAGTTGCCTTTCATCATGGAAAAGCCGGTATTACGGCGGGCGTTTGCCGTGCAGAAAGTGGGCAATCAGATTTTTTATACCAAACGTCAGGAAGGCATGTGGCAACTACGTGTGGCGGGACTTGCGGGCGGTGAAACGCAGGACCGTGTTGTTGTGAAAGACGCACAGATCATTCTGCCCGCAGTGAGGGACGGCAGGCTTTATATGGCCAAACTGGTTGAAAACTCGGCGGATATATTCCGTACCCACCCCAAGGGTGGTACGCCATAATGGCGTTGGACAAGGCGCCCAATTCATCTTAGGCTGACCGCCTGTTTTTTGCGTAAAAGGGGATGTTTATGCGTGGGTTTTGGGCGGCGGCTGTAATGGCCGCCAGTGTTTTTGGCGCAGGTTTTTCAGCGCAGGCGACTGAGACGGTCATCACCGCAGATGCCATGGTTGATGTGGTCAAGGGCAAACTGGTTGAAAAGCCGATGATCGTGGTACGCGATGGCCGTATTGTCGCCATTGGTAAGCAAGGTACTTTCACCGCAGCAGACGACGCCAAACAGATCGCGCTTGACGGCATGACGCTTTTGCCCGGGTTCATGGATATGCATGTTCATATCTCTGGCGATGCTGAAACCCCTTTTTACATGACCATGGGCTACTCGGTACCGCGCCAGACAGTGGTGGCGGTGAAAAATGCCCAAAAGACCCTGATGGCCGGTTTTACCACCATCCGTGACCTGGGGGACGGGGGATATTCAGTTATCGGTGTGCGCGACGGCATCAACGCGGGCGATATTATCGGGCCGCGTATCTTTTCGGCAGGTAATGCGCTGGGTATCACCGGCGGTCACTGCGACAACAACTTCCTCGCGCCTGAGATGAAATCAAAATCCGGCGGGGTGGCTGATGGCCCGTGGGCCGCGCGCGAAAAGGTACGCGAGAATATTAAATACGGTGCCAACGCCATAAAGTTTTGTGCAACGGGCGGCGTATTTTCGAAGGGCACCAAGGTCGGTATTCAGCAATATTCTCTTGAGGAAATGAAGGCGATTGTCGACGAAAGCCATCAACGCGGCCTTGTGGTTGCGGCGCATGCCCACGGCACCAGCGGTATCAAAGCTGCCATTGTGGCCGGTGTGGACTCGGTGGAGCATGTCAGCTTCCTTGATGACGAAGGCGTGGCGCTGGCGAAGAAGTTTGGCACCTATTTCTCCATGGATATCTATAACACCGAATATACGCTGACCTATGGTGCGGAAAACGGTGTGCCGGAAGAGAATATCAACAAGGAACGTCAGGTGTCGCAGCGCCAGCGGGACAGCTTCACCCGTGCGGTGAAAGGTGGGGTAAAAATGGTTATGGGCACGGATGCCGGGATCTACCCGCACGGCGACAACGCCAAACAATTCTCGCGCATGGTCGAATTTGGCATGACACCGATGCAGGCCCTGCAGGCGGCAACGATCAATGCTGCAACATTGATGAAGCAGGAAAATGACCTTGGCGCGCTTCAGGAGGGGTTTCTGGCCGATATCGTGGCGGTGAAAGGCAACCCGCTTGAGAATATCGCCGTGACCGAAGACGTAACCTTCGTGATGAAAGAAGGTGTGGTTTATAAGGGCGAATAACAAAAGCCCACAATAAAAAAGTAATAAAAACAAGTAATAAAACAAAGAGGCGAGGGCATGACTTTCTCGAAACGTGATTTTCTGAAACTTGGGGCTGGTGCCGCTGTTGGCGCGGTGGCAGCTGGTGCTGCGGCGCGGGCTGAAGGCGCGGCTAAAGCACCGGAAACCCTGACAGGGCTCAAGCCCATTACCGGGGATATACAGCCGATTACAGTTGAGGAAAGGCAGGCCCGCGTCGCCAAAGCGCAGAAACTGATGCGGGATGAGGGTTTGGCCGCTATCCTGATTGAGCCCGGCCCGGCCATGCTCTATTTTACCGGCATCAGCTGGTGGCGCAGCGAACGGCTGACCACGGTCGTGATCCCGGCAGAGGGCGACATTGCTGTTGTTACCCCATTTTTTGAAGAACCCAGCGTGCGCGAAAGCATGAGCTTTGGTGAAGATGTGCGAACATGGCATGAGCATGAAAGCCCGTTTGCACGTGTTGCTGGCATCCTGAAGGATCGTGGGCTTTCGGGTGGCAAGATCGGTTTTGAAGACACCGTGCGTTATTTTGTAGTGGAAGGCATGAAAGCCGCTGCTCCCGGGTTTGAGATCACCAGTGCGCTGCCCGTCACCCTTGGGTGCCGCATGTATAAAAGCGCGGCTGAACTTGCCCTGATGAAAAAGGCCAATGAGATTACGCTAAGGGCTTACGAGCATGTCTGGGGTACGCTGGAAGCTGGCATGACACCCGGTGACATCACATCGCTGATGGGCGCGGCTCAGGCGGCGCTCGGCGGCAGCGGCATCTGGAATATGGCGCTGTTGAATGAAGCCAGCGCTTATCCGCACGGTACAAGTCAGCCGCAAAGCCTGCGTGACGGCAGTGTAGTGCTGATGGATTGTGGCTGCGCGGTGGAGGGCTATCAGTCCGACATTTCGCGCACCTTTGTGTTTGGCACACCGACAAAACGCCAGCGCGACGTATGGAACACTGTGCGCCGCGGGCAGCAAATCGCGTTTGAGGCAGCACAGGTTGGTGCGCCGGCAGGCAAGGTAGATGACGCGGTGCGTGCCTATTATGAAAGCCTTGGTTATGGCCCCGGTTACCAGACGCCGGGCCTCAGCCACCGTACCGGCCACGGCATTGGCATGAAGGGGCATGAGAGTGTCAATTTTGTGCATGGTGAAAAAACACCGCTCGCGAGCGGCATGTGTTTCTCCAACGAACCCGGCCTTTATATTTATGGCGAGTTTGGGGTGCGCCTTGAGGATTGCCTTTATATGACGGACAAAGGACCGGCGTGGTTTACCGAACCACCAGCCAGCCTGGATGATCCCATCGGCAAGCTTGGCTAGGGTGATAAATTTCTGCCTGATTATAATTGGCACCTAAAATTTTTCTAGGTAGGCACTGCACCGTGATACGGGCAGATTGCTTTAGTCGACTGGTGATCGACACACTGCATTGGGGCGTGCCATCGATGGGGGTGGCATGTCCCTTTTTTTATTCAGGGGTGTTTTAAAGATAATGGCGGAACGGCTTTAGCAGCGTGCCGGTTATCTTCTCGCTCAAGGGGCGGTTGCGCCAATGCTCAAGCGAGAACGGAACACTCTGTGCTCGGTCCTTTTCAAACTGGGTCTGGAGTTCTGCGACAAAGTCATGGTCACCAGTGGTGATCATGACTTCCTCATTTTGCCGAATGCTCAGGCCGTCAAGGTTGAAGCTGCCGATGGCGCCCCAGCTGTCATCGATGATGACTTGCTTGAGGTGCAGCATGGACGGCTCGTAATAGTATATCTGGGCGCCGCGTTCGATGAGTTGGCCGCACAGCTTTTTGCCGACCACATAGGGCGCATATTTGGAATAATCAGACAGGATCAATTCCAGCTCCACGCCGCGGTCGAGCAGATCAAATAACGGGTCAAGCACTTCGCCTATGGGGGAAAAATAGGGCGTGCAAAGCCGTACCCGCTGTTGCGCATTTTTTAACTGACGGCGAAACGCCTTTGTGAAATCCGTGTTGCGGGTATGGGGTGCGTTGGCGATAATCGCATAGGGTCGTTCCCCTGAGAAGTCGATGCCTTTTTCCTCGATCGGCGTGCCGTCGTTAACAAAATTCCATGTGGTGTTGAACAGGGTTAAAAGCTGGTCTGTGACGTCGCCGTTAAACTCAACCATACTGTCACGCCAGTCACGGATATTGTCGAAAATGCAAACGCCGCCGGCGAACGCCGTTTGCTTATCCACAATCAGCACCTTGCGGTGATTGCGCGGGAAAAACTTGACTGGGGCGAGCGTTTTCAGGGATGGGGGCCGATAAAAGCTCACCGCTACGCCGCTTTCTTTCAACCTGCGCAATTGAGAGGAGGATTTCATCTCCCGAGACCCCCACCAGTCCAACAAAAGTCGCACTCGTACACCCCGTTCTGCGCTCGCGCACAGGGTGTCGGTAAACCGGCGGCCAATTTCATCCGGCAGCATGATAAATTCTTCTAGATCGATAGAAGTTTTCGCCTCTTTGCAAGCTCCAAGCATAGCGCGCCATGCGCCAGTCACAGTGTGGTGGAAGCGGTAAGGCGCGCTATCGTTATCGCAGGCTGCAGGCGTCTGCTTGGCGGTCATGTGGGGTACCCCTGATGAAATCATTCTCAACAGTTGCACGCTGATCATAAAAATTCGATTGGGATATGGCGTTGATCCGTCAAGGCCTTCTAGTCAACGTCTTCTTATATGACCTGATATATGTCTTGCATTCGTAGTCCTATGATTTAGTTTTGTAATAACATTACTTTTTGGAGGCCTTTCGATGGATCGTATGAGTGATGAAGTGATGGCAGCGTTTGAGGGAGAAAACGCAAAAAAATATGATCAACGGCGCGAGAATATGGCCGCGATCAAGAATGCTTTGCATTTCTGCATGGTGCCGATACTGGCAACATTGCCTGAGAACCCTAATATTTTGTGTGTTGGCGCCGGCTCAGGCGACGAGCTCTTTGCCCTTGCGGACATTTTTCCAAAAGCGCAGTTCACCGTTCTGGAACCCTCTGCAGACATGATGGCAGTGTGCCGCGACAAGGCCGAAGCCAAGGGCGTGGTGCACCGGTGCCGCTTCCATACGGGTTATCTGGAAAGCCTTGATGATATGGGCCCGTTCGACGTTGCGACCAGTATCCTTGTTTCCCAGTTTTGTATTCGGCGTGGTGAGCGTGCTGCCTTTTTCAAGCAGATATTTACCCGCCTGAAAGTGGGGGGACTGCTCATTAACGCTGACCTCAGCGCTGCCCTCGATAGTGCTGAATTCAAAAGCCTCTGGCCCGTGTGGACATGCATGTTGTCTGGCACGAACATGCTGCCGGACAATGCTGAGAAATCTCTGGAGGTTATGAAGCGCAATGTCCTGATATCCCCGGCATCAGAGGTTGAGGCACTCTTGCGGGACAGCGGTTTTGAGACGCCTGTACAATTTTTTCAGACACTTCTCATTCATGGTTGGTATGCAGCGCGCGTTCAGTAACCTTTAACGACCAGTTATTATACGGACACAAGGGAGAGGGAGACTTTGCCTGCACGTCAAAGGCGTTTGTAGTCCCAACTTTCCAAATTGAGCCTTGTTGTTTGCGGGCGTGCTGGCTAGCTTCGTGCGGCGGGGGCAGCAACGAGGCATCATGAGCAATAAAAGTACAAAACATTCCGTTGGAAGTTCTGTTTCCTGGATGTTATCGGCGCGGATAACTCAGGCGCTTGTGCAGATCGTCAGTTCCGCTTGGGTCGCGCGTCTGTTGACCCCAGCGGAAATCGGTGTTTTCGCAGTGTCATACGCGACATTACTGGTGGCCAACGGATTACGCGGTCTTGGCGTAAACCAGTATCTTTTGCAGCTCGATACCTTCAGTACCCCCCATATACGCTCGGGGTTTACGCTGGTGTTTTGCTTCGGGCTCACCTTGTGCTTCCTGTTTAACGTTGCCGCTGGATTTATCGGCGACTATTACGCCCAGCCAGCAATGGCGGGAATGCTGCATGTGCTGAGCCTTAATTTTCTGTTGTTTCCTGTTCAAATGATTTTGCAGACACGGGCCTCGCGAGAGTTGGCGTTCGCCCATCTTGCTCGGACGGAGGTTATCGCAACGGCGCTGTCTGCCACTCTTACTGTTTCGCTTGCGTTACTCGGTTTCAGCTTTTACGCGTTGGCGTCTGGTACGGTCAGTTTCCTGATTTTCACCATTGTCGCCCTTATGCCCCGTTATTTCCGCCGTGCTGATTATGGGCTGCAGATGACGCATATCCGGGAAGCGCTGGACTATGGCAGCTGGATCGCCGGATCCACTTTTGTCACCATGGCCGGCCAAAGCCTGCCGGATCTGATCGTCGGTAAATCCCTGGGCTTCACGGCAGCTGGATTATATGACCGCGCGGCTGCGGTTAACCGCATGGTATGGGACCAGTTATACAGCGCTATTGGCACCGTGCTCTTTTCTACATTTGCCACCGAAAAACGCTCTGGGCAGGATCTTGCTCATGCGTATTTACACCGATTGAGGGGCGTGGCGGACTTTTTGTGGCCCATGCTGGCGTGGCTGGTGATGTTTGGCGATCATGCCGTTGTTGTGCTTTATGGAAGCCAGTGGGTGGCTGCAGGGGAGCCCGTGCGAGCACTGGCGTTTGCCGCGATGGCATCTGCACCGTTTTTCATTGCGCGCGAGATGTTTTTTGCATTGGGAAAAACCCGAATATCCTTTGGCGTTGATCTGCTGGTATTTGTGGCGCGGGCGGTCACGCTAATCATTGCGGCCCGCTACGGAATCTTTATTGTCGCCCTTAGTTTAGTTGTGCCGAACCTGTTATTCACCTTTGTCTCACAAGGGTTGCTGATAGGCCTTATCCATGTGCGCTTTTCACGTCTTCTCGCGGCTGTTATTCCGCCTTTGTTGATGACCGTCCTATATGTTGGTCTTATGCTGATACTGCGCACCTATCTGGATGACATATGGGCGATATCAGCCCTTGCACAACTGCTGATCAGCGGCTTGGCGTCACTGACTTTGGCGCCGATTTTGCTATACGTTACACGGTCTCCGCTGCTGATATCGATGAAAAGCTTTTTGAAGATCAATTGACGCGCTAAACTGAAGAGGAATTTCTCGGGAGGGTGCTATTAGTTTACTCGATCAAAATGGCGTATCGGGTAGTCGTCTGGATCAGGATTTTGAGCATTTCAGCCTGACCGATGCAGAGGGCGTGCGCTATGAGAATAAACGCGTTGACGAGTTGCTGGCCTACTTTGACCAACGCACAGCGAAATCACGCCTGCCGCGCCGCAGCGATATCCATCCGCAAGACCTGAAGCGCTATCTGCCGGAAATTTTCATTTTTGGCACCCAATATGATCACGCCGGGCATTTATCCGATCTCATCGTTCAGTTGATGGGGACAACAGTTGCGGGTTTCTACGGAGAAATAACGGGTCAGACGGTCACTGCAGGAGCGCCAAGCCCACAAGTGGCGGAGCGCATTCTCATCAGTTGTCGCCGCGCACTGGAAACCAGACAACCGATTGTCGCCGAAGCTGCTGCGTTCTCGGAACAAAAAAACCACCTAAGGGTACGAGTACTCTATGTGCCTCTCTCGGAGGATGGCACAAATATTGACCGAATTTTTGGTCACGTACATGTAGGCTTGCGTTCGGAGACAAACTCTTAGCCCGTTAACGGCAGAGGAAAGACGCCACGAGGGACGCCTTTCTTTTTCCTGATATTGGTTCAGCCGTCCTAGAGCTTTTCAGGGTATACCGGCTGGATGTCCACGGGGATATCCGATGTACGCGCGATAGAGGCTTTTGCGGCCGCATCCAGCGTGCTGTATCGCGCCAGGAAGTCCTTGGCTGTCACATAGTCGCCGTCGCCCTGCAGCATGACCACCCGGCGCACAATATCGGTTACCGCTGCTTCCAGCTTGTCGAAATCAAGCGTATAGAGGCCGCTGTCTGGGGCGGTGGTGAAAGCGCCCGCTTCTTTCAGCATCGCATATTGGAAAGCAGCGCCCTGACCGTGGGCTTCGTCGGTGCCAAAGCGCATGGCGCGGAAGATGCCAACAAAATAGCTGGCCAGGAGATTGTCGCGCTCAGACTTTGGTAGCTCACCTTTTTCCATCATGAAGAGGATGTTATAGACCCCCATGACATCCGCCTTGCCTTCTTCAATGGCGGAATAAAGCTCTTTCAGCTCAGCGTTCACAGTGGTGGCACGGCCGTCTTTCATGATGCTGCCGGGGCCTAAGCTGTGGCTCAGCTCATGAAAGAGGGTTTCAAGCGCCATATATTTTGCCATCAGCTTTTCGGCCTGATCCGGCACAAGGATATGCTCAGCCATCGGCGCGAGGATCAGCTTGAATTTGGCCTCAAGCACATTGTTCAGCAGTACCTTTTTTGCACCCTTGGCTTCGCGCACGCGCTCGTCATTCGGCAGGTTGAAGGCGATGGTCTGCACACCCGGCACATTGTCGCCGCCGCCGTGGATCTGTTCTGTCGCTGCGATCGGGCTTTCGAACCCACGTTTGAAGTTTTTGTATTTCTCTTCCACCGGCAGGTTGGCTTCCATGTCGCGCAGGTAATTTTTATAGCGCGCGACGGCCGCGCTTTCTTCCGGGTTTTTGATAGTGATAAAAGCTTCGTAGGCAGCTTTATAACCAAACAGCCCATCCGTGTAGACCTCATAGGGGCCGATAGCGACCTCGATTGGTGTACCGTCAAGGTCCATCCAGGCGATTTCACTTTCGAAATATTCATCCGACAGGAAGCTGTCGGCCCGCTTGAACAGAAAGTCCTTCAGGCTTGGGTTCGATGTGATTTCAGCCGCTTCACGCAGGGCTTGGGCGGCGGGTTCAAGCCATTTCCTGTAGTGCTCGCGGTAAGGGATCGCCACCAGTTTGTCGCCGTCCCGGCGGATTACAGTATAAAGGCTGGTAAAGGCTTCCCTATCTTCCGGGTGTACCTCAAGCCAACTGTTGAACTCTTCCTTTGTCATGTCTGCCGGGTAGAAGGCAGCGCCTTTGGGCATCTCCTGTGCCCCGTAGAAGGGATGCGCCTCATCCAGTGTATCCCATGGGCCAAAATGCAAGTCGAACATGTCCAGCAACAGATCCCTGTTCGGCAGGTCCGAGGCTGCAATCTCCGCCCTGATGGCAGGGTTGTCTTCACTGCGTTGGCGCAGGTAGATCTCCGACATGTAATTGGCCGCTACGATCAGTTTGTTGACCACCGCTTTTTCTTCCACTGACAGGAAGCTGGTGTCTGTCTCCATGTCGATACGGGCGACCTTGGCGCGCTGGGCGGCGAGGTCATAGCCATGCGTTGTTTCGGCTACGGGCATGTTCACGCTTTTGACAACTGGCGTTGGCTCGGGCGCGCAGCACGTCTTCTGGTTTTCGACATGATAATAAGCACCTGCCGCTACAGCGACAACGGCGACAAGCCCGATAATGACTTTCGACATGACAGTTTCCTTCAGTGTTTAGTCTTTTATTGTTGTTTATTGTCCAGATCGCCGAGCATCACTTCCACGGCTTTTTCAAGCTGCAGGTCACGGCCTTCGGCAAGGCTGTCAGGATCGTTCTTGATCTTTATCGTGGGCTCGAGCTGTTTGTTTTCCATCCACTCACCGGCGCGGTCCTTGATGCCAAGCTGTGGTATACCAAAGACCACGTCACCACTCATGAGCCGTTCCCACCATACGTAGGTGCAGGTGCCAGGCACCGGCATGCCGACGGTTTTGCCCATTTCAAGCGCGCTGTAACCGGCAGGGAAACAGTGGCCGTCTGAATAGTTGCCCTCGTTCATCAGCACGATGGATGGCTTGGTCCAACGGGTGAGTGGCTCGCCCTGGGCTTCCCGGCCGTTGGGCATGTTGGTCATATATTGTTCACCGCCCAGCAGTTGCACAAGGTCGTCGGTCAGGTCACCGCCGCCATTGAAACGGGTATCGACGATAATGGCTTCCTTCGCCATACCGCGGCCAAACATTTCGCGGTACACTGACCTATAGGTGCGGTCGCTCATGTTGGGGACATGCACATAAGCCAGACGTCCGTCCGAGAGTTTGTCCACCAGCGCGCGGCGGCTTTCCACCCAGCGGTCATACATCCAGCCGTATTCATCGCGCAGGCTGGCTGGCTTGACGACGATGTCAAAGTCTTTACCGTTTGCGTCGGTGAAGGTTAGCCGGGTACGTTCCTCCGCTTTACCGTTCAGCATGTCGGCATAATTGCTCTTGGCATCCAGTGTGGTACCGTCAATGGCTTTCAAGACCATACCAGCCGAGACCATTTTGTCCGCGTCGGCAACGGGGCTGCCGTCCAGCACCTCCGCAATCTTGAGCCCTTCGACCGTGTTCGAGAGATCAAACAGCAGGCCAAGGGCGGCTGTGATGTCACCCCCACCAGATGGCCGGTAGCGCCCACCGGTGTGCGAGGCGTTCAGTTCACCCAGCATTTCATCCATCAGGTCGGCGAAGTCGCGGTTATTGTTGGTACTGGCTACCTTGCGGGCATAATCAAGCCGCATGGCATCCCAGTCAACGCCGTGGAAATCAGGTTTGTAAAATTTATCATCCACCTGCCGCCAGATGTGCCGGAACATATAGTCCCGCTCCTCGGTCTGGTTGACCGTCAGCATGGCCGATACCTTCACACCTTCCGGCGCGCCTTTTTCAAGGTCAATCTTGCGCAAGCTCCCGTCCGCCAGCAGGAAAAGGGATTTCCCGTCATCAGACAATTGCATGGAGGCACGATCAGCACCGAGAGGTGCCAGCTTTTTGGTCTCATCTTCGCGGAAGTCGTGGACCCAAAGATCATAGCCAGCCTCAAAGGCGGACAGATAATATAATTTGTCAGCGTCTTTAGACAGCACGGCCCCGCCAAGGTCGGACGAATGAAGGGTCAGGCGTTTCTGGCGGTCTTCGATGCGTTTCCAGTCGAACTTGATCGGCTCGACGGTTTTCTTCGCATCCTCGTCCTTTTTCTCTCCGTCTTTTTTGTCTTTTTCTTCAGCTTTCTTGGCTTCTTCGTCCGCCTCTTTCTTCAGCGCGAACTCTTCTTTGGAGAGGTTGAATTGCTCCCATGCCTCCTTGTTAAGGAAGGCGGCATAAATGTCGAACTGGGTACCATGGCTGCCGTGGTCGCGTTGGCCGAAGCGCGCTGTCGCCCATGTTATAATGCCACCTGATGGGTGCCAGCTTGGCGCTGTATCGGTATAGCCCGAAAGGCTTATATCATGCGGGGTACCGCTGCCGTCTGCCGCGACAACTGCGACGTTGGTGAAAAACAGGCGACCATTCGGTGTGAAATCGATGGTCAGCCATTTGCTGTCCGGTGACCAGTCATAGGTGATATCACCGTCGGCGTATGAATAGTTATACTCATCTGCCAGCGCCGTGGTGACAGTGCCGCTGTCGCGGTCAAAAATCTTCAGCGCGTCACGCCCGGCGATAAAGGCGACTTTTTTGCCGTCTGGAGATGCCTTGGGCTGGAAGACATCCTCGTCGGATTTGAACAGCAGCTTTTCATCAAGCTTGGTGGCGGTGAAAAAATATTTTTCCGTCGCGTCCGCGCGTTTGGTTTCATAAATGCGCCATTCGCCGTCACGTTCCCCGGCATAGAGCAGCGCGTCACCACCCGGAGTGAAGCTCACATTGCGTTCGGCTTCCGGCGTGTTTGTGATGCGGCGTGTGGTGCCATAATCAGTGGCGGTGACAAAAACATCGCCGCGTGCCACAAAAGCGATCTCTTTCCCATTCGGCGACACGGCAAATTCAGCGATATTGTCGCTGACGGGCATGGGTTCCTGTTCGCGGCCATGGCGATCAGTGGCAAAGTTGATGTCGACCAGCGGGGGTCGCCCGTCGCCCG
>NZ_JBLXGZ010000008.1:59748-131800 GCF_048260245.1 Kordiimonas sp. | reverse complement strand
TGTCGGGTTGCCCCATTGGTCGGCGACCACGCCCAGCGTATCGCGGCTTTGTGCCAGCCGCAGCATGGTTTTAACGAAGTTTTTGCCATAAGGGCTGTAGACCCAGGCGGTCCGAAAGATCATGGCGTCGGGATTGGCTGCCAGCACGGCCTCTTCGCCCCGCAGTTTCGAACGGCCGTATGCACCCTGCGGGTTGACCGGGTCGCCCTCGGTATACGGTGTTGATTTTTCGCCGTCAAAAACATAGTCGGTCGACAGGTGCAGAAAGGGGATGCTGAGTTCCTGCGCCACGCGAGCGAGCTGTCCTGCACCGTAAGCATTGATAGCAGTCGCGGTGACTTCATCTTCTTCAGCGGCGTCGACGGCGGTGTAAGCCGCTGCGTTGACAATAGCGTCTGGCCTGAAGTTTTTGATCAGCTCAACGTTGAGGTCCGGGGACGAGAGGTCCAGCTCGGGCCTGCCAAAACATTCGGCGGTGAGACCATCGCTGTCTGCAGCCACCTGAAGTGAGCGGGCGACCTGACCTGTTTTTCCTGCAACGAAGATACGCGTCATCAATGCCCGCCCTGTTATGCTTTGAGAAGGCCACGCCGTTGGCCGGCGACGTCGCGCAAGGGGCCCCACCACCATTCATTGGCCAGATACCATTCGATGGTTTTGCGAATGCCGCTTTCAAAGTTTTCCTCTGCGCGCCAGCCCAACTCGTCCTCAAGCTTGCTTGCATCAATTGCGTAGCGGGCGTCGTGGCCCGGCCTGTCGGTCACAAAGGTGATCAGTTCCCTGCGGGGCCGGTTGGCCGGACGCAGTTCGTCAAGAATGTCACAAATGGTCTCGACCACGTGCAGATTTGTACGTTCGTTCCGCCCGCCGACATTATATTTTTCGCCCAGGCGACCTTTGGTGAGCACGGTATAGAGTGCCTTGGCATGGTCTTCGACAAACAGCCAATCCCGCACGTTGGAGCCATCGCCGTAGACAGGCAAGTCTTTGCCATCAAGTGCGTTCAAGGCGACCAGCGGGATCAGCTTTTCCGGGAAATGGTATGGCCCGTAATTGTTGGAGCAGTTAGAAATAACCACCGGGAGGCCGTAGGTCTCGAACCAGGCGTTGGCCAGATGGTCAGCCGATGCCTTGGAGGCGGAATAGGGCGAGCTTGGGTCATAGGGGGTGGTCTCGTGAAAGAGCCCGTCCCTGCCGAGGGAGCCATACACCTCGTCTGTGGAGACATTCAAAAATCGAAAGGCGGCTTTTTTGTCATCCGGCAGACTGTTCCAGTAATCGCGCGCGGCTTCAAGCAGTGTGAAGGTCCCGACGATGTTGGTCTGGATAAAATCAGCCGCGCCCGTGATGGAGCGGTCTACGTGGCTTTCCGCAGCCAGGTGCATCACCCCGTCAGGCTTGTATTTTGAGAAGATGGCGTCCATGGCGACCCGGTCGCAGATGTCGGCCTGCTCAAAATGATAGAGCGGGCTGTCTTCAATTTCGCGCAGGCTGGCGAGGTTGCCAGCGTAGGTGAGCTTGTCGAGATTGATGGTCGTATGCCCCAGGTCATTCACCAGGTGCCGACAGACCGCCGACCCGATAAAACCTGCACCCCCGGTTACGATAATCTTCATGGCCAATATCCTAAGCGTTTTCGCCGTATGTGAACGGACTGTCTATGTCCCTGAGGCGCGGCAGTTCTTTGTCCTTGGCAGACAAGGTCACGGTGTTACGGTTGACCGGCCAGTCAATACCAAGATCCGGGTCATCAAAAGCGATGCCTGCGTCGTGCTGAGGCGCGTAGAAATTGGTAACCTTGTAGAAAAATACCGTGTCGGGCTCAAGTGTGCAGAAGGCATGGGCAAAGCCGGCAGGCACCCAGAGTTGGCGCCAGTTTTCTGCGCTTAATTCTGCATACACATGCTCACCAAATGTTGGCGACCCCTTGCGGATGTCGACGGCTACGTCAAGCACTGCCCCGGATATAACCCGGACCAATTTGCCTTGCGCGAAGGGGGGACGTTGAAAATGCAGACCGCGTAACACACCGACATCCCGCGAGAGCGAATGGTTGTCTTGCACGAATGTGTGGCCAGGAATGGCGGCGTCAAAGAGCTTCTGATTGAAGGTCTCAGAGAAAAAGCCGCGATCATCCCCAAACCGCTTCGGAGACAGGATTTTGACGTCGGGAATTCTGGTGTCTTCAATATGCATGAATGTACCGTGTGTCCTTTAATGAATGCTCGACTTGTATAACGAAGAATAACCGGTTTACAAAGGTTGAACGGTAGAATTGTGGAAAATATGACGGCGGCTGCATTGGGTGTAAACAGGTGACTATCTCTCAGAAATTGCACCGGCTGCGCGTGCCCGGTTACACGGGAGCGTTTCCGTGCTGATCCGTGCGCCGATCCCGACGACCGACCTATACTTTCTCAACAGTTGCGGTGACCTCGTCGGGCGTCCATGGCGACGTGGCCCGGTGCAGCGCATGGGGGCGAATGTTTTTCGTGTTGGTGAGCGCTATCTTGTTATTCGCCGAGACGTTGAGGATGTGATCAAGGAAGTGCTGTCCAACCCGACGGCCGAAATCATCTACCTGATTGACGATAATTTGAATGCCGTGGACGATGATGGCAGCCTGCCTGAAGGCTACCGCACACGGTTACGCACCCTGCGAGACGACATTTACCGCCGCATGCTTGACCGGGCGGCGCTTGTGGTCGCGAGTTCCGCTGCGATTACCGAAGGGCTGCCAGCGGGCACGGCTTCGCGCCTGATCAACCCGGTGTGGCGGGGCACCCCCCGCCCGCGGACTGCACTGACGCTGAAGGCTGGGGAGCGATTGGACATGGTGCATCTGGGGACCGGGAGCCACGGTGCCGGTTTCCAGTTCCTGACCCC
Source organism: Kordiimonas sp. (assembly GCF_048260245.1). GTDB lineage: Bacteria > Pseudomonadota > Alphaproteobacteria > Sphingomonadales > Kordiimonadaceae > Kordiimonas. The sequence continues at coordinate 128,914 of NZ_JBLXGZ010000008.1, read as the reverse complement.
GGCACTTGAACATGTGTTGGCGCGGGCAAGTAATCTTCATTTCAATTATTTTAGCGCCCGGCCGCTTTTGCAGGGGCTGGATAACCACCCCCGGGTACACCGGTTGCGCCCAAAAAGCTGGCGGGCATACCAGCGTGCCTTGCCGGGCTTTCGCTTTCACCTCGGCCTCTATCCGATTTCCGGCACACCTTTTAACGCCGCGCGCTCAATCAATAAAATTTTGGAGTATACACTCGCGGGTTGCCCGGCTATGTACAACGCCGCATGGGCAGCGCCGCATGGGCTTGTAGACGGCCACTCAGCCTTTTTGGCAGGCAGCACCATGGAGGCCTGGGCGGACTATGTGATGGCGATCGTTGAAGACCCCTCACAGCTCGCTGCCGTATATGACGGAGCCCGTGCACAGTATGCCCAGATGAACGACCTGTCGGGGCAACGCGCATTCTGGCAGGACATCTTTATAAGGACCGGCCAGTGAGGCTTCTATATCTCTGGATTCGTGCAGCTTTATGGCATCCCATACGCAGTGGGACCGCGCTGTTCTGGCTGTTGTGCGGAAAAAGGTTGCGCGCAGCCAACCGGTTTTCGGTCCTGATTGAGGACGAACGTTACCGCTATGAAAAGTGGTTGCAGAAACATGCACGCCTGAGCGAAGGGGAACGCCGGGAGATCCGCGATGAGATTGCGGCAGGCAGTTTGGACATTGTGCCGATCGTTCTGCTGTGTGCGGTGCCACATAACACGCCGGTACCCTTATTGCGCAGAACCATCACATCACTTGCGGAGCAGTTTTATGAAGGCTGGGTCCTTCATCTCGTGCCTGCGGGCCCGGCTTTTGAGCTTGACCAGCGTGACCCGCGTGTTCAGGTCTCATCGGCTGCCGAGGTTGCATGCGCGCTGGGTGACGCCGCTTATGTCGGGTGGTTGAAGCCGGGAGACGAACTGGCTGAACACGCGCTTTACCTTTGTGCCAAACAGATGCAGACCCGCCCCGCGTTGATCTATTCTGATGAAGACCAGATTAACCGCAAGCTCGCGCGGCGACATTCTCATTTCAAGCCGGGCTGGAACTATGAGCTTCTGAAGGCTTGTGATTACATCGGTGGGTTAAGCCTCCTGAGAGGGGATTATATCCCGGCTGATATAGCTGACATTGCTTCATGGAAAGCCCGGTACGGCCTGTTGCTTGCCCTTGGGGCGGCGTTCGGGCGAGGCGATGTGCAGCATATACCCGCGGTGCTTTATCACCGGTATGTATCCCGCTTTATCGGCGCTAATGCCGTGCGCCCCGCGTCGCATGGTATCAACCATGAAGAAATGCTGCGTGCCCACGTGCTGGGGGCAGATAAGCACACCAAGGCTGATGTTGAGATCGCAGATTTTGGTCATATAAGGGCGCGGTTCTCGGTGCCGTCGCCGGGGCCGCTTGTTTCCCTTATTATTCCCACGCGCGATATGCACAGGTTGACGCGGAACTGTGTCACCAGCATTTTGCAAAAATCCGAGTACCGGAACTTTGAGATACTGATCGTCAATAACGACAGCCGGCAACCACGCATGCTGCGCTATCTGCAAAACATTAATACACATGAAAACGTGCGCGTGATCGACTATCCTGGGCCCTTCAATTACTCGGCAATAAATAACTTCGCGGTTGGTGAGGCAAAAGGCGACTATATCGGCCTGATCAATAACGACACGGAAGTGATCACGCCCGGTTGGCTGGGGGAGATGCTGGCACAGGCCATGCGGCCCAATGTGGGTGCCGTGGGTGCCAAGCTTCTATACGGAGACAAACGCATTCAGCACGCGGGTGTCTATACCGGCATGGGCGGACTGGCGGGCCATGGGCACCGCATGCTCAAGGCATCAAGGCCGGGGTATTTTTTCCGCGCGCATCTTAGCCAGTATGTCAGTGCGGTGACGGCAGCGTGCCTTGTGGTCAACCGAGAGAAATTTCTTGAGGTCGGCGGGCTCGATGAGGTCGCCTTTAAAGTGGCCTTCAACGATGTTGATCTTTGCCTGAAGCTTCAGGCCGCAGGCTATGACAACCTGTACCATCCGCACGCTGTGCTGTTCCACTTTGAAAGCAAGTCGCGCGGCAAGGACTTGAAGGGCGAGAAGCGTGCGCGCTACCTGCGGGAAGCAGGGGCGCTTAAGGCTAAATGGGGCACCGACGTTGAGGTGGACCGTTACTTCAACAAGAACCTGTCGCTGTCGCGTGAGGATTTTGTGCTATAGCACTGCCGCGTCGCCAGTGCCTGCCTGTGCCGACCAGTGCCTGTCACCCACGCTTGAAGTCATCTTCATAGCGGATGATGTCATCCTCGCCAAAGTAGCTGCCCGTCTGAACTTCCACCAGCCGGATCAGTCTTTCCGTTCTGTTCTCCAGCCGGTGTCGCGTGCCTTTTGGCAGAAAGACCGACTCGTTGGCAGACAAGGTCAACACGTCGTCGTTGCGTGTTACAGTGGCATGGCCTTCAACCACGACCCAGTGTTCAGCGCGGTGTTGGTGGGACTGCAGGCTCAGCCGTTTGCCCGGATAGACGCATAGCTCCTTGACCTGAAATCGCTCGTTAATCGCAAGGGAGCTGTAGAACCCCCACGGACGGTACACCGTGGTGTGCAGGTCCGCCTCTCCGCGGCCGCTTTTTTTCAGCGTTTCAACAATGTTTTTGACGTTCTGATCTTTTCCCTTGGGCGCTACCATTACGGCGTCATCGGTGGCAACAATAATAAGGTCCTTGATGTCGGTTGCCGCCACAAGTTTGGTGTCGGTGTGGACGTAGCAGTTTGAAGACGCCAACAGCGTAACGTCACCTTCTGTTACATTGCCGTATCCGTCTTGCACGCCTTGGTCATAAAGCGCAGAGAAACTGCCCAGGTCAGACCATCCGATGGAGCAAGGCACAACGGCTGCCCGGTCCGTTTTTTCCATCAGCGCATAGTCGATGGAATTGGCCGGCACGACAGCAAACTTGTCCTTTGGCAGGCGGTGGAAATGCAGGTCTTCTTCCATGCTTTCAAATGCGTCGCGGCAGCGGGCCAGCATTTCTGGCTCATGGGTCTCTGCCTGCTCAATAAGGGTGCGGGCGCTGAACATGAACATGCCGCTGTTCCAAAGATATTCCTGTGACGCCAGATAGGCCTGTGCCGTTGCGGCGTCGGGCTTTTCGCGGAAACTGCTGATCCGGTGACAGCCGTCGGCGTTTTCAAGCATGCCCCCCGGTTTGATGTACCCGTAGCCGGTTTCGGCGGCGGTGGGATGAATGCCAAAGCAGGTCAGGCAGCCAGCCTCAGCTGCCCTTTTTGCCCGTTCCACAGCTTCATGGAAAGCGGGTGTATCCAAAATCAGATGATCGGCCGACAGCACCAGAATATTGGCGTCTTTGTCCTGTGTGATGGCTTGAAGGGCACCGGTGATGACCGCAGGTGCCGTGTTGCGCCCCATGGGTTCAAGGATGATTTTACCCAGTTCCAACCCTGCGTCATCGGCTTGTCGCGACAAGAGGAAGCGGTGTTCATCGTTGGCGATAACAATCGGCTTTTCAAAGCCGTACCGGCCATGCACTCGTTCAAGCGCCTGCAGAAAAAGGCTTTTTTCGCCAGCAAGGGGCAGGAACTGTTTGGGACGACCCGCACGGGATAACGGCCATAGCCGACTGCCGGAGCCGCCACATAAAACTACCGGATAGATATTTGAAAACATAAACTTGCCCCGAGACGCTGCGAATGCCGCCAGTGTCCCGATCTTTTTCCCCGGCGTCAAGGTATGTCGCTCGTCTGCCTGTCAGGTTAGCCCTGAGGTTATCCAGCCGTCCAGCACGGTATCCTATTGCCTTCGGCCATAAGGCCCCTGTATGCAGTGGCGGATACTTCATGTGCGTTTTGGCGCAAAGCCGATCAACAGCGGTCTTGCGATGGCCACGTTTTCTGTGGATGCTGCGTGCAGACTTTGAGCAAGGCGAGATAAGGTATTAACGATGGCAATTTTGGTGACAGGCGGCGCAGGGTATATTGGCAGCCATATGGTGATTGAACTGATCCAGCACGGTCATGAGGTGGTTGTGCTGGATAATCTTGTCACCGGTTTTCGCAAAGCAGTGCATCCCGAAGCGCACTTTATCGAGGGTGAGGTCGGGTCCGCAGATATGTTGGATGAGGTTTTCACCACCCACGACATCGCTGATGTCATCCATTTTGCCGGGTCTATCATTGTGCCTGAGTCCGTTGAAAACCCGCTAAAATATTATGGTAACAACACGACCGTCAGCCGTACCCTTATCGAGGCTTGTGTCCGCCACAACATCCGGAACTTCATTTTCTCATCCACAGCGGCGGTCTACGGCGACCCGGCGGTCGTGCCGATTGGTGAGGATGCAGAGCTCGAGCCCTTGTCGCCTTACGGCACATCGAAACTGATGACCGAATGGATGTTGGCTGATGTTGCGAAGGCCCATGACTTTGCATATGTCGCGCTGAGGTACTTTAACGTTGCAGGCGCGGACCCTGAAGGCCGTACCGGGCAGTCCACTGCGAACGCCACACATCTCATCAAGGTGGCATGCCAGGCGGCGCTTGGCCGCCGTTCGCATCTTAGCGTCTTTGGCGATGATTACGACACGCCTGACGGCACTGGTATGCGGGATTACATCCATGTCTCTGATCTCGCTGCTGCCCACCGGCTTGCGCTTGACTGGTTAAAGCGCGGCGGCGACAGCGGCGCGATGAATTGCGGCTACGGCCACGGTTTTTCGGTGCTTGAGGTCATTGAGGCCGTCAAACGTGTGACCGGTGTTGATTTTGCCGTCAAGATGGAGGGACGGCGCGCCGGAGACAGCCCAAAGGTTGTGGCCAGGGTTGACAAAATCAACAGAGCACTCGGCTGGAAAGCCGCCTATGATGACCTTGATACCATTGTGGCGCACGCATATGCGTGGGAAAAAAGGTTGGATCAGCTCTGAGCTACAGCCGTTTTTTCACTGTAATTTCTGTTTATAGGGATGCTGAAAAAGGGGCCGCAGTGGCCCCTTTTGACATTGGCGGTGATTACTGGAAGGTAATCAGTTCCTTGAGTTTGGTGGCGAGATAGGGGTCCTCTGCCGCCATGGAAAGGTTGGCCATCAGCCAGCCCAGTTTTGAGCCGCAGTCAAAACGACGTCCCTCAAATTCGATCGCGTGGAAAGGCTGTTTGCCAATCAACTGGGCCATGGCGTCGGTCAGTTGTATTTCGCCGCCTGCGCCAATGGCTTTTTCCTCAAGGTATTCCATGACTTCCGGCTGCAGGATATAACGGCCCACGACAGCTTGTGTTGACGGGGCATCCTCCGGGTGTGGCTTTTCGATCAAGCCTCTTACCTCGATTCTCTTGCCCGCGCGCTCTCCCGGTGTGATGACGCCGTATTTCGACGTATCTTCCTTGGCCACATTCATGGTGGCAACAATATTACCGCCTAACTCGTTATATGCCTCGACCATTTGCTTGAGGGCGCCAGGCTTGCCCTTGATCAGGTCATCGGGCAGGGCGACAGCAAACGGATGCCCGTTCACCAGCTTGCGTGCGCACCAGATAGCGTGCCCCAGCCCCAATGGCCGCATCTGCCGCACATAGGATATGCGGCCTTCTTCAAGCAGCATGGAACGGGAGGTCTCCAGCGCGTCTTCCTTGCCCTTCTCCTGCAGGATTTTTTCAAGCTCATAGGCATGGTCGAAATGGTCTTCCATCACCTGTTTGTTGCGCCCTGTTACAAGGATAATGTCCTCAATTCCGGCTTCAATCGCTTCCTCTACCGCATACTGGATCAAAGGCCGATCCAGCACAGGTAGCATCTCCTTCGGGATAGCCTTGGTAGCAGGCAGAAAGCGGGTGCCGAGACCCGCGACGGGCAGGACAATCTTCTTGATTGGAGCGTTCATTCTATATCCCTATTCAATATCAAGTTCGTTCAAATATTGACGGGTCAATATCTTGCCTTCTTCCACGGCGGGCTGATCAAACGCGTTCACGCCCATAAGGTGGGCTGTGACCACCGTTTCCAGCATGAAGGAAACAAAAAGACCGCCGAGATTTTGCTCGGACAGACCGTCAATAACAATTTCCCGCACTGTGCGCCCCTTGGCCCGCAGGGTTTCCTGCGTGGCACGGGACTGGCACGTAACCGTGTCACCGATTGTGCGACCCGCCATATAATCGAGGCCGTAAGCCTTTGCTTCGGCCGGATCAATACGCGGTCCCTTGCCATAACTTGGAATTGTGACAAAAGTGCAGAACTTGTCATTCGGACCGTCAAGAAACAATTGAAGCTGGCTATGTTGATCAACCGGGCCGACCGCGCGGATCGGCGTGGTGCCAAGCCCGTCCTTGCCGAGGCTTTCTGCCCACAACTGCCCGTGCCAGCGGGTGAAGGCGCGCAGGCTTTCGGCATAAGGCATAATCAAAACCTGAGTGATGTCCTTGTGCTCGTTCAGTGTTTGGGTGAGGGCGGCCCCTACCACCGCTGTTGCGGTTTCAGGGTGCGCGATGAAGTTGTCGCAAACCTCTTTTGCCCCCTCACGGAACGCCCTGACGGAAAGGCCGGAAACCGCCACTGGCAACATGCCGACATTCGTCAATACACTGAAGCGCCCGCCAACATCGGTTGGATGATCAAGGATGGGAGAGCCCAGTTTTTCGCCGTATGTGCGCAAGGGGCGATCGCCCGGTTCGGTGATGAAGGTGAAGTGGTCGCCGAGGTCGGCGGCGTGCGCGCCTGCTTCGATCCAGGCCCTGCAGGCCAAAAGCTGCGCCAGCGTCTCCGCTGTTGTGCCGGATTTGGAAACCGCCAGTACATGGGTGCGGCGCGGTTCCAGCTCCTTGAACAGCAGGTCCATCTCAAACGGACACAGGCTGTCAGGCGTGTGAATGCGCACGGTACCCTTGTTGAAGCGTGCAATGGCGATAGCTGCTTGGGCCCCGAGGCTTGAGCCGCCGGTGCCAAGAACAATCAGATCGTCAGCGTTTGCGGTAATGCGGGCAGCGGCCTGTGCGATCGGTTCCATGTCTGGGCCATCCGCAGCCTGGCGGGCGAAGGGCAACAGGCCATCAGCGGCAAGGCCTTTGGCATAGGTGACCGCTTTTTCTAGATTCGCGTTAAACGCGGCGGTGAGACCGGCGGCCTCCAACAGGGTTTCAAGGCTTTGATTACCAAAGGAATAACTGAACATAATTTTCCAAACTCTTTAATTTCTGCCAGTGACAACGTTGCCATATAAGGGGTGCAGGCTATTTTAATCAAGTGTTTCCGTATACGGTGCGACATAGTATTTCTCAAACTGTCTGTACCGAGTAATAAAAATACTCTTGATCAGCATAGTCTTTCTAATAGTTTCAGTCTTGAGAGATGTCAGCATTAACGTTCAAATTATACACACCGTGGTTATCCGGTGCGCTTTTCTGCGCGGAACCACAGGTTAAACGCCCATTTTTCACCTTCTTCCACAGGCCGGCCAGCGTGCAACGACTGCGGGTGCCGTTCTGTCGTGCCGGGCAGGCAGTTGTGGAAGACCAACAGTTTTCCCATTTCAGCCGGTATACTAATATCAAGTTTGGGAAATTCTGTGGCACCGCCCTTTTTAACATTGTTAAGGTAGCCAAGCACGGTGATGAGACGCTGGCCGCCGCCCTTCATGTTGCGCTGACCGGCGGTGGTGTGGGCCTCAAATGCGTCGAAGTGGGGCTTGTACTCGGTGCCGACATCATAGCGGATAACCTGAAATTTCTCGGCATGGCTAAGAGGCATGCCAACGAGACCGGCCACCTTCAGGGCAATGCGTTTGCATGCGGGGTCTCCGGTGTGGTCGAGCCAGCACACATCGTTGGTGCGGCCCGATGAGATGACACCGTCCTTTTCACCGGAAACGGTCGCCCGCATCATCTCCTGGGTTTTAGCGCGCGCGATCAGGTGTTTGCATTCGGCGCCACCAAGAAACTCGGCAATGGTATAGACCCTTGGGTCCAGATTGAGGTCAATGATTGCACGTTTCATCAGTCGCTATCCCCCAGGGTCACGCTGTCTGTATTTATGGGCTTTGCATTACCCTTCATGGGTTTCCTAGCATAGCTATGGAAGTGGGGCAGCAATTTTTGCGGTTGTACACAACGGTCTCTCTTGACTACAAGTGATATTAAGAAATGGCTGGCGGCTCCAACCGGAATGAGGGTGGGGTCAGCAGTTTCATTGATCCTTACAAGGGGAGGGAAGTATGAACCGGACGCACCGCTATCTCGCTGGGTTTATTATATCACTGGGGCTGTTAGGCGCTGGCAACAGCTATGCGGTGGCGCTGCAATCCGCGCCCAAAGCCTCTCAATCGCCAATCGACCTGACCAATGGTGAATCCATTGGTGATGTCGCCATGCCCGCCGGTGCCATCATCGATACTAAAAAGTCGATGATTCTGGGCAATGGTGCCAATTCCTATGGCAAGATCCTCGCAAAGGTAAAGGCGGACCAACTGAAAGTGGCAGAGTTTTTTAAAAATAATATGCCAACCGAAGGATGGGGGCTTATCAGCGAGGTTCAGGATGACGATATAATCATGACGTTCCAGAAACCGACGCGGGTCGCCTCCATACGGATTGAGCGAGGGTCAAAGCCCAAGCTGACTATTATGGTCGTGCCGCGTAACTAGTGAATACCGGGTAACGCCACCCGCGTTAAACGGCAGTTAAATCCCGGCATGCGCCGGTTCATGAGGTGTTTTTCGTGATTTTGCCAGTTGTAGCAGTCCTGATCGGGCTTGGTGTCCTTGTCTGGAGTGCCGGCCTGTTTATTGATGGCGCCAAGGCCGTCGCCCAGCGATTTGGTATGTCCCCCCTGCTTATTGGCATGTTGGTGATTGGTTTTGGCACAAGTGCGCCGGAGATGGTTGTCTCAGGCTTGTCGGCGGCGCAGGGCAATCCCGGCCTTGCCCTCGGGAACGCGTTCGGTTCCAACATTACCAATATCGCCCTTATTCTTGGCGTGACTGCTGTGATTCGACCGCTGGGCGTGCATTCAAATGTGTTGCGCAAGGAACTGCCGGTGCTTGCTGTCGCGACAGCGCTGGTTGCCGTGTTGATGGTGGACAACCTGCTAGGCTTTTATGATGCGCTGTTGCTGCTGCTTGTGTTTGCCGGGCTCACCGCCTGGTCGGTCTATGAAGGGCGTCATCATGGCCGCGATAGTTTTGCGGCAAGTGTTGATCATTCGCTGGGCACCCCGCAAGGCAGCATGAAACGGTCAGTGATAACACTGGTTGTAGGGCTGTTGCTGTTGGTGGTCAGCTCGCAGGCCCTGGTATGGGGTGCGGTTGAAATTGCCGAATCTATCGGTGTCAGTGATGTGATTATCGGGCTTACTGTAGTGGCAATCGGCACCTCGCTGCCGGAGTTGGCTTCATCCGTAATAGCAGCCCGCAAGGGCGATCATGAAATCGCCTTCGGCAATGTTATTGGCTCAAACCTTTTTAATACGCTTGCGGTCACCGGTATCGCCGGCTCCATACACCCGGTGGATGTTGCCCCGATCGTGCTCAGCCGTGACCTGCCGGTTATGGGCTTTCTGACAGTCGCGCTGTTTTTCTTTGGTTTTGGGTTCCGCGGTGCGGGACGGATCAACCGGTTTGAAGGGGCGTTCCTGTTACTGTGTTTTGTCGTGTACACAGGGGTGCTGATCTCAAGTGCACTGGAAACCGCAGTATAGCAGCCACGCCCCCTTTGCGTAAGGGCATATGCTGGCACCGGACCATAGAATGTGGACAAAGGCTCAGAGCGCGGCGTCAAGCTGCATCATGACCTGCGCGCGCGCCGCAGCATATATGTCGTGTCCGTTTTCTTTTACCGCAGCTGCAATGGCGTCCTGCTCGGAAAGTAGTTTGATGAAGTGTGGCGACGATTCTTTTTCCCGGACGATCGAGTGCAGTTCATCGGCCTTGAAACGCGCGGTATAGATACCGGCAAGCATATTGCCCCACTGCGCGCCATACTCAAGCTGTGCCAGCCGGATGGCAGACACCACCGTAGCCTGCACCTTCTGAAAACCATATTGCTGGATCGCGGCTTTCACGTGAGCTTCGTGCCGGACATCATGCAAAAGCATCAGGGACAGATTTTTGACGGCACCGGTGACGCGGACAAAATTTTGCGCCGGGCTCGCCTGTCTTGCCATGCGGGCCGCGTCCGGGCGGCTGGAGAGCGAGGCGAGAAGGCCGGGTGTGTCTGGTGTCAGGTTTGGCATCTCACCCACAAACGTGCTGGCGCCGGCCATGACCGGGGACACGGATGCAAAGGCAAAACCGGCAGCGAGCGTGAGGCTTGAAACTGAGCGAAGAAGGCGGTTCATTCGAGGTCCCTGAAAACGTGACAATTGGTGCGTTCAAGGACTGTGCTACGCGTAAAATGATGACAAATCCGCCTTTTTCGGGCACTGTCATAAAAATTTCACACAGCGCCGGGCGAATCAGGTTCGCTAAGGTAAGCTGTTGAAGTTTAACAGTAATATTTTCTGCAGGTGTGCGGTAAAAAATTAAACCAAGCGCTTCAAAGCGTTAAATCCTTCTTTGGCTGATTATGAGCTGGTGTTACATTAATCTGTAACAAACACGTACATAATAGGAAGTTTTGCCAAGAGGAGGCCAGTATGCGTTTTACATCTTTCGGTGCGATTATCGGCGCAACAATCATGACAGCCTGCGCGACGGCTGATGAACCGCGATTCGCGGAAGAAGCTCAGCCCGCGGCGCCTGAGGTTTATGCAAAGTCTCAACTTCAGGAGGGCGACTGGTCAAGCGCTGAAGCAGCCCTTCTAGGCGCGGATGTCGCGGACGAAGATCAGGTTTTTGCCAAGCTGAACCTCGCGTTTGTATATAGCACGACAGGCCGCCGCGAACAGGCGATTGCCATGTACCGCGATATTCTTGACGGTCGGGACAATCCCTATGCGCTTTTGATGAACGGTGAGCCGCGCCGGGTGAAAACCATCGCCAAGACCGCGCTTGAGCGTCTCGCTGACAACTAGGTTTTTGAACCACGTCTGAGATATCTGTGGTTTCATTCCTGCCCCCATGGTCAAATTAGCGTTACGGCCATGGGGGCAGCTCCATATTAGGCCCCATATTGGGCATGGTGAGTGTTCTGACGCGCCTGATACCCCGCCGGAGATCAGGCTTGTGGTCGGGAGGCTCACATAATAGGCTCACCGGGAAAGTCTCCGGGGCCTGATATGAACATGCAGTCATGACCATAGCGCCAGTTTCTCAGCGCGCATTTTATGCAGTGATATTTCTCCTGCCTTTTGGCGCGCTTGCGTGGTCAGACCGTCCCGTTCTCATCTCTACGGTATTGTACCTGAACCTGTATGCGCTCGCGCTATATGATCAGTTCACCTTCCGGTTGCCCAATTTGCTCACGGCGACTCTGTTGCTGACGGGTTTGCTGCACGCCTATATGGTGCAGGAGACCATGCCTTCCTATGTGCTGGGCGCTGCCGCCGGCTTCCTGTCGCTTTGGGGCCTGTCTTTCTTTTACCTGAAACTGCGTGGACGGCACGGCCTGGGCATGGGTGACGCCAAGTTCCTGGCGGGTGCCGGGGCTTGGGTCGGGTGGTTTGGCTTGCCGCCCGTTTTGCTGGTTGCGGCACTGGCCGGACTCGGCGCATTCCTGCTTAAAACCGTCAAAAAAAGGCAATTTGACCCGCAGCAGCCGATACCTTTTGGTCCCTGTCTCTGTTTCGGGACGTGGCTCATCTGGTTGTTTTTTGCCTACCCAAGATAGTTTTTAGCGACACTTTTGCCACATTTTGGCACATCCGCACCCCTTCCTGGACGCAGAATCGGAATGTGACATCAATGGTCAAGGAACTGCAAACAAACTGAAACATATCGGGATTACCGATCATTCCCCGTGAGCCAACAGTCATTCGTTGGCCATCTCGCTTGCACCAAATTTTCAAGCGACATCTTAGGCGTCGTACGGGGAATACAATGACAAACCTTCAGATCATGAAAAACACGCTTCTTGCAGCAGTGGCCGCTTTGGCCCTGGTTGCTTGTGGTGACGATAGCACAGAGCTTGCATCTCCGGGTACTCAGGGCCCGAACCCCGGCACCGGTGACGGTGGTGGTGACGGTGGCGGTGATGGCGGTGGCGACGGCGGCGGTAGCGCTGGCGAATGCCCGACCGGCACCACTACTGTAACTGTTGGCAGTGAAGACCATTGCCAGTTGTCAGGTACCATTACGGATGACCTGACGCTGTCGACCGACAATATTTATCAGTTGTCCGGTAAAGTGACGATCGGTGTTGACACAGGCGCGGACGGTTCCGCCGCTGCCGGTGATGCCGCAACACTGACAATCGAGCCGGGCACACGCGTATACGGCGCAACCAAAACCGACCTTCTGGTTATCGCGCGGGGTTCCATGATCGATGCTGAGGGTTCCGCAAGTGAGCCGATCATCTTCACATCCGGCCTGGACCTCGGCTACGCCAGCGACCTGGGCCTGACGCCACGTGGCGGGCACAGCGGTTCCGCACTGACCGAGCCATACACCTCCGAGTGGGGCGGCGTGATCCTCAACGGTAAAGCAACCATCAATACCTGTGACGGTGCTGGCGTTTGTGAAGCTGAGGGCGAGGGCGACAGCGGCCTTTATGGCGGCAGCGACGATACCGACGACAGCGGCACAATGAAATATGTGCAGATCAAATACGCCGGTAACCCGATCACGGGTGACGATGAACTGAACTCTCTGGCTCTGCAGGGTGTTGGTTCCGGCACAGAGCTGGACTATATCCACATCCACAACGGTGCAGATGACGGTATCGAATTTTTCGGTGGTACAGCACAAGTCAAGCACCTTGTCATCACAGGTTCCGATGATGACGGTTTCGACTGGACACAAGGCTGGCGCGGTAAAGCGCAGCATGTGATCATCATGCAGAACCCGAACCAGCCAGCATCTGATCAGGGTATTGAAGCTGATAACTTCGGCGACGGTAACGACTTCCTGCCGCGCGCCAAGCCGCGTCTTGCCAACTTCACCATCGTGGGTTCGCAAAGCCAGGGCGGCGAAAGCGACATCGGCATGCTGCTGCGTGAAGGTACAGGCGCAAACATCTATAACACTGTGGTCTCCGACTTTGGTGACGCCTGCCTTGACATCGACCAGGATGCGACTTTCACAAACGCCGGTTCTTCCGCGACAAACCTGACGGGCAACCTGACGATTGAAAGCACGCTTCTTGATAATGGTTGCGCGTCTGTCTTCAAGGATGATGGCAACAACTTTGATCTTGAAACCTACTTTACCAACCAGGACAACAACGTTGTTGGCACAACGACGCTGTCGAATGGCTTCATCAACGGTTCCGCTGAAAATGCGGTTGTTGCGACCAACGTTAGCGCAGTCGACAGCTTCTTTGACGCCACCGACTATGCCGGTGCGGTGAAAAGCTCTGGTGGTTCCGACAACTGGACCCTCGGTTGGACCTATGGCCTGAACCCGGATCCTGAGTGTCCTACGGGCACGACCGAAAATACGGACGGGCAGTGTGTGCTTTCCGGTACCTACACAAGTGATCTGCGCCTCGTTAGCGGCCTCGACTATGTGCTTGACGGCAAGGTGGTCGTTGGTGCCGACATGGGGCCGGACGCGGGCAGCCCACTTGCTGGCGGTTCTGCTGCTACGCTCACCGTTGAGCCGGGCGTGACAGTAATGGGTGCGGATCTCGAGAGCTACCTGGTTATCTCTCGCGGTTCGAAAATCCGCTCGAATGGTACAAAAGACGCACCGGTAACCTTCACGGCTATCAACCCTGATACCCGTAACCTTGACACCGACACTTCCCTCTGGGGCGGTATCGTGATCAACGGCCGGGCTACTATCAACACCTGTAACGGTTCCGGAATTTGTGAAGCCGAAGGTGAGGGCGATAGCGGTCTTTATGGTGGTGTTGACGACACGGACGACAGCGGCCAGATTTTCTACACCCGCGTTGTTTATGCCGGTAACCCCATCACCGGTGACGATGAGCTGAACTCCATCGCTTTCCAGGGTGTTGGTTCCGGCACGGAAGTTGATTATGTCAACGTCCATAACGGTGCAGACGATGGTATCGAGTTCTTCGGCGGTACGGTAAACGCGAAACACCTCGTGATCACCGGTTCCGATGATGACAGCCTCGACTGGACCCAAGGTTGGCGCGGTAAGGTACAGTACGTTGTGATCCTGCAGAACCCGAACCAGCCAGCAACGGACCAAGGTATCGAGGCCGATAACTTCGGCGACGGTAACGACTTCCTGCCGCGTGCTCACCCGCAAATTTCCAACGCAACCATCATTGGTGCAGGGGAAGCTGGCGGCGAAAGCGACATCGGTATCCTGCTTCGTGAAGGTACAGCCGGTAACATCTACAACACTGTTGTTGCGGACTTCGGTGATGCGTGTCTCGACATCGACCAGGACGCTACCTTTGCGGTTTCGGGTGCCAATGCAACCACGCTGACCGGTGACCTGACCATGCAGTCCACGATGCTGGCAGACACCTGTGCCTCGATCTACAAAGACGACGGTAACGTCTTTGACCTCGAGACATGGTTCCTGAACCAAAGCAACAACTTTGTTGGCACACACAGCCTGACCACGCAAAGCGGTGCGGCTTCTTACAAGAACTACATCAACGGTTCGACGGAAGCTGGCGCAACGGCAACGGATGTGACTGCAGTTGACAGCTTCTTCGACGCCACCACCCACATCGGTGCGGTATCGGGTGCAAACGCTGACTGGGTTGCAGGCTGGACCGTCTGGCTCAACCAGTAATCAAAACCATGAGCCGCGGTGGGAGAATATCTCTCGCTGCGGCTCCCGTTTATGCAAATCCCATAAGCTGGATGTGAAAAATGAAATTGTTCCACAATAGTCTTAAAGGCTCTTTGATGGCCTCGACTTTCCTAGTGGCAGCACCTGCGCTTCTGGCAGCAGGTGTAAATGCTCAGGATAGTGATAATCAAGACAGTGGTGTTGAGGAAATCACCGTTCAGGGTCGTTATATCCCTGACGAAAAGCGGGCTACTTCCGAGATCGCAAACGTCATCGACGCCGATGCCTTCTCTCTTGCCGGTGACAGTGATGTCGCGGTGGCGCTGCAGCGTGTGCCGGGCCTGTCGCTGGTTGGCGGCAAATACGTCTATGTGCGTGGCCTTGGTGAGCGTTATTCCTCAACCTTGCTCAATAACTCGGGTATCCCGAGCCCGGAACCACTGAGGAAGGTGGTGCCGCTTGATATTTTCCCAACAGCACTGATTGAAAGTGTTCTGGTTCAGAAAACCTATTCACCTGAGTATCCTGGTGAGTTTGGTGGTGGCGTGATCGACCTGCGGACCAAAGCTGTGCCGGATGATTTTGTGCTCGAGATCGGTATCGAAGGCAAATACAATTCCGAAGCCACCTTCAAGGACGGCCTCAGCTATGATGGCACTGGCTCCGAAATCTTCGGTTTTGGCGGTTCGCGCCGGAATATTCCTGATGAGCTTCTCAAGGATGTTACGCTTGAAAGCCTGACCGCAGACGAGATCGAAGCTGCGGGGGAGGCCTTGCCAAACATCTGGTCGATCGACCGTGAGACCAACCTGCCCGGCGCGGGTATCGATTTTGTCTGGGGTAACCGCTATGACGTGGGGGATGAAAGCGCCTTCGGTTTCTTTGCGGCCGTTACCTATGATGTCAACACCCGCCACCGTAACGGTGTACGCCGCACGGTCACCACGTCGAACGCCGGTCCGGTCATCCGCTCCAACTTCGCGCCGGAAGTCTGTAACTTCGAGGATTTCGAAGGACGCGGCGGTGATGATTGTGGCGTCCGCCAAACCAATATGGACGTGTCGCTCAACGGTATTCTCTCGCTTGGCTATGAGTTCAACAACAATCACTCGCTGAACGTGACGTCGACAGTGCTGCGCCAAAGCACAAAGCGCTCGCTCATCGAGAAGGGCTTGTTTGCGCAGGAAGATTCGCTCCGGACCAAATCCAGTATAGACTGGATCGAAAGTCAGGTGTGGGCCAACCAGTTGAGCGGTGAACATGTGTTTGCGCTCTTTGGGGACAGTGATACCTTCCAGGAAACCAGCTTCAAATGGCGCGCCAATATTTCTCGCTCCGACCGTGATGTGCCTCTGCGCCGGAACACGGTTTATGAGTATAACGATCAACTCGGTACGGACCTGATCCTCGCGCGGACGGACGGCAACACCACGTCTTACAACGTGCTTGATGAAGAAACCAAAGAGTTCGGTTTTGACATTGAACAGCCCATGTATGTGGCTGATATCCCGGTCGATATCCTTGGCGGTTTCACCTATGCCGACAAAGAGCGTAGCTTCGGCCTTGTGCGCTATAACTTTGCGTTCCCGTCCGGGACGAGCACGGACCTGCGTCAGCTCGCGCCCGAGATCATCTTTGGACCGGTCAATATTGATCCCAACGGCATCCGCCTGACGGAAATTTTCGATGCGTCTGATTTCTACACCGCAAGCTTTGAAAACATTCAGGGTTACCTTGGTGCGGACGTTGAAATTTCGGCCAAGGCCCGCCTTGCCTTTGGTGTGCGCTATGAAGACAGCACACAGATTGTCGACACGGTAGACCGGACAACCGACGATGCGATCACGGTGACGCAGAAGGGCGAATACTGGTTGCCCGCCGCGACCTTCACCTATGAGATCATCGACAATATGCAGCTTCGCCTTGCCTACAGCCAGACGATTGCCCGCCCGGACATGCGCGAGCTTTCAACAGCGCCGTTTGTGGACGACGAGCGCGGCCTGACAGTGCGTGGTAACCCGAACCTGCGCATCGCCGAGATTGATAACTATGACGCCCGCTTCGAGTGGTATTTTGCGGCCGGTGAAAGCCTGACCGTCGGTGCCTTCTACAAGGAGTTCACCAACCCCATTGAGCAAAGCGCGCAAGCCCTTGGTGAAGGTCGTCTCATCACCTATGTGAACGGCGAATCTGCCAAGCTGAAGGGTGTCGAACTTGAGGTCGAGAAGATCCTCTTCCTGCAGGACTGGCTCGGCTGGGACTGGCTTGGCACGCGTGAGGTGTTCGTCAAGGCCAACGGGTCCTACATTGACGGTGAAACCAAGACCGCCGAAGCGGATCTGGGTATTGTGACCAATTCGGTCCGCAGTTTTCAGGGGCAGTCCGAATGGTTGGGTAACATCCAGTTTGGCTGGCGTGATTACGAGCGTGGTGAAAATCTCGCGCTTGTGCTGAACTACACCGGCAAGCGCCTGTCGCTTCTGGGGGTGTTTGGTGCGCCGGACGAGTTCGAGAACCCACCGCTGATGCTGAACTTTGCCTATAGCAAAGAGTTCGACCTTGGCGGCAACGTGCTTGAGATGAAGCTTGAAGCGGAAAACCTGCTGGGGGATGAAATCCTCTACACCCAGTTCGGTATCGCGACAGAGCAATATGATCTTGGCCGTACTGTCTCGCTCGGATTTAAATATAAATTCTAGGATAAAGCCTTTAGGCTATGGCCCAATGCTGCGGCGTTGGGCCGCCGAGTTGAAAACACATATGAAAAACAGATTTCGTTCTTTCTTCGCTGCGCCTGAGACTGGTGGCGTGCAACGCAAGGCCCGGCCATCTGCGGGCCAAGCTGGGGGCCAAGGTGCGGGCCCGGTTCCGGCTCGCGTTGTTGTATTCATGTGCGAAGTCACGGCCACCCTGGCGCTGGCCTATATCGCCGTGCAGTTTACCCATACCCTGATGACACCCGAGCGCACGCCGTCTGCGACCGCGCCGCAAGCCATGCGGACAGTTTCGGGCACGGGCGCTGCCGACTATAGCGCCCTGTTGAACTTTGACCCCTTCTTCCGCGCGGTGAACGAGCCAGCGGCCTCACAAAATGACGTTGCGCCAGAAAGTTCGCTCAAGCTGGCGCTGTTTGGGCTGCGCGCAGGCGCTGACGGTAACGGCACCGCGATTGTTACAGCGTCGGGCGAGGCGCAGAAGCTGGTGCGTATCGGCGATGAGATCACATCAGGGGTGAGCCTGAGTGCGGTTTACGCTGACCGTATTGAGGTCAGCCGCCGCGGTATGCGCGAGACCATCTACCTCAAGCCGAAGGGGGCACGTATGGCTGCGCCGAAGGCTGCAAACCGGGGCGCGGGCATAGGGGGGCAGGACCTTCTGTCCTCACTCGGAAAGCTGGATCTGACCCCTGTTATGCGCGGTGGTCGCCTTGTCGGTTTCCGCACGGGGGAAGGCGCAGACAACGGGCTTCTGGCCCGCTTTGGCCTTCAGCCAAATGACATCCTGATCGCGGTCAACGACAGCCCGCTGACCTCCTTTGAACGGCTCAAGGAATTGCCGGATGAGTTTGCAACCGCTAAAAGCCTGACCCTTGAGATTGAGCGCAACGGCGCCCCGGTCATCCAACAGATTGATATGCAATAGTGCCTTTGAAGATTGAAAATGCCATGCTGAAACATATCCTGAAAATAACTTTCCTGAGCGCAGCCCTCGCCTTCACGGGCGCTGCTGCCGCGCAGGAGCATGTGCTCAACTACCGTGACGCGGACATCCGTGTCTTCATTGACGACATTGCGGCGCTGACCGGTAAAACCTTCATTATCGACCCGCGTGTGCGCGGCAAGGTGAATGTGGTTTCATCGGCGGAAGTCACCAGCGACGGCGTATTCCAGACCTTCCTGTCGGCGCTGCGCGTGAACGGTTTCACCGTGGTGCAGACATCATCGGGCGCGCTCAAGATCATACCGGATGACGAAGCCGCCCAGGACGCTGGGCCGGTGGATGAAAGCCGCGCCGGGGACCAGCTTATCACCCGCGTCTTCACGCTTAAGTTCGCCGACCCGCTGGCGGTGCAGGCGGCGGCCAAGCCTTTTGTGTTCAAAAACGGCCGCACCTTCGCGCGCCGGGGTATGCCGCACCTCATCGTTACAGACTATGCCGACAATCTGGCCCGCATCGAGAAGCTCATCGCCAGCATGGATGTGGACAAATCCGTCATCCGTACCGTGATGCTGGAGAACACGTCAGCGGGCGAAATGGCTGAAATCGCGCTGTCGCTGTCGGCCCAGCCGGGCTTTGAAGACAACAGCTACCAGACCCTGTCGGTCATTCCGCTTGAAAGCAGCAACACCCTTATCCTCAAGGGGCAGGCCGAGGTGATAGACACCTTCCTGCCGGTGATCCGCGACCTTGATAAAAACAACGCGTCGCGCGGGGACCTCCGGGTGATTTACCTCAAGCATGCCAATGCCGAAAAGCTCCTGCCGATGCTGGAGACAATCACCCAGTCGATCAAGAAGACAGACGGCAAAACCCAGCCGACGGCCTCCAATGAAGTGACGGTGTCGACCTATTCGGGTGCCAATGCGGTTATCGTTAATGCGGCGCCCGAGATGCAGCAGAAAATCAGCTCCATCATCCGCATGCTCGATGTACCGCGTGCGCAAGTGCTGGTGGAAGCCATTGTGGTTGAAGTCTCGGAAGGGGCAGCGAAGGACCTTGGTGTGCAATATGTGCTGGCGGGCGGTGACCGCGACGGCATCCCCTTCACCGTGGCCAACTATTCCAACACCGCCCCCAACGTGCTGGCGGTCACCGGTGCGCTGGTGGTGGATGATGACAGCGGCTCCGGCAGCGACGATGACAGTAGTTCCTCGTCGTCAACGTCTGACCTGCTGCGCGCGGCTGCCGTTGACAGCCTTCTGGGGTTCAACGGCTTTGGCCTTGGTATCGGCGGTCGCACCAAGGGTGGCGGTGTGTTCGGCGTTATCCTCAACGCGCTCGCCAGCGATACCGGCAGCAACATTCTCTCCACCCCGTCGATCGTGACGATGGACAACGAGCCGGCAAGTTTCCTGTCGGGACAGGAGATTCCCATTACCACGGGTGAAGCGCTCGGCAGTGCGAACGCCAACCCCTTCCGCACGGTGGACCGCAAAAATGTCGGCATCCAGCTTGAGGTGACACCGCAGGTCAATGAAGGGGATGAGATCCGCCTTGCCATCAGGCAGGAAATCTCCTCGATCGCCGGGCCGATAAATAGCGAGTCGACCGACCTCATCACCAACAAGCGCGAAATCCAGACCACAGTGCGGGTCAAAGACGGCGAGATTGTCGTGCTGGGTGGCCTTATCCAGCAAAATGAAACTACGTCGGTTGAGAAGGTGCCTTTCCTTGGTGACATCCCGATTCTGGGTCACGCTTTCCGGTCCGACAGCAAAAGCACACAAAAGACCAACCTGATGATCTTCCTACGCCCCACTATCCTGCGCGGCAGCGAGGATATGAGCGCGGTCACCGCGCGCAAATATGATTATATCCGCGCCAAACAGGCCGGGGTGAAATCGCAGATGCCAATTGACGATCTGGTGCGTGATGTCATGGGGCGCGGTGCGCTGCCGGGCAGCACGCCAGCCGGTCGCCCGGAATGAAATCATGACGGCCCGGAATAAAATCGGAATAAAATCATGACGGAACGCGCTGATCCCAGGCTTAAATACAGCTTTGCCCGCGAACACGGCTTCGCGCTGGTGGATGCGCGTGACGCTGACGCGACGGTGATGATGCGCGACGGCGCCAATGCCTTGATGCTGCGTGAAGTACGGCGCGCGATCGGCCTGCCGCTTGTCACGATGAGCCGGTCCGCCAAGGATTTCGACACCCACCTTTCGAACCTCTACGCCGCTGACGGCATCGGTGCCCATGTGGATACCGAGGTACCGGTTGAAAGCCTCGACAGCGCGCTTGAAGGCATGCCCAAGGCGGCTGATCTGCTCGCCAACGACGACGACGCACCGGTCATCAGGCTGATCAATGGCATGATGGCAGAGGCGGTGAAAACCAAGGCCTCAGATGTGCATCTTGAACCGTTTGAGAACAAGCTGTCTGTACGCCTGCGCACCGACGGCGTGCTGTCGGAAGTGGCCAGCCTCTCCGCGCGTCTCGCACCTTATATCGTGTCGCGCATCAAGGTGATGGCGCGGCTTGATATTGCCGAAAAACGTATCCCGCAGGATGGCCGTCTGTCGCTGACGCTGGGGGACCGAACTTTTGACGTGCGGGTTTCCACGCTACCGTCCCGGCACGGCGAACGGGTTGTGCTCAGGCTTCTTGATACCTCACAGGCGCATCTCAGCCTTGAAGACCTCGGCATGCAGCGAAACGCACATGACGGCATCCTCGATGCGCTGGCGGAACCAAACGGCATTATCCTTGTGACCGGTCCGACCGGTTCGGGTAAAACCACCACGCTTTATGCCGGGCTGTCGATCCTGAATGACCAGTCGCGCAATATCATGACGGTCGAGGACCCGATTGAATATGCGCTTGAGGGCATCAGCCAGACACAGGTGAACGCCAAGGTGGGCATGACGTTCGCCAATGGTCTGCGTGCTATTCTGCGGCAAGATCCGGACGTGGTGATGGTTGGCGAAATCCGCGACATGGAAACGGCAGAGATGGCCATTCAGGCCTCGCTCACTGGTCACCTTGTGTTGTCCACCGTGCATACCAACAGCGCCGTGGCAGCGATCACTCGGCTGAGGGACATGGGCGTTGAGCCTTTCCTGCTGTCCTCTACCGTCAAGGCTATTCTGGCGCAGCGCCTTGTACGCCGCTTGTGCCCTTCTTGCAAAAAGCCGGCGTCGGACGACAAGCGTATCCGCGCGCAACTGGCGGTGAGACCTGATGCGGAGGCGACCTTTTTTGAGCCGGTCGGCTGCCCGGACTGTGGCGGTAAGGGCTATAATGGCCGGATCGGCATCTATGAACTGGTCAAGATCGACGACAAACTGCGCCGCATGGTTCAGGAAGGCGCGCCCGAGCAGGATATGGAAGAATATGCCTTCAGGAAGGCCAAAACGCTTGCTGACAGCGGGCTTGATCTGGTGCTGCGCGGTATGACGACGGCGGAAGAAGTGCTGCGCGTCTCGAAAGTGCAGGGGGCGGTGGATGCTGGCGTTTGAATATGAAGCGCTGGATGGCCGTGGCCGCGCCAAAACCGGCATCATCTCGGCCGATAGCGAACGTGACGCGCGGGAGCGGCTGAAAGCCGGCGCACTTTTTGTCACGTCGCTTGCGCCCGCGTCGCAGAAAAAAGCCGCGCGCAAGTTCAATCTGCTCAGCCGTGAGGATGTGATCGCAGCCAAGGAACTGGCGCTCGTCACGCGGCAACTTGCGACCATGCTGGGGGCTGCGGCCACTGTTGAGGAAGCCTTGGGCGCCATCGCCGCGCAGGCGGAAAAACCCGGCCCGCGCCGTGTGCTGACCCGCGTGCGCGCCAGCGTGATGGAGGGGCTCAGGCTCAGCCAGGCCATGGAACAGGAACCCAAAAGCTTTGACCCGCTGTACCGGTCCATGGTGGCGGCGGGCGAAGCCTCAGGCGACCTCGCCCGTGTGCTAGGCAGTGTGGCGGAACATCGGGAAAAATCACAGGACACCAAAAACAAGGTCCAGTCCGCGCTCATTTACCCGCTTGTGCTGGCGGTGGTGGCTGCGGCGGTGGTAACCGCCTTGATGATTTTTGTCGTGCCCAAGGTGGTGGGCCAGTTTGACAGTTTTGGCTCGGAGCTACCGATGCTGACACAAATTGTGGTGGGTGTGTCTGATTTCCTCGTCGCCTACGGCTTGTGGCTGGCTGTTGTGATCGGGCTGGGCATTTTCGCCTTCCTCTCTGCCATGCGCGCGCCAGCGTTCCGCTTCCGGGTGCACTCTGCCCTGCTGCGCCTGCCGGTCATTGGCAAGCTCATCCGCGCGGTAAACGCGGCACGGTTTGCCCGTGCGCTCGGCACTCTGGTCGAAGGCGGCAGCCCGGTGCTTGAGGGCCTGATGGCCGCGCGGGAGACAGTCAGGAACGACCGCATGCGGCTTGCGCTTGACGGTGCCATCGGCCAGATCCGCGAAGGCATGGGCACGTCCGCCGCGCTCAGGCAGGCGGGTGAATTTCCACCCATGCTGGGCTATATGGCTGCGGCGGGGGAGAAAAGCGGCCAGCTTGCGCCCATGCTGCACCGGGTGGCGGACTATCTGGATAGTGAATTTGACGGCTTTACCAAAACAGCGCTCAGCCTGCTGGAGCCGATGATTGTAATTTTGATGGGCGGTGTCGTCGGTGCAATTGTGCTGTCGATCATGCTGCCGATCCTCAAGCTGAATAGCCTTGTGCTGGGGTAACGGAGAAAACGAATGATACAAAGCGTTAAAAAACTGCTGCGGGCCACGCTCCGGCAAAGCCGCCGCGATGAAGGTTTTTCGCTTATTGAGCTGATGGTGGTGATCGTGATCATTGGCTTGATCACGACTATCATCGTGGTGAACGTACTGCCAAGCCAGGACCGCGCCATGTTTGAAAAAGCACGCGCGGATGTGAAGCTTCTTGAGCAGGCGGTGGAGATGTACCGCATGGATACGCTGAAGTACCCTACGCTTGAACAGGGTGTCGAGGTGCTGACAAGTCCGCCCAAGGGCGCAAAGTTCCGCAGCGAAGGGTATATCAAGACCCTGCCGAAAGACCCATGGGGCAATGCCTATCAGTATCTGTATCCCGGAGAGCACGGCGCGTTTGATGTTTATTCCTTTGGTGCAGATGGCCGCTTGGGCGGGGAAGGCCTGAACGCCGACATCGGCAACTGGGAAAGCGAATAGGGTACAGGGATCATGCAGGGCACAGGGGCCATGCGGCGCGCACTGAAACAGGACGACGGCTTTTCGCTTGTCGAGATCATGGTGGTCATGGCTATCATGGGCTTGATGGCAAGTGCTGTTGTGCTGATGATGCCGCGCGCTGATGACCGGCTGATAGACGCGCTGGACGGCACCCGTTTCTATATGATGGCCATGGCCCGCACATCCGTCAGTACCGGGCGGGTGCTGGGCCTGAGGTTTGATGACAGGGGTTACACGCCGCTGGTGCTTGAGGCAGGCCTATGGCGCACTGACACTGCTCTTGTGGGGCGAGGTAAAGCATGGAATGACGCGGTGCTTACGGCTGTTGAGCTTGACGGCGCGCGCGTATCGCTTTCCCAAAAGACAGGCGACGCGCTCATGCCGCATGTCTGGTTCCTGCCTACGGGAGAGGTCGCGCCCTTCAGGCTTTCGCTGATGGTGGACGGCAGGACAGGCGCGCTGAAAGGCGCAGGCATTGGCCGGTTTGAGGTGTTGGCCAATGAAGGCTAGCGCACATCTGAGCGACGATGGCGGTTTTTCGCTTCTGGAACTGCTGGTGGCGGTGGCGGTGCTGTCGCTTGCCGCGGTTACGATGCTCGAGCATCAGGGTCAGGGTGCCCGCATGACAGCGATGGTGCAGGAACAGGCGCTGGCTGCCACCGTGGCGGAAAACCGCCTCGCGCTGATGGCGACACAGGAAGACGACCTGAGGGTTGGTTTGCGCAGCGGAGCGGAAGAACAACTTGGTGTAACCTACCGCTGGCGTGAAAGCGTTCGCGCCATTCCGGGCAGTGAGTTGCTGTCGCTCGATGTTACCGTAACGTCAGAAGATGGCGACGCGCCGCTCGCGCATCTCACTGGGTTCCGGAGGGTTGCGCCATGATGCCTCGTGATGCAGGTTTTTCACTTGTGGAAACCATGGTGGCGATGCTGATATTCGCTTTCGTCTCCGCGTCCGGTGTGGCGCTTCTGGTCAGCTTTAATTCGGGCGAACGTGCCATGGCCGCGGCGGACAGTTTTATCGCTGATATTCAAACCACGAAAAGCCTCATGCGCGCCGACCTTGAACACGCCCTGCCGCGCACCATGCGCGACAGCCATGGTGGCATGTTGCCGGTGTTTGCGGGCGGTATGCCAGTTGGTCGGCTCGTGGGCAGCGCAGATGATCTGGCAGAGCCGTTTTTGCGCTTCATTCGCGGCGGCCATCTGGCCGCGCTTGTTAGCGACACGGCGCCTGCCATTCAGCGCGTGGAATATGTGTTCGCGGGCGGTGATCTTATCCGCCGCTCCTACGCCCGGCCTGACGTCACACCCGACACACCCGTTGCACAGCAGATTTTACTGTCCGGGCTTGATAAAATCCGGGTGCGCTTCCGAACCGGTGATATCTGGGTGCAGGACTGGCAAGGCAAGGCAGGCGAACGCGGCAGCATGCCTGCGCTGGTTGAAATTGAGTGCGATATTGCGGGGCGTGGCAGGTTCCGCATGCTGCTGCCGGTGGGGGTTGGCGCATGACACATATCCTGCACAGATTCCTGCACAAATCTGCCGACGAACGCGGCGCCGCACTTGTCACCATCCTGCTTCTTGTCGCCATCATGAGCGTGGGAGCAGCCGTCGCATTTGAGCGGCTCGGTTTTTCCATCAAGCGTGCCACAGCGGTGAAAACCCATGACCAGGCAAGGCTTTACGCACTGGGCGGTGAAGCCATGGCGCTCGCAGCCGCCGAGCAGCTTTATCGCACCAATGCAAAACTTCTGGCGCTCGCGGGTGGTAACAAGGGGCAGGTTGTCTCCTATCCGCTGGATGGCGGGCAAATTGACGGCGCGCTGTCAGATGCCAGTAATTGCTTTAATATCAATAGTTTGGTCGCTGTGCAAAACACTGTGCATATCGCTGATCAGGCTGCTATGCAGCGCTTTGTCCGCCTTGGTGCGGCGCTTGGCCTGTCGGACTTTGAAGCTGAAAAGCTGGCCGCCAGCCTCACCGATTGGCTCGACAGCGATAGCCGGCCGCTACCATCCGGCGCGGAAGACTATGATTATGCAGCGCTCTCGCCTGCCTACCGCGCGGCAAACGGTTTGATGGCTGACATCAGCGAACTGCGCCTTGTGCGTGGCTTCACGCCCGAGGTTCGCGCCTTTCTGGCGCCTTACCTCTGTGTGCGGGCCACGGCTGAGCCGATCAAACTCAACGCCAACACCCTCAGGGTATCCGATGCGCCGCTTCTGGTTGCATTGGTCGGCAAGGGCCTTGACCTTGAGGACGCGCAGCGCGCCATCGCGGAACGACCCACCGGCGGTTATGCAGATAACGCGGCATTTTGGCGGCACCGCGCGTTTGCCGGGCTCACGCTGGACCAAAACATTCGCGCTCGTGTCGGGGTCAAGCCGCAGGCGTTTGACGCAAAAATTTCAGTTTCCTATCATGACGCAAGAGTGGAGCTAACGTCCACCCTTGCACTGGGGGATGACGGTTCGGCCGACGTCATCGCCCGCAGGTTTGGGGTAATCTATTGAGCGAGTATCTTGTTATAATCCTTAATGAAACCGGCGCTGAGGTCACGGAGGCCGGTCTTGTGAACAAGGCCGGGGCGTGGCTTGAGGCCGTGCCTGCGCATGCTGTGGCAAGCACCACCGCAGATCAGGTTGTTGCGGTGCTGACGGGGGCTGGTGTATCGCTGTGGCGCGAAACCCTGCCTGCGCTGCCGTCCGCCAAGTTGCAAAAGATATTACCCGGCCTGATGGAAGACCGGTTGGCGGGCCCGGCCAGCGCCATGCATTTTGCCCTGATGGGGACGAGCGCTGACGGTAGTCAACTGGTCGCCGCTGTGGACCGTAGCGTGATGGATAACGCCGCTGCTACGCTCGCGGCGCTGGGGCATGCTGCCGCGCGGCTCGTGCCTGATTTTATGTTGCTAAGCGAGAGCGAGGGCGCACAGGTTCTCAAAGGGCCGGATGGCCTGTGTCGGGTGCGCTTGCCTGACGGCACTGGTTTCACTGCAGAAGAAAGCCTGACCGAGAGCATGCTGGAATCCGCGAGTGAAGTGGTGGTTAGTCCTGAAAGTTGGCACGCCACGCTCGCGCGTGCTGCAGCCACCCCTATAACCCTGAAGCAGGGTCGTTATGCGGGCCGCGCAGACATGGTGACAGCTTTGCTATGGTTCCGCCGTGCCGGCCTGATAGCCTTGGCTGGTCTTATCCTCTGGGCTGTGACGGTCAGCTTCGAAACCACCCGGCTCAACAGGGAAGCGGATGCCGCTTATACCGAAGCCGAGGCGCTGTTCCGCGCCAGCTTCCCTGATGTCAGGCGCGTCGCCAACATGCGCGCGCAAGCACGTCAGGAGGTGATGAAACTCAGACAACTGAGCGGCGGCGAGTTCCTGAAGCTTTCCACACTGCTGTTTGAGCAAAGCAATACGCTAGAGGGTGTCTTGCTTGAAGGGTTGCGCTTTGACAATGCACGCGGCGAGCTTGCGGCGACGCTTTCATTTGCCTCCTTCGCGGACGGTGAAACATTCAAAAACGGGCTGTCGGCATCCGGGGTTATGGTCACCGAAGGCGGCAGCCGACAGGAAGGTGCCCGCGTGGTCACTGACCTCACACTCAGGAGCGCGTCATGAAGGATTACTGGAACGGCCTGACCGCGCGCGAACAGGCTTTGCTATTGCTGATGGCGGTGCTCACCACGCTTGTTCTGTTGTGGCTTTCGGTGGTGCGACCGTTGCAAGCCTCCCATGAAACTGCTTTGCGTGAGCGGGCTGCAGCGCTTGATCTCTATAGTGTGGTGGCTACTGCGGCGGCTGAGGCACGGGGCCTCAAGGCCGCAGGACAGCAAGCCGGAACCAAGGCCAGTAATGAACCGCTTCGGGTTGCTGTAGCGGTCACCGCGCGTGCCGCCGGTGTGTCCATCAGCCGTATCCAGCCGGGTGAAGACAGCACGATTACAATCTGGGCTGATGAGGTGGTCTCGGCATCGCTTTACCGCTGGCTGACCACGCTTGCCAATGATCGGCAGATCACACCGGTAAAGGTATCGGTGCAAAAGGCTGGTGACGGACGTACGCTGCGGGCGCAGGTGCAGTTTGAGGAGGCGGGTTGATGCTGTCGCGTGCGCAACTGCTGGCCCTGTTCGTCGTCGCCTTTGTGGTGTTTTTTGTCGCGTTCATGCCGGCCCGGCTGGCGGTGGGCTGGATGGGCCTCAGTGACACGATAAGGTACAGTGGCGTGGCCGGCAGTATGACAGAAGCGCGGCTGACGGCCGTGTCATACCGTGGTGTGCCTATTGGCGATATCACGATTGAACCGTCGGTGCCCGCGCTGCTGATGGGCTCCTTTCGGGGTGATGTCACGTTGCGTGGTGGCGAGACTTATGGTGATTTTGAGGTGTCAGAATATTCCGTATCCGAAATAATAATTGAAAAAGGTTCGCTGAACATGCCTTTTGCGGCCGCGCTAAAAGGCTGGCCGCTATCGGGGGCTGTGTCGCTGACCACGGACGGTTTGACGTTGAATACCTCTCAGGGCTGCGCAGACGGCAGTTTCGCGCTGCGGACTGATGCCTTTGCGCAGGCCTTGCGGGTCTTTGGTGGTGATGATGTTATTCTGGCCGGTGACGGCCGGTGCGCCGCAGGACGATTGAACGCAGACCTGAGCGGAGAGAATGCCGTTGTCTCGGTCACTGTTGCGGCAGCATGGGAACGGGGCGCCTCTCTGCGCGCAGACATCGTCCTGACTCCCAAGGCGGGCGCAACTGTGAGTGAGGCCACGCAAATGATGCTTGATTTTGCCGGGCTGCGCCGTGAGGGTAAGGTGTGGCGGGGGCGGTTGAGTGTGCCCGTAGGTTTTTAAAGCCGATGACTTCTAAACTAAGGAATTTTGGGCGGTGAAGAATATCCTGTTGCTCACTGTGGTGATGATGCTGGCGGCTTGTGCCGGGGGGGCGGAAAAGCCCGATGCGCGGGTGGCACAGGCGCAGAAGCAACCGCGCCTGGGCACCGATGAAGTGCTCTCGCGCTTTAGTGCACTGCCAGCGCAGACGTTGGCCAAGGGTGAATGTGGTCTTTTCCTGTGGCTCAAGCGTGAGGATGCGCCGCTGGTCTTTTTCCAACGCTCCGGCAGCTTGGCCGCTGAAATGATTGTGGACGGCAGCTTGCGCGCGCTGACCCGTGACGCTGCGGAAGGCCCGATTGGCATGTCTTTCTTCGAGCGGCAGAATTTTGTCGGGGACGATATGCGCGTGAACCTGCGTATTCAGGTAGAGGCTGACCGGTCGCTCCAGCAGGGGCTGAAAGTGCCGAGCGGCATGATCTCCATCGATACCCATGAAGGCTGGTCGGCGGCGCTTCCTGTCGCCGGTGCCATCGGCTGCAAATAAGCTTTCTGCCAAATATTCATCATGTCACGACTTTTCTTGCTCCCGGGCAGGGGAGCGGCTAAAGGGGTTTATTGCGCATTTTAGCGGAGCCCATGCCGATGAACGAGCTTGTGCCTGATCCCGTGACCGATGTGGTCGACCTGCCCTCCATCGCCTTTATCGGTGGAGGTAATATGGCGTCTGCCATTATCGGTGGTCTTGTGGCACAGGACTTTGCCGCCGCTGATATTATTGTTGCCAACCCCGGTGTGGGGCGGCGCCTGCATCTTGCTGAAAAGTTTGGCGTGCGCACCACGGACAGTGCGGCCGACGCTGTTGCATCCGCGCCGGTTGTTGTGTTGGCGGTCAAGCCCGATGTGTTGGGGTCTGTGCTCGCGGATATCGCGGCCGCCGGGCGTATTAAGGGTCGGCTTTTTATTTCTATCGTTGCCGGTAAACCGGTGAAGGTGATGGAGAAGGCGTTGGGGGATGAGGCAGCGATCGTACGTACGATGCCCAATATGCCCGTACTGGTCGGCTCGGGCGCGACAGGGCTTTATGCCAACAGGAATGTCAGCGAAGACCAGCTCAACACTGCGATCGCGCTGATGTCTGCGGTGGGTATTTGTGTGCCGCTGGATGATGAAGCGCACCTTGATACTGTGACCGCGTTGTCGGGCACTGGTCCTGCGTATTTTTTCCTGCTGATGGAAGAAATGATCAAGGCGGGCAAACAGCTTGGGCTTGACCATGATACCGCCCGCGCCCTCACGCTGCAGACAGCGCTGGGTGCAGCGGAACTTGCGGTGTCATCTGATGAAAATCCAGCGTCGCTTCGGGCGCGGGTTACCTCACCAAACGGGACGACGGAACAAGCGATAGGCAGCCTTGTTTCCAGCGGTTTCGGCCCGCTGATTGAGCAGGCAATCCGCAAGGCGAAACGTCGGGTGGCGGAGCTCGCGGGCTCCTGACTTTCTAGTGGAAATCACGGCTTTTGGGCACCAGTCCCTTCACGTTGCGCGGGTGCATGGCGGGCCGGTAGGCGGGCAGGCGTGTGTCGCCCGCTGTGGGGCAGAGCACTTCATCTGCCGCGGGTGTCGGTAACTGAAGCTGATCGTCCGACAGGCGCAGAAGCTCGGCCGAACGGTCTATGACCTCATCGGCGACGATATGGGTAACCCCGTCTTCGCGCTGCAGCTTGCCGTGAATAAGCGCGAGGCGGCTGCCCATGACGGCGGCGCGTGCCGCTTCAAAAACCTTTTTCCACACGATAATATTGGCGACCCCGGTTTCGTCCTCCAGCGTCATGAAAATGACCCCCTTGGCGCTGCCGGGGCGCTGTCGCACCAGCACAAGGCCAGTGATCGTCAGCTTGTCGCCGTCCTTCATGCGAGTGAGGTCTTGGGCGCGCACGGCACCTTCATCCTTCAGCAGGGGGCGAAGGAAGGAAAGTGGGTGCGCCTTAAGCGACAGCCTGAGCGTCTGGTAGTCGTTGACCACATGTTCCGCCAGCGGCATATGAGGCAGGGCAACACGGGCGTCGGGCCCCTGGTCGCCGGTGTCTGCATGGGTAAAGAGCGGCAGGTTCGGTGTGTCGGCCAGCGCGCGCACCTGCCAAAGCGCGGCGCGCCGGTCAAGCGCGCAGGAACGGAAGGCATCGGCTTCGGCCAGTTTTTCAAGCTGTGTTGTGGGCAGACGGGTGCGAGCATGCAGGTCTTCCACATCAAGGAAGGGGCGCAGGCGGGCGTTCTCAATCGCTTTGGCGCAGGCTTCCTGCACGCCTTTGACTTGTCGCATGCCCAGCCTGAGCGCAAAACCCCAGCGGTTATCCGGCGCGCGTTCCAGGGTGTTGTCCCAGTCGCTGTGGTTGATATCCACTGCCCGCACGTCAACACCGTGTTCGCGCGCGTCGCGCACGATCTGTGCCGGGGCATAAAACCCCATGGGTTGGGAGTTGAGCAGTGCGCAGGCAAACACATGCGGATAGTGGCACTTCAGCCATGATGAGGCGTAGGCCAGCATGGCAAAGGCTGCCGCGTGGCTTTCGGGGAAGCCGTAATCTGCGAAGCCCTTGATCTGCTCAAAACAGCGCACGGCATAGTCATGTTCGTATCCCCGGCCGGTCATGCCGCCGATGAATTTTTTCTCAAATTTGTGGATGGTACCCTGGTTGCGGAACGAGGCCATAGAACGCCTGAGCTTGTCAGCCTCCACGGGGGTGAAACCGGCGGCAACGATGGCGATTTTCATTGCCTGTTCCTGAAACAGGGGCACGCCATAGGTTTTACTGAGCACGGCCTTAAGCTCGTCAGGGTCGCCATGTTCGCGTGCGGGGCTTGGGAAGGTGACAGGCTCCTTGCCCTGCCGCCGTTTGAGGTAGGGATGTACCATATTGCCTTGAATGGGGCCGGGTCGCACAATGGCAACCTGCACCACAAGGTCATAAAACACATTGGGTTTCAGGCGCGGCAGCATGCTCATCTGTGCACGGCTTTCAATCTGGAACACGCCAATGGTGTCTGCCTTGTGGGTCATCTCGTAGGTAGCGCGGTCATCTTTCGGGATGTCATGCAGGCTCAGAGAAACGCCGTGATGAGTATGCAGGAGCTGAAACGCCTTCCTGATACAGGTCAGCATGCCCAGCGATAGCACGTCGACCTTCAGGATCTCCAGCGCATCAAGGTCATCCTTGTTCCATTCAATCACTGTACGGTCGGCCATGGCGGCATTCTGAATGGGAACAATTTCGTGCAGCGGGCTTTCCGTCAGTACAAAGCCGCCGACATGCTGCGACAGGTGACGTGGGAAGCCCACCAGTTCGTGCGCGATCTCCAGCGTTTGCCTCAGCCGCCTGTCCTCCGGGTTGAAGCCCGCTTCCGCCACCCGATCATCCTTGATATCGCGACCGTATGAGCCCCACACGGTGCCCGCCATGGCGGTGATGGTGTCCTCCGACAGTCCCATCACCTTGCCCACGTCGCGCACGGCGCTGCGCATGCGGTAGGTGATGGTGGTGGCGGCAAGCCCGGCGCGGTGACGGCCATAACGTGCGTAGATATACTGGATCACTTCTTCGCGGCGTTCATGCTCAAAATCCACATCAATGTCTGGCGGTTCCTCCCGCGCGTCGGAGACGAAGCGCTCAAACAACAGGTCAACCTCAAGGGGGTCAACGTCGGTGATATGCAGCGCGTAACAGATGATGGAGTTGGCGGCAGAGCCACGCCCCTGACAGAGAATTTCGTTCGCGCGGGCATAGTGCACAATGTCATGCACGGTGAGGAAATAGGGCGCATAGTTTTTCTGTGCGACGATGCCAAGCTCGCGCTCAAGCGTTTTTGCCTCGCGCTCAGGCACGCCGTTTGGGAAACGCTGTTGCATGCCCGCCCGCGCAAGGTTGGCCAGATGGGCCTGTGGGTCCAGGCCCTTGGGGGTTTGTTCGCGCGGGTAGTTGTATCGCAGCTCATCCAGCGAGAAAGTACAGCTATCTGCAAGTGTCAGGCTATTGCGCACCGCATGCCCGAACCCGTCAAAAAGGCGCGCCATCTCCTGCGGTGGTTTGAGGAAACGTTCCGCATTCTGCGCGGTGAGATACCCGGCGGTATCGATGGTTTTGTGTTCGCGCACACACGCCAGTACATCGGCCATCACCCGCCGTGCCGGCGCATGATACAGCACGTCCCCCGTCGCCAGCAGCTTTGCGCCGGTGTGATGCGCGATATGGTCAAGCCACGCTATGCGCTGCCGGTCCTGCCCCTGATAGCGGTGGGTGGCGACCAGATAGACGGCTTTGCCCAGCATATCCTGCAGGGTCGGGATGAAGGCAGCAAGGTCACCGGCGACAGTTTCCGGTAGAAGGGCGAAATGAATACCCTCCGCGTATGTGGCCACATCCTCAAGCCACAGATGGCAGTGCCCTTTGGCGGCGCGGCGGTTGCCGGTGGTCAACAGCGTCGTCAGCCGGGCGTAGGCGGGGCGGTCTGCGGGGTAGGCCAGCAGTGAAATACCGTCTGGCGCGGCATCACCGTCCACTTCATGCTGTCCCTCTGCCATCAGGTCAAGCCGTACGGCGGGGATGAATTTGAGGCCGTGTTCCTTTGCGGCCACATGCCCGCGCACCACACCCGCAAGCGTGTTACGGTCCGCGATGGCCATGGCCTTGAGGCCCAGCGCTTTTGCCATGATCACCAGTTCATCCGCGTGGCTTGCACCGCGCAGGAAACTGAAATTGCTGGTCACCTGAAGTTCTGCATACATGGCGGACACTCAGGCAAAAAAGCCGTGCAGGAACCAGTCCGGCCTGTCGCTTTCCCCCGGCCTCACACCGGGCACAGCATAAAGCCCGCGCCGGAACAGCCAGAAGCGGCTGCCGCCCGCCACTTCCACCCGGTAATAGTCGCGCGTGCGGTCATCCGCGTTTGTCCACCATTCATTGCTGATGCGTTCCGGTCCTTCGGCCTTCACCACCCGGTGTTCGACCCGCCGCCAGCGGAAGGAACGGGGTGCGCCTTCGGGCACGGCGGAAAGCGCGTCCACCGGTTCAGGGCGCGGCAGCAGGCGCAAGGGGCGCGGGGCACAGGTTGTGGTGGGGCAGTGGGCCCAGCCCAGCTCACTTGCCTCAAGCGTATTGCTTCCCTGTGTGGTGACGGTTTGTGCGCGTCCGGGCAGGTGGCTGGCGTTGTGCCTGAGGCGCAGCACTGAGCCGGGGCCAAGTCGCGCGGCCAGCCGGTCCATCAACAGCGCGGTGGAATGCGCTTCTTCCTGCCGTATATCGCCCACTTGGGTGGGTACAAGGCGTTCGCTTTCAAGGGCGGCGAGGGTCAGGAGGTCAAAACCAAACCCGGCATCAAGGCTACCCAGCTTCTCTGCGAACAGGCGCTGCATATGCGCCTTGTCCCGGCTGGGACGGGTCATGCCGACCATGATGGTCTGCACCGTGCCGTCCACCCGGTAGGCATCAAGGCGCAAACGCCGGGCACCACGTGTGGCTTCGCTGAGCACAAGACACAGGTCTTCCGCGAGTGCATCAAGGGCGCCCTCAACCTGCGCAAGGTGTTGCGTCGGTTCCATGAAAGCCTGCCTCACCTGCCATTCAGGCAGGGGCGTGAGCGGGCTGATCGGCTCATCGCGCCGGCCCAGGGCCTGGTCAAGCCGTTCCAGCAGTTCCGTTATTGCTTTAGCCGGGTTGCTTTGAAAACGTCGGGCTAGCGAGGCACGCGGCAGCTTGGTGATACTGCCGATGGTCTTGAAACCAAGACGGCTCAGCATCAGGGCCGTGGCATCGTCCAGCCTCAGCGCACGTAAGGGCAGGGGGGCGATGGCCGCCATGCTGGTGCCCGCATCCACGGTGCTGCCGGGGCTGTAGCGTGCCAGCGCCCATGCCGCACCCACACTTTCCGCGATGGCACCGCAGACGGTGATGCCTGCGTTTGCAAGGCGGGCAGTCATTTCCGCCAGCATGGCATCCTCCCCGCCAAACAAATGCGGGCAGCCGGTGATATCCAGCAGGAGACCATCACGCCCATCCATCGCCACAAGGGGCGTATAGCGCACCATATACCGCGCGAGGCTTTCAAGCGCGGTCGCATCTGCTGCCGGGCTGGCGGCGTCTGTCTTGATCGCGGGGTGGATGGCGCGGGCCTCGGCAAGGGTCATGCCAGCGGCAAGGCCCCGCCTCCCCGCTTGAACGTTGACAGCGTACAGACGCTGGGTTTGAGCCAGGGTTTCCGTGAGTACAAAGGCTGTATCAGCCTGTGGCGCGGTCTTGTGTCCACGGTTCGCCCGTTTGTGCCGTTCGATCGGCCATTGGGGCAGCCAAAGGGAAAGTATCCGGCGCATGGGTCCACTCCAGTATAGTCTCATGGGGGCGTGTGCCGCCCCGGTGTTTGACAAGCCCGGCTTGCAGGCGTGGTTCCCCCGGTGTGCTTTCAGCAAAATGTGGCGGTTGGCTTGTTGTCGCGCGTAACTGCATGCGGCTATAGGAGGCGCTTGAGGGTGCTTTTGCCGTGCGCAGCAGCAATGTGCAGCGTGTCATGACCTCCCTTGTGACAAGCGACAGGCGGCGGCTTTCCGTGAGATCAATGCCCGCGACCTCGCCTACCACAGCGGCGAGCTTGGCAGATTTCAGCCCTTCTTCAACCGCCCACAGCGCATCGATGCGGCTTTGGGCGCGCACGATGACGAGGCGGGCGGGGTCAATACCGAAACGCAACAGGCCGGGGCCATAGGGCAGGCCATGTTCAGATACCATGCGTGGGCTAGTGACCCACAAAATGGGGCGTTCGTCACTGCTGAGGCCCGCCAGCGCATAAGCCATGGCGGGCGTGAAATCATCGGGCTTTTGGGCCCATATCTCATGCGCCCAGCCGTTCGGGAACTCAGGCCGTGCAGGTGCCTGCATGGTCTGGGTGGCCGCTTTTTCTTCATCTTTGCCTTCATCTGGCAGGGTATAGGCGTCCGGCCGAGCTTCAAGCTGACTGACAGTCTGGCGCAGTTTGTCGAGAAGGGCGTTTTTGGGGCCCTCTGCTTTTTGGATACCAGTTTTTGGCTGGTCTGTTTTCTGGCCTGCATACTTGTCCCTGACGTTGTCTCCGGCGCCGTCCCCGGAGGGGCGGGAGCTGTTATCATTTTGCGCCAGATGCTGCACGGGTTTGCCTCGGATGCTGTTGTGACTCGGGATGTATTTTGTTCACTATTTGTTCTCATAAATGGAACGGAGAGTCAAGCTGGATGGCACAGGCGCCCAGCATGTTCACCAAGCCTTGATTACATTGCGCTTGACCTTGGACCATGGTTCAACCTTATAGTGCAGGCCATGATCCGCCTTAAACATACACTCGGCCTTGTGCTGCTGATGGTTGCCTTCCTTGGACAAGGCATTGCCGCGTCTGCTGATCAGGCAGGGTGCTGCGCACCTGAAATGCAGGTACGGATGCAGCAGGCAAAGATGGCGGGCATGGATATGCCGTGCCATGGTGATGAGGCAGGTACCCTCAGTGACACGAAAGCCGATACTTGCTGCAAGGATATGACAGGTGGCCCTGTTATAGCGGATATTGGCAGTATTGATGCGCTGACAGTTTTTTCTGCCAGCCTGCCGCGTCGCTTTGAAAAAGCCGCTGCTGAAGGCCGCCAGCCGGATTATATCCCACCCCCACCCAACGCCTGACCTTTGTTCGTGCGGGCACAGCTGTGCCTTGGATCAATAGGGTTAGGTGATATCAGATGAAATTTACGCAGGGCCTCGTGAGCGGGGCAATACTCACACTTGTTGGGGTGGGTGCGCTTTATATAAGCGGCGCTTTTGATGGCGTTTTCTCGGACAATGGCGCGGTTTCCGAGCGGGCAGATACCGTGACTGGGGAAAAGGAAATCCTATATTGGGTAGCACCGATGGACCCGGGTTACCGGCGTGACGGGCCGGGCAAGTCTCCCATGGGAATGGACCTGATACCGGTTTACAAGGGGGAGGAACAAAGTGGTTATGACGGCGTGGAGATTGACCCACGCCTTGTGGCTGCCATCGGTGTGAAAACCGCCCCGGTCCGGCGTGAAACCCTGACGCCTGAGATAACCACTATTGGCCAGTTCACCTATGACGAACGGCGCATGGAACATGTGCATGTGCGCGCCGCCGGATGGGTAGAAGAACTGTATGTGCGCGCCGTGGGTGAGCCGGTGCGTGAAGGCCAGCCACTGTTTGATGTATACGCGCCGGAGCTGTTGGCTGCCCAAGCCGACTATATCCAGGCGATGGAAACCGGACAGAAACAGTATCTGGACGGTGCGGTGGAACGATTGCGTGGTCTGGGTCTGACGGCAGAGGATATTAGCGCGCTTAAGGGGCGAAATTCCCTGAAGCCACTGCTGACCATCC
The DNA here is from genome assembly GCF_048260245.1 of Kordiimonas sp. Lineage (GTDB taxonomy): Bacteria > Pseudomonadota > Alphaproteobacteria > Sphingomonadales > Kordiimonadaceae > Kordiimonas. The sequence goes on along the minus strand of NZ_JBLXGZ010000008.1, from coordinate 91,965 downwards.
GTGCACCACGCGCGGGTGTCGTTCACAATATGAATATCAGTGACGGAGACCGCATCAATGTGGGGGAACCGGCTATGAGTATTGCGGAACTGTCGCCAATGTGGCTGATCGCCAACGTGTTTGAGGCTGACACCCGGTATGTGAAACAGGGCGCAGCGGTGAGCTTTGCCCCGATGGACGGCGGTGAAGCTGTCACCGCAAAGGTGGATTATATTTATCCCACACTTGATACGGTCACGCGTACCAGCCGTGTGCGCATTGTGGTTGAAAACCCGGACGCGCAGTTTCTAAACGGCATGTATGCCCGCGTGAAAATCGCCCGTGCGCCGCTTGAGCGCGTGCTGACAGTCCCTGCAAGCGCTGTCATCCGGTTGGGCCACGGCGCCCATGTGCTGGTGGCACAAGGTGATGGGCGCTTTCGCCCGACCGAGGTAGCCCTGGGCGATGAGGTGGGCGAGCGCATGGTGATCACGGACGGGCTGACAGAAGGCGATGAAGTTGTTGTACGCGGCCAGTTCATGATCGATTCCGAAAGCAGTTTTCAGGGCGCAAAAATGCGTATGCTGGGCGACGCGGATGGGGCTGCTAGTGATATCGACATGGTGGAGGGTACCATCAACGCCGTAGACCTTGATGCGCGCAAGCTGACCATCACCCACGGTCCGATGGAGGCTTTCGGCATGATGGGAATGACAATGGATTTCCCGGTCGCGGAAGGTGTTGGCCTTGATGAAAGGCTTGAGGGTGTGCGTGTCCGCTTTACGGTTAAGCGCGAGGGTATGCGCTTCACGGTTATTCGCCTTGATGTGCTGGAGGCCGCGCCATGATTGCCGGGCTGATCCGCTGGTCGCTCGGTAACCGTTTTCTGGTGTTGGCGTTTGCGGCGCTGCTGACCGGGCTTGGCCTTGTCGCGGGGAAAAATACCCCCCTTGATGCCATCCCGGACCTCTCGGACGTGCAGGTGATTGTGAAAACATCCTACCCCGGTCAGGCGCCAAGGGTGGTGGAGGATCAGGTGACCTATCCGCTGACGACAGCCTTGATGGCGGTGCCGAAAGCGACGACCGTGCGCGGGTACTCCTTCTTTGGTGACAGTTATGTCTATGTGCTGTTCGAGGAAGGCACAGACCTTTACTGGGCGCGCTCAAGGGTGCTGGAATATCTCAATCAAGTGTCCGCGAGCCTGCCTGCCGGTGTGCAGCCCTCGCTGGGCCCTGACGCTACCGGCATTGGCTGGGTGTATCAGTACGCACTGGTTGACCGCACCGGCAAACATGACCTCGCAGACCTCACGAGCCTGCAGAACTGGTTTTTGAAATTTGAGTTGCAGTCGGTGCCGGGTGTCGCGGAAGTAGCGACAATCGGTGGCATGGTGCGGCAGTATCAGGTGACTTTGGACCCCGACCAGATGCGCGCTTATGGCCTGACGCTTGCAGGTGTGCGGCAGGCGATCATGGCCGGCAATGCCGAAGTTGGCGGGTCGGTTATCGAGATGGCGGAAGCGGAATACATGATCCGCGCGCGCGGTTATGTGAAAAGCCTTGGCGACCTTGAAGCCATCCCTGTCGGACGGCTGTCGAACGGTACACCGCTGATGCTTCGGGATATTGCCACCATCGCCTTCGGGCCCGAGATGCGCCGCGGCGTGGGCGAGTTGAACGGCGAAGGCGAGGTGGTGGGTGGTGTCATCATCATGCGCATGGGTGAAAATGCGCTGGGCACCATTGGGCGGGTAAAAGAAAAGCTGAACGCCTTGAAGGCAGGCCTGCCCGAAGGGGTGGAGGTGGTGGAAACCTATGACCGGTCCGGCCTTATTTTGCGTGCGGTCGATAACCTCAAGGAAAAACTGACCGAAGAATTTATTGTCGTCGCGCTTATCTGCGCCTTGTTCCTGCTGCATATCCGCTCGGCCTTTATCATTATCCTCACGCTTCCCCTTGGTGTGCTGGCTGCCTTTCTGGTGATGCGCACACAGGGCATCAATGCGGACATCATGTCGCTGGGTGGTATCGCCATTGCCATTGGTGCCATGGTGGACGCCGCGATTGTGATGGTGGAGGCGCTGCACAGAAGGCTGGAGGAAGAAGAGATCACCCCTGAGAACCGCTGGCAGATTGTCGGGGAGGTGTGTAGCGAGGTGGGGCCTGCGCTCTTTTTCTCGCTGCTGATCATCACGGTCAGTTTTGTGCCGGTGTTTGCGCTTGAGGCGCAGGAGGGGCGCATGTTCGCCCCGCTTGCGTTTACCAAGACCTACGCCATGGCAGGGGCGGCTATCCTCTCGGTTACGCTGGTGCCGGTCCTTATGGGCTACCTCATTCGCGGTCGTATGCGGCCAGAGCGGGCGAACCCCATCAACCGGCTGATGCTGGCGCTGTACCGGCCGGTGCTCAGACTGTCGCTGCGGTTCCCGAAAACAGTGCTGCTGCTGGCGTTTGTGGCAGCGGTGTCAGGTATCGTTCCGCTATCGAAACTGGGTAGCGAGTTCATGCCGGATCTCAATGAAGGGGACCTTCTGTTCATGCCGTCAGCTTTTCCCGGCGTGTCGGTGGGAAAAGCGCGGGAGATTGTGCAACAAACGAGCAAGATGATCATGACTGTGCCGGAGGTGAAAACCGCCCACGGAAAGCTAGGCAGAGCCTTGTCTGCCACCGATCCCGCGCCGCTGACGATGATCGAAACCGTTGTGCAACTTAAACCGCGCGCCGAATGGCGCCCCGGTATAACGCTTGCCGACATCAGGGCTGAGCTGAACGCGCGGGTACAGATGCCGGGGCTGACGAACCTGTGGGTGATGCCGATCAAAAACCGGATCGACATGCTGGCGACTGGCATCAAGACGCCCATCGGCATCAAGATCGCCGGTGCGGACCTTGAGGTGATAGGCCAGATCGGCGCTGAGCTTGAGGCACTGCTGAACCCGGTGGAGGGCACGGCGTCCGTTTACGCCGAACGTGTGGTGGGCGGGCGTTATCTGGATGTGGACGTCAAACGGACCGAGGCTGCGCGCTACGGCATGTCGGTCGCTGACGTGCAGGATGTGGTGCGTTTCGGTATTGGTGGCGCCAACATTGGCACCAGCACTGAGGGACTGGAGCGTTACCCCATCAATATGCGCTTTCCCCAAGCTGACCGCATGACGCCTGCGCTGCTGGAGCGCTTGCCGGTGGTGACAAAATCCGGCGCACATGTGCCGCTGGGCGCGCTTGCCACCCTAACGGTTCAGGATGGCCCCGGCATGATCAGGAGTGAAAACGCACGCCCCGGCGGTTGGGTTTATATTGATATCACCGACCCCGACGTGGGGGGCTATGTCAAACGCGCCAAGGCGGTTGTAGATGCGGGCCTTGACCTACCCACGGGGTATACGCTGCATTGGTCAGGGCAGTATGAATTTATGGAGCGCGCAACCAAGCGCCTGCAGGTGATTGTGCCCATCACGCTGGCGGTGATCGCTTTGCTGCTCTTTATGGTGTTCCGCCACCTTGGGGATGTGGCGATTGTGATGCTGTCGCTGCCGCTGGCGCTCACGGGCAGTTTCTGGTTCCTGCACCTGATGGGCTTTAACCTCTCTGTCGCGGTGGTGGTGGGGCTTATCGCCCTTGCCGGTGTGGCGGTGGAGACCGCCGTTGTCATGCTGGTGTTCCTGCACGGCAGTGAGAAGCACTATAAGGCCAGGTTCGGCGACAGCTATGACGTGAAGGCCATGGTGATGGACGGCGCGCTGCTGCGCTTGAGGCCGATCCTGATGACCGTGATAACCGTGATTGCAGGCCTCGTGCCCATCATGCGTGGTGACGGTACGGGGTCGGAGGTTATGCAACGTATCGCCGCGCCCATGGTGGGCGGTATGGTGACGGCAACTGTGCTGTCGCTTATTGCCGTGCCGGTGATCTTCTACTTGTGGCGGCGCGCGGGCATGTCCAAATAAGCGCTTGACCCTGTAGCTGGCTACAGGGTGTAGAATGAATGCGAATCAGGCCAAAGACTGGTTTTATCCGGCCCGAGGCGACAGACGAGGAGCATAATCATGAAAGCCATGACAATTGGCAAACTGGCAAAAGCCACCGGCGTTGGGCCCGAGACTATTCGCTATTATGAGCGGAACGGTTTTCTGCCTGCGCCTGAGCGCCTGCCGTCCGGCTACCGGGTGTATAGCAGCGATGCGGCAAAACGGCTTAGGTTCATCAAGGAAGCCCAAGCGCTTGGGTTTACGCTCAGCGAGATCAGCGAACTGTTTGCGCTGACAGATGACCCTGAGGCTGACTGCGCGGACGTGAACGTGCGCGCCGAGTCCAAGCTGCAGGAAATCAATGAGAAGATCGAACGCCTGACATTGATGCGTGAAAGCCTTGAACGTATCTCGCGCTATTGCCCGGCGGATGAACACCCGATCACCGAATGCAGCATCATTAACCACCTATACGGCAAGGCGGGGTTTGACGCATGAGCACACATCAGCACCAGTCGGGCTGCTGCCCAAGTGAAGTGTCGCAAAAGCCGGTTCACAGCCATGATGACGGTGGCGGATGCTGCCCACCCAAACAGAAGGTCGATTGGCTTTTGTGGGGCAGCGCAGCCCTTGTTGCGATTGGCTTTGCCCTGTCGTTTGTCCCCGCCCCGTTGCCGGGGTTCGTGCAAACCTACGCCGACGGTGTGTATGAGCTTGTCACCCGCATGTGGTGGGGCGTGCTTATCGGCCTTGTTATGGTGGGCTTGCTGTCAAAGGTGCCGCGAGAATTTGTGCTGTCGGTGCTGGGGCGCGGCGGCAGCATGACGGGACTTGTGCGGGCGGTGGCGGCAGGTGTGATCCTTGACCTGTGCAACCATGGTATCCTGATGGTGGGTGCGAAACTTTATGAACGCGGGGCGTCATACGGCCAGGTGGTGGCCTTTCTGGTTGCCAGCCCCTGGAACAGCTTTTCGCTGACCCTTGTTCTGGTGGCGCTCATTGGCCTCAAGTGGACAATTGCCTTCATCGTGTTTTCCATGGCAATTGCGCTGATAACCGGTTTCGTATTTGACGCGCTGGAACGGCGCGGGATGATTGCACCCAACCCCAACAGCGCAGATCTGCCGCAAGATTTTCATTTCTGGCGGGAAGCAAAGGCCGGCATGGCATCGGTACGGTGGGACGGCGCCTTTCTTGTCGATGTGGCAAAAAGAGGTGTGAGCGAAAGCCGCATGGTGCTGCGCTGGATACTTTTTGGCATTGTGCTGGCTGTGTTGGTGCGCGCGTTTATGACCGGCGATATGTTCGCAGACTATTTCGGCCCGACGCTGCTTGGTCTTCTGGCCACAATTGGGGCGGCGACAATTATCGAGGTTTGTTCGGAAGGCTCAACGCCGTTGGCTGCGGACCTTATCACCCGCGCTGATGCCCCCGGCAACAGCTTCGCTTTCCTGATGACAGGGGTGGCGACAGACTATACCGAGATCATGGTGCTGAAATCTGTCACTGGACGCTGGCTCAATGCATTATTGCTGCCGCTTATCACGGTGCCACAGGTGCTGGTCATTGCCTGGTTCCTCAATATGGGAGCCTGACGCTGGGCTTACTGTTTGTCAACTGGCAATTGCCGTTTGGCCGTTGCTAGCAGACCTACATATTCCTCAAAATTGGGCTTTGCGATCGTCAGGCAATATTGCTGGATTGTTGCGCCTATTTCTGTGCGGCTGACGCCCATATCAGCAAGGGCGGCAGCAAATTCAAAAGCATAAACATCGTGGCTGACATCCCATAAATACCGTTTGGTGTCGTTGTCCTCTTTGCCGACAAAGTTTGCCCACTCTGGCTCTTCATACTGGGCGCTGTTGATCTCGATAAGGTTCATGAGCGCTAACTTGTTGATGGGTGCCATGTCGACATTGAGATCATGACGCTTGCAATAGTTGATGTAAGCCCTGAATTTGGCGGCCGCCAGCACGTAATGATACAGGGGATGGTTTGTAAGCCGGATGCGAGACCATTGATCCAGCGTGAAGGTGCGCAATTTGGCAAGGCCGGCTTCTTCCGCTTCAAACAGGTTCCGGGGTACGTCGTATGTCGGCAGATTTTCCAGCGAAAGCCTGTCTTTGTTCCCCGCTTCCTGCGCGGATACGCTGGAAAGCGCAATGAAGCCCAGGAGAAAGGGCGTGAAAAATCGGCTGAAAATTTGCATGCTGTCCACCAAATATTGATTAGTGCCCACAGTTTGTAGGTTTCGCGCCGAGGCGCAAGAGGTAATATAGTCGCATATAGAAATTGACAGGCGAATCCATGATAGTTGAAACAATGACGGCACTTTTTATGCTCGCGGGAGAGGGGAATACAGCCTGCGCGCCCATTGAGAAGGAGATCATTGGCAAGTCGCTTGAAGGCCAATTGATGCCGGGCCAACTGGTGCATGTGTTGCCGATCGCCTGCCATGACCCTCGCCGTATGGATTTTGTCATCTTCACCGATGCCGAGAGCGAGAACCTTGTCATCAAACAGTTATGGGGGCTGCCGGGTGACAGTTTTCGGGTGGATGACCGCGGCGGGCTGTATGTGAATGGTGAACGCGCCCTCACTTCTTTTGACCGACCCTATACCGTGAACCGCTTCTATAAGAAAAAGCTCAAGAAGTTTGAAGGCGTGCTGGAAGGCTATCTGGTGCTGGGCCATCCCGGCAGCCTTGACAGTGGCCGCATTGGCCCCATCGGTAAGGATGTTATGCTGGGCGTGGTGCTGAGCGATGAGGGACGCGAGCGTGAATGAGCTAGAGAGCCGCCGCCAGTTGTTTGCGGTAGCGCCTGCTGACCGGCAGGACCGTACCGTCGGTTAGCCGCAACTCGGCGTCGCCGTCTCCCTTTGGGGTGACTTCCGCGACCAGAGATGTTTTCACAAGATAGGAGCGGTGAATGCGGGTGACATTCGCTCCCGCTTCCGTCAGCGTTTCCTGAAATGCTGCAAGGCTCATGCGGATAAGGTGGGTTTCGCCGCTTCCCAGCGACAGTTCTATATAATTGCCAGCAGTCTTGGCAAAGCTGAAGTCATCCGGGTTGATGAGAATGGTCTGGCTTCCGCTTTTAAGCTGAAGGCGTCGCGGTTTTTGCCCGGATGGCGCTTTCACCTTGGCCTGGATGATATGCGCGAGCGCGACCACCATGGCAAAACTGACCAGATCCTTGCGGTATTCATAGGCGCTTTCGCGGAATATATCGCCAAAGAAGATATATGTACCGTCAAGGAACAGCCACAAAACGACCTTCCTGATCGCGACCATGCCAGTGACATGGGCGGCGGAAAACAACACGCTGAAAACAAGATACAGCGGCAAGTGCGATTTCCAGTTCCTTGTGGTCATGGGCATGCGCCTGACCGCGGTCAGCAAAAGTGGGTACAAGACAACCAGAGCGACCGCGCTGGAGATTTCATATAACCATGGCAGGCGGGGGTCGACCGAGCCGCCCGCCCGTTCCGCATCCACGATAACGGTAAAGGCATTCACGCAGGCGATAGCGCCTGTGACCACAATCAGGAAGATGATAAATAACCGTTCTTCCCGGGTGGCGGTAAGCTGGCTGAAAAATGTTCTGGCTCTCGTCATGGCGCCACTATACTCAGACGCTTGAAAAGCAGGAATGAAAAAGTACAGGAACTTGTCCCGGCTTTGCCGCCGCTTGCATTAAGTAAGCCGCCGTTCATCCCGGACAGCGAGTGAGCCTGCCGCCGTTTGTCCCACCACGCTGCCGTCTGTGTCACGCCCTCTCGCCTCGTTGAGGGGAAGAGGCTAGCTCTAGCTCAATGCCCGAGTAACCTAGCGAGGAAACAAAAATGAATGCACTATTATCAACCCGGCGCTATGACCTTGACTGGCTGCGCGTCATCGCCTTTGGCCTGCTGATTTTTTATCATGTCGGCATGTATTATGTAACGTGGGGCTGGCACGTGAAAAGCCCGTATGAGGGCGACTTTCTCGAACCTGCCATGATGCTCCTGAACCCCTGGCGTCTGCCGCTTTTATTCGTGATATCAGGTGTGGCGGTCCGCTACGCCGGGGAGAAAATGGCAGCTGGGCCCTTTGCATGGTCGCGCTTTAAACGGCTTATGATCCCGCTTTTGTTTGGCTCCTTCTTCATTGTACCACCCCAGACATATTTTGAACTTCTGCGTGGTGGTGCCATTGAGCCCGGCTATTGGGATTTCTATAAGTTATATGTTGATTTTGGCCGCCACTGGGAGATCGCGACACCGACCTATAACCACCTGTGGTATGTGATGTATGCGCTGATTTACACCATGCTGGCGATCCCGCTGCTGGTCATCATGCGCTATGTCAAAATGCCAGCCTTTGTGGGGCGTCTGTTCTCAACCCCGCTGGTGCTGCTGTTGCCGGTGCTGCCGTTTGTCCTGTACCGCTTCACGCTTGATCCACAGTACCCTGAAACCCATGACTTTATGAAAGACTGGGCAGCGCATGCGCGCTACGGCAGTTGGTTCCTGCTCGGGCTTTTGTGCGCAAAAAGCGAAGGCTTTTGGCAAGGCATCAGGAAATACTGGCGCTATTCGCTGGGCTTGGCAGTGGCAAGCGGGGTTATTCTCACTCCCGTGTGGTTGAACTGGGACAGCCTTACCGTTGACAGTGCGGCCATGCAGGTGGCGCGCACCGCCCGTGTTGCCTATATGTGGTGGGTGATTGCGGCTTTGTTCGGTGCGGCGGAGAGATACCTCAACCAGCCGAGTGCAAAACTTACGTATCTGACCGAAGCCATCTTCCCTTATTATATTCTGCACCAGACATTGATTGTGGTGGTTGGTGTGGTGCTGGCACCCTATATGGTCGGCGCAGTGCCGGAATTCCTGCTGGTAACCACCGGGACGGCGGCGGGTTGTGTGCTGCTGCATGAATATGTCATTCGGCGGGTGTCCTTCCTGCGCCCGTTCTTCGGTCTGAAACCGAAAAAGGCCAGTCCCGTAACACTTGCGCGACACACGGCCTAAATTAATTGGGGCGCCCTGCTCAGACTATTTCATTGACTTTGCAGGGCTACCTTATTTCTTCAACATCGGTCCCCCAAACCTCGTTCAGCTTGTGTTCAGCTTTCCAAGCTTAGGTGGAAAGTCATTGCACGAGTTTTGGGGGTGCTATGGCTTGGCCGGTCGGGCCGCTGCCTTGAATAAAAGGTGGTGGCCCGCACGGTTATCACAACAGTGGTGCGTGGCCAGATTTTCGGCCACAAACCAAAGGATATCGCCACACTCCCCGTATCAATTCGGACCTTTTGTTGCTTGGGAGCTAAGCATGTCATTTTCCAGTACCGTTCGCCATTTGCCCACCTTCTGCCTTCTGGCTTTTACGGGCAGCATGTTACCTCCTTTCACCTCGCAGGTGCTTGCAGACGACAAGACAATCGACACCGACCGAACGACGGCGGTAACCACCAGCAGCTTTTTAGGGAGTTCAGGCAAACTCACGGTCACGACAGACGGTACCATCGCGGTAGCGACAGGCGCCCCCCTGACGCTGGACGGAAATCATACACTTTTGATGCAGGGTGCATTGACGTCCAACAGCACCGATGCCGGTATTGGCCTTAAAGTCGACACGGGGGATGACCTGCGCCTGACTTCGGGCATTGATATTGAGGGCAGCATCAGTGTGCCGGGCAACACCAATGCCGTTAATGCCGCATCGACCAATGTCGGTTTTGGACTTTATGGCACTGGCGTGTTTGACGGCGATATTGCGCTTAGGGCAGGCAGCACGATCACCGTCGGCGGTGGAAACGCCAAAGGTATTTATGTTGGCAGTGACCTCGACGGCGACCTGTTCATGAATGGCGCCGTTACCATGAGTGGCGCCGGCAGCACCGGCGTCCATCTTGAAGGCGATGTGACAGGCGATGTCACCATTGACGGGGCGATCACAGCTCGGGTCAAGGATGGTACCGGTGTTCTGCAAAGCGGTATTATTGACGGTGCTTTTATCCATCAGGGTAGCATCAGCGTGGGGGTCGCGGCGACGACAAACAGCGACGGCGAAGCAGTCGCCGGCGTTCCCGGCAAGGCAGGGGTGCACCTTACAAACGATATCACAGGGGGTGTGCTTTTTGGCGGGGTAGGTTTGAATGATACGCCGGATGAGGATGAGGTGGTGCCAACGGCTGCAATCACGTCCTATGCGGGTGCGCCAGCGCTACTCATTGAAAACCTCAAAGAGGATGGGAGCGATCTCGTCATTGGTCAGGTTGATGGCCTCGACTATGCTGTTGTCAGCAAAGGCTCGATGACGGTTACCGGGTCTTCCGCCGGGATTGAAGCTTGGGGTATCCGCGTTCTAGGCGGCGAAGGCGATGCCTGGACCCGGTTGTCGGGTGGGCTGCATATTGACAAGGGACGTATAGATGTCAAAACCCTTGATGCGGACGCCACGGGCCTTGAACTTGGTGCAAGGACGGAAGCGCGTACTGTGCTGAACCGGGGTACAGTTGTTATCGCGACAACGGTAACAAGTGAGACCGCGACCGACGGCACAGTTACCTACAGCGATGGCGGCGCAGCCACTGGGGTGCTGATAGACGAGAACTCGGTTGTTACGAAATTTCGCAATGCGGGCACGTTTTATACCTCTGCGGCAGGCGCCGGTCAGGACAGCTTTGGTCTGGTCGATCTGTCTGGCAAGGTCACGGATATCTCCAATGCAGGAACCTGGATTGCAACGCGGGGCAACAACAACGAAGACGGCAACGCCGTCGTAATTGATGTTCGGGCAAATACCAGCGGTGTGAAGCTGCTTAACGAAGGGTCTATCAGCGGTGACATCTGGCTTGGATCGGGAAGTGACAGGGTCACTTTGGCAGATGGCGAACTGACCGGGAATATCGTATTTGGTAGCGGAAATGACCGTCTTGTTATCGAAGGGGATGCGGTTTTTACAGGCGGGGTCAGCCATACCGGCACATTGGACCTGACGCTGTCGGGAGCCGACCTTTCACTTGGCGTGAGCGATGAGTTCAATGTGACGACAGCCACGCTGGACGGCGACGCGACACTCTATTTCGCGATAGATCCGGCGCAGGACAAGGCGGGGCAATTCAAAGCCAGTGGCGCTGTCGTCATTGGCGAGGACGTCAATCTTACTCCCGTCTTCCGGACCTTCGTCACCAAGGAAGAAAGTTATGAGATACTGACCGCTGGTTCGCTGACACTTGGTGGTGGCCTTGATGCGCCGGTACTGGATAACAAGTCCTTCATGATCGACGCTGCGCTGGATCTTACCGAAAACGGCGACGGTGTCGTGCTGACTGTACGGCCCAAAACAGCTGACGAGCTCTTGCTCACCGGTAATAAGGCCAGCATTTATGACGCCGTGTTGGACGGGGTCGATCCCACCGATGATCTGGGCGGAGCCCTCGCAGCTCTGGAAAGCGAAGAAGAGGTCGCGAACGCCATGGAACAGATCTTGCCGGACACCACAAACGCCATGTTCCAGATGGCATTTAGTGGCGTTCGGCAGTTGGAAGCCACGCTTGGTGATCGTTTGATCGACACCACTGCACAGCGGCGTCTAAGTGGTGGCTTCTGGGCGCGTGAGGTGGTCGGTTTCGGCTCGTACGATATAGCGGACTCTGCTTCCGATACGGATTATCTTGGCGCCGGCATCATGGTAGGGTTCGATAAAAACCTGTCGCAGAATATTCTGTGGGGTATCAGTACGGGCTTTATGCTGCAGGGCTCCGACCGTCAGGCAGAGACCGGAGACGATGTATCCCTCTTTACGCCTTACCTCTCCAGCTACCTGATCGCAAGCAACGGGGCAGCGTTTATCAGCGGGTCTGCTTCTTTTTGGTATAACAGCGTCACGCGCAGTCGCGCGCTGACCATTGGCGGGTTGTCGAAATCGATAGAGAGCAGTGCCAGCGGCTGGACCGGGGCGGCTGATGCCCACGTGGGTTACGACCTGAAACTTGGTGGTTTCCATTTGCGGCCGAAAGTGGGTGTTAGCTACACACGGGCGAAAGAAGGAGAATATGCGGAAGAAGGCGGCGACGGTGCTGCACTGGTTGTTGCCAGCCGCAGCTTTGATCGGCTGGACGGGGTCGGGAACGTGGCGCTTGGATATGATTTCCGCTGGAAAGGCCAAGGAGATAGCGCTGTGTATATCCGGCCGGAAGTGTTTGCCTCTTACCGTAAGCGGCTGGGTGGAACCCAGCGGTTCATCACCAGTGCGCGGTTTTCGGGCGGGACGGAGTTTTTCGAACTGACGAATGATGCCATCGCGGACACCAGCTATGAGGCGGGGGCAAATCTGAATATCTTCAGTGGGTTTGGAGCGGCAAGCCTGAGGTATACATATGAGAAGCGTGAAGATTGGCGTGCGCACTATGGCGGGTTCAATTTCAAGATGGAGTTTTAAGGTCGGGCAACTTTGTGCCGCGACATGAGCTCATAAGAAAAGCGGTGTGGTCAGGCTTGGCCACACCGCCGTCTAATGAGTGATATCATGAGTTTCAGGCCGCTAGGTTGGCAAGGCGTAGAACGAGTGTCTCAATTCTGGCGCTTTTGACGGTGATGATTTGACGGATTTTGTTGAGGAGTACATTGGCGCTGTGGTCGTCAAGGTCGGAGCAATCAAGCTCGATCCACTGGAAGCCATCTTCGGTACGCCGTGCAGAAAGCGTGTCGCAGATAAGGCCGCGGATGGTGAAAAGTTCCAACACGCGCGACAGGGTGTTGGCATCACGTTCCGCCATAACGGAAAAACGGGTTCGGGTATTTCCTCTCAAAACCATGATCTGGTCTCCATGTGTGAAGGGCGTTGCTGACAGCCCGGTTGCAGTCTGGAGAAGTTAGACTGCCCGCGCCGGGAAAGGGTTCCTAAGATCGCGGCAATACAGTATCATATGAGAATATTTCTCATAATAAGTTGGTAAAATGGAAAAATGGCCGAAAAATTAGATGATCTTGATGCGCGTATCCTGAATTTGATGCAGGAAGATGCACGAATCCCCCTGGTGGATCTCGCGGAAAAGGTGGCGTCAAGCCGGTCCGCTGTTTGGCGCCGCATCCAGAAACTCGAAGAAGCCGGGGTCATCAAAAAGCACACCATTCTGCTTGATGCCGAAAAGGCCGGGCTTGGTGTACTGGTGTTTGCGCAGGTAAAAATGCAGGCGCACAGCCGCGACAACCTGCCAAACTTCATCGAGAAAGTGCGCAACTTCCCTGAAGTAATTGAATGCCACACCCTGATGGGCGATGTTGATTTCATTCTGAAGGTTCGTGTCGCCAACATTCAGGCCTATGAAGAATTTTTCTGGAACCAATTGTCCCAAATTGACGGGGTGCGCGAGATCAATTCGTCGATTGCGCTTACGGCAGTGAAGGACACTACCCGCGTGAATGTTATCTCCACCGCTTAATAGTCCGGGGCAGCAGCCTTGAGGACATTGCTGGAGCGTGAACTTCATCTTGTCGGCCAGAGGCCGATGCAGTATAGCCAAGGCATGGACGGTGCTGTTCGGCCTCGCGGTCGAAAGCTAAGAGGGAACACGGTGCGGCAATGGCCAAAACCGTGGCTGTGCCCGCAACTGTAATTGGGGACACCCGCCTGCATATCCACTGGACCCTGCTTTTGCAGGGGTTGGGAAGGGGCAGGCAGTGGTGGTTGATCCAGAAGCCAGGAAACCTGCCGCCTAGTCGCCTATCTGCCGGTCGGGACAACTGTGCGGGGACGGATCTCCCGTGTTGGCGACAATCCCGGTGACTGGGCCGGAGATTGTGTCGCATGCGTGCCAATCTGACGCCCTTCACCTCCCGAAGGCATCGTGATGATGCCGTGATGAGGAAGGATTGGCGGTGCCGAAGTTGCGAAGGTTATGGTTGTTTCTGGTTCTGGTGGCCTGTGCGGGCCCGCTGCGCGTGGGCGCAGACGGCGCCAATGGTAACCCCAGCGTCATGTCGCTTGATTTCTGTGCTGACCAATATGTGCTGGCCTTTGCCGCGCGGGATAATATTCTCGCGGTGTCGGATGAAGCGGCTGGAGTCAATTCATTCTTCGCAAACCGTGCTGCGGGATTGCCCGTCAGCGGTGGGGCACTTGAGAATGTGCTCATGATGAAGCCTGACCTTGTGGTGCGTACCTGGCGGGGCAGCATGGTGGGGGATGCAATGGCCAGACGCCTTGGCATCCGCACATTCCAGCCGCCCTATGCCATGACACCGGAAGACAACCTGCGCAACCTTGTGCTGGCGGCAGAGGCCTTCGGCGCAACGGCGGGCGCTTCGGAAATGGTGGCGGCGTACCACGCCCGTTGGGAACGGCTCAAAAAACAGCCTAAAAGCCCACTCAAGGCGGTCTATATGACACCCAGCGGGTTTACTGCCGGGCTTGGGACCTTTGTTGATGACATTATCAAGCTGGCGGGCTTTGATACTGTGGCTACAGACGCGGATATGCGCGGCTGGGTGCCTTTGCCGCTCGAGAAAATGGTGATGGATCCGCCGGATGTTGTCATTGGCAGTTTTTTTAACGAGGGCACAGTACATATTTCACACTGGAGTGGCGGCCGCCACGGCGCTTACCGTGATATTATCAAGGAGCTACCAGTCATCATGGTCCCCAGTCGGCACCTCTCATGCAGTGGCGCCTTTTTTGTCGATGCGGCGGAATACATCCGCGCGGAGGCGTCAAGACTTGGCCTTTTCGGCACGAAGACAGGTGTGCAGGAGGGTGTGCAATGACCGTGCGGTTTTACCGACACCCCTGGGCACTCAATATCGGCTTGCTGGGTTTGATAGTGATTGCCGCGCTTCTGTCAGCCAAATTTGGTCAGGTTGACCTTAGCACAGCACAGGTCATCAGTGGTATGTTTGGCGCGGGCGATACGGCAGAAAGCATCATCGTGCGTGAGTTGCGCCTGCCACGCATCATCCTTGCCATCATGGCAGGGGCATCGCTTGGTTACACTGGTGCTGCGCTTCAGGGCCTGCTTCGCAACCCGCTGGCGGACCCGGGTGTGATTGGTGTTTCAGCCACCGCGAGCCTTGGCGCGGTGATTGCGATATACATGGGGCTGACGGCAATCGCGCCGCTGGCACTGCCAATTACCGCCATGCTTGGGGCCTTGGTCGCAACGATTATCCTGATGGTGCTGGCGTCGCGGGATGCCAGCGTGCTGACCCTTATTCTGGCGGGCATCGGTATTTCAAGCCTTGCGACGGCGGCCATGTCATTGGTGATGAACTTCACGCCAAACGCCATCACGGTGCAGGAAATGGTGATGTGGATGCTGGGCTCGCTCGAGAACCGCACCTTTGATGACCTGATGCTGGCCGGACCTTTTATTGTTATCGGCTGGGTGCTGATGATCGGCGTGGGGCAGGGGCTTAATGCGCTTAGCCTTGGCGAGGAAGCAGCAAGCACCCTGGGTGTGGACCTCAAGGGTTTGCGCTGGCGGGTGATTTTGGGCACCGCGTTTTCCGTAGGGGCAACGGTTTCCATTTGCGGTGCGGTAGGCTTTGTCGGGCTTGTCGTGCCGCATATCGTGCGCGCCTTCGTCGGGTTTGAGCCGCGCCGTATCCTGTTGCCAAGCGCGCTGTGTGGTGCCGCCGTCATGGTGTTCGCCGACATTCTCACTCGCTTGCCCATTGGCCACGGTCAGCTCCGGCTTGGCGTGGTGATGGCGATGATCGGCGCGCCAGTCTTCCTTTATATCGTCTTTAAAACGCGGGAGAGCATGCGATGAGCGGTACTGAAAAGCGCTTGGCCGCCAGCAACCTGTGCGTTTCACTGGGCGGCAAGGATGTCCTGCACAATCTTTCGTTTGACGTGAACGCAGGGGAAGTGGTTGGCCTTATCGGGCCGAACGGGGCAGGCAAAAGCACCGCGCTCAAGGCTATCCTTGATATCGTGGAAACCGGGCAAGCAGCCATCAATGTCGACGGCAGCGACACACGTTCCCTCGCGCCGAAGGAGCGGGCGAAAAAGCTGGCCTATGTGCCGCAAGGCGCGCCGGTGCATTGGCCGTTGACCGCGGAACGTGTGGTTGGGCTCGGCCGCACACCGCACCTGAACCCATGGCAGCAACTGGGCGCACATGACCGCGCGACCGTTAAAAACGTGATGCAGACAACCGATTGCTGGTCCATGCGCGACAGGATTGTCACCACCCTGTCAGGCGGGGAACGGTCGCGCGTACTGCTGGCTCGGGCCTTGGCTGTCGGCGCGCCCTACCTGCTGGCTGATGAGCCAACAGCCTCGCTTGACCCTTTGCACCAGTTGCAGGTGATGGAGATTATGCGAGCGGTGGCGACATCAGGTGTTGGCGTGTTGATCGTAATGCACGACCTTAGTTTTGCGCTTCGCTATTGTGATCGGCTTGTGCTGTTGACCGACGGCAAGGTGCTGGCAAGCGGCACACCTGCTGACGTGCTGACTGACGAAAACCTTGAGGCAGCGTTTGGTGTGGCGGTTTCCCGCTGGGGCGAGGGCGGTGAGCAGTTTCTGGCCCCCCACAGGGTAAAGGTGCGACCGTGACGGCGCGGGCACTAATGCTGCAGGGCACTGGGTCAGATGTCGGCAAGTCTGTGCTGGTGGCCGGGCTTGCGCGCGCCTTTGTCAACCGGGGGCTTCGGGTATTGCCGTTCAAGCCGCAAAATATGTCCAATAACGCGGCCGTCGCGGAAGACGGCGGCGAGATTGGCCGTGCCCAATGGCTACAGGCCCGTGCAGGGCGTGTGCAACCCAGTGTGCATATGAACCCGGTGTTATTAAAACCCGAAAGTGATACCGGCGCACAGATCATTGTGCACGGCCAGCCTTACGGCCGGGCGGAAGCACGGGTTTATCAGGAACACAAGGCCGAACTGCTTGGCAAGGTGATGCACAGTTTTGACCGGCTGAAGGCGGACGCGGACCTTGTGCTGGTTGAAGGAGCAGGCAGCCCGGCTGAAGTGAACCTGCGGGCAACTGATATCGCCAATATGGGATTTGCGCTGCCGACGAGGACGCCCGTGGCGCTGGTGGGTGACATCAACCGTGGCGGTGTTATCGCCGCCGTTGCGGGCACATACCATTTGCTGCCGAGTGAAGAGCGAGCCCTGATCAAAGGCGTGATCATCAATCAGTTTCGCGGTGACGTGCGGTTGTTTGACGGTGGGGTCGATGCCATCAGGTCCGAAACGGGCTGGCCACTATTTGGTGTGGTGCCGTTTTTGCGCGAAGTCCGCACCCTGCCGGCAGAAGATGCTGTGGTGCTGGAGCGCGAGACAAAAGCTAGCACCGGCAAGCTGCGGGTCGTGATGCCGCTGTTGCCGCGCATTGCGAACTTCGACGACCTCGATCCGCTGGCCGCGGAAGCGAATGTTGACCTCGTGGTGGTGCCGCCGGGCAAAACACTGCCGCGGGATGCGGACCTCATTGTCTTGCCCGGCAGCAAGGCAACGGTGGCGGACTTGCGGTTTTTGAAGGCTGAGGGCTGGCACCATGATATCCATGCCCATGTGCGCGCCGGGGGCTACGTGCTGGGCCTGTGTGGCGGCTACCAGATGCTGGGCAGGGCGGTTAGCGATCCGCAAGCAACCGAAGGCAAGGGCGGTACAGAGGAGGGATTGGGCCTCCTCAATGTGGAAACAACGTTATGGCCACGCAAGGCGGTGCAGTCGGTTCAGGCCGAGGCGCTGGGCTGCCGGCTTGAGGGCTATGAAATCCACACTGGGCGCACGGTGGGGGCTGCCAAACCTTTCATGACGGTGGGCGACGAGGTTGTTGGTGTGCAGTCGCATGGTGGCCGTGTGATGGGCACATATGTGCATGGCTTGTTCAGCCGAGGTGAGTTCCGAAAGGCGTTTCTGGCGCGGCTGGGGACGGCAGCAAGCAGCGCAGATTTTGACAGTAAAGTTGATGAAGCGCTTGACGCGCTGGCCAACGCGCTGGAAAAGCACCTTGATCTTGACGCCCTATATGCGGCAAGCATGTAGTATAGCAGCAACCGGGGCAGGCCGATGGAAAACCTTCTGACGATTTTTGATGCCGTGGGCATCTTTGTCTTCGCAATTTCAGGTGCGCTTGCCGCAGTGAGAAGCGGGATGGATTTGTTCGGTATTATGGCCCTGTCGCTGGTGCCCGCTATTGGTGGCGGTACCCTGCGCGACCTTGTACTGGACCAGCCGGTCTTCTGGATTGAAGGCACACAGACAATCTATATTGCACTTGCCGCAGCGAGCCTGACCTTCTTTTTTTCGCGCCATATCGCAGGCCGCAGGCTTACATGGCTGACATGGGCCGATGCGGTCGGCCTCGCGCTGTTTTGCGTGGTCGGTGCCGAGAAAGCGCTTGACGTGACCGGCAGCATATTGATCGCCACGATGATGGGCGTTGTTACCGGCGCTGCCGGCGGCATCATCCGCGATATCATCTGTAACGAAATCCCGCTGGTGATGAAAAAGGGCGAGATTTATGCAACCGCAGCGTTTCTGGGCGCAGGATCGTTTTGCCTGTTAACCTATTTCGGCATTTCCGGCCCGGTTGCGCTTTGGCTTGCCATGGGCGCCGCATTTCTCGCGCGCGCCGGCGGTATCCTCAAAGGCTGGACCTTACCGGAAGCACTTCACTAGCCGAAAATGCAATTGTCTGTTTTCACCGGCGGTTGAAAACGGCATAATACGCCTCTGGGGGCATAGAAGGATGATGCACTAATGGACTTTTTCTCTGAAGACGCTCCGTCAATGGACGTTATAGTTGCCTATGGTATTGATATCGGCCTGACCCTGCTGGGTGCGTTTATTGTACTGCTGATCGGTTTATGGCTGGCCGGCTTTGTTGAGCGCCGGCTGGACAGCTTGTTCACGCGCAGTGAAAAAATCGACGCAACTGTCGGTAACTTCCTTGCAAGCGCTGGTAAATATGCCGTTCTGGTCTTCACGGGCATAACCCTTCTGGGCCAGTTCGGCGTTGAGACGACAAGCCTTATCGCTGTACTTGGTGCCGCTGGCTTGGCTATTGGCCTCGCGCTTCAGGGCACCTTGTCGAATTTGGCGGCTGGCGTGATGCTGCTGATTTTCCGTCCGTTCCGGGTCGGGCAATTTGTTGAGGTTGGCGGTCAATCCGGTACGGTGAAGGGAATCTCCCTGTTCATGACCAAAATGGACACCGCTGACAATGTGCGCATTACCATTCCCAACAGTTCTGTGTGGGGCAGTGCAATTCGCAACTTCAACTATCATGATACACGCAGACTCGATCAGGTTTACGGCATCAGCTATGATGACAATATTGATAAAGCCATCGATGTGATCAAAAGCGTTATTGCCGATGATCCGCGTTGTTTTAGCGATCCTGAGCCGTTGGTGGCTGTCAAAGGTCTTGGCGATAGCTCGGTAGATATCGTGGTGCGGGTATGGTGTAACGGTGGCGACTATTGGGCGCTGAACTGGCACCTGCTGAAAACGGTCAAGGAGAAATTCGACGAGAGCGAAATCTCTATCCCTTATCCTTGCCGGACGATCTACCGCGGCGACGAATAAGGCGGGCATCTGCCGGTTTGAAAATTTGAAAGGCGGGGGCATTTGCCCCCGTTTTTTGTTTCATATGTATCTTGTTTGTTGACCCGTGCAGCGCCGCGCTGTCTTATGCAGGGCGCAACCCGCGCGCATGGCTGCTGTCGCGGGAAAAAGAAAACAAATACACTGGAGGGGTATATGCTCAAGTCACTGTTAAAATCATCTGTCGCGGCGACAGCCTTGTTGTTGGCTGCATGCGGCGACAATGCATCCGACCAAAACACGGAAACCCAGACGAGCGAGATGGCGGCTGAGGCCGCAAAGCCGGAGTTGGGGACATGGGGTGTCGATATGACAGCCCAGAAAACCGACGTGAAGCCGGGTGATAACTTCTTTGAATATATGAACGGTCAGTGGCTCGATACCTTCGAGCTGCCGGCAGACCGTACCAACTATGGCGCCTTTACGGTGCTGGCGGAACGCTCCCGCGACCGTGTGAAAACCATTATCGATGAAGTATCAACCGGCGACTATCCCGCAGGTTCGGTTGAGCAGAAAATTGGCGATTATTACGCCAGTTATATGGATGTAGATGCCGTCAATGCACGCGGGATTGAGCCGCTGCGCCCAACGCTTGATGCCATTGCGGGCATTGCGACTGTGGCCGACCTGACGAAAGCCTTTGGCCGGGAAGGGCTGGACGGCAGCGCGTCCCCGGTGACCGGTGGCCTGGGTATCGACCGCGAAAACCCTGACCGCTATATCCTCAATATTGGCCTGGGCGGCATGGGCCTGCCCGACCGTGATTATTACCTCGAAGACAACGAACGTTTCAACGCGATACGTGATGCATACAAGGCGCATATCGCTGAAATGCTGACGTTCGCGGGGGCCGAGGATGCTGCCGCCAAAGCGGACGCCATTCTGACGCTTGAAACAAAACTGGCTGAAAAACAGTGGCCACGGGCAGAACGCCGCGACCGCGATAAAAACTTCAACCCCACAACGATGGACGAGTTGAAGGCAAACTACCCCGGTTTTGACTGGGACGCTTATTTCAGCGCGGGCGGTGTTGAAGGTGTTGAGAAGTTTAACGTGTCCGGCCCGCAGCCGCTGAAGGATGCGATTGCGCTGGTCAACGAAATTCCGGTCGATGACTGGAAGGCATACCTAGCCTATCACACCATCTCAAACCATGCGGCGGTACTGTCGGCGGAAATTGATGAAGCTAACTTCAATTTCTACGGTAAAACCCTGCGCGGCCAGCCTGAGCAGCAGGACCGCTGGAAGCGCGGTGTTGCCCGCGTTGGCGCACTTGATGCGCTTGGTGAAGCCATCGGTCAGGTTTATGTGAAGCGCCACTTCCCGCCTGAGGCCAAGGAAGAGATGGTCAAGCTTGTGGCAAACCTGCGCGCGGCTCTTGGCCAGCGCATCGACAGCCTTGATTGGATGAGCGAAGAGACAAAGGCAGAGGCTCATAAAAAGCTGGCGTCCTTCAATCCGAAAATCGGCTATCCGAACAAGTGGAAAGACCTTTCTGACATTGACATCAAGGAAGGTGACCTGTTCTCCAACGCCAAAAGTGTGAGCGATTATAACTACCGCGACACCCTCGACCGCCTGACCCGCAAGACGGACAAGGACGAGTGGTTCATGACACCACAAACCGTCAACGCCTATTATAACCCGCAGTTCAACGAGATCGTTTTCCCGGCCGCTATCCTGCAGCCGCCGTTCTTTGACCTTGCGGCTGATCCAGCCGTGAACTATGGCGGTATTGGTGCGGTGATCGGCCATGAGATGGGCCACGGTTTTGATGATCAGGGCTCAAAGTCGGATGCGGATGGTATCCAGCGTAACTGGTGGACCGATGCAGACCGCGCAGCCTTCGAGGAGCGGACCACAAAGCTCGGCCACCAGTATAATGGCTATGAGGCTGTGCCGGGCCACAATGTGGACGGCACCTTTACCATGGGTGAAAATATTGGTGACCTTGGCGGCCTCGCCATGGCCTATCACGCCTACAAGCTGTCGCTTGGCGGCGAGGAAGCGCCGGTGATTGACGGCCTGACGGGCGACCAACGGTTCTTTATGGCGTGGGCGCAGGTCTGGAAGCGTAAATACCGCGAAGAAGAGCTGATCAGCCGCCTCAAGTCCGACCCGCACTCACCGGCTGAGTTCCGCGTCAACGGTATCGTGCGCAATATGGACGAATGGTATGAAGCCTTCGACGTGAAGGAAGGCGACGCCTTGTATCTGCCGCCTGAACAGCGTGTGCACATCTGGTAACAAGACCGGACTAAACGGATGAAAAGGGCGGGGTTTTCCCCGCCCTTTTTGTTCCCGTTTGCCGCACCGGGCGCACGCATTGTCGAGTGCGGCTGGCTCGCATGAGCAGTGTCTGTTTGTATACTGTCCGGATAGGCGGCAGATAGGTCGAAAAGATGAAAATACTCTCTCTGGTTATACCGTTCATGGTGTTCTTGATAGTGTCGGCTACGCAGGCAGGCGCGCAGGGGCAGATCAAACAGACACAGATCGGTGACAGCTTTCATGTGCTTGATGGCCGTGGTGGTTTTGGGTCCAACGTGGGCGTGCTTGCGCATGGGAGCGGGCTCCTGATCGTCGATTCCATGATGGCTAAATCCACGGAAGAGCTGAAAGCAGCCTTGCGCGGGGTTTCGTCAAAGGCGGTAACTCACATTATCAACACGCACGCACATAGTGACCATACTGGCGGCAACGCGGTGTTTGCAGATACGGGGGCCCTGCTGCTGGCGCCTGCATCTGGCGCCGCTATGGGCACAGCCGAGGGAGTGGCGGATGCCTCTAAGTATTCATTGATCGTTGGTGGGGTGCAGGTTGAAATTTATCCTGTTCTGTCGCATTCCGAAGATGATGTTCTGGTTTATTTTCCCGCTCAGAATGTGCTTTTCATGGGCGATACTTATACCACAAACTGGCACCCGACTTTTTATGCAGGTGGCGCCATAGGTCAGTTGGCCGCAGTTGACAAAGCACTCTCGCTTGCTGATGCGGAAACACTAGTTGTTCCCGGCCATGGCAGTGTTAGCAACCGACAAGGCTTGCTCGTTTATCGTGAGGCTTTCCAGGCTTGGGTCGCTCGTTTGGGTGGGCTGTTGGCAGAAGGTAAACACGGTAACGCGCTCTATAAAGACCGGGGCCTTCGTGAAATTGTTCAACGCTTTCTAATAGGTACAACGCATGAGCCGTTGCCTGAGGGAGCGTACCGGCGCTTTATCGAGCGTTCAATTGCAGCAGAACTCGCGCTAAACTAGGGCGCCCGACAGCCGGGGCCGCTGCGTCATGGCGAAGAGCGAGAAAAGCCTGTTGCCGCGGGAACCTTGCTTTTGCGTTATTCCTGTTCGGGAACGCAGGTGAACAGCAGGACACAGGGCAGCTTGTCTTCGAAGTAAGACTGTTTGATTTTGTCCAACTCGCCAGAAAGTCGCATCTGGATAAGCTCCGCCCGTAACTTTTCGGTCACGCCGTGGGGTACATCAAGCGAGGCGACCAGATACTGCTCGGGCGTTGTCCACAGGCCAAGTGTGTGCAGAACGCTGTTTTCACCCCCTGCTTTGGTATAAGCCCATCGCCCAGGCAGTCCGCGCTGCATCCATAGTGTTACCCGCCCAGCACCAAGCAGTCGGGCCGCGACCTCTTCATCCTCAACCAGTGTTATGGTTTCGAACCCAAGACCACGGGCGGTGAATTCTGCCGGCGATTCCATGCGCGCGGCGACGGGCAATCTGAGCAGGTCCTCAAATTTCCAGTTCACATAGGAGGCTTTGGTTGTCACCAATTGCAGGTATGAAATATTAACAGGCGCTACCCATTGATAAAGGTTTTCCCGTGCTTCTATGCGCGTCAGGGGTGCCATGAAGGCAAAGCCGCGCTGCTGGACTGCTGCCTGCTCGCGCTTCCATGGTGCAAAGACAATATCGTATGGAATACCAGCGCGCTTGAAAGCGGTTTCAGTGATTTCAACAATGAAACCTTCGCCAGTTTCAGCTTCTCCCCAAGGTGCGTTGTCTGGCTGAAACAAGCGGAAACGAAGCTCAGTTTCATCTTGCGCGAATGACGGGCGGGACGCGCACATCAGAATCAGCGCGGCAAGCGCAGCCAAGGAATATCGCCAAACGTTTGGAATACGTCGACCTCACGGTTTGTATTATACTCAGCCATGCCTCAAATGCACCGAATGTGTGGTACCTGATCGAGGCGTAGGGACCCCTTCCTCTAGGATAAATTACTACACTTTTTGCCCATATGCACGCATAACCACAGCCCAGTATATTTAACGGATATGAAGTAACCAATCCCGGAAGCTTTGCACTTTCTTCGTATGTGCGTGGGTTTCACTGTAGACAAGGTAATAGGCATTCGTGCTTTTCACCGCCTCGCCGAAGGGCGCGACCAGACGCCCGGCCGCAAGATCCCTGGCGATATACATCAGCGGCAAAACTGCAACGCCAAGGCCTGAACGCACGGCCTCGATCATCATTGTGAAATTCTCGAACTGCGCTCCGCCTCGCACTGGTCCGTCATCATGGCCCAGCCACTCGGACCAAGCATAGGGCCGGGTGGTCATCTGAAGCCTGTCATAGTTATCGATCTCAATATGGCTTTCTCCGGCAACAAGGCCGGGTGATATCACCGCGACGATCTCTTCCTCCACAATCTTGTGGCCGACCATGCCGGGCCAGTCTCCGTTACCATACTGCACGGAGACATCAGTGTTGGCGGCGGCAAAATCCTGTGGCGTAAGGCCGGTGACAATATTTAACTGAATATCCGGAAAAGCTTGTGTAAAGCCACCCAGCCGGGGGATGAGCCAATGAGAGCCGAAGGTCGGCAGCAGCCCAAGTGTCAGCACGCGGTCATCTGCGCCCCAGGTCATCAGACGGAGGGTTTCGCTTTCAATATTGGCCAGCAGCGGTGCAATAGCCGTATTATATTGAAGGGCGGCATCGGTCGGTATGAGACGTTTTCGCTCCCGCCGGAAAAGCGGTTGTCTTACATAGTCCTCAAGGTTTCCGATCTGTCGGCTTACCGCACTTTGAGTCAGATTGAGGCTTTCGGCGGCACGGGTGACCTGCCCGCTTCTCATCACAGCTTCGAAGCATTCAAGGGCGATCAGGCTGGGTAATTTGCGTTTCATAGTGGCTATTCATGACTTTTTGTAATGGTTTCAGTCCTAAATGTTACTTTATGCGACAGCTAATTGCTATATACATGCAACAAAATCATTGAAACCGAATGAGCCAAGGGAAAATTCATGTCGAAGCCTCAATTCAACTGGGAAGATCCGCTGTTTCTTGACGATCAGCTGACGGAAGAAGAACGCATGGTACGTGACAGCGCGCGGGATTATTGCCAGTCCAAACTGATGCCGCGTATTCTGGAGGCCAACAGGCATGAAAAGTTTGACCGCGAGATCATGAGCGAACTTGGCGAAATGGGTCTTCTTGGGGCGACGTTGCCGGAGGAGTTTGGTGGCGCCGAAGTCAGCCATGTGGCTTATGGCCTGATCGCGCGCGAAGTCGAGCGTGTGGACAGTGGCTACCGCTCCGCGATGTCGGTACAAAGTTCGCTTGTGATGCATCCGATCTATGCTTACGGCAGCGACGAGCAGCGCAAAAAATACTTGCCCAAATTGGCATCGGGCGAAATGGTCGGCTGCTTTGGCCTGACCGAGCCTGACCATGGTTCTGACCCGGGCGGCATGCGCACCCGCGCCGAAAAGGTAGATGGCGGCTATAAGCTGACCGGCAACAAAATGTGGATCACCAACAGCCCGATCGCTGATGTGGCCGTTGTCTGGGCCAAGCTTGACGGTAAGATCCGCGGTTTCATCGTGGATCGTGGCACTGAAGGTTTTTCAACCCCGAAAATTGAAGGCAAAATGAGCCTGCGGGCCTCTATCACTGGAGAGATCGTGCTGGACGGTGCTGTGGTGCCTGAAGAAAACCTTCTGCCGAATGCGTCCGGACTTGGCGGCCCGTTTGGTTGCCTCAACAAGGCACGCTTCGGCATCGCCTGGGGTGCGCTCGGCGCTGCGGAGTTCTGCTGGCACGCGGCACGTCAATATACATTGGACCGCCAGCAGTTTGGCCGTCCGCTGGCGCAGACCCAGCTTGTGCAGAAGAAGCTGGCCGATATGATGACCGAGATTACCCTGGGCCTGCAAACATGCCTGCGTGTGGGGCGGTTGCTTGATGAAGGACGGTCAGCGCCTGAGAATATCTCGCTTATCAAGCGCAACAGTTGTGGCAAGGCACTTGATATCGCGCGCATGGCGCGTGACATGCACGGCGGCAACGGTATTTCAGATGAGTTTCATGTTATTCGTCACATGGTCAATCTTGAGACCGTCAACACCTATGAGGGCACTTATGATATCCACACCCTCATTCTGGGGCGTGCGCAAACCGGCCTTCAGGCCTTTATGTAAGGCTGGGTGATTTATGGCAGGCCCCTTAAGTGGTATCCGCGTTCTTGATCTCAGCCGCATTCTTGCCGGGCCTTGGGCCTCGCAGTGTCTGGCAGACCTTGGTGCGGATGTAATCAAGATTGAGAACCCGAACGGCGGGGACGATACCCGCACATGGGGCCCGCCTTTCTTTGATGAAGGCGAGCAACCGCTCTCTGCCTATTTTATGTGCGCCAACCGGGGTAAACGCTCGGTGACTGTCGATATTGCAAAAGCACAGGGTCAGGCGCTTATCCGCCGGTTGGTGGCTGAAAGCGATATTGTCATTGAGAACTTCAAGGTGGGAGGTCTCAAGAAATATGGCCTTGATTATGCTAGTCTCGCGAAGGTGAACCCAGGCCTGATATACTGCTCCATAACAGGCTTTGGCCAAACGGGGCCTTACGCCAGCCGTCCGGGCTATGACCTGCTTATCCAGGCTGTTGGCGGCCTGATGAGCATCACCGGCGAAGCGGATGACCAGCCGGGAGGCGGGCCGCAACGGGCAGGCGTGGCAGTGACCGACCTTTTTACTGGCCTGTATAGCACCATCGCTATTCTGGGAGCCGTGCATCACCGTGAAAAAACCGGTGAAGGGCAGCATATAGATATGGCGCTGCTGGACACGCAGGCAGCGGTGCTGGCTAATCAGGGTTCCTATTATCTGGTGTCCGGCAAGGCACCAAAACGGCAGGGCAATTCACACCCCACCATTGTGCCATACCAAAGTTTTGCGACCAAAGACGGCCATATGATTTTGGCCGTTGGCAATGATGGCCAGTTCGCCCGTTTCTGTGAGGCCGCAGGCATGCCTGCGCTGGCGGAGGACGAACGCTTTATCACCAACCCGGCAAGGGTCGCGAACCGTGAAGTTCTGGTGCCGATTGTGGCAGGTATTGTCGCTGGTAAAACCACTGATGAGTGGGTAGCGATCCTTGAGGCTGCAAACGTGCCGGGTGGTCCGATCAATACCATCGACCGCGTGTTTGCTGATGGGCAGGTGAAGGCCCGTGGGATAGAGCTTGCACTTACGGCAACCGATGGCACATTGATGCCATCGGTAGCGAACCCTATACGCTACAGCAAAACGGACATCGAATATAAAAAGGCACCACCGTTTCTGGGCGAAGATACGGACGATGTCTTGCGTGAGGTATTGGCGCTGGATGATGAGGCCCTGGCGCAGGTGCGCGCAAGCCGGGTTTTAGGGTAATGTTTGTGAAAAAGGGCTCCGCAGAGCCCTTTTTCTTGTTGTTCTGTTTGGTGCAGACCGCCTTAAAGTGTAACGTCGAGATCTGACATTGACGCCAGCGTAACACCAGCCAGGAAGACGCTGGAGCCCTCACCTGTGTCGATCATCACGCCCGACGAGCCGTCAACCGTTGCCGTTTCACTGGCGTTGATAACGTCATCAAGGCTCTGGAAGTTTGCTGTGGCATTGGCAAGGAACAGGATATCCTCGTCTACATCGAAGTCGGTTACCTCATCGTCACCATGTGCGCCGGCGAAGAAGAAGCTGTCGGCACCCGTACCGCCACTCAGTTCATCGTCACCTGTACCGCCGTAGAGATAATCATCACCGCTGCCGGCAATCAACACGTCAGTTTCGTCACCGCCGTAAAGCGTGTCGTTACCTTCTTCGCCACGCAAATCGTCGTCACCATCGCCGCCAAAGACAAGGTCGTTACCTGCGCCTGCGAAAACCTGATCATCAGAGTCGGTCGTACCCGCATAAACTATGTCATTGCCTGAATGGGCGAAAATACGGTCGTCGTCGTCACCCCCACCGAGGATGTCTGCACCCGCCGAGCCATAAATCGAATCGCTACCAGACCCAGCCCATACAGTATTTGATGCCGTGCCTGTAACCACGGCTTCACCTTCGTCAAAGCTGCCGTTGGTATTGTCATCAAACCAGCTGTCCACAACGATGGTGTCTTCGCCGCTGCCGCCGAAGATGGTGTCCGCACCTACAGTCGCTGCAACCTCAGCCTGAACATCGTCGCCGACAATAAAGTCGTCTCCCGCGCCAGCGCCGAGAACATCATCACCTTGGCCGCCAATCACCATGTCTTCGTCGTCCTGGCTCGATGCTGCGTATACAGTGTCGTCGCCAAAGCCACCTTGAATGGTATCGTCGCCTTCACCGCCTGTCATGTAGTCGTTGCCGTCGTTACCAACGAGATAGTCTTCACCGCCGTTGCCGGAAATACGGTCGTTACCGCTCAGACCACTTAATGACTCATCGTTGTCAGTACCGTTCAGGGTGAGGTTACCATCGGTGTCTGCATCAAGATCAAAGCTGGCAGATACATCGGCCCAGGTTGCGCCTTCGATTGTCAATGTGCCACCTGCAGGCATCTCAATCGTGAGGTTGCTGCCTACCTGTGTTGACGCAGCAAGTACCGCATCCAGCGAGGTGAACCCACTTAGCCGGGCAATATCGATGGTATCGCCTTCTGACGCGTCAAAGTCGATGATTGTATCCGAGCTGTTCTGACCGATGATGAAGGCATCCGCACCGCCACCACCAGACAGTTCGTTGCTACCGCTTCCGCCAACAAGAATATCGTTACCGGAGCCCGCATTTAGTGTGTCATCACCCGTGCCACCATGAAGCTCGTCATTGCCGGATGTTGCGACAATCGTGTCTGCACCGCCATAGCCATAGATCTGATCGTCGGCATTTGTGCCGACAAGAGCGTTATTGGTGAATGTGCCGTCTATCTTACTCATGTAATTTCTCCCAAACATTTTGGTGAAAGGTTCACCGGAACCAGTAATTGGTCCTCGCTGTATTGTGGATACGGCATGTATCATGAGGTTTCTGTTGGTAAGACCCGCCGCAGCATCAATTGCCCGTCAAAGTCGTGACGACTTGCGGGTGAAAGCTGGGCAGGTTTGCAGCGCATGACAACACCAAAGCCGCCACGTATGGGGAAATAACAAGCCGCTGCCGGGCTATGGGCTTTTATGAGATATTTAGATTCAGCGTTATGCGTATGACATGCGTGCCGAAGTGACACGGCAAACGCCCTGACATGACATCAGGTCCAGTCGCCTTCGGTCGGGATCTCCAGCACTACACCGCAGTGTTTGCAGTGCACTGCATCTGGATCGTGCCGGTTGAGGCCACAGCTTTCGCACGGGAATTCCACTTTCGTCGGACGAAAGATGGTCTGCACAAGCCGCAGGAAAAGGGCAACACCAAAGATCATGATAATGACAGCCACCATGCGGCCCAGCGTATCGTCCATGGTGATATCGCCGAAACCTGTCGTGGTCAGGGTTGCTACAGTGAAGTACAGCGCATCAAGATAGTTGCTTATGTTCTCATTCCGGCCGGATTCGAGAACAAAGACCACTGCCGTTACAACAAAGATGAAGATCAGCAGATTTACCGATGATTGGATAATCTGCTCATTGGCCTTGAACCAGGAAAACTCGCGCCGCATCGCCGCGAGCATGTGATAGGACCGTAATAACCGTAACATGCGGACAACCCGCAGAAATGCTAGGTTATCAAGGAAAATGGGTGCGATCAGCGACAAAATAACGATGATGTCGGCAAAGGTGTCGAATTTGAAGACGAATCGAAGTTTTGACTTTGTGATGAGAAGCCGTGCCTGAAATTCAATAAGAAGAACAAGCGCGATTACGAGATCAGCGACCCTGACCCAGGAGCCAGTCTCGACCATCGAAGAAACGATGAAAAATGCGATCGTGAGCAGATCGAAGCCCAGAAGGAACAGCCGATAGTGATGCGCATTACTGCTGTCTCCGAAGTAGAGAGACCTGATCTTGTCTTTCACGCTGTATTCTCCTTGACTGCAACGAGCCTGTTATCATGCCACTTTGTTAGCGATAAGTTAACGCCTGAGGTCGTATACTAAGATAGTACGATTCTGGGTGAGTCTCATGTTGGCCTGTTTTGAGCCGTTTATAACATATTGGCAAGCACTGCGTTCTGATGCCCTTGTGCCGACCCGTGCGGATTTCAATCCTGTGCGGGTAAAAGAGTTTATGGGCCGCATCGTGATTGTTGAGCGGCTCAGCAGGGATCATTTTTACGCGCGGCTTGTCGGTACCGAGATCGTGGAACGGGTGGGCCGTGAACAAACTGGCGCAGATTTCCTGACCCTGTTGGAAACTCCGGAAGGCCGCGAAGAGCAACTCGCGTTCTATAACGCGGTGCTTGATAAACCGTGCGGCGCGTATGGGAAACGCAACGTGATTACCAGCAAGGGGACCTATCACGCCAAGTTTCTTTTGCTCCCGATCAGCCATCAGGCCAGCCACGCCGGCGAATTTTTCGCAGTATTTGACTTCAACCAGTCGCTGGCTCAGTTGTCCGGAGTGAAGTTTGAACGCTTTGGAGCGCTTGTTCGACAGGTTATGCTGGATATTGGCGCAGGTGTGCCGGAAGCATATGCGCATTTTCCCCATGAGCCGTTATCACGGTGAATTCTCAGGACTGGACGCCGCGTAAACTCCCATTATGATGGGCGCACTCGTCTATGCAGTGGCAAGACAATTGGAAAATTAAGGGAGCTATGCATGCAAATGCTGCGTAAAGCCATTATTCTCGTGGCGGCCTTATTCGCTTTCACGCCAGTCGTGGTGGCTGAGAACAAAGATCCTATCATTGTATATGATACCCAGTTTCACCCCACTTTGGCCAAAAATGGCATGGTGGTCAGTCAGGAATATTATGCCAGTGAGGCCGGGCTTGAAATTCTGCGCGCGGGCGGTAATGCGGTAGATGCAGCGGTTGCGACCGGCTTCGCGCTGGCGGTAACACATCCGCAGGCGGGCAATCTTGGTGGTGGCGGCTTCATGATGGTTTACCTGAAGGCGGAAGACCGTGTGATTGCACTTGATTACCGCGAGATGGCGCCGTCGCGCGCGCACCGCGACATGTTCCTGGACGATGCAGGCAATGTGGACAACAACCGCTCACGCTTCAGTCTTAAGGCCAGTGGCGTTCCCGGTACCGTGATGGGCCTGACGACGGCGCTAGAGAAATATGGCTCGCTGCCGCTTAAAGCCGTGATGACCCCGGCCATTCGTCTGGCAGGTGAGGGGTTCCCTATGACATGGTCGCTTTATGATAGCCTGGGTCGCTATGAAGATCGCCTGAAGGCGGACCCGGTGAGTGGTGCGAATTATTTTAAAGCGGATGGAAGCCGATATGAACCGGGAGAGGTTTTTAGGCAGCCCGACCTCGCGCATACGCTGTCCCTGATCGCAGAAAAAGGCGCAGCTGGCTTTTATGAAGGCCCTGTGGCGGATAAACTGGTTGCCGCAATGACGGCAGGCGGCGGTATCATCGATCACGAAGACCTTAAAAGTTACAAAGCCGTTGAGCGTGAGGCCATTTCAGGCACATTCCGTGGTTATAAGGTGGTGACCATGCCCCCGCCGTCGTCAGGTGGTGTTCATGTGGTTGAGATGCTGAATGTGCTTGAAGGCTGGGACATGAAGTCTCTTGGTCACAATAGCGCGGCTTATATTCACCGCCTGACCGAGACGATGAAATACGCCTATGCGGACCGGTCGAAGTATCTGGGCGATCCTGATTTTTACCCCGTGCCTGTCAAGGCGCTGACCAGTAAGGATTATGCGGCGACCATCCGCGCGAAAATAAAACTGGACCGGGCGACACCGTCCACCGACATCGGCCCCGCACCGGACCTTGACCGCGAAAGCCATGACACGACCCATTTCTCCGTGGCGGACAATCAGGGCAATATGGTTGCCAGCACTTATACGCTGAATTTCACCTATGGTAACGGTAAGTCGGTCAAAGGGGCGGGCTTCCTTTTGAATAACGAAATGGATGATTTCTCGGCCAAGGTCGGTGTGCCCAATGCCTTTGGTTTGCTTGGCGGTGAGGCAAATGCCATTGAGCCGGGCAAACGTCCGCTCAGCTCGATGACGCCGACTTTGTTGTTCAAGAACGGCGAACCCTATATGGCGACCGGTAGCCCGGGTGGTTCAACCATTATCACGGTGGTATTGCAGGCGGTACTGAACGTTATGGAATTTGATATGAATGTGCAGGCCGCCATCACGGTGCCGCGAATTCACCATCAGTGGTTCCCTGACCGCCTGTTTATGGAACCGGGGCACTCGGTAGACACCCGCCGCATTCTGGGCGAGATGGGCCATAATGTGAAGGTAGGCGAAACAGAGGCATGGGACAGGGTGCTGGGCTCTGCACAATCGCTTGTTCGCGGTGAGAATGGTTTGCTCATGGGCGCGG
>NZ_JBLXGZ010000008.1:0-59738 GCF_048260245.1 Kordiimonas sp. | reverse complement strand
ACACGCTGCCGGGTATTAACAGCGCCGATATCAGCAAAATAAAAGAAAAGGCCACCAGCAAATACTGGTGGCCTTTTTGTTTTTGGGCGTTAGCCCGGTTTATTCGGCTTGTGCGGGTGCCTTGCTGCCACCCATACCCATAAGCCTTTTGATCCGGGCTTTGGCACCAGCCGCCATGCTGCCAAAATCATCACCAATGGCATAGAGTGAAGGCACCATCAGCAGTGTCACGAAGAAAGCAATCAGGACACCCGACGCCAGCGCAACCACAATTGGTTGCAGGAACGCCGCCTGAATTGACCGTTCCATCATCATCGGCACGAGGCCGACGAAGGTCGTGACAGACGTCAGCAAGATCGGGCGGAAACGGGCAACGCCTGCTTCCACGATCGCTTCCTTGGGCGTCATGCCGCGTTCGCGCAGTTTGTTGCAGTAATCAACCAACACAAGGTTGTCGTTTACCACCACGCCTGCCGCCGCGGCCACACCGAAGTAGCTGAAGATGGCCATGGTCATGTCGACAGCGAAGTGGCCAAAGATAGCACCCGCAAAGGCATAAGGCATGGCAATCATGATCGCGAGAGGTTGCCAGTAGCTGCGGAAGGCGATGGCCAGCATCATATACATGACAAACAGGGCCATACCATAGAGCTTCAGAACATCTGCGAGGAAACGTGCTTCGCCTTCAGCCTGACCGATGGCCCCACGGATGATGCCCGGATACTTTTTCTCCCACACGGGGAAGAAATTGGCGTTCAGGTCTTCCATCACATCATTGCGGATGTTTTCCTTCATGTCCGCGCTCACCCGGGCAGCACGGTTGCCGTTCCAGCGCTGGATGCGCTTGATGCCTGGGGCATATTCAAGCTCGGCCACTGCCATCAGCGGTACTTCACGACCGTCCGCCGTCCGTACGCGGAAATCCTTCAGGCTTTCGATCGACCGGCGGCTTTCGCGCGGGTAACGCACCATAACCTTGACGTCCTGGCCTTCGCGCGGGATACGCTGCACTTCTTCGCCGTAATAGGCCTGACGAACCTGCTGGGAAACGTCAGCCAGCGTCAGGCCCAGTTTCTCTGTGCCCGGCTTCAGTGTGATGCGGATCTCTTCCGACGCACCTTCGAGGTTGTTGCGAACGTCATAGAGCGCTTCATAGGTGCGTAGTTGGTCCTCAAGTTCGCCCACGGCTTCACGCAGCAGCGTGAGGTCAGGGTGGCGAACTGAGAGTTCAAAGCCCGCATCATTGTCGCTTGTGGTGTAGCGAACGGAGACTTCCTTGGCGTCAGGGATATCGCCGATCAATTCGCGCAGGCGGATCGAGGCGTCTTTAGCAGACATATCGCGCACTTCAGGTGGGGACAGTTTTACGATCGCCAGTACGCTGTCCCGACGGGAACGGGTGTACCAGTTCTCAATCAACTGGCCTTCACCACCCGTACGTTCATTCACTTCTTCCACCAGTGCACGCTCGCCTTCCTGCAACTGGGCAAGAATATCAAGGGCACGGTTATAGGACGCCCCTTCCGGCAAGGTCACATTGACGGTGATCTCGTCGGACTCGATCTCGGGCATGAAACTCTTTTTCACATACCCGGTATTAAACAGACCAAAAGCAAAGATCAGGACCGCGATGAAAGCGCTGAATGTGATGTAGCGATATTCGACGGCCTTTTGTGCGATGCCGCGATAGCGGCGATGCGCAAAGTTGGTAATGCCATTGGCAATTTTTTTCTGAAAGCGACCAAAACGTCCGAGCTTTTCACGGGGTTTCAGTTTGGCAAGGTGCGCTGGCAAAATCATCAGCGATTCCACCAGCGAGAAGATCAGCGCCATGATCACCACCCAGGTGATGTGCCGTGTGAACTCGGACGTGGAGCCGTCAATGAATATCCAGGGGAGGAAGGCGATGATCGTCGTCAAAACGGCGAAAATCACCGGCTTGGCAACCAGTTGTGCACCGAACACCGCGGCTGTGATGCCGCCGCCCGTGCGTTGGCTTTCGGTGTGGATACTCTCGCCCACCACAATGGCGTCATCGACCACAATGCCGAGCACCAGAAGAAAAGCGAAGGTTGACAGCATGTTGATGGAAATGCCCAGCGCAGGCAGGAATATAAAGGCACCTGCATAAGCCGTCGCGATACCCATGGCTACCCAGAAGGCAACTTTCGGGCGAAGCGTCAGCATCAGTACAATAATCACCAGGATAAGGCCCTGAAACGCGGAGCCGCCGATGGTATTCATCCGGCTTTGGAAGGCTTCGTTATTGTCAGTCCACAGTGTCAGCTTTGCACCCGCTGGCAGGCTTTCCTGGCGGTCGGCAACCCATTTGTTGATAGACTCCGATGCCTTGACGATATCCATACGTTCTGTGGTCATAACCTGCAACAGAACGGCCGGCTCACCGTTCAGCGTCGCGAGGATTTCGTTATCCTCGAAACCGTCAACGACATTGGCGACATCACCAACGCGGATTGTCGCCCCGCCATCAGTTTGGCGCACGATGATGTCGTTGAAATCATGTGCTGTATCAGCCATGTTACGTGCCGTGATCTGGTATTCACCAGCCTCGGTACGCACAGAACCGCCTGAGGTATTGATAGAGTTGTTGCGAATAGCAATGGCAACATCGGCAAAACTCAGGTTGTAGCGACGCAGCGACTCTTCCGATACTTCGATCGATACTTCCTCGCGGCGTACGCCAAAAAGCTCAACGATTGAGACCGATGGCAGTTGAGCGGCCTCACGGCGCAGCTTCTCTGCCAGTCGCTTCAGTTCACGTTCCCCCAGGTCACCATGAACAGCAACCCGGATGAATTCGTCCCGGTTTACCCACTGGGAAACGCGAGGCGGTTCAATATCGCGGGGCAGGCTGGAGATGGAGTCGACGCGAATTTTAACGTCGTTCATGAACTGCGTGAAGTCGACGCTTTGCTCGGCAAGGATATAGACTTCGCCGTACCCTTCGCCCGAGGAAGACCGCACCCATTCGATATTATCAAGGTCCCGCACAGATTCTTCAATCCGGGCGACAACCTGTTCTTCCACTTCCTGGGGGCCAGCACCAGGCCAGCTTACGGAAATCTCAAGGCCGGGGAAACGTACCTGTGGGTCCATTTCCCGTTCCATTGAAGAGAAGCCTGCGACACCGGCCAAAAAGATACCGATCATCAGCAGGTTGGCAGCAACCCCGTTGCGTGCCCACCATTCAATGAGTTTATTCATGGTTGCCTCCCCTAGCGCGAAGCGCTGTCAAGATCGTTTTTGGCGCTGCGGGTAATAGGCACTGCGGCCATCCCGTCGTGTGCGCCGCGCACCGGTGATGTTACGACTTTTTCACCGGCAACAACACCTGCAGTCACAATGACCTGGTCAGCAGAGGTGGAAAGAACATCGACCGTCCTGATTTCCAGCTTGTCATCTTTGATGACATAGACCTTGTCTTCGCTCCGCAGGGCGTCCCGTGGCATCACAAGAGCACTTTGGGGTTGCACACCTTGAATATCCGCGGCCACAAAAAGGCCAACCGCGAGCGGCATGCCATACTCTGATGTCTTGCCGTAAGGATCTTGAACTTCAGCAACGGCGTACATCAGGCGGGTCTGTTGGTCCACAGAGGCATGGGTGCGCACGATGCGGCCTTGCCATACGTGTTCATTACCGCCAAGGCTGGCGTGCAGGCGCACTTTAGGGGCATTCTCGCCGGAGGCGACAAATCCGATCGGCAGGGTAAGTTCACTCAATTGACGGTCGGTCAGCGGCAGGCGCACTTCGACTTTATCGGTCGCAAAAACGCGGCCCAGCTTGGCCCCGACCGTAACATATTGGCCGATACCTGCCGTGCGTTCCAGCACCCGCCCCTTGAAGGGAACCTTGATCTGGGTACGCGACAGATTGAGTTTGGCATTGTCCAGGTCGGCTTCAGCGGCGCGAAGCTTGGCTTGTGCCTCAGCCACTTGTGGTTGGTTCAGCGCAAGCGGCGTGGGCTCGCCGTCTTTCACCCAGTCCTGCCACTGTTTGCGTTTGATGCGGGCATCAGCCATTTCTTGCTCAAGCTTCACTTTGGCTTCTGCAAGGCGGGCTTCTGCGCTTGTCACCGTCAACTGGTAATCGAAGTCCTCGATCTGGATCAGGGCTTCACCGGGCTCAAAGCCAGCGCCTTCGGCAAACGAATCGGAAATGGAGATGATGCGGCCTGCTACCTGTGGTACCAGGTCAATCTCGGTTTTGGGGCGAACTTCGCCTTGTGTCCTGACAGAAAGCACGACGTTTTCGGCTCGTACCTCATCCACATAAAGGGAGATAGGGCGCGCCACTTCTTCTGTTTTTTCAGGGGCTTCTTTTGCTGCAGCCAGTACCATAACGGAACCAACCCCAGCCGCCAGCACCAGAACAGGTGCGACAAACTTAAGTATTTTCCTCACTGTCATCCTCGCGTTTTGCTGTGTGGCTTTGCCACTTTATTTTTTGTGGCTTATGCCACTATTTGGTTATCGTTACACATATATATCAATCCTATATAGTTGTCACGGGCTTAATTTTAAAGAGCCCATGCAACCATATGTGACCATTCGCCGTCTAACATCTTATATGATAAAGCCGTATATATATTGCTAACGCTGTTGGAATTTTATTCCATGGCATGGGGACGCAATTGTGAAAGACACATTATGCTTTGAAGTGGAAGGCCTGACCAAGGAGTACGGGGAAGGCCATTCCAAGGTGCGCGCCCTGAGGGGTGTCAACCTCACCATACGGGATGGTGAAATCATTGTGTTGTTGGGGCCTTCGGGCAGCGGCAAATCAACCTTGCTCAACATTCTTGGCGGGCTGGATAGCCCGACCGACGGGCATGTGCGCTTTCACGGTATAGACCTTGGCACCATGAGCGAACGCGCTCTGACGAATTATCGTCGCAACAATATCGGCTTTATATTCCAGAACTATAACCTCATGCCGGGGCTGACAGCCGAAGAAAATGTCGAACTCGTTACCGAGATTGCGGTAAACCCACTGCCAGCGGCGGAGGCGCTCGACCTTGTCGGGCTCAAGGAACGCACACATCATTTTCCGTCGCAATTATCGGGCGGTGAACAACAGCGTGTTGCCATCGCGCGCGCAATTGCCAAACGTCCCAGCGTGCTGTTCTGTGACGAACCCACCGGCGCGCTTGACAGTACCACAAGCCTTAAGGTGCTGAACGCGCTCGATACCGCCGCGGCAGAGATGGATACAACCATGCTGATGGTGACACACCACCAGGGTATCGCCCCGCTTGCAGACCGAGTACTGCATTTCCGCGACGGTAACATCGAAAAGGAAATACGCAACGAGAGCCGCGCGAAACCGGAGGAAATAGAGCTTTGAACCTTGCCGGGATCATACGCTTTGTCAGCCCGCTTGACCGTAAGCTTATCCGTGACCTGTGGGGTATGCGGGGGCAGGTACTGGCGGTCAGCCTTGTGGTGGGATGTGGCGTGGCGTTGTATGTAATGATGAACGGCACACTTGTGTCGCTTCAGGACACACTGGACGCTTATTACAGCCGTTACCGCATGGCGGATGTGTGGGCCCCTGCACGGCGGGCCCCGCTGACCGTGATGGACAAGTTGCGCGCCGTGCCGGGTGTTCGGGTCGCTGAAGGCAGAATAACCGCAGCGGCACTTCTGGATATGGCGGGCGAGCGAGAACCAGTGAAAGCACGCATTGTTTCTCTGCCTGAGGGGCGACAGCCAAGGGCCAATGCTGTTTATCTCAAGAGGGGCAGGTTGCCGGAGCGCGGCAGCGAGCAGGTTCTGGTTGCTGATGATTTTGTTGAAGCCTATGGCCTTGACGTCGGAGACCGGATTGAGGTCACCTTATACGGTATCCGGCGCGAACTTGTTATCTCGGGTGTGGCGCTGGCACCGGAGTTTATCTATTCAATTGCCCCCGGTGAGATGATCCCCAACCCTAAGCGCTTCGCTGTTATGTGGATGGGGTATGAAGCACTTGGTCACGCCTATGATATGAATGGCGCGTTCAATGAGGCGATTTTCCTTCTGGAGCGGCAGGCGAGTGTGTCGGAGGTTTTGCGCCGGGTGGACATCATTCTGGAACCTTATGGCGGCGCAGGCGCGTATCACCGCAGCGACCAGCTATCGGATGAGTTTTTGCAAAGCGAGTTTGACCAACTCAAAACTCTCGGCGGGCTGTTGCCGCCGATCTTTCTTGGTGTTGCGGCCTTCTTGCTCAATATGGTTATCAGCCGTGTCGTCGATCAGGAGCGCGAGCAGATTGGCCTTCTGAAGGCTTTTGGCTACCGTTCACGTGATGTGGTTTTTCATTATCTGCGTTTTGCAACCGCCATTGTGGCCATTGGCGTGCTGGCAGGCTGGTATGCCGGTAACAGCATGGGGCAGGGCATGGCCAGCCTGTACCGTGATTTTTATAAATTCCCGATTTTGTTGTTTGACCCCGGTGTCGGGCTGTATGCCCGTGCGGCGCTTTACGGGGTCGTGGCAGGTGTGCTGGGCGTGCTGTTTGCTGTGCGCAAGACCGTCCGGCTCAGGCCCGCTGTCGCTATGGCGCCTCCAGCCCCCACGGACTACAGTGTGATCGGGGGCATCGGTGCATATATTCACTGGATGGATCAGGGCCTTCGCCTGATTGTGCGGCATATATTGCGCTGGCCGATCCGATCGCTGCTCACATGTCTTGGTGTGTCGATGGGGATGGCAATCATGATCGCGGCACAGGGCAGTAAAGACGCGATCGACCGGATGATATCTATGCAGTTCGAACTGGTCAGCCGGCAGGATATCACGGTGGCCTTTACCGAGAAGAGGTCACCCGAAGTGCTGAACGAACTGCGTGCAGAGCCGGGCGTGATAAAGGTGGAGCCGTTTCTCGCGGTGCCCGCCACCATTACCCATGAGCACCGCAGCAGGCATCAGGGAATAAGTGGTGTGATGCCGGGGGCAGACCTTAACATCATGCTTGACCGCAGTGATAAGCCGATTGAACCCGCGCCGAAAGGGGTGACCTTGTCAGAAAGTCTGGCGGAGGTCCTTGATGCCAAGCCGGGTGACATGCTGCAGATTGAGTTTCGCGATGGCCTCCGGCGTCATGTTAGCCTGCCGGTGGCACGGACTGTATCCACCTATCTCGGCACCCCAGCCTACATGAATATGGGCGAACTGGGCGCCAAGACAGGCGAGGGCGACCGTATATCCGGCGCTTATATCATGGCGGACGCAGCCAAGCTGGATCTGCTCTATGCCCGTCTCAAGGATATGCCCGGGGTGGCTGCTGTTTCGACCAATGTGTCGTCCTACCGGGCGATGAAAGACACAATGGACCAGACCATGGGCACGATGACTTTTTTCAATTCGCTTTTTGCCAGTCTGATTGCCATTGGGGTAGTGTTTTCCAGTGCCCGCATCTCGTTCTACGAGCGGCAGCGGGAGATTGCCAGCTTGCGCGTGCTGGGCTTTACCATCACAGAAGTGAATTTCGTGTTGCTGGGGGAACTCGCGATATTGACTTTTCTGGCGCTGCCGCTTGGGGCGTTCCTTGGTTATCAGTTGTCGCTTTATATGGCTGTTAACCTGAGTTCCGAACTGTTCCGGGTGCCGACGATTGTCTCCAATGGCACGTTTGCATACGCGGCAATGGTTATTATTGTTGCTTCTCTTTTGTCGGCAGCGGCTATTGCGCGGCAGGTGGCAAAACTTGATCTGGTGATCGCGCTCAAAACGCGGGAATAGGGAGACTTTCATGGGGGCACCGCGCGCAAAAAATATCGTCTTTGGGGGCATGGTAGTTCTTGTTGCGGTTTTTCTGGTTTATGCCTTTTTGCCCGAACCGATCGCCGTTGACAGCGCAGCGGTTGAGCGCGGCGATATGCGCATCACCATTTCCGATGACGGCAAAACCCGCGTGCATGAATTATATGTTGTGTCTGCGCCGGTGGCTGGACGGCTGCTGCGACTGGACCCGGAGGTGGGCGACCGGGTTGAAGCGAAAAAAAGCCTGCTTGCTGTCATGCTGCCGACCGACCCCGGTTTTCTGGATGAACGCCGGGCGCAGGAAGCCGTAGCCGCTGTCAGAGCGGCGGAGGCGGCGCTGGGGCATGCCAACTCCGAAGTGGTGCGCGCCGAGGCTGAAGTTGAATACGCTCAGGCTGAAATCGATCGCACCAGAAGCCTGGTGAAAACCAATACCGCGAGCCCGGCTGCACTGGACCGCGCGAAACTGGCGTTTAAAACGGCGACAGCGCAACTGGAGACCGCGCGGTCAAGTGTGCGCATGCGTGCCGCCGACGTGGAGGTCGCGCGGGCGGCCCTTATCAAGCCAGACGCGGAAAGTGGCGCCGCAGGAGGTGTTATTCGCATCATGGCGCCCATCGACGGCGTGGTGCTGACACTTAATCACGAGAGTGAAGGGGTAGTGGCTGCTGGCGCCCCGCTGCTTGAGCTGGGCGACCCGGCAGATATTGAAATAGTCGCTGATTTTCTGTCCCATCAGGCCGTCAAGGTTGAAGCTGGCGCGCGGGTCTATATCGAAGGATGGGGCGGTGAAACACTGCCGGGCACCGTGCGCCGGGTGGAACCCAAGGGCTTTACCAAGGTGTCCGCGCTTGGTGTTGAAGAACAACGGGTCAATATCATCATCGATTTTGACGGCGTGGACGCTGAGACGCTCGCGCGTATCGGGCATGGTTTCAGGGTGGAGCCGCGTATTGTGCTTTGGCAACAAAGTGGTGTGCTCAAAGTGCCGACAAGCGCGCTTTTCAGGCACGGGCCCGATTGGGCAGTGTTCCAGATTGTCGACGCCAAGGCATTGCACACAACTGTGCAGTTGGGCCGCATGAATGACGAAAGCGCCGAAGTGCTTTCCGGGCTCTCGGAAGGTGATCAGGTGGTGCTGCATCCGGCGGAATCCTTGCGGGAAGGCGTCAGGGTTAAAAAACGCCAGAACTAAGCCCGGACTGCCGCCGCTGCGGGGGGCTTGGATTTCAGGCATCTTCCGCACGCGTACTGATGTGAAATCTTTGTGCATTGCAATTTTGCGCGTTGAACCTATGCTTCATGCTGCATTGGCGGGAGGCTGCTTGGGGGATATTGTTTTGAGCAGGAAAAGCCCTTCTTTACGGGGAGAATGCAACGACATGGACGGTACCGAAGTACTTCTGGACGCTTTGGCGGAAGGTGTCATGGTGCGCGACGGTGACCGGTTTGTCTTCGCCAATCAGACGCTACTCAAAATTCTCGGTTATACCGGTACTATGTCGTCTTTTCTGGAAGGCGGTGTGGAGCGCTGGGTACACCCCGATGATCGGCCTGTCGTGCGCGATTATCATGAAAGACGTTTCAATAATGGGGACGCCCCCGAAAGTTATGAGATGCGGCTGGTTCGCGAGGACGGAGAAACCCGTTGGGTGACTTGCCGCGCCAGCCTTATTGACTGGAACGGCAAGAGGTGTGTGGCTGGGTGCTTTTATGATATCACCGAACAAAAAGCCAAACACAGGGAATTGGAGCGCGCCGACAGTATTTTTCGAAATATCTTTCGCCTGACACCAGAGGTCATGCTGATCTCCCGTCTCTCCGATGGTGAGATTATCGACGTGAATCCGGCGTTTCTCAATATGTTCGGCCGTCGCCGAGATGAGGTGATTGGTTTGGCGACGCCAGACCTTGATATATGGGCTGACCCGACATTTTTGGGACGGTTCGTTGAAGAACTTAAAATGACGGCTTCAATGACTGACGTGCCTACAACTGTCAGGACGCGCGGCAACCTCATTCGTCATTTTAGGATATTTGCCCAGAAAGTAGATGTCGAGGGCGAACCAATGCTGTTGCTGATCGGCCGGGATGTAACCGAAGACCTTGTGCAGGCGCAGGAGCTTCAGCGTTCCAAGGATACGGCCGAACTCGCGAACCGCGCCAAGTCGGAGTTTCTTGCAAATATGAGCCATGAACTGAGAACGCCGCTGAATGCCATTCTCGGTTTTGCAGAAATCCTGCGCGACGAGATGGTCGGACCGCTTGGCAGTCCCCGTTATAAGGAATATGCACAGGATATTCACGAAAGTGGTACACACCTCCTATCCATTATTAACGATATTCTGGACCTGTCGAAGGTGGAAGCTGGGCGGCTTGAAGCTTACCTCACATGGATCAACCCGCTCGAGAGTCTTGAGATGTGCATGACATTGGTGCAGCAGCGTGCCTTTGAGGCCAGCCTCTCGCTTGAACACCATTTTGACCAGACGGTGCTGATTGAAGCCGATGAACGGCTCATCAAGCAGATCGCCCTCAACCTGCTGTCCAATGCCATCAAGTTCACTGAACCGGGTGGCAGTGTGTCCATGAAGCTTGAGAAAACTGGTAACGGCGGTTTGTGTCTCAGTGTTTCTGATACGGGCATCGGCATGACGGCAGGAGAAATTAAAATCGCCAAGCGCCCGTTTGGGCAGGTGGACAGTAGCCTCAGCCGCCGTCATGAGGGCTCCGGGCTTGGTTTGCCGCTTGTGTCGGCCTTTTCCGAAAAGCTGAATGCCACCATGACGATAGACAGTCGTCCGGGCTATGGTACACGGGTGAATGTTGTCTTCCCGCCCTTCAAGGTGAAAGTGCGCACAGGGGCAAACTGACCCGTGAAACAAGGCTGTTTTAATAGCCCGCCCGACAATAAAATGTGGAATTATCCCTCTTCCG
This sequence comes from Kordiimonas sp., assembly GCF_048260245.1. Taxonomy (GTDB): domain Bacteria; phylum Pseudomonadota; class Alphaproteobacteria; order Sphingomonadales; family Kordiimonadaceae; genus Kordiimonas. The sequence continues at coordinate 49,032 of NZ_JBLXGZ010000008.1, read as the reverse complement.
TCCTATCGTCAAACCTCATACGAGGAGGGTTTTTCAATGACGCAGACAGAACAGGTTATCCGGCTTTTCACTGATAAATCAGCGATAGGCACCACACACATTGATAGCCAGGACGAGAACTTGTCACTGGAGGACGGGCAGATACTGGTCGCGCTCGACAGTTTTGGACTGTCCAGTAATAATATTACCTATGCTGCCCTCGGTGATTGGCTGAACTATTGGAAGTTTTTCCCCACGGGCAATGATGCCTACGGGCACATGCCGGTCTGGGGGTTTGCAAATGTGGTCGCATCGGCCAATCCGGATATCGCTGTCGGCGAACGGTTTTACGGATATTTCCCCATCTCCAGCCATCTTCGCATGCAGCCGTCGCGGGTGACCGCCCGGGGCTTTCATGATGATATGCCACACCGGCGAGAGTTGGTGTCTGCCTATAATTTTTATACCCGCTGCAGCACTGACGCTGGTTATTCCCCGGATATGGAGGACTATCAGATGCTGTTTCGGCCCCTGTTCATCACTTCTTATATGCTGGCGGATTTCCTGGCAGATAATGATTATTTCGGCGCCAAGCGTCTGGTGGTTTCAAGTGCATCGAGTAAAACGGCCTACGGCACGGCATATTGCCTTGCCGGTCAGGACGATGTTGAAGTGGTGGCCCTGACATCGGCGCGGAACGCGGAATTCGTGCAAAGCCTTGACTGCTACGACAAGGTTGTCTCTTACGAAGAGTTGAATACGTTGGGGCAGGAGGTGCCGACCGCCTATATAGATTTCTCCGGCGCGACCGACTTGCGTATGCGGATACACAAGTGTTTTGGCGACAGCCTTGTCTATGACTGTTTTGTGGGCACGGCAGCGAACACCGGTGAACGCGTCAAGGTTGACGTGCCGGGACCGAAACCTGTCTTCTTTTTTGCGCCTGATCAAATCAAGAAGCGTAACAAGGACTGGGGTCCGGAAGGGGTAACAGAACGGTTCAGCGCGCAGGAGAAAGTTTTTTACCTGAAGCTGGGGGAAGGTGCCACGCCTTGGATGGAGGTTGTATCCCGTCGCGGTATGGAAGGCGCGCAGGAATTTATCGCTACTCTTTTTAATACAGGGGGCGATCCTCGTCAGGGTATGGTGGTCAAGCTCTAGGACGTTTCGCGCGCGACAGCCCGCCAGCCGATGTCGCGACGGCAGAAACCCTCAGGCCACGTAATAGTGTCCACGGCAGCATAGGCGCGGGCCTGCGCTTCTGTGACGTTCTTGCCGGTGGCGGTTACGTTCAGGACACGACCACCGGTCGCCAAGAGTTTCTCTTCCTTACGCTTGGTGCCCGCGTGGAAGATATGCGCGCCGGTTTCAGCTTCAGCAGCCGCGAGGTCGCTGATCTCTGAGCCTTTGTCATATTTGCCAGGGTAGCCCTTGGCAGCCATCACTACAGTCAATGCGGCATCGTCTGACCACTCGGGACTATGCCCGGCAAGTTCACCTTTTGCAGCCGCTATCAAAAGCGGCACAATGTCGGAGGTTAGCCGGGTCATCAACACCTGACACTCAGGGTCACCGAAGCGGCAATTATATTCAATCAGCTTTGGCCCCTCATTGGTGATCATCAGCCCGGCAAAGAAGACACCCTTATACGGATGCCCCATGTCCGCCATGGCTTTCACGGTGGGTTCGATAATCTCGGCGGTTACGCGCGCGCACACGGCATCGGTCATCACGGGCGCGGGGGAATAGGCACCCATGCCGCCGGTGTTGGGGCCGGTGTCGCCTTCGCCCACAGCTTTGTGGTCCTGTGCAGTCGCAAGGGCGAGGGTGTTTTCACCGTCGGACAGCGCGAAAAAGCTGGCCTCCTCGCCTGTCATGAATTCCTCCACAACGACCTCTGCTCCCGCAGTGCCAAAACTGCCGGCAAACATGTCGTCGATGGCGGCGTTTGCCTCTTCAACGCTTTGAGCGATAATTACGCCCTTGCCTGCGGCGAGGCCATCTGCCTTGACCACAATGGGGGCGCCCTGTTGGCTGACGTAGGCTTTGGCGGCGTCGGCACTATCGAACCGGCCATAGGCTGCCGTCGGGATATTATATTTGGCGCAAATATCTTTGGTGAATCCTTTGGAACCTTCAAGCTGAGCGCCACCTTTAGTAGGCCCAAAGGCAAGGATGCCTTCGCGGTCAAGATCATCCACAAGGCCAGCCACCAGGGGCGCCTCAGGGCCGACAACAACAAAGTCGATTTCCATCTCGCGGCAGAAGTTGATCACCGCATTATGGTCGCCCATGTCGAGCTCCACACAGGATGCAACGTCCCCGATACCGCCATTGCCAGGCGCGCAATAGAGCATTTCCACCATCGGGCTGCGCGCAATTTTCCAACAAAGGGCGTGTTCGCGGCCACCGGAGCCGAGGACGAGAATATTCATATTTTTTCACCTGTTATATGGTGGGTTGCTTGAAGGCTGCCCCCTTGTATCATAGGTTCCCTGTCACTCAAGCCTGAAGTGCCGGGTGCGACAATCGGAATAGGGATAACGCATGTCAGATAATTTGCCGGAAATGCCGGGAAGTGAAACCTCCTCAGCCAGCAATGCCTATGAGTTCACGGTGTCGGAGCTTTCTGGTGCGCTCAAACGCTCGGTCGAGGACCGCTTCGGTCATGTGCGGGTGCGGGCTGAACTGTCGGGGGTTAAGCGTGCGGCATCGGGCCATGTGTATTTCTCCCTCAAGGATGACAGCGCAGTGCTGGACGGTGTGTGTTGGCGCGGCAGCGCGCAGCGGCTCGCTTTTGTGCCTGAAGACGGCCTCGAGGTGATCTGCACCGGCAAGCTGACTACATATCCCGCGCGGTCCAAATACCAGATGGTGGTTGAGAATATGGAACCGGCGGGTGCCGGTGCGCTGATGGCGCTTCTGGAGGAGCGTAAGAAAAAACTGGCGGCTGAAGGCCTGTTTGACCCGGCGCGCAAGCGGCCCATTCCTTTCCTGCCCAAAGTGATCGGCGTGGTGACCTCACCCACAGGGGCGGTGATTCGCGACATTCTGCACCGCTTGAATGACCGTTTCCCGCGCCACGTGCTGGTATGGCCGGTGCTGGTGCAGGGGGAGGGGGCGGCGGCACAAGTCGCAGCAGCCATCAAAGGCTTTAACACGATGGACGGCGGCGGCGCCATGCCAAGGCCGGATGTGTTGATTGTTGCGCGTGGCGGCGGCTCGATTGAAGACCTGTGGGCTTTTAACGAGGAAATTGTGGTGCGTGCTGCAGCGGAAAGCGACATTCCGCTGATCTCCGCCGTGGGGCACGAAACCGATACTACCTTGATTGACTATGCCTCTGACCTGCGGGCACCAACCCCTACGGGCGCGGCGGAAAAAGCTGTGCCGGTGCGCGAGGACTTGCGGGTCTATATCGCTGACCTCGGGCGGCGGCTCTCGGGCCTCAAGGGCGCGATGATCCGCGACCGTGAAGAGCGCTTGCGGGGGCTTGCCCGCGGCCTGCCTAGCCCGAAGGATATTCTTGGGCTTGCGCAGCAGCGCTGGGATGACCTGTCGGAGCGCCTGCCGCGCGGCCTTATGGCCGTCGCGCAGATCAAGTCAGCGCAGCTTAACCGCCTTGTGGGTGGCCTGAGCCTCGGGCGCCTCAGGCAACTTGCAAGCTATCGTGGTGAGCAGTTGAACGCCAGTGTCAGGCGGCTTGAGCCAGCCTATGCCCGCCGACTTGAGGATCTCGGCCGCAGGCTTGAAGCGTCGGGGCGTATGCTGGACAGCCTTTCGTATGAGCGCGTGCTGGACCGCGGTTATGCGCTTGTTGAAGACGCTGGCGGCACGCCGGTGACAAAAGCGGGCAGTTTGAATGCGGGTGATCAGGTCAAGGTACGTTTCTCAGACGGCGTAAGCGACATGCAGGTAACCGGTGCAGATGCCGCGCCGCCAGTGCCGCCCATGGCCAAAACCAAGGCCAAAGCAAAACTATCCACCAAGCCGAAGACGTCACCCAAGGACGATGGGCGACAGGGCAGTTTGCTCTAGCCAGCCCGGATATGCGTGGCGGCGGGTGCCGTAATTTTGCCGCCATTATCAGCCAGATGGAATGTCATGACCGATACATTTACCCATACACTTAGACGTTTTGCTATCCTTGTTTGTGTCACCGTCTTTGGCGCATTTTCGCCCGTGCTCGCGGTTGAGCTATCAGGTACCCCTGCGCAAGGGGGCATGATGTGGGGGAAGGTCAAAGCCGGGGCAAAGGTCAGCCTGAACGGCAAGGCAGTGAATGTAGGACCTGATGGCCATTTTGTCATCGGGTTTGGCCGTGACGCCCCAGCAAATGCCAAGCTTGCGATCCTGCACCCCGACGGCACGGGGGAAGAACAGGTCATTGAAATTAAAGCCCGGCATTTCGAGATCGAACGTGTGGATGGCCTGCCGCCCAAAACCGTGACACCGCCGCCGGAATGGCGGAAACGCCGCGCCAGAGAAACCGGCATGGTGCGGGATGCGCGCGGTCATCTGACGAATGAGCTGGCCTGGACAGGAGGCTTTGTGCGTCCGGCCGAGGGCCGTTTCTCGGGCTTCTATGGCAGTCAGCGCATCTTGAACGGCAAACCGAGAAGCCCGCACTATGGCCTTGATATAGCGGCCCCTGTGGGCACGCCGATTGTGGCACCTGCAAGTGGCATCGTGCGCCTCGCGGTGCCGGATTTCCTGCTGGAAGGCGGGATCATTATTATCGATCACGGCTTTGGCGTGTCATCGACGCTCTTCCACATGAACAGTGTGGACGTGGAGGTGGGTGTTACGGTAGAGCAGGGCGAGCAGATCGGTACCATCGGCCAGACGGGGCGTGCAAGCGGGCCCCATGTCGACTGGCGCGTGAACTGGCGGGACGTTCGGCTTGATCCGATGTTGCTGATTGAACCAGAGCCCATGAACGGGCCGTTTTAGGATGGGACTATGAAAAACATTCTTTTCAGTGCACTTGCGGCTATCTGTCTCAGCCATGCCTCGTTTGGTCAGGAAGACAAACCATACAGCATTGATGGTTATGTCGGTATTGCCAGCGACTACCGGGACCGTGCACTCAGTCTTTCGGAGAAAGACCCCAGCATTATGGCGTCTGTTGGTCTTTACCACGATAACGGCTTTTATCTGGGTGGCGGTATTGCTGCGATCAGCGCAAGTGCCGGCGGCGATGCCAAGGCCAATATCTATGCGGGTTATAACTTTGATGCTGGCAGCTTTACATATGATCTTTCCGTGGAGCTGGATAGCATTCACGGCGATGGCAGCAGCTATTATCCTGAACTGACCGGCACGGTCTCGCGTGACTTTGGGCTCGTGTTTATTCGCACAGGCGCCACCTACGCACCGGACGGTCGCTGGAGCGCACCAGACAGTGACAGCTTTTATCTGTTTACTGATCTCGAGGTGCCGGTGCCGACCTTGCCGGAACTGACAATTATCTCCAGACTTGGGTATGACATGCGGCAGGACCGCGCCAACCTGTGGGATTGGGGTGTCGGTCTGTCAGCCTTCATCAATACCTTTGAACTGACACTTATGTATGAGGACAGCTCGCTAAACGGCGAAAGGGGTAATGGCGCCCTTATTGGCGGCGTCAAGTTCTACTTCTAGGTATCATTGCCAGTGGCAGCATACCGTCAAGCCGCCGCGTTCCGCCACCGGGCCAGTGCGGGTTCCACCCGTTCCATCAGCGACGGTAAAAGCGCCGGGCAGCTTGCCACGATATGATCGTGCAGCGGTGTTTGGCGGTTGAACATGAGCGTGCGCCCTGTGCCGGTTGAGAGATGCCCGCCCGCCTCAGAGATGATCAGGTCAGCGGCGGCGACGTCCCAGTCATTTTTGGGCCGAAGCGTGACGCAGCAATCAAACTGGCCATCGGCGATTTGACAGATGCGCAGTGCGATGGAGTTGGCTTGCTCGGTGTGCATATCCTCGGGCCAAGGTGTCGGCCACAGCTTCTTGGACTTGAAAGCCGAGGGGTCACCCATCATGCGGGCAGCCGCAAGGTTGCTTTGGTCCGACACGCGGATGTTCAGACCATTTTTGGTGGCGCCACGACCAGTTTCGGCAAAATAAAATGCATTTTTCACTGGCGCATAAAAGGCGGCGATAATCGGTTTTTGTTCCTGCACCAGCGCAACCGAAATACCCCAGTCGTCCCCGCCTGATAGAAATGCCCGTGTGCCGTCGATTGGGTCGACAATCCACAGCCTGCCACAGCGCAAACGGTCTGAGTGATCTTCGGTTTCTTCCGATAGCCAGCCGTAACCCGTGCGGTTTTGCATCAGGGTCGTGCGCAGGAATTCGTCTACTGCGAGGTCAGCTTCGGACACCGGGTTGTCAGGAGATTTATCCCACTGGTGGATGTCACGGGCAAAGTAGGAAAGCGCGATGCGTCCGGCTTCTTCCGTCACCCGGCGCAGCAGACGGGCATCGTCTGCCAAATTCCACGGGCAGGTGGTTTCGTCAAATGCCTCTGTATTGGTCACGCTTGCCTCATACGTCTTGTTCAGGCTTGTTGCAGGGCTTCAAGCCCCGGCAATCATCATGCCGTCAATCCGGATCGTCGGCGAATTGGTACCGTACCGGAACTCAAGGTCAGATGCTGGCACAAGATGCCTGAACATTTCCTTAAGGTTGCTGGCAATGGTGATTTCGCTTACCGGGCCACATAGCTGGCCGTTTTTGATGCGAAAGCCAGCGGCACCCCGACTATAGTCCCCGGTGACACCATTGACGCCCATGCCAATCAGTTCTGTGACGTAAAGGCCGTCTTTGATATCGGCCATCAAATCTTCGGGGCTCATCTCTCCTGCGTTCATGTAAAGGTTGCTTGTGGTAATGCCCGGCGGGGATGAGGTACCCCGGCTGGCATGTCCGGTGACATCAAGCCCCAGTTGCTTGGCAGTTGCGGCGTTCAATAACCAGCTTTTCAGCACGCCGTTCTCAACAAGGTTCTGTTTGCTAACACGCACACCTTCGCCGTCAAACAGCTTGGATTGCAGGCCGCGCCGGCGGAGCGGATCATCGCTTATGGTGACCCCGGGCGCCAAGATCTGCTCGCCCATCTTGTCCTTGAGGAAACTTGAGCCGCGCGCAACGCTCGCGCCATTGATGGCGCCTGCAAGGTGACCAAGTATGGAGTTGGCGGCACGCGGCGCAAACACAACAGGCAGCTTGCCGGATGGCATGCGCACGGGGCCAAGGCGGCGCACAGCGCGCTCGCCCGCTTCGCGCCCTACCCAGCCTGCGCTTTCAAGGTCACCAAAGTGGCGGGCGGAGGTAAATTCATAGTCGCGTTCCATACCGGTGCCTTCACCGGCAATGGCGGACGAGGAAACCGAGAAACTACTGCCCTGATAGTGCCCGGAAAAGCCGTGGCTGGTCGCAAGCGTTATTGCCCACGATGCGGCGCTGGCCCCGGCACCCGCCGAATTGGTCACGCCTTCAACTGCGCGTGTGGCGTCTTCGGCCTCGCGGGCGAGCTCTGTCAGCTTTTCCGCACTGACGTCAGTGTCGTCGTATAGGTCGAGGTCAGCGAGCGGGCCTTTGTGCAATTTGTTCTGGGGCGCGAGGCCGCAATAGTCATCGTCAGGCACGGCCTTGGCCATGGCAACGGTGCGTTCCACCAGATCCCTGAGGCTGTCGGCGCGGCGGTCACTGGTCGATACGCTGGCTTGCTTGTGCCCGATAATGACCCTGAGGCCGATATCTTGGCCCTCTGAGCCTTCGACATCTTCCAGTTTGCCCTCGCGCCACGACACACCGCGTGAACGTGCATCTACGGCAACGGCGTCGGCACCGTCAGCCCCCGCCTTTACCGCTTTTGAGACAAGGTCGGAAAGAAGGTCGAGTGTGCTGTCAGCCATGAAGTATCCTGAGGGCAAAAGTGAACATATATATGCGCGCCAATAAGCCACAGTTGGCGCGTCGGTTCAACGTCTTCTTGATGCGGGCTTGGTCGTCGCTTACTTCAGGTATTTCTCAAAAAACGCTAAAGTACGGGCCCAAGCGAGTTCTGCGGCATGGGCGTCATAGCGCGGGGTGGTGTCATTGTGGAACCCGTGGTTGGCACCCTCATACATATGCATCTCATAGGCTTTGCCGTGCTCCTTGAGTGCGGCTTCATACGCAGGCCAACCAGCGTTCACCCGTTCGTCCAGTTCGCCAAGGTGAATTAGCAGGGGCGCTTGAATGGCAGGGACATCTTCGGCCGGCACACCGCCACCATAGAAGGGCACCGCAGCTTTCAGGCTTGGGATTTTGGCGGCGAGACGATTTGAAACGCTACCGCCAAAACAAAAGCCCACACAGCCCACATTGCCGGTGCAGGCTTCATGTTCCTGCAGGTGTGAAACGGCGGCGGCAAAGTCCTCAACCATCTCATCGCGGTCCCGTTCGCGCTGCATGGTGCGGCCATCGTCGTCGTTGCCAGGATAGCCACCCAAGGGAAACAATGCATCGGGCGCGAAAGCGATATAGCCCGCGACAGCAGCTCGTCGCGCCACGTCCCGGATATAGGGGTTAAGGCCGCGATTTTCGTGGATCACCACAACGCCCGGTCTTTTATTCATCGCAGACGTACCTGTGGGCATAACCATATACCCCATCATATCGCCTGCGCCCATCGGTGAGCGGTAGGGCACATCCTGTGCCGTGATGCGGGCGTCGTCGGGCTTTACCTGCTCGGCCAGCGCATAATTAGGCAATACGCTTTCCGCCAGTGCGGCAACGGTGAGGCCACCAACCGCATATGCGCCCAGCTTTTCAAAAAAAGCCCGCCGCGACATCAGGCCATGGGCATATTTATCATATAGGTCCAGCACTTCTTGCGCTGGCCTGATGGTTTGGTGTTGTGTCATGGCATATCCCCCGATTCGCAAAATGTTGTGCCATATCTACCATATCTTGCCCATGTGGCGGGAATGACATTCTCGGGAGGCGCAGCCCGGCGGCTTTTCCGACAGCTCACAGGGCTCCACAATCAGCGCGCGGTATCTTGCCGCCTGACAATAGCCTCGGCGCGTGCGGTATCGCCCAGCTTGGTGTAGGCCTGTGATACAAACTCGCGGAAGAGAGGTGTTTTAGTTGCTGTAGCGGTTTCATAGAGATGGACCACGTGCCGCCATGCGTCATGAGCGCCAGCCTCATCGCCAGTTTTTATGAGCATATTACCTTTGAAAAGATACAGTTCACTGGCATGTTCAAGCGCGCCCGGTGCACGAAGATAGCTTGTGTCTTCACCTTCAAAATGTGCGGTCGCTTCTCTTAGCAGTTTGAGGGCACTGTCCGTATCGCCTTGTTTGTTCGCCAGTTGTGCCTTCAGCAGGCGGGTGCGGTGGGCAATCAGCCTTCTGTCGGTGCGGCTCATATCGCTGGATATGGCTTCCATGATCTGACCATTGGCGGTTGCCAGAATGTTTGCCGCGCGCTCCATGTCTCCTGCCGCGATCAAGACAGAAGCGTAATCCCGGTAGACATCGGCTGAATCCGCCAGCCACATCACGTTTAGTGGGTCCTGTTCGGTCAGCGTATTGAAGCTTTTTCGTGCCTCTTCAAGTAGCGAAAGCGCCTTATCGAGATTTTTTTGCTTGGCTTCAACCATGGCGAGGCGTTGTTGGGTCATTGCGGCGCGCCGGATAATGCGGAAGTTGCGGGGCTCGCGCTCAAGAATGTCTGCATAAATCATGTAGCGATGCAGGTAGGCCTCTTTCGCGTCAACATTTCTGCCCAGCACCATATATGTATTCGCCAGGTGCAGGTAACTGCTGGCCAGATTAACCCAGTGCTCTTTGACATCGGGGTGGTTTTCCACAACCCAGCGCCTTCGCGCCACACTATTGAAGCAGTTCTCAAGCGCTTCCTGTGGTTTGCCCAACGGTATATACTGCAGATAACAAAGGTTGGCTTCGGAATCGGCCAATTCTTCGGCCCAGCGGGTTTTCCGGATATGGTTTGCCAAATATTCCGTTGAGGGGGTGGTTTCATACCCGACGCGGTTCAGGCGCAGCCGTTCAGTGAAGTCCCGCTCAGCCGCAGCATAATCCCCTTGGCGCCGACTGAGATAGCCGGAGAAAAACAAGGCGGTCTGATAGCGCATTATCGCAGTCGAATCATTAGGGTAGCGCTGGAAAAGATCCTTCGCCCAGACAAGGGCCGTATCGAAATATTCGCGGGCGCGCGAACTTTCGCCCTTGCGTTCCAGTGCCTGCCCGAGGCGCAAATAGGCCGGGATGATTTGCGCCAGTTGGTGCAGGCTCATATTTTCAACGCCAAGATGGTTGAGGCGTTCAATGAATTTCTTTGAGGTGCGCTCCAGCACCCGCAGGCTCCCGGCCGTGATCAATTCATCATATACGGAGGTCATGATGAAGACCGTGAGCTCTTCGATTTCCCTAGTGTTTCTTTCTGCTTCCAGGCTTTTGGCTTTGGCAAGATTAAGCGCATCCTGAGCCTGATTGCGGGCATGGAACGCATCAAGGGCGAGCGCCCCCATCGCCGCCATGCCGACGCTGGCGGCAATGGCAAATGCGGTCACCCGTTGTTGGCGTCGGTGGTTTTCCCGCCTGACGAGGTCATTAAGGCCAATGCCCAGCATGCCGGCAATCAGCTTAAGGACTGCGTGGCGTTTGCCATCGCCGCTTTCGCGTGCATCCGCGGCCAGTCCGACGGCGGAAAAACCGGCCTGCTGGCCCTCTGTGGTGAACTTGTGCCGCAAGGCCTCAGGGAAGCATTCATTTACCGGGCTGTCAGCAAAGGGTATGCCATCGACAATGACACAGAATATTTTGTCGTCACCGTGCAGGCGCTTGAACTCCGCAATTTCACGGTTGACCAGTTTGGACTGTGCACCATCAGGAGAACATACAACGATCAGATACTCCGATGTGGCAATCGCCTCGAAAATATGGTCGGTCATATGGCCGGAGGCGGGCAATTCGTCCCGGTCCCGAAAGAAGCGGCCCAATCGTCTGGGGAGCGGGGCATCAGGGTGACTTTGCCTGATGTGTGAGGGGATGCGGTAACTCTCAAGTGCTTTCAGCAGCCATGAGGACCATTGATCGTCCCGGTGACTGTAGCTGATGAAAGCTTTGTATTTATACTCGCGCTTGTCCAAGCTCGCCCCCTGTTTACGAACATTTTTGACTATAGAAACCTATGCCCGCCATACCAGCCCTGATCCAGTCCATGCTGGTTTATTGTTTCGCTACTGTGGGGTTATGCGCAACACTTTTAAACGTTTATTCCGCGCGGAGAGCTATTTTTTTGATATTCATGTGCTTTACCGAACCATGGGCAATACTGTTGTCGCTCTGTCGCGCCCGCACCGCAGGCATTGTGGCGTGAAAACAGGACAAGGATAATGGGAGGGGCGCCAACCATATCTTGTGGAACGTATCGCGGTATATTGGCCCAGCCGCCTTACTGCCGCCTTACTTCCAGATTGGTTTGCCGTCGCCCGGAATGCCGAGGCTTTCCCAAAGCGCGTCCACTTTCTCGACCACGGTGCTTTCCATATAAATTTCGCGGCCCCATTCGCGGCTGGTCTCGTTGCCAACCTTATTGGTGGCATCAAGACCCAGTTTGCCACCAAGGCCCGATTTGGGGCTGGCGAAATCGAGATAGTCAATCGGTGTATTCTCTACGGTCACAATGTCGCGCACCGGGTCCATGCGGGTTGAGATGGCCCACATCACATCCTTCCAGTCGCGCGCGTTAATATCGTCGTCGACCACAATAACAAATTTGGTATAGACAAATTGTCTGAGGAAGGACCACACGCCCTGCATCACACGCTTGGCGTGCCCGGCGTAGGCCTTTTTCATGCTCACCACCGCGATCCTGTAGCTACAGCCTTCAGGCGGCAGCCAGAAATCGGTGATCTCGGGGAACTGTTGCTGCAAAAGCGGGATGAAAACCTCATTCAGCGCTTCGCCCAATATGGCAGGCTCGTCCGGTGGCCTGCCGGTATAGGTGCTCAGGTAAATCGGTTTTTCGCGCATGGTGATGGCGCTGATGGTGAACACCGGGAATTTCTCAACGCTATTATAATAACCTGTGTGGTCACCATATGGGCCTTCATCGCGGTAGTCTTCAAGGCTGACATGGCCTTCAAGTACAATCTCTGCCGTGGCGGGGACCTGCAGGGGTACGGTTTTGCAGTCGACCAGTGGTACTTTCTTGCCGCGTAACAGGCCTGCAAACTGATATTCGCTCAGGGTATCCGGCACGGGTGTCACGGCGGCCAGTATGGTACCGGGGTCTGCGCCGATGACGACGGCCGCCGGGATCGGCTCCCGCTTTACATCTTTCCAGCGCTGGTATTGTTGTGCGCCGCCCCGATGCTTCAGCCAGCGCATCAGCGTCTGGTTTTTGCCCAGCTTCTGCATGCGGTAGATGCCGAGGTTATAATTGTCTTCCGATTTGTCCGATGGCCCCTTAGTCACCACCAGCGGCCATGTGATCAGCGGCGCGGGTTCGCCCGGCCAGCAGGTCTGGATCGGTAGTTGGTCAAGGTCGATATCATCGCCTGTAAGCACGACTTCCTGTACCGGGCCCTTCTTGACCCGCTTGGGACGCATCGATAGCACTTGCTTGGCAAGCGGTAGCAGTTCAAGCGCATCCTTAAAGCCGCGTGGCGGTTCGGGTTGGCGGAGGAAAGCAAGGGTTTCACCCACTTCGCGCAACTCATTCGGTTCGCGGTTCATACCCCAGGCAACACGTTCAACGGTGCCGAAAAGGTTCACCAGCACGGGCATGGCGCATTTTTCGCCATGCTCGTTCACCACATTTTCAAACAGGATCGCCGGGCCACCCGCATGCAAGACACGGGTCTGGATTTCGGTCATCTCAAGCTCGGTCGACACCTGTTCCGTTACGCGGACAAGGCGGCCTTCACGCTCAAGGCGGTCGATAAAATCTCTGAGTGAATCGTAAGCCATAGCTGCCTTATAAACGCAGGTTTCCGCCGCGCCAAGCAGAGTTGCAATTGCAGCTCATCGCTTTCAGGTTTTTTTGCGCATTTCTGCCAAATATCTAGCTTGCCTGTTTTTTTTGTCAGTTGCACGGCTGGCCGGGTTTTTTGAATCACCCTGCGCGAAGAAGCGGCCCTTCAACCGGTCAAAGCTGCAGTCGTGCTGCATGGTAAGGAAGCACAGCATCAAACCGGCTTGATCAGCATAGAAGCATTTTTCGCCGCGGTCCCGTGCCGCTGCCATGCGCGCATGCATGAAATAGCTTGCCATGCGCGCGAAAGCCTTGTGGTTTGGGTGACTCTTGACCGCAAAGGCACCTGCGGAGATATTGCCCCACAAAGCGCCGGTGCTGTACGCGGTCTGAAGGTTCATGGTGGTGCCCAGCAGGATTGCGTCGCTATCATCGCGGCCGTCCCAAAGGGTTGATATGTCCCGCACTATTACGCCATCAATATCCGAAATCGCAACAAAGCTGTATTTTTCCAAATAGAATGGCAACCAGATGTACCGGGCAGTGATGCAATGCCCGAGAAATAGTTCCGGGTTGGTGTGTTCTTGTGCCGGGCTCGCATTTTCGCCCAGAAGCAGGTCAGGGTTGATGCCTTTGGGGCCGCTATGGTCGACAGAAACGTTTATTTTGATGCCGTGGCTTGCCTCAAACTGGTCAAGTACCATGCTTTCTGGCTCAAACCCCACGCAGTGCAGATGAATGGTGCCCGCAGGGGTGTTGTGCGCGAAACTTTCACAAAGATTGGCAAAAAACCGCTGGAAGTAGGCTTGGTCGGCGCTCAGCAACAGGCAGCCACTTGAAGGCGCGTGGCGGAAAGTGTGCTTGACGGTGCTGCTGTGCCAAGGGGCGGCATTGTTCGCGGGCGCCAGCGCGCGGGCGCGGAGGTCCGCCAGCGCCTCCGTAGGCATGACGTGTTCGCTGGGGCGGAAAAACTCCGTCGTTCGCCCGGCCGTGTTATTGGCCGCAACAAAATCGGTAACTGAATCGCGCACCTTGCCATCCAGACATTTTTGCAGGCCCCTATAAATATGGATATTTTTATCCGGCCGGCCAGCCAAACGCTCAAGCGCAGCAATTGCTTGCTTTGGGGTGGGGATGTTGTCGGAAGCGGGCTTCCCTGCAGTTGCGCTTTTGCGGGAATGGAAACAGGCCCAGAAATTGAAATCGCACACATAGCTGAAATGAGGTTCATTGGCGGATGCACGCTCCAGCCAGAGACTACTCAGTTCATATAGCCTGGCCCAGTTTCTGCGCGCCGCCTGAATGAGGATGAAGTCAAAAAGCAGGCGTAAGGGTAGTGCTTCGGCTGTAACATCGGACAAAAAGACATAATTGGTGGAAGCACTGAAACGTGATAACAGGCTGGCAACCCTCATTTTTTCTTCGGCGGTTTGCCCGGCCGGGTCTGTCATCATCCAACGGCTGACGCGGGTGCCTATCAGATGGCGGTCGTCATGAGACAGAATTACACGCGGTGCCCACCAGTAAATGGGGAACTGAAACGACCGGTGAAACGCGGTTTCGTCTTCTGTCTTATGCACGCTACGCAGCATGGCGGCGGCTTTGTCGGTCAAAAGTACGGCAGGGTCATCCTTGGACATCGTCATGATTTCTGAGATGTGGCGGAACATGACGGCCAAACCTTCCCGAACGCGTTGCGGATTCGATTATCGCCTACAGCTTTAGAGTCCAAAAGCCGGCTGGGTCAACCGTAATATATGACTAGGAAAAAATGCGAACTGGCATAACCCCGCCAACATAATAGGCAAGTTCTGCGGGTTCGCTGATGTCAAATAACAGAATATCTGCGCGTTTGCCCACTTCAAGCGTGCCGCGGTCGTCGCCAAGCCTGAGCGCACGGGCTGCGTTTATGGTGATACCGCGCAGGGCCTCCTCTGGCGTGAGGCCAAAAAATGTGCAGCCCATGTGCAGCATAAGCTGAAGTGATAGCACGGGTGACGAACCTGGGTTAGCATCGGTCGCCAGTGCCATGTTCACACCAAACCGGCGGAACATCTCGACAGGCGGTTTTGTGGTGTCCTTGAGCACATAAAAGGCGCCCGGCAGCAGCACAGCCACAGTGCCAGCGTGCGCCATGGCACGCGCGCCTTCATCATTTGTATGCTCCAGATGGTCCGCCGACATGCCACCGAATTTGGCCGCAAGTGTGGCGCCTGACAGGTCGGACAGTTGGTCTGCGTGCAATTTGACGCGCAGGCCGTGTCTGGTGGCGGCTTCAAACACCCGTGTTGTCTGTTCGGGCGAAAAAGCAATGCTTTCACAGAAGGCATCAACACAGTCAGCCAGTTTTTCCTGTGCAACGGCGGGGATCATCTCTTTGCAGACAAGGTCTATATAGCCATCGGCATCATCTTTGTATTCAGGCGGCAGCGCATGGGCGCCTAGGAACGTGGTGTGGATATCCAAGCCCGCAAGCTCGCCCGCGTGTTTGGCAGCGCGCAGCATCTTCAGTTCATCCTCAAGCGTAAGGCCGTAGCCGGACTTGATCTCAACTGTGGTGACACCGTCCAACTTGAGGCGGGCAAGGCGTTTGGCCGCGCTTGCCGCCAGTTCATCCTCGCTTGCCTTGCGGGTGGCTGTCACGGTGGAGAGGATGCCGCCACCGCGTTTCGCGATTTCTTCGTATGATGCACCGTTCAGGCGTTCTTCAAACTCCCGCGCGCGGTTACCGCCATAAACAATATGGGTGTGACAGTCGGTAAAGCCGGGCAGGGCCCAGTGGCCGGCGGCATCCACTTCTTCCCGCGCCGCACTGCCGGTGAATCCCTCGGCAGGTCCAACGTATTCGAGTCGATCGCCCTTCGTCGCGAGCACACCGCCCAAAACCGCTCCATAGGGTGCACCACCTTCGGTCATGGTGGCAATGTTCACATTGCGGATGATCAGGTCATACATAGGGTTGGCGTCCTTTCGGCTCATCATGCAGCGGTTTATCATATCTGTCGCTTGACAGAAAGCCTCACTTGTATGAACTTGTATATACAAGTTGGGGGCGGTCATGCAAAAGCATTATTTCAAAGAAGGACTGATTGGTGGTGACTGGGTCACGGGTATCCGCCTGCATGTTGACGCAGGCGGGCTGATCAGCAAACTTGAGACCGACGTGAAACCGGCGAAGGGTGAGGCGGCGCATGGCACTGTGCTGCCCGCGATGCCAAATCTGCACAGCCATGCCTTCCAGCGCGCTTTTGCAGGGCTGGCCGAATTCAGGGCGCCGGGCCAGTCCGACTTCTGGAACTGGCGTAATGCCATGTATCATTTTGCCGCGTACATGACACCTGAGGCCGTGGAAGTGATCGCCAGTGCGCTTTATATCGAGATGCTGAAAGCAGGCTATTCGGCTGTCGGTGAATTCCATTATCTGCACAACAGCCATGTGGATCAGGCGCTGGCCATGTCGCGCGCTATTATTACGGCGGCGGAACAAACTGGCATGGCGCTGACACACTTGCCGGTGCTATATCAAATGGCGGATTTTGGTGGTGTACCTGCGAACAAGGGACAGGCTCCCTTTCTGCATGAGGACGATGAGTATGGCCGTCTGCTGAAAATTCTGCGGCCCCGCCTTACGGGGCGGCATAAGCTGGGCCTATGTTTCCACAGCCTGCGGGCCGTGCCGCAGGCGGCATTTGCGCCCGCCATTTCAGCGATGAATGAGCTGGATGACAAGGCGCCGATACACATTCATATTGCCGAACAGATGCGCGAAGTGGATGCCTGCGTGAAAGCCACCGGCAAACGCCCGGTGGAGTGGCTGCTGGCCAATCAGCAGGTTGATGCGCGCTGGTGCCTTATCCATGCGACCCATGTCAACGAGGCCGAGTGGCGCGGCATTGCCGAGCGCGGCGCGGTGGTGGGCCTGTGCCCGACAACTGAAGCCAACCTGGGCGACGGCATCTTCCCTGCGGCTGAGTATCTCGCGGCGGGCGGGTGCTTCGGCATCGGCTCCGATAGCCACATCAGCATAGACCCCCGCGAGGAATTGCGCCTTCTTGAATATGGCCAGCGCTTAACCCGGCACGCCCGCACTGTGCTGACAGCGGCGGATGGCGGCCATACAGGTGAATATTTGTGGCGGCAGGCTGCGATGGGGGGTGCGCGGGCACTTGGTCAGCCAATCGGCGAAATTGCGGTAGGCAAGCGCGCAGACCTTATTGTGCTGGACCGCACCAGCCCTACATTTGCCGCCAGCGCCTACGGTCAGGTGGTAGACGCCTTTGTTTTTGCAGGCCAGCCAAACCCCGTCAGTGACGTAATGGTCGCAGGTGAATGGGTGGTGACCTGCGGGAAACACGCCAAAGAAGACGAAGTCTTCGCAAACTATAATGACCTTGTTGGCCGCATTGCCGCCAAGATGGAGGACATGTGATGACCCTGCCGCTACCGCGTTACGAACAGGTCAAGCGCCATATCATGGAAGCTATTGAGGCGGGCAGCTATGTGGCGGGCGACAAACTGCCAAGCGAGAACGAGCTTGTGCGTGCGCTGGGTGTGTCGCGCATGACAGTGAACCGCGCGCTGCGGGAGTTGACAGAAGAAGGCCATATCCTGAGGCGTGCGGGCATGGGTAGCTTTGTAGCGGACCGCCGCATGCGCGGCCACGCGGCGGATATCCTCAGTATCCGTGAGGAGTTGGCTGCGCGCGGTGAGCGTTGGTCCGCCGATGTGTTGGTGCTTGAAGCCCGCGAGTTGCCGAAGGATGTTGCCGCTGAGTTTGGCTGGCAGGAACGGGCGCACGCCTATTACCTCCTTGTGCTGCATAAGGGAGGCGGCGTGCCCATGGAGCTTGAGGAGCGCTGGGTAAACCCGGATGTGGCGCCGGAATTGATCGCGCAGGACTTTGCCCGGCAAACACCAACAGATTATCTGCTGGCGGTCGCGCCACTCCTTCGGGCCGAACACGTTGTGCGCGCCGTTGGGGCCAGTGCACGTGAAGCCAAACATCTTGAAATTCGTCGCGGCAGCCCGTGTCTTGAAATCGGCCGCCGCACCTGGACCGGGGAGCGTGTCGCAAGTTACGCGCGGCTCCTGTACCCCGGTGACCGCTACGAGCTGACGGCGCGTTTTTCGCCTGTCGGCGCTTCAAGCAACAGCTGAACACCCGCGAAGAAGGGACATGAAAATATGAAAAATCGCCCCGATATCCACGCACCGCACGGTGCCACGCTTTCGTGCAAGAGTTGGGCAACGGAAGCGCCCATGCGCATGCTGATGAACAACCTTGACCCTATGGTGGCCGAGAACCCAGAAGATCTGGTGGTATACGGCGGTATTGGGCGCGCTGCCCGCAACTGGGACTGCTATGAGGCGATTGTCGCCACACTCAAAGGCATGGACGAAGATGAGACATTGCTTGTGCAATCCGGCAAGCCGGTGGGTGTCTTCAAAACCCACATAGATGCGCCGCGTGTGCTGATCGCGAACTCCAACCTCGTACCCGCATGGGCGAACTGGGACCACTTCAACGAGCTCGATAAAAAAGGCCTGATGATGTACGGCCAGATGACGGCAGGGTCATGGATCTATATCGGTAGCCAGGGCATCGTGCAGGGCACGTATGAAACCTTCGTCGAAATGGGTCGCCAGCACTTCGGCGGTGACCTTTCCGGCAAATGGATTTTAACCGCAGGCCTTGGCGGCATGGGGGGCGCACAGCCGCTTGCGGCTACCATGGCGGGCGCGAGCTGCATGGCGATTGAGTGCCAGGAAAGCCGTATCGATTACCGGCTCAAGACCGGGTATCTCGACACCCGGGCTGATACAGTCGAGGAAGCGCTGGCGATTATTGAGCGTTCGCACAAAGACGGCAAAGCCATTTCTGTTGGTGTACCCGGTAACGCCGCCGAAATTCTGCCCGAAATGGTGAAAAAAGGCATCCGGCCTGACGTTCTGACAGACCAGACGTCCGCCCATGACCCGGTGAACGGCTACCTGCCGGTCGGCTGGACGGTTGAGGAATGGTTCACCAAACGCGAGACGGACCCAAAAGCAGTAGCCGCCGCGTCCAAACCGTCCATGGCGGTACATGTGAAGGCCATGCTGGCCTATCACGAAATGGGTGTGCCAACGGTTGATTATGGCAACAACATCCGTCAGGTCGCGTTTGATGAGGGTGTGAAAAACGCCTTCGACTTCCCCGGTTTTGTGCCTGCCTATATCCGCCCGCTGTTCTGCCGCGGTATTGGCCCGTTCCGCTGGGCTGCCCTCAGCGGTGACCCGGAAGATATCTACAAGACGGATGCGAAGGTGAAAGAGCTGCTCCCCGATAACCCACATCTGCATAACTGGCTTGATATGGCGCGGGAACGTATCCAGTTTCAGGGCTTGCCTGCGCGCATCTGCTGGGTGGGCCTGGAGGACAGGCACCGCCTTGGTCTTGCTTTCAATGAGATGGTTAAAAATGGCGAGCTGAAAGCCCCGGTGGTGATTGGACGCGACCATCTGGACAGTGGCTCGGTCGCGAGCCCGAACCGCGAAACCGAAAGCATGAAGGATGGCTCCGACGCGGTGTCGGATTGGCCCCTTTTGAACGCGCTTCTGAATACCGCGTCTGGCGCTACATGGGTCAGCCTGCACCACGGCGGCGGTGTTGGCATGGGCTACAGCCAGCATTCCGGTGTTGTGGTGTTGTGTGACGGCACAGAAGCTGCGGCCAAGCGTGTTGGTCGTGTGCTGTGGAACGACCCGGCCACGGGTGTCATGCGCCACGCTGACGCCGGCTACGATATCGCACAGGAATGTGCGCGAGAAAAGGGCCTCAACCTGCCGATGCTGGCAAAGGCATAGAGAAGGGCACGTCATGAGTAACCATCAAATGATCCGCAAAGCGGGTGAGTTCACGCTTCACGACCTGAGGCATATATATGAAAAGCCAACCGAGCTGGCGCTTGACCGCGCGGCGCAAAGCCGGATTGAAGACGCCCGCAAAACGGTGACGGACCTAATCGAACGCGGCGAGACAGCCTACGGCATCAATACCGGCTTTGGCCTGATGGCCAATACACGCATCAAGGCGGCGGACGTTAAACGCCTGCAGGAAAACCTTGTGCTCTCGCACGCTACCGGCACCGGGGAGCCGCTCAAGGACGGGGTGGTGCGGCTTGTGCTTGCGCTCAAAGCCACCTCGCTGGCGCAGGGGCACTCGGGTGTGCGGCCACAACTGATAGACGCGCTGCTCACGCTTCTCTCTCATGAGGTTTATCCTGTCATTCCGGCAAAGGGGTCTGTGGGCGCATCGGGTGATTTGGCGCCGCTTGCCCATATGTCTGCCGCGCTGCTGGGGCACGGTGACGTGCGTCACGCAGGCAAGGTCATGACTGCGAAAGACGGACTCAAAATCGCGGGGCTTGAACCCATGACGCTGGAAGCCAAGGAAGGCCTCGCGCTTCTCAACGGCACGCAGGTTTCAACAGCGCTTACGCTTTCCGGCCTGTTCGAGATCGAGAACGTCTTCGGCTCTGCCATGCTTGCGGGTGCGATGAGCGTGGACGCGATGAAAGGCAGCGATGTGCCGTTCGATGCGCGTATCCATGCCGTGCGCCGCCAACAGGGGCAGATCGACACGGCGGCAACGTATCGCGCTTTACTGGAAGGCTCCGAGATCCGCCACAGCCATGACGACTGCGAAAAAGTGCAGGACCCTTATAGCCTGAGGTGTCAGCCGCAGGTGATGGGGGCGGCCCTTGGTGTGATGCGCCAGGCAGCAGAAACCCTGCTGATAGAAGCTAACGCGGTGACCGATAACCCGCTTATCTTCCCCGAGGAAGGCGATATTCTCTCAGGCGGGAACTTCCACGCTGAACCGGTGGCCATGGCCGCTGACATGCTGGCGATTGCGGTGTCTGAAATCGCGTCGATCTCGGAAAGGCGCACCAGCCTGCTCGTGGACCCCAAAATGTCCGGCCTGCCGGCGTTCCTTGTGCAGGATGGCGGGCTTAATTCCGGCTTCATGATTGCGCAGGTGACCACCGCCGCGCTGGTGAGTGAAAACAAAACCTACGCCCACCCTGCCAGTGTTGATTCTATCCCCACATCCGCGGGGCAGGAGGACCACGTATCCATGGCGACCTTCGCCGGACGTCGCCTGCATGACATGGCAGAGAACGCCGGCGCAGTGGTTGCCATTGAACTGCTCGCGGCGGCGCAAGGGGTTGACTTCCACCGGCCGCTGCGCTCTAGCCAGCCACTGGAGGAGGTGCACACCCACGTCCGCGAACGGGTGGATTTTTACGAGCAAGACAGGTATTTTGCCCCTGATATTGAAGCTGTGCGCCGTTTGGTGGCAGCAGGTACCCTCAACCGGTTTGTGGACAGCTTACTGCCCTCGACCTACCTAGGGAGCATACAATTTTGAGCACCGTCTATTCCCTGACACGGGGTCATAGCCCCCTCATTGTTTCCATGCCGCATAGCGGTGAGGCGCTGGGGCGGTTCGGCGCGCGCATGACAGATGCGGCGCGCCAGATTCCGGATACGGACTGGCACCTGCCGCGCCTGTATGATTTCCTGCCTGAGTTGGCGGCTACGGTGCTGGTGGCCAATTACTCACGTTATGTGATTGACCTCAACCGCGACCCGTCGGGCAAAAGCCTTTACCCCGGCCAGAATGTGACCGAGCTTTGCCCCACCACCACGTTTGCCGAAGAGCCCGTCTACCGGGGCGGCGAAATACCGGATACGTCAGACGTGGGCGCGCGGGTGAAAACATACTGGCAGCCTTACCATACCGCGCTTGCAGCGGAGATTGAGCGGGTCAAGGCCATGCATGGTTACGCCCTTGTGTGGGACGCGCATTCCATCCGGTCCCATGTGCCGCGCTTCTTTGATGGCCGCTTGCCGGACTTCAACCTTGGCACCAGTGACGGTGCGTCATGTGATGAAGGGCTGGCAAAACAGGTTTACGCCGCCGCAAAAGAGACCGGAGGCTTTACCAGCGTGCTCAACGGCCGTTTCAAGGGGGGGTATATCACCCGGCGGTACGGTCGTCCGGCTGAGGATGTGCACGCCGTCCAGCTTGAGCTGTCGCAGGCTACATACATGGAGGAGAGCTATCCCTTTGTGTACCGGGAAAGCGCAGCGCCAAAAGTTGCCGCACCCATCCGCCGCATGATGGAAGCCATGCTGGCCTGGCGGCCTGAAGTCGCGCGGTTCAGATCCAGCGCCTGACCCGCGCTTTGTAGGCCAGATAGTCCTTGCCAAACTTTGCGGTCAGCATGCGTTCTTCCCGCATGATATAAAAGTGCTGGATCAGTGCGATGAAGATGATGAGCGGCGCGAGCGGTGACCATCCGCCGGTAAGCGGCCAAAGCCCCAAAAGCGCGAGCACCATGGCTACATACATCGGGTTGCGGGTGACCTTGTAAGCCCCCTCCGTTACCAGCGTCTCAGATTCGCGCCCCGGCAGGAAGGTGGTGCCCGCACGCACAAAACGGTTTTTCTCCCGCACCGCGAGCCAAACGCCAAACACTGTGAGCAGCAGGCCATAAACATGTGCAAAATGCTGCCCCGTCTCAAGCCAGCCCAGCACATGCATGCTGGCAAGCGTCAGCAGAAACAGGTGCGGTGGGTATATGCGGTAAGGTTTTTCCTGTTGTTGTTCGTTCATGGCCGTTCCCTCACGTCGCAAAAAGCTGGCTCGGGTCTTTGAAGGCCTTGAACTCAAGCGCATTTCCTGCGGGGTCGAGAAAGAACATGGTGGCCTGTTCGCCAACCTCGCCTTCGAACCGTATGCCGGGCTCGATGATGAATTCCACTTCCGCCGCCGCGAGGCGCGTTGCGAGGTCATGCCAGCCGTCCCAGTCAAGCACCACGCCATAATGGAAACTGGGCACGGCTTTGCCGTCCACATCATTGACATCCGGCTGGCCCACAGGGGTGCCCAGGTGCACGACAAATTGGTGGCCGAAAAAGTCGAAATCTACCCATTTGTCTGTGGACCGCCCCTCGGCGCAGCCCATCAGGCCACCATAAAACGTCCGCGCGGCTGCGAGGTCATCAACGGGCACGGCAAGATGAAAGGGCTGCACCATGGGTTTCTCCTATTTTTTCATCAGGTCCATGACGGCGATAGTCATGGCTTCTACGCCTGCCTTGATAGAAGGCTCTGGCGCGATCTTGAAGAAGGGCGAGTGGTGACCCGAGACGGCAGGCCCGCCTTCCTCGGCTGCGTCGATCCATTCCTGTGGTGTACCGCCCACGTAGAAATAGAAACCGGGTACGTCCTCTTCTGTCATGGTGAATTCGGAGAAATCCTCCGCGCCCATGCCGCGCTGTACGTAGGGCAGAAGCTTGTCTTCACCCAGTTTTTCGCGAAGCGCCTTGTCGAGGCGCTCGGTCAGTTCCTCGTCATTCACTGTTGTGGGCGCGCTCGTGACCGAAAGCTCCACCGTTGGCAACATGTCTTCGGGCAGGCCAGCCACGCGGCCGGTGTTCTCTGCAATGCGCTTGATGCCCGCCAGCAGCTTAGCGCGCACGGCTTCGTCGTTTGAGCGTACCGTCAGCGTCAGTTTCGCCTCGTCCGAAATGATGTTGTTTTTGTTGCCTGCGTGGAAAGTACCCACGGTGACCACGCCCGGATCAAGCGGGGAAATCTCGCGCGAGACAAGGGTCTGCAACGCGTTCACGATTTGCGCGCCAATCACAATCGGGTCCTTGCCCAGATGTGGCGAGGCCCCATGCGTGCCCACGCCGTGTACGGTAATGTGTACGCTGTCGGATGAGGAGAACATGATGCCGCTTTTATAAACCACCTTGCCTGCGGGTACGCCCGCGGCCACATGCAGCGCCAGCGCATAATCGGGCGTGCCGAAACGTTCGTAGATATCGTCTTTGATCATGGCTTTCGCGCCGGAAATCACCTCCTCCGCAGGTTGGCCCACGAGCATCAGTGTGCCGGACCATTTGTCCTTGTGCGCCACAAGGCGTCGCGCCGTGCCAATGAGGCTGGTGATATGCATATCATGGCCGCAGGCGTGCATCACCGGCATCTCGACGCCGTTCATATCCACCTGAGTGGCTTTGGACTGGTAGGCAAGCCCGGTGTTTTCCTTGATCGGTAGGCCGTCCATGTCGGCGCGCACCATGACCAGAGGGCCGTCGCCATTTTTCATTTTGGCAACAACGCCTGTGCCTGCAACACCGGTGGTGACATCAAAACCGAGCTCTTTCAACTCTGCTGTAATTTTGGCTGCGGTGCGGGTTTCGCGGAAGGAAAGTTCCGGGTTCTCGTGAAAATCCAAAAACAACTTTTCAAGATACGGATAGTCGCTGGCGACTTCATCGCCAAGATCTGCGGCAAAAACCGGTGCGCTGATGGCCGTTGCGATCAGAAGTGCTGTGGCATGTTTCAGGTATTTCATTGCTGTATCCCCCCAAGGCAGGCTATTTGTTTTTAATCGAGGGTGATATTTCTGCACACCAATAGCTGTCTTGGCAATGCCTGGATATGTCGCAGGGCGGTATCGGGCCTGAATCCGTCCAATTCATTCGGCAGGATGATTTTTTTTTACATCGGTGAAATTGTGTCGTTGACTCGGGGGGGGCGCTTGGGTATTCACGGCGGCGGAGAGGTGGCTGAGTGGTCGAAAGCGCTCCCCTGCTAAGGGAGTATACTGGCAACGGTATCGAGGGTTCGAATCCCTTCCTCTCCGCCACTTACCCACAAGGCGTTGTGTTTATTGAGTTTCTCCTCAGATAGAGACAATTTTCCCCTAGTCTTCCCCACACATTGTTTTTCAGTTAGTGTTGTGTTTGTCACATCATGCCTTAAAACTGCACTTTAGTTTGCCATGGCGGGTGGTGAAGTGCGGATGATTTGTGGAAAACTTTAAGTATCCCCTATATACTGCGCGGCATTCTTTGAGATGGGGTACGTTATAAATGAATATTGTTTTTATTTTGATGGGGGCTCTGGCAGTTGTGCTGCTGGGCTTTCGGGCGCAGGCCATTGGCCGCGCCCTCGGGCTGCTTGATGACCCAAGCTCCGAAGCTCATAAATTTCATGCAAACAAAACCCCGTTGGTCGGATCAATCCTTCTGGCGGCGGGCATGGTGTTTCTGGTTGTCGATATTTTCATCAGCGACCTGCACCGTGAATATTTGTCTATCTCCTGCTTTGCTGGCGCCATGTGTGTGCTCGGTATTATTGACGACAGGGTCAAGCTATCCTGGGTCAGCCGTTTTTTCACGCTATGGCTTATTGTCGCGGCGTTGATTGCCGTCTCACCGGATTTGCTGATCAGTGATCTGCACTGGTCGTGGGGGATGTCCACCCACCTTGGCTCCATTGCAGGGCTGCTGTTTACCGCCCTGTGTTTGGTTGGCATGGTCATCGCCCTGAACATGATGGACGGTTTCAACGGCGGGATACTGTCGCAAGGTATCGTCTGGTCGCTGATATTTGCGGTCCTGTCGGTATCACAACAGGCGGTAATGCTATATCTCGCGTTGGTGCTTGGTATCATCTTCGCCTTTAATATGGCGGGCCGCCTGTTCATGGGGGACGGCGGGGCCTACGCCCTTGGCCTTGTAATGGGCGCTTCGGCAATCTTGATGTATTCAACCGAAAGCACCAGCCCGGTCTATGCCGATACAATTGTCGTGTGGCTGGCGTTGCCGGTGTTCGACTGCCTGCGGGTTATTTTCTGGCGCAAGCTGAACGGACACAGCCCTTTTCTCCCGCGCCGCGATCACTTGCACCATCTGATCATGCGCCGGGCGGGGCCAAAAGCGGCGCTTGCCTATGCTACGACCTTCACAGCATCCAGTGGTGTTTTCGCGCTGTATTTTCCGCAACTGAGTTATCTTGTCGTGTTTGCGCAGCTTGGCGTGTTGGCGCTTTCCGTCGCGATTTTGTCCAAGGCTGAACGCGTTGAGAGCGCCAAGCGGGTCGCCGCGGAATAAGGGCTTGGGCTGGCGCGCCTCGACCCCGTAAGAAAGCCTTTCCGGTGCATGTTGCGCCGGCAGGGTGGCAGGTATAGCGGGCTATGCGCAGTTGCGGGCAGGTGCTTTTTCCGGCCGCGTGACGGTAAAACCTTTTAACTGCCACATTTGCACGTTAGGTCTGGCTTTCACGCTATGCCAACACAAAAACATCCGGGGGCCAACTCGGTGCGCGCCACACTCGCTGCCACATTTGCTTCACTTCTGCTAACCCAGCCCCTTACGGCGCAGCCTTCTTGCGGCAAGAGCGGCTTTGCCGTGGGGTTCACGCTTGATGTGCCAGAACGGCAGAAATCCCTGCGCAATCTATTGTTGTCCGTTTCGCGCCTTGAGGAGAAGGACGGCGACTGCGTGGCGTCACTCGCAAGGGTGGATTCCAGCCTTGACGCAGACATTGAAACTTTCAGGCGGGTCCTGAAATCCGAGGGATATTATAACGCGGTGCTGGACAGCCGGGTTGAAAACGCGGGCGACAATGTGAGCCTGGTGGTGTTTGTCCGCCCCGGGCCGCGCTATGGCCTTGAACAAATCACCACGACTTTTATCGAGAACGGTAGCGAAGTCACCCTCGAGAATGCAGAACCATCGCTCATTGAGGGGCAAACGGCCCGGTCGGAGGATATCGTCGCCGCCGAACAGCAATTGCTGAACTTTCTTGGCGACCAGGGCTATCCTTTTGCCCTGGCAGATGAACGGCAGGTCATTGTGGACCACGCAACACGTGGTGTTGCTGTGCACTACCGTATCGACACCGGGCCGAAACTGCGCTTCGGAGCGATACAGTATCAAGGACTTGAACGCACCGAAGCGTCTTATCTGGACCGCATGGTCCCCTGGATGGACGATGAGCTGATCGAGCAGTCGGAAGTCAACGAGTTTCGCAAGCGGCTTATGTCTTCGGGGTTGTTTCGCTCAACTTCTGTCACGGTTGAGCGACCGGAAAACACTGCAGAGACAGCCGAGGTGAACCATGCGCCTATCGCGGTGAAACTGGAAGAAGCGCCACCGCGCCGTGTTGAACTGGGTGCCGGGTATTCCACAGGTGAGGGCTTTGATACTGAGGCATCGTGGTCTCACCGAAATGCCTGGGGTCGGGGCGAAAACCTTAAGCTGTCGGCACGGGTGGGGGAAAGTGAACAAACCTTGCGCGGCGACTTGCGTAAACCGCATTTTCGCCGCTATGAGCAAACGCTGAATTTGACCGCGCGGCTGGGCCGGGAAAACACGCCAGCCTACAAGGCGCATCTGATCGAAACCTTTGCCGGGCTTGAACGGCGGTTGAATGAGCGGCTTGTGGCGTCGGTCGGAATTTCGGGCAAGGCCACACAGGAACGCGACGACGGAGTGCGCACCGAATATGTTATTGCGGGTCTGCCATTGGGACTGGGCTATGACAGCACAAACTCGCTGCTTGATCCTAAAAACGGGTTCAGGGCGCACATGCGGGTACAGCCCAATCAATCACTGATTGGCGATAGCTTCTTTTTCCTCAGCAATGAATTAAAGGCATCGGCCTACTGGACACCGGGTGAAAATGGCCGGGTCACGCTTGCGGCCCGCGTGCGTGCGGGCGCCACGTTCGGCGCAGGCGAAAACCAACTGCCCCTGTCAGAGCGTTTTTTCGCCGGCGGTGGTGGTTCGGTGCGCGGCTTTTCATATCAGGATCTGGGCCCAAAGGATGATGATGGCGACCCGCTTGGTGGCCGCTCGGTGGCGGAGCTGGCCGTTGAGGCCCGGGTGCGTGTCAGCGAGAGCATAAGCCTGGTCCCTTTTCTTGATGGTGGCGCGGTCTATAACACAACCACGCCAGACTTTGGCGAGTTCCGCTGGGGTACCGGGATGGGGGTGCGCTATCACACATCTGTGGCGCCAGTACGCCTTGATGTGGCTTTCCCTCTGGGGCGCCGGGAAGGCGAAAGCGCTGTTGCAGTATACCTCAGTGTGGGGCAGGCATTTTGAGCGCGGATAAAAACATAACCCATCACCCCGGCGACGGCTGGCGCAAGACAATCCGGCGCGTGCTGCTTGGGCTGGCGATACTGGTTGCGGTTGCTGCGGGCCTGTTGGGTGCGTCCCTTTTGTGGGCTCGTTCCGAAGCAGGCATGGCATGGCTGGCGACCCGTATAAGCAGTGATCTTGACGGGAACGGCCTTGATATTGAGGTCGCGGCTCTTGAGGGGGATATCTTTTCGCGCTTTTCCGTCCTTGGTCTTCGTATTGCGGACAGGGAAGGGGTTTGGCTGTCGGCGCCGCGCCTGACGGTCGAGTGGGCGCCGTCGGCCCTGTTGTCGCGTCGTCTTCACATCATGGAGATTGCCGGGCAGCCGGTTGCGGTATCCCGTATGCCAGTAGCGGACGCATCCCAAAAGCAGCCGTCAGGGAGCGGGGAACTGCCGCTGGCGATCCGTGTTGATACGGCGTCCCTGCCCATACGGTATGATGGTGACAGCTACACGCTCGCCGTGACAAAAGCTGCGTATAAAAACCTGACATTTCGTGGCCAGGCAAGTCTCGTAAACGCGGACAATACTGACAGGGTTAGCGCCCTTTTTTCATGGGCGGATGATACTGCCGCATTTGCCGCAAAGGCGGATGTGCAGGGTCGGGCTGGTGGGCTGGTCGCGGGGCTGCTTGGCTTAAAAGGGGGCGACAGTGTGGCCGTCACGCTTGACGCCAATGGCACGACGGAGGAATGGACCGGCAGCATTGTCGCGACGGTGCCGGAAAAACTGTCGCTCCAAGGTGAAGCTGAAGGGCAGGGCGACCGTTGGAATATAGGACTGCGGCAACAAGAAAACGCCTTTGTGCCTGAGGCACTGGCCACGCTGTTCGGCGGGGCGGCGGAGGCTGATATCCTGCTGCGCCCCAGGAGCATGTCGAACACACAAGTGGATATAAAGCTTCGTGCTGAGGGCGCTGATGTGACCCTTGCCGGGCGGGCGAACCTTGACGGTGGTTTCAGCCTTACAGATGGCGACCTGAGCCTGGAGCTGGCACAGTTTTCCACTGAAAGCGTGAATATGGCCAAGGTGGCCCTTCGGGGTGAACTTGAGTTGCATGACAGCACCGCCAACCTTACCTATACCGCCCAGATGCAAAAGCTCACCACTGCGGGCTTGGTCTTCACCGGTATTGATGCGTCGGGCACTGCGGCACTCAATGCTCAGGACCTTACGGGCGAGGTAGCGGCACTGGCCCTCAACCTTACACCGCCGGGACTGGAGGAAACCCGCGTCCGAGCCGCGGATGGACGTTGGTCCTACAATATGAAATCCCAAGCCTGGCAAGTGTCTGCCTCACAAGCCACCGGGTCCGGGCTGACCGCGCGGGATGCCATGGTCAAGGGTGGGGCAGGCGGTATTAAGGCCGCTTCCGGGCAAGCCGAGGTACCGACGGCATTCCTCACCCGCTGGCATGACGGACAGCTTACCGGCGGACGTCTGCTTCTTGATATTCGCTCGACCGGTGTGACCGAGGACAGTGCGCGGCTGGTTGGCACCATCAAGGGTGAAAAGATTACGTATGATAGCTCCGCAATCGCCGAGCTTGTCGGGTCCGCGCCGACACTTGAGGCCCGCCTGGTTATCACGGGCAGCAAGGTCAATATAAGTAAGGCGACCCTTGTGGCATCAAATCTTCAGGCTAACGCCACGGGGCAGGTGGGAGGCAAATCCATCGATCTGGATTTCAGTGGCAAGATTGGCGCGCTGGAAAACCTATTGGGTGAGAGTGCCATTCTCGCGGGTGAGACGGCTTTCTCTGGTTCGGTGAAGGGGGATAGTGCGGCCCCGACCATACTGTTTGAAACCACTCTGGCTGAGATAGATGCCTATGGTCTGCCCTTTAATAACCCGCGCATCACACTTGCGCTTTCAAAGGCTGCCCAAGGGAACGCGGGATTAACGGGTGAAGTGGCATTGCTCGCCGACAGTCCGGCAGGCGCCACCAGTCTTAAAAGCCCGGTAGCGTTCACCAACGGCACCCTGCGCTTGGCGCCCATAAACCTTACAGCCCCGGGCCTTGAGGCGACGGGTGCCCTGTCGTGGAGCGGCGATGCGGGGCTGAAGGCCGAGATGACCGGTCAGCTGCGCGACCTCGCGGGTAAAGGCTTGCGGCTTCGGGGCGATGGCTCAGTTTCGTTTAATGTTGCCATGCAGGGCGATAATATGGAGGCGGGTGTCACGCTTGACATGGCTGAATTCAGGTTGGTGCGTCCGGGGCGGTTCCCGCTTACGGTTGAGATTGCAAAGGGTAATGCCCATTTCCGCAAGCAAGCCACAACCATCAGTTATGACGCTGATATCTCCGCCCGCAATATCAACTATGGTGCGCAAAAAATCGATAGCTTCAGCATTAACGGCACATCGTCCGACAATGCGCCGATGATCGCCGATCTTAAAGGTTATTATGGTAACCGGTTCGACCTCAATATTGCGGCCCATCCCCGCAAAGGCGGCGCGGATATGGACATCACCGCAGTCTATGGCGATGCCAGATTTTCTACCCGTGATCCGCTTTTGGTGCGCTGGGGCGGGCCGCAAGACCTGCTTGTTGAATTGCCTGTCACGGATGTGGCCGGAGGCACGCTGCAGGCAAAGCTCTCCCTCGAGGCGCAGGACCTGAATATTCAGGTCAATGCTGACGCCTTGTCCATGACCCTGATGAACCTTGTCCGTCCCGGTTCGGTTGAGACCGGTACACTGGATGCAGACATCACCTTTGAGCGGCAAGCCGGCACCGAGACCGGTAACGCGGAGATAACGTTTCAGTCGCTCACGTTGCCGCGGTGGCGGCTGGCGGCAGCACCGGACGAATATGCCGGTAAACTGCGTGCGACCATGCAGGAAGGCGCGCTTACCTTTGAGGGTGGGTTGACAGAGGCAGGCCGTGAGTTTGGTAGCCTGACCGGTAAAATACCATATGAAAGACTGGATGGGCGTCAAGGCTATGCCATTCGCGCTGGTGCACCGCTGGCGATGGAAATTGTCTGGAGCGGCGATGTCGCCCCGGTGTGGCTGCTGGCGCGGCGGCCGGAGCACATGTTGACCGGGACCCTCGACGGCAAGATTACCCTGTCCGGCGATCTGAATGACCCGTATTTCGAAGGCCAGTTGGACCTCAAGGATGGTCACTATGAATATGAGCCATTGGGTCTTGTTGCCGAGATCGAGGTATTGCGTGTTGCGGGCACACAGGAGCAGATTGAGTTGGCTGAATTACGTGCCAATGACGGGGACGGTGGTATGCTGACAGGCGAAGGTGCGTTTGCGCTATCATCCAAACTCTCCTTCCCCGGACGCTTAACTGCAAAAATGAGCGATTTTCAGGTGGCGCGCCTGGATGAGTTGAGCGGTAAGGCCTCTGCTGAACTCGTGTATGAACGCACGGAACAGGCAGCCACGCTGTCCGGTCAGGTGGAAACCGGGCCAATGCGGGTGAAAATGCCCAAGGAACTGCCGCGCGGTGTCGTTGAGATTGATGTGATCGAGATCAATGGCACGGAAGACAACGGGGGCAGCGCCCTTGCCAATGACCCGCAGAAGAACTTGCCGACCAACCTCTCCCTTGCCATTGAAGTACCCGGCCGCTTTTTCTTTGAAGGCAGGGGGCTGAAAAGTGAATGGCAGGGCGAGCTTATGCTTGGCGGCACCAGCGATGAGCCCGAGATCACCGGCAATATGTCTATTCGCGATGGTTCCTTCAGTTTTGGGAGCAAGACTTTTGAAATAACTAACGGCCAACTGGCGTTTCGGGGTGGTTCGACCATTGACCCGGATATTTCGGTGACGGCTGTGCACAGTACCCCCAACCTTGAGGCCCGATTGCAAATCAGTGGGCCGTCATCGGCGCCGGAATTCACGCTGACGTCCAGCCCATCCTTACCGGAAGACGAGATTATGGCGCGTGTGCTGCTTGGCAAGTCAGTCTCGGACTTGTCTGCGTTCCAACTGGCTGAACTTGTGGTGGCGATGGATACATTACGTGGCGGCGGAAGTTTTGATGTGATGGGTAAGCTCAGGCGTGGGCTTGGTCTCGACACGCTCTCTTTCGGGCGCATTGAAGACGATGACGAGACGGCGACGACAATAACCGGTGGCAAATATCTGCGCAAAAATATCTATCTGGAGGTTGAGACCTCGACCGCAAGCAGCGAGACGGCAACCAGGCTCAAGATCGATATTACCAGAAACCTGCTGGTGGAGACTGAGCTTGGCCCCCGGCAAGGCAGTAGCCTAAGGCTTAAATGGTTCTGGGATTACTAAGGAATCTGCTTTTTTTATATGGCCAGCCATATGGAATTCTGCCCGGCTAGGCGCATTACATTCACAATTAGTGTTTTGGATAAACTTATTATTAACGCTGATGGCCTAAGGAAGGTCTATCATATAAATGGCCCGCGAAGACGGTATATCAGGCGGTATCCTGTCAGAGGGCTTGATCAGGTGGTACCCATATGGCGAAGCAAAAAGTGATTCCTGTTGATCAGGAACTGACCTTCAGTCCCGACGAGATTATTGTCTCCAAAACGGACAGCACTGGTAAAATACTGTACGCAAATGACGTTTTTTGCCGGCTGGCGGAAATGGGGACGACCGATGTCATTGGTATGCCCCACAGTATTATTCGGCATCCGGATATGCCGCGCGCCATCTTCAAGCTTTTATGGGACAGCATCGGTGCCGGGCGGGAAATATTTGCACTGATCAAGAATATGTCGGCGACCGGTAAATATTATTGGGTTGTGGCCCATGTCACGCCGTCGCTGGACAAGGACGGCAAGATCATCGGCTACCACTCCAATCGTCGGGCTGCCTCCAAACAAAGCGTGGCGGAGATCATTCCCTTATACCGTGAGCTGAAAGCCGAGGAAGCGAAACATTCTGATCGGCGGGCCGGGCTGGAGGCGAGCAATGCGCTGTTGACCGCCAAGCTTGAGGCTGTCGGCAAAAGCTATGATGAATTCATCTGGGGCGTAGGAGAGAGCCGTGTTTAATAATTTTGGTGGGAAAGCAGACCTGCGCGACCGCATAACGGCTCTCGAGCAGGAACTGACGGCAAAAAACCAGAAACTGGCGCTGTATGATAACGCGTTCGAGAAGATGCAGGCTGTGCTGAATGCCGCAAAATCGGG
This sequence comes from Kordiimonas sp., assembly GCF_048260245.1. Lineage (GTDB taxonomy): Bacteria > Pseudomonadota > Alphaproteobacteria > Sphingomonadales > Kordiimonadaceae > Kordiimonas. The sequence goes on along the minus strand of NZ_JBLXGZ010000008.1, from coordinate 15,944 downwards.
GGACCTTGAAGTTCGGGTCGAGGACTGGGACAACTATGGTGCCCTCTCTTCGGGTATGTCCAACCTGAACCGTGTGCTTGACCTTGCTGACGCCTTTGTCAGGGAATCTACCGGGTCGCTTGAAGCGGCGTCCGATGAGAAGTTTTATCGGCAGTTCCTTCGTACCGGTATGATGGGTAGTTTTGGCGCGGGGGCCACCACGATCAACAAAACCATTGACGGCATGCAAAAGGCCAAAGCGCGGGAGGAAGAAAATCTCGGGCGTATCACAGCCACGTTTGAAAGCAGTGTCGGTGGGTTGATCTCAGGCCTTCTTGAAGCCGTCGACAAGGTTGACCATGTGGCGGCAACCCTGAAACAGGTCGCGCGGGATAATCAGGTCCTTGCCGCAAGCGTTGCTGCCTCGGCTGAGGAAGCCAGTACCAATGTGCAGACCGTTGCCTCGGCCGCGGAAGAGTTGACCGCGTCGGTGGAAGAGATCGCCCGGCAGGTGCAGTCTTCTTCCGAGAAAACAGGTGCGGCATCCGATCAGGCAAGGGGCGCCTCAGGTACAATTGATACATTGCAGGCGGCGTCTGACACGATCGGGCAGGTGATTAATCTGATCAGCGATATCGCAGAGCAGACAAACCTTCTGGCCCTGAATGCCACGATTGAGGCCGCCCGTGCGGGTGAGGCCGGCAAGGGTTTTGCCGTGGTGGCAAGCGAAGTGAAGTCTTTGGCAAAACAAACGGCCACAGCCACGGAAGAGATCGGCATGCAGGTGCAGGCTATACAGGATAATACCGGCTCTACCGTAAAAGCGGTGAGTGGCATCGCCGGGACCATCTTATCCCTCAATGAGATTGCGACCGCGATTGCCTCCGCCACCGAGGAGCAATCTGCCGCGACAAATGAGATCAGCCGGAATATTCAGGAAGCGTCGGCCGGGACACAGGATGTGTCTGTCAACATTGGCAAGGTGAACACCGCAGCGACGCAGACAATGGACAGTGCCGAGGAACTTGGACATGCTGCGATCGAACTGGGCAAGTTGGCGCAGTCCCTTAAGGCACAAGCGGCTTCATTCCTTCAGGAGTTGCGGCACTGACGCCTTGAGCCACCGCTCCTGCACGGTGGAAAAGGGGCTAAACGCCCCTGCCTGCGCTGGTAGGGCGTCAGGGCCAAATATGGATCATTGAGTTTGTGAGCGACCGATAAAACCGCTGATGTCGGTCATGATGTCATTCCAGTATTTGAACATCACGGTATGCCCGATGTCCTCGCGGACCCGGATGTGCGCCTCAGGCGCTGTTTGTGCATAGGTGGTGATATCGTCGGGCGTTATATGTATGTCTTCTCCGCCGTGCCAAACAATAATCGGACAGGGAAGCCCGCTTATATCAATGGGCGGCTTGCCTGCCCGGAAAATCATCTCCGTGCTGACCCCCTCACTGGTGCGCACCAAAGTCTCACGTGTGTTCTGTATAAACTGTTCCTCCACCAGCGGGATTTCGGTAAAAAGCCGATCTGCCGACCCTGGGGGGTAAAATTCCGTAATCAGGCTGCGGCCCATTTTGTAATTGAACCCGTTCCTGAATATCCGCCAGAATCCCTTCAGAACCCACGGGTTCTTGTTAATGCGGTGATAAAAAAACTGGAAGAAATTGGCGTTGCGCTCCTGCGGGGCCTGTGGCATCGCGGGGACGCCCGCGGCAACGGTGACAGAACACACTTTACCCTTCAGGTGCAAGGCGGCCTGCAGGCCAAAGGCAGTGCCGGAGGCTTCCGCAAGGATGGAGACGCTGGCGAAACCCTTGCCTTGCACAAAATCATGCACATCCTGCGCGACAGAGGCAAAGCTATAATCGCGGTGTGGGTCCGACATGCCGAAGCCGGGTCGCTCCAGTACATATACGGCAAGGCCAGCCTCTGCGGCCTTGCTGGACTGGGACACGAGGGGAACGAGCGAGGCCAGGCCGGAGTGGAACGTGAGCAGTGGGTGCCCGTCCGGTTTGCCGTAAAGCCGATAGGCAAGCTTACGGCCATCAGGCAGACGAAAATACTTTCGTGACACAGTCGCCAGCGCGTCGCGTTTTCCGTCCGGCCCCTGCCATGTATGGCGTTGGTCAATCAATATGCGGCTCAAAAGTCCAAGTTCAATCAATAGCTTGATCAACTCTGATTGCCGGTTCAGGCCGGTCTTGGCGTAGATTGCCTTAAGCTGATTGCGCGCCGTGTGCACACTGATATTCAGTTCAGACGCTGCGTCGGACACCGTTGCCCCGGTACCAAGGTGAAGCGCCAGCCGCGCTTCCGAGTGGGTGAGGCCCAACTCACCGCGCAGTATTTCGCTGTTGTCTGTCGCAATGGAAACGGGAGAGAATACGATGCGGTATCGCCGTTTCCTGTTGGTACTGCCTGCTTCCTCATCGTCCGTGGATGGGTTGCTCATCAGGACAGCAAGCAAAGTTGTTTTGTCCCCTCTCAGGTGAAGGCGCATGAGGGTGGATTTGGCGTTGCTTTTGTCCAGCCTGCTTCTCGCATCCAGCAGAGTCTGCTGGTGGTCGTCGTCGACAAACACCAGATCCTCTTCATTCAGGGTGGATTTCAGCAAAGTATACAAAAGGGTACGCGCCGTACGGTTGGACGCGCAGATGATATTGTGCCGGTCAATTTCAAGGATGCCATAATCCGTGTCGTGAAGCTCATTGTCCTGAAAGCCGTTGAATATCTTCTGGCTAAGCTCTGCCGCCTGGTCCAGATGGCCCTGCAGGATATCAAGTGCTTCCTCATCGGCTTTGCCGATGACATCAAGCACCTGATCCCAGTTTTCCGGTTCTGACGCAAAATTGTAGAAGGCCATGACGATGCTGGCGTCATTATAGCGCGTATTTTCAGATGGCTTATCTGCCTGCATGACGTTGCCCGATCATTTTCACCCATTTGCCTTCAGTTGTGCGGAACGAAGAGGCTCAGTCGAGCCCCTTGTTCACCTCTAACTCAAGAAGGCGTTGCCTCTCGGCAGTTTCCAGAACTTGTTCGTTCAGCTCAAGGTATTTCTGGCTGCTGGATGCAAGACTTTCAAGGCCGGAAAAATCGGCACCATCAGTGGCCGGAGCAGATGTGCCCTTGGGACTGGTTGACGCAAAACTTGCCAGCCCCGACAAGGTGTTCAGGTGTGATGCGCCGATGAAGGCCGCTTTGGACGAGCCTCCCCCCAATGAAGCCGTCTGAAGCAATCCTTGTCCAGCCATGGCATGGACCCCGTCCAGCATATAGGTCTGTTCACCCGCAAGGGCCTGATCATAGGACGATAGATTGTTATTCAGCCGATTTATGGCCAGAAGCAATACATCGCCCGAAGCTCTCACGCCCGCCTGAATTTCCTTCACACGTTTCCCGGCTTTCCGCTTTTTGAGCGCGCCGGTTTCCACCTCCGCTTTCAGAGAGGTTAGCTGGTTGTTGTAGCATTGCTGTGATGTCTCGACGGCGTTAGTGACCTTTGAGAGGTCCTGCGCTTCCTGGCTCATCTGGGTGCCGTAAGCTGCAAATCTGTCGTTGGGGTCGGGGTGGTCTGTTTGCATCTGCGCGCTAAACCCGGCCACATTGTCAATGATACCGCTATATTTGTTGATTTTATTGACTGCGCCCGCAGCCTTGACAACGCTGCCACCAGCGCCGCCAAGCCCGGCGAGGCTGCTGACTGAGCCAAACAAACCGCCAAGCTTGCTGGTTTTTTCCTTGAGGCTCGTTTTGGGTGTGACGAGCGGTGCCACGTCCTTCACGCCTTCATAACATTCCTTGTAATACTTTGCCTTGAACGACTTGGCGTTGGCAGCGTCTGACGCGTAGGCGGTGCCCACGGCGAACACCATGATTGCGGCTCCGGTACGGATGAAATTTTTGGTCATTGGTAATCCCCATATAGTTGTGACCCCTGCTTGGCAGAGACGGTAATGGGGCGGCCATCATACAGCATGACCCAAATGGGCTAAAGACACGGGGTAACAGTCGGGCCTTGCCAAGACGGAGGCTTTCTATTATCAGCAGCGCAGACGGTTTCTTCGGCCATGCCGAAGACTAAGAGGGAACGCGGTTCGTCTTTGGGCAAATCCGCGGCTGTACCCGCAACTGTATGTGGTGAGCGACTGCCTCATGATCCACTGGCCCCATATGGGCCGGGAAGGAGAGGAAGGGAGCGATGACCCACAAGCCAGGAGACCTGCCGTCGTGTCGCCCATCTCGCGGTCGGGTTAACCGGTGAGAGCGGACCTCCGTACAGGCGACAAGTTCGTTGCTGTGTGCGGGGCTTGTCCGGGACTATATGTCAAGGGACTTAAGGGCAAACTCCAGCGCAGTTTTCAGGCCGTCTTGGCCCTAATGCCGGAGTTTTACCGTGTTAAAAATATCTTTGAAATCCACCCTTGTTGCCTCCACCGCGCTGGCCATTGTGCCGAGCCTGCCGTCCTTTGCCGATGACGCCGCTTCGGGCGACGTGGAAGAGCTGGTGATTACAGCCTCGCGCCGTGTGCAACCCGCCAGCGAGACAGGCAAAAGCATCAGCGTTATTGGTGAGCAGGCCCTTGAGGCGCAGCAATACAGCTTCGTGCTGGACGCGCTGCAAACCGTGCCGGGCGTGACCATTAACCAGAATGGCAGCTTTGGCGGTGTCGCCACCGTCAGCATCCGTGGTGCCAGTTCCGACCAGACGGTTGTGCTGATCGACGGTGTACAGGTTAACGACCCATCGGCCACCGGCGGCGGTTATAATTTCGCCGGGCTGGACCCGAACGGCGTTGAGCGCATTGAGGTCCTGCGTGGCCCGCAGGCTGTGCTTTACGGTTCTGACGCCATGGCGGGCGTGATCAACATCATCACCAAACCCGGACAGGACGGGCTGGCCGGCAGTGCTTTTGGTGAATATGGCTCCTATTCCAGCCTGCGTACCGGTGCCAACCTATCCGGCGGGACAGAGCGCATCACGTTCAACGTTGCGGGTAGTTATGCTGATACAGACGGTATTTCAGCTGCGGAAAGCGCTGACGGCAACAGCGAAGCCGATGGCTTTGAAAGCCTCAGTTTGCGCGGGCGCATGGGCGTGAAGCTAACCGAAGCTGTGCGGCTTGAACTCAACGCCAATTATATCGACAGCGACAAGGAAATTGACGGTTTTGCCTTGCAGGGTGACGGCTCCTACGCGCTGGGCGATACCGATGAGCTATCAAACTCGCAGGAATTTGCCGGTGCGGCACGCGCCTATATCAACCTGTGGGACGGTGTGCTGAAAAACACGCTTTCGGTGGAATATTCCGAGATCGAGCGCACCAACTATACTGCCGGGGTGGAAAGCTACGCTGCGGAAGGTGAACGCCTTAATCTTGATTATCTCGGTGCGCTCGCGCTTTCGGAAGACATGACCTTTACCGGCGGCTTGCAGCATGAGGAAGTGAAGGCCGCCAGCCAGGACCCGGAGGCCATCAGCACCGACAGTGTGTTTGGGGCGTTGTCATACACCGGTTTCAAGGGGCTGACGCTGTCGGGCGGTGTACGCGCCGATGACCATGAAACATTTGGCAGCAATACCAGCTTTGAGGCGGCGGCGTCTTACTTGCTGGTAGAAACCGGCACCCGTATTCACGCGGCATGGGGTGAGGGTTTCAAAGCACCAACCATCTTCCAGCTGACATATTTCTGCTGTGGTTTTGAGCCCAACCCTGACCTGAAGCCGGAACAAACGGAAGCATGGGAAGCAGGCGTGACGCAAAGCTTTGCCGACGACCGCATCACCCTTGGTGCCACCTATTTTGACCGCAAGACGCAAGACCTGATCATCTTCACTTACAGCGGCGGGTACCAGAACGTCTCCCGCGCGCGGGCAAAAGGTGTGGAGCTCTCGTTCGCTGCAGACCTGAGCGACACACTCGGCTTTAATGCCAACTATACCTACACAGACGCCAAGGACCGTGACACCGACACGCTTCTGGCACGTCGGCCGAAGCATCAGGCTTATGTAGCAGTCAACTGGGCCCCAACGGAGAGACTTTCCGGTGCGATCTCTGTCACCCATAATGGGCAGGAACTGGACAGCGGCACTACGTTTGTGGATGACTGGACCCGTGTCGACCTGCGTGCGGCTTACAAGTTGAATGACGTGGTGGAGCTTTATGGCCGTATCGACAACCTGCTGGATGCCGACTATCAGCAAGTGAACGGCTACGGCACACCGGGCCTGTCTGCTTATGCGGGTGTGCGCACCCGCTTCTAACGCACGGTGCGGTGACATAACACGCCGGGTGGTGCCATAATGAAATTGCGCCACCCGGCCTTTATTGGGTCTTGGCCTTCTCTGCGTCGTCAATGATGGCGCTGACGTCAGACAAAAGGCTGGTCATGCCCGCCTTTTTGCCGTGCGCAATCGCTGCGGCGGGTGACATCTTCTGCGCGAAATATCCGCGCAAAGCCAGCATCGCTCCGGCGCGGTTACCGCTGGCACAGTGGACAAAAACCGGTGTGCTTGCCAGCTTGAGCGCCGCGTCAAGGCGCAGGGCGTTCTCAAGCGTGAGGTCTGCGCGGGTGGTGGGTAACGTAATATAGGTGAGGCCCAGTTCATCAGCCACGGCGGGTTCATTTATGCTGCCTTCATCCAGCCCCTGCAGGTTGATGATCGTCGTATAGCCCGCTTTTTTGAGGTTTTCCAGATCCGCGCGCGTTGGTTCACCGCCGGTGAGGATGCCGGGGGCCAGTTGGCTGAGGTTCGGTATATCCAGTCCTGAGGGCGGTGTATCCGCCCATGATTGTCGGGTGCCCCCCGCAATAAGCAAGGCGAATAGTATGATCATGGTCAAACGGTGCATAGCGTTTTACTCCCAGTCAAAGGGGGGGTAAGTTGGAAGCTTCAGCTCGATTTCCGTATCAGAATAGGCGGCGCTGCGGCGTGCAATTGCGCGCAGGGTCGTGAGATCATCCGTTAACTTATAGCGCAAGACTCTTACCTGTTCCCACATATCATAAAACCCGTCGGGGCGCTCCTCCCGCGGTAGCGCCACCAGTGGCCCAAGGATAGTATAGGCGTGTTCTATACGTTTGGCCTGTTGTTTCTCAAATGCCGCAATTGCGTCTAGCGCCGCTTGCAGGTTTGCTTTTGGGGGCGCCGGTTGCGCCGCGCTTCCTGGTGTCAGTTGGCTGAAATAGGCGACTGTCTCAGACAGCGGAATGCTGGCGGCAGCGCGCCACTGGTACATGCCCTTGCGGTTCACCACTGCGCCGGTGGCGGGGTCGATAACAAAAACCGTGGGTGTACCATAATAAACTGGTTGGCCGAACCTGCGGGTGATGTCACTGCCGCGTTCAAGAAAACCGACATCTACCAGCCGAACCTTGTATTTTTCCTGCAGGATCTTTTGCATCTCAGGCGTGTCGAAATGATCTATCAGGCCGCGACTATCATGGCACCAGTTCGCCCCGAGAACGATCAACGCCAGTTTGCCCTCGGCTTTCGCGGCAGCAAGGGTTTCATCAACATCTGCCATGGCATCTGCGCTGGGAGCAAACGGCCCTGCATCGGTCTCATCGGCGCTTAGTGGCATCTGGAGGTGCGCGGATAACGCCGACATGACATCACCCAGTATATTACCGGGTACAGGTGGTGTGGTGACAAGTACTGCAATCGCCCCACCGAAAACCACCCATAGTCCCACCATCAATGATGGATTTTGACGCTCTCTCATAGGCACCCCCCTTTGGCGGGCGCGTTTTAGCAGCAGAATCGCGCACTATGCCAGAAAAAATGGCCTCGCCGGGTTCTATCAGCATATTCAATGCCTTAGAAGTGGAAAAAATACGCCTATAAAGGGTGTGATGGTGGCGCCGTGCTGGACGACAGGGCATCAACGCAATAAAGTTGGCCGGAGTCGGGAGGGAAAATCATGAAAATACAGTATAAAATCATGCTGGGAACGGGGCTTGTTGTGGTCGCTGCGGCGGGTGTTTTGCTTGATACGCTTTATGATGGCGGCGCATTCCGGGAAATTGTCCCGCATTTTGACGGTAGATGTGAAAAAGTCATGGGCGCCACCGGCGTCGAGGATATCACGGTCGACAGAGATACAGGGCTGGCCTATCTGTCAAGCCATGACAGGCGCAGATGGATGCGGACCGGTGAAGCTGAAGGGCACATTTACCGTTACCGGGCTGGCAGCATGGCGCAACCACTTGAGTTTCCAAACGACTACAGCGGCTCATTCCACCCGCATGGCATTGGTTTGTGGAAAAACCCGGCGGGGCATGACAGGCTGTTCGTGGTGAATCATCCCAATAGTGACGAAGCTGGCTCCCGCATGGATAGCAGCCGGTCGCAGGTCGAAGTGTTCGATGTGCTGGAAGACGGACTTCGCCATGTCCGCACGGTCAAACCCGATGGCGACTATAGCCTGAACGATGTCACACCTGACGGTCCTGACACCTTTTACGCCTCAGTGGACCGTGGCAGTTCCACCAGCTTCGGCCGCACGCTTGAGACATTCGGCAGGCTTGCCCGGGGTGGTATTGCCCGCGGCGACGCGTCCGGCATATGGCGGGTTGAAGGGGATCTGACATACCCGAACGGCATTTCAGTAAGCCCTGACGGTCGCTATCTGATGGTGGCGGAGACGACGGGAAACCGTGTTCTTGCCTACCGCCGCCGCGGGGAAGATGGCTCTCTTGAGCGCATCGCTGAAGCCAACCTTGGTACAGCGTCCGATAATATAGAATGGGCGGAGGATGGCAGCTTCTGGATCGGTGCACACCCTGTTGCATTGGCATTTCCCGCGCATGCGAGGGATGCTGCCAACCGGTCACCCTCACAGGTGATCAGGGTGCGCTTTGATGGTACCGGTTTTGAAAGCGAGGAAATTTACCTCAATGATGGCGATCCCTTGTCGGGTTCCAGTGTTGCGGCACCCATTGGAAACCGTTTCCTGCTGGGTGCCGTTTTTGAGCCCTTTTTCCTTGATTGCGAGAAAGCCGCGCCTTAATCGCCGCTTGCTAAGGATTTGCCAGGGATTTGACAGAAATCAACTACAGTCCCGCTGCGCTGCGTTTTAATGCTTGAAACGTGGAGGGATTCGTTGACCAAAAGCCGAAAAATATCAGACGATCAGGTCCAGCTTGAACGGTATCTTGATATCTGTAACAGAGTGCTGGACGCCAATCAGGACCGCTTTCCCTACAACCGCATATGGGCGGCGGGGGAGGCTGCGTTGGAGGGACGGCCGGTTGCGCTTGCCGTGGTGGATGAGGAGCCAAGAGCCCACTGTGTCGTCAAGCTTGAAGGCCACCATATCGAGGCTGCGGAAGGCGGGGGTGAAGCCCCGCCGGTATCCCGGTTGAGCAAAAAATATATCGAGGATGTGCTTGCCAATCCGGACAAATATATCGCCGACCCGTCGCTGATAGACTGGCGCTGGCTGATGGGCGGGAAGACCTCCAGCTAGGCTGTACTGGGCCTATATATGTTTGTCGTATAAAAGTTTCAAATAAAGCCGCAGTGACTTGCTTTTAGCTGCCAGCGCCGCTTCTTCCATAAGGAAGGGCCATTTCACAAAATCAACTACCAGAATAATGGCATCAACTGTCACTCCGTCATCGGCCACGGGTAGGGCCAGAAGTGTCACGTGCGAGATGTCTCCTGAAGGCCCGACATATGGCATGATATCGATGTTGGGCATTCGTGCATCTGCCACATCAGCAAGGAATTGCCAGATTTTACTGCCTTCTCCCTTGCCGGGCAGTTCGGAAAGCCGCTTTCCGGTATAATTCTCCCGCGTGTTTTCAAGGACAGCATCGCCCATATGGCGGAACCGAAAATCACGCTGAGGGGAGATAACATCATGCACAACGATGGTGCGCCGCGCCTCATCACCACAATGCGCAAGGATTGTTTGATAATCAGGTACCTGTTCGCTGACTATGGGGCAATGCTGTAACCATATTTTAAGCTGGTGTTCCTGATGCGCAGAAATGCGCTCCAGTTGGGGGGAGAGCTGCATGGCCGGGTTCACCTGTCATTGACGCACTTTCCCCAAAAAGTGACCTTAAACCTCATACTCGACGACGCATCCCAAACTCACCGGAAGATATAGCGGATGGCGGGTTAACAGCAGGTAAAGGTGGGGCGTGTGTCAGTGCATATCGTCGCAGGGAAATTCGTTTGAGCAGGCACTGCATGAAAAGCGCGACATGGTTTGAAGCGTCGGGATCACGACGGTGGCCCCCTTGACCGAAATGCCGGTTTCGTCGCGCAGTTTATTCAGTGCGCGCGAGAATGTCTCGGATTTCATGCCAAGACGTGCTGCGATCAGAGACTTGTCATAAGGCAGCTTCAGTTCAATAGGGCCGGGGTCATCCCGGTGACACAGACGCAGCAGGAAACAACCGATGCGCTGCGATGCGTTTTGCAGAGTCAGGCTTTCAATCTCGCGGGTCTGTTGTTTGCGGTGACGCGACAGCGAGGTCAACATGGCCAGCGCCATGCCGTTATCGTCTGTGATGGCTTTTTTCAAGATAGCGCTTGGCAGCCTCAAGACCCGCACATCCTCAATGGCTTCTGCCCCGAAGGAGTAGATACCGTCTTCCAGGGTCGCGGATTCGCCGAAGATATGGCCGTTTGTGAGCATATCAATGACCGCCTCGTGGCCATCCAGCGTCTCGCGGAACAGCTTAATCCAGCCGGAAAGCACGATATAAAAGGCATCCGCATCTTCACCCTGCAGGAAAAGCGCTTCCCCTTTCCTGAGCGTTTTCACCGTCGCGGCCTGTACGAAGTTCTCCAGCAGGCTTTCGCTCGCTTTGGCGAACAGGCTTTGGCGCACGAGAATGTCTTTCGTGTTGATACGCATCGAATTCTGAACGGTGTCATGTGCCATGTGCCAAACTTTCTGAGTTCAGGGAGTATCGCCAGTTGGCGAATGCCTGTGCAACAGTTAGTACAAAATACCGCAAGAAAGGTTAATAGCGCAACGAGAACCGTTAATTTTCGTAGATAAGCTCGATACTGCCACCTGATATACGGCTGGCGACATCGTCAATCATGGCGCCATAGCGGTCAAGCACCCGCTCCCGGCGCACCTTCATGGTATGGGTCAAAACGGCGTTTTCAATGGTCCACGGCTCGCTTGCGACAATAATGCCGCCAATTTGTGCGTGGCGCTCCAGGCCCGCGTTGATCTCGGCGATCAAGCTGTATAGCGCGGCTTCAAGCTTGTCTGGTTCCAGCGTTTGCGCCACTTCTGACGCCACCAGCATGGTCACGGGCTGAGGCAGGCCGTGGCCGATGATACAGGCCTGTTCCACCAGTTCAGATTGTTGTATCTGCGTCTCAATCGGTCCGGGCGCGACATATTTGCCCTTGGCGGTCTTGAAGGTTTCCTTCACCCGGCCGCGCAGATGCACATAGCCGTCTTCATCGATAAAGGCGCGGTCGCCGGTGTGTACCCAGCCATCTCTGAAGGTCTCGGCGTTTTTGTCGGGCGCATTATAATACCCCAGGCTGATGCCGCGCGCGCGCACCAACAGTTCGCCCTCATCCGTGACGCGCAGTTCCACACCCTTGATCGGCTTGCCGACAGACCCATGCCGTGGCTCATGCCCCGACGTGGTGGTGATGGGCAAAATCTCCGTCTGGCCGTAACCGTCCAGCAAGCTGAGGCCAAAGAGATCAAACCATTCCTTGGTTGCAGGCGGTACCGGCGCGGTGGTGGACAGCATGGATTGCACGCTGGCGAGACCAAGCTTTTCGCGGATGCCAGCGGCAACCACCGCTGCGTTGGGGCCGGTCAGCGCGGCCTTCAGCGCGCCCGCGTCTCCGCCAGTGGCTGCCAGCACGCTTTGCACCAGCTTTTCCCATATACGCGGCACCCCGAAAAAATAATCGGGCCTGGCATGGCGCACATCTGCGGCAAATGTTTCAAGGTTTTCATTGAAGTGGATGACCCCGCCCACACGAATGGCATGCAGCTCGATCACCAACCGTTCAGCCAGATGTGCCAACGGCAGGTATGAGAAAAAGCGCCAACCGGGCACCGAATCGGTTTCTTCCACAAGGCCGTCCGTCGCGCGGGTCAGGCTGTTCAGTGAATGCATGACCCCCTTGGGCTTGCCCGTGGTGCCGGAGGTGAAGATGATGGTGGCTACCTCGTCAGCGTCCGGCATCGGTGGTGTGGGCAGTTCGGTAGCCGACGCGAGGAAGGCGTCCCATGTGATATCGCCCAGTGTTTCGGGGATGCCGGGCAGGGTCACCACGGTGATGCCACCCGGCAGGTGGTCCTTCACTTCCGCCCAATTGGCGCTTTCGCCCAAAAACAACAGCTCAACATCGGCAAAATCCAGCACATAGTGGAAGGTATCAGGGCGCATGGTGGTAAACACTGGCACGGTAACGCAGCCCGCACGCAGGATGGCAATGTCTGCCATGATCCAGTGCGCTCGGTTCTTCGACAGGATCGCTGCCTTTTTTCGCTCGCCACCAAAATGCCTGTTGATTGCCGCGGCGGCCCGGTCGGTGATCGCCCTGCCCATGGCCCATGTATAGGTGGTTGGCTCACCGCCGTGCAGATCCACCAGCCACGGCGTGTCTCCCTGAGCAGTTGCCCAGTGGTTGACGTTATCCAGAACATGTCCCGGCGCTGTTTGTTCTACCATCTTCCCGTCCCCCAACGTTTATTCAGGCCTTTAACAGTTCCTTGGCGATGATCGACTGCCGCACTTGATTGGTGCCCGCGCCAATCTCAATCACCTTGCCTGAGCGGTACAGGCGGTTCACCTCGGTCTCGCGCATGAAGCCCATGCCGCCGTGGATCTGCACCGCATTGTCCAGCACGCGCATCAGCGCGCGGCCGGTGTGCAACGCATTCATTGCCGTGCGCATATGCACTACGCCGCGGCCGCCGCCGCCCTTCTCAAGGTCGTTTACTTCCCTCAGCAGTTGGTAGCTGGTGGCGCGCATGGTCTCCACATCCGTATACATGTCTGCCAGCATGCCCTGCACCAGTTGGAAGTTACCGATGGGTTTGCCAAACTGTATGCGCTCCTTGGCGTAGGCAAGCGACAGGTCCAGGGCGCGCTGCGCCACACCAATGGTGGATGCACACAAAAGCACGCGCTCAATATTCAGCCCGCTCATGACAACTGCAACGCCGCCGTTCTCATTGCCGACAAGGTTTTCCGCAGGTACCCGGCAGTCATCAAACACCAGTTCGCCCGTTGGGCTGCCGCGCCAGCCCATCTTGTCCAGCTTCTGCGCGACAGAAAAACCGGGGAAATCTTTTTCCACAATAAAGGCGGAGATGCCGTGCGGCCCCGCTGCCGGGTTGGTTTTGGCGTAGATCAACAACACATCGGCGACCGGGCCGTTGGTGATGAACATCTTGCGGCCATTCAGCACATAGTCGTTGCCGTCCCGCGTGGCCGTTGTGGCCATTGATCCCAGTGCATCCGACCCCGCGCCCGGTTCCGTAAGCCCCAGCGCGCCAATGGCGTCGCCTTTTACAAAACGCGGCAGATATTTGGCTTTTTGCACCTCATTCGCGTTGCGCACAATATTGTTGACGCACAGGTTCTCGCTTGAGCCCCAACTGGCAGCGAGGCAGTGGTTCCAGTAGGAAAAGGCCTCCGCTACCAAAGCCTGCGAGATAAAATCCAGCCCCGCGCCACCAAACTCCTCCGGTACGGTGGTGCCCAGCATGCCGGCATCTGCCATCGCGCGGTATTCTGCGTCCGGGAACCAGTCGTCGTCGTCCATGCGGGCGAGCAAGGGATGCATTTCCTTTTCGCCGTAGCGCCACGCGCTGTCATAAAGCGCCTGATGGTCTTCTGTGAATCCGAACTGTGCCAGATTGGGCTGCATGGTCTTGTTCTTCCCTCTATCTTTATCAACTTCCCATATCGTCATTCGACGGCTTGACCGGCGAAGCTATGTCTGCAGTGCGTCCAGGCCCTCCCCAGGGTGGTTCACACAGAAGTGTGGCGCACAAAGGTGAGGCCCTACCGCCAAGCCTGCGCTTTGATAATCGCGCGGGTTTCCGCCGGGCTTGTGATCTCGCGGCCCGCCTTGCGTGCGCACGCTGCCAGCGCTTCGATCATTTCGCCGTTTGACCGTGCCCTGTCGCCATTTGGCAGGTAAAAACAATCCTCAAGCCCGGTGCGCAGGTTGCCGCCCAGCTCCGCCACCCGTTCATGCACCGGCCACACGTCGGCGCGGCCAATCAGGGTGGCCTGCCATGGGCTCTCCGGCTTTTTGTATTTAACCAGCAGCGGCAAGAGGTCGGCGTCACACGGCATGCCGGATGCTACGCCCATAACGAAGTTATAATCCGCGTGGTCCATCATGCCGTTTTCCATATACAGGCCAACGCTGCGCACGATGCCGACATCAAAACATTCAAATTCCGGCACGATATTATGCTCTTTCATCACCGCCAGCATTTCGGCCACTTTCTCAACCGGGTTGAGGAAAGTCATGGGCGGCCACGCCCAGCTGCCATCCTTGCGGGTTTTCAGGTAATTGAGGCTGCCTGCGTTCAGTGCCGCCATCTCGGGCTTGTTGTATGCCAGATAGTCCAGCACCTCGCCTTGTTCGCGCCCGACCACACCGGTGGTCATGTTGATCACCACGTCGGGGCAGGCGTCCCTGATTGCGTCGTTAATCTCTTTTGCCAGCGCACCGTCCCAGCTTGGCAGGTGGCCTTTGCCACTGGTCTGCTGCCGGTAGTGGCAATGCATGATCGTCGCACCCTGATCATAGGCCGCCTTGGCTTCCTGCGCCATCTGCTCGGGCGTGACGGGCACGTTATGCACCGTGGGGTCTGTCAGCACACCGGTCAGCGCGCAGGTGAGGGTTATTTTATCGGCCATGGTTATTCCTTCTCCGGTGTGTCTGATGCTGTTGTCTCTGTTTTCTCTGCTGCGGTGATTGTGGCGATGGCGGCACGGGCCTTGACCTGATCAGCAACCTTCACGTTTACGCTTGTCACGGTGCCTGCGATATCGGCGCGGATGTGATGTTCCATTTTCATCGCCTCAACGACGCAGATCAGCTCTCCGGCCTCAACCACCGCGCCTTCTGCTGCGGCAACGGCGACAACCTGACCGTCCATCGGTGCGGTCAGTATGCCGCTGCCGCCCTTGGCGGTGCCTTCCGCCGCGCGGTGGGTGATGTTGGTGGCGGTGATGTGCATGGGACCAAGGTCGATGAAATGGGTGTCGCCATCTTTTGCCACGACAAACCGGTACCGTTTGCCGCCCACTCGGCAGATATCGTCCTCGATACTGAACGATTGTTCGGTATCTTCATGTTTTACGCTCACCTGCCATGCCGTGCGGTCCCGGTTGGTACGAATCTCCAGCGGGAAGGCCTCGCCTTCAACTTCAAGGGTGATGCGCTGATAGGCATCATGGCCCGTGCGCCAACCTGCGAGCTCAGCCAGCGGGAATTTCGCGCACGCCGTCGCCACCAAAATCGCACCTGCACACATGCTCAAATCCCTTGCACACATGCCGGGCGCTATTTCTGCCGCGTCCAGCGTGTGGGTGCGGGTCAGCGCGTGGGTGAAATGCTCGCTCGCCAGAATGTCTGACAAATAGGCCTTGTTGGTTACAAGGCCCGCGATACGCATGGCTTTCAGCTCTGCCGCCAGGGCCTCGACCGCTGCGCGTCGGGTGCTGCCGTGCGCGATGATCTTTGCCAACATGGGGTCGTAAAACGGGCTGACTGTATCGCCTTCAGCCACGCCAAAATCATTGCGCACTTCCTGCACACTTTTTGTGCGCATTTTATGCAGGGTGCCTGTTTGTGGTAGGAAGCCTTTTGTGGCGTCCTCGGCATACAGGCGCACCTCGACTGCATGGCCACTTGCGCGGATATCTTCTTGATTATACGGCAGTTTTTCACCGCGTGCCACACGGATCTGTTCTGCCACAAGGTCGAT